>CAJXRZ010000003.1 GCA_913060515.1 uncultured Pseudomonadota bacterium | reverse complement strand
GTGGGCTCGGAGATGTGTATAAGAGACAGGCGGGAGCTCCGGAGCGGGCGCTTGTGGACGGGGTTCGTTTGTGGCTTGAGGTGTCTCCAGTGGCCAGCTCTCCCCTGCGAGCAGGGCGAGCTGTTTCCCGCCCTCCAAGGTGAGGGACACACTCCCTTCTTCCACCCAAAGGGACGCCAAGTCCCCGTCCAGGGCCATGACGCCGAACCGGGTTCCGGTGACCTCGACCAAGGCTTCCCCGACGGCGACCTGGAAGACCTCGCCGGGCGCGCGCTCGTCGACCACGCAGAACACGCTGCCCTCACTCAGGGTCACCATGCGCTGAGCCCTCTCACCGGAGACTTCGAAGATGGCGCCTTGGGAGGCCGTGATCCGGTCATCGGCCTGGGTCGGTGTCTGGGGGGAGTACGCGATGGGACTCGGACTGGGCCCGATTGGGCTCTCTGGGGGAGTGTTCCAGAGCGCCAAGCCCAGGCCCAACACCAAGCCTGCCGCGGCGAGGACAAGCACTGCCGCTCGGGGCCACACGGAGCGGGCTTCGCCCTTCCAGTCGTCTACGACGCTGTGGGCGAATTCTTGGGCTTGCTGTGCGTTGAGTTCGCGCGTCGGCAGCTGTTCAAGAGGGGGGCGTTTGTCGCTCATGCGCCGTCTCCAAGGTCGATCAAGTCGCGCAGTTTTGGCTGCAGAGCTGTGCGGGCCTCTGCCCTCCAGCGACGAATGGTGCCCTGAGGGGCGTTGAGAACGGTGCTTGCTTCCAGGGCCGTCATGCCCTCGACTTCGCACAAGACGAAGGCAGCCCGCCGGTCTGGGGACAGGGTCAAGAGGGCGGCCTGAATTCTGAGTCCGGCGCTCTTGGCTTCTACCTCTGGGCCTTGGCTTGTCGCTTCAATGAGACGCAAAGTGGCCAAGACCTGCATCGCCTTTCTCCGGCGGATCTGGCCTCGAATCTCCATCTTCGCCTGGTTGTTGGCGATGCCAAGCAGCCAGGTTCTGGCTTGGGAACGACCTGCGTAGCTTTGGGCCGAGCGCAGGGCAGCCAAGAAGGTCTTCTGTGCCAGGTCCTCTACGCTCGGGTCCGAGGCGCCCAACATGCGGGAGAGGAAGCGGTGAACCAGAGCTTGGTGCCGAAGCACAAAGGCGGTCGCCGCGGCCTCGTCTCCCTGGGCGCAGAGGGCCAAGAGCTCCGGGTCCGAGGGCTGCTCCTCCACGAGGCGCAGGGCTGGCCTGGACTCAGACACATTTTTCCTGGCGGAGAAGCTGCGACACGCTGCTAATCTAGCACCACGTCAGGCTGTCGGCTGAGCAGCTCGACCAAGTAGCGGTGCACGGTTCCGTCGTTCCGCCGACGTTCACTCGACCACGCCTCGCGCAGCTCGGGGTCCTGTTCCAGCCATCGCTTCAACTTGAGCTTGCTCACGGACTCGGTCTCGCCTGTGCGCAGATCGACCAGGCGGACAAAGCCATCGCAGGTCATGTGACCGGGCATGACTTGGGTCTGGGGCACCCACACGCAGACCTCGTCTTGCAGTACGCCGTACGCGCCCACCAAGATGACTGGGCTGTAGCTGGCCAATCGGTTGGGGCGGGGGCTCGAGGTGTTCAGATAGACCTGGGAGCCCAACTGAAAGGCATAGACCTGGCCATGCTCTTTGGCCTGAGAGATGGACAGGTCCAGGGTGTAGAACTCCTGCAGCCCATCCTGTACACGCCACATCGTGTTGGAGGCGCTCTGGATGACGGCGGCCTCGGTCTGGCCTGTGCTGCGGCCAGCCTGCCAATCCTCAAAGGTGCTGTAGAGCAGGACGCTCGAGCCGCTTGCAGGCGCCATCAGCTCACCCAAACGCTCACCGGCCAGCCAGGAGTCAACCCAAATGGCAGCCGCCCGGTGAGAAGGCAAGGTCCTGGACTCCGTCTCGCCCCAGGGCAGGGTCACGCTGACGGCTACGCCGGTCTCGATGGACTGGACGCTTACCACCAGCGGTGAGCAGTCCAACTCGGTCGTGGTCGAGAGGTCCAGCTCCTCGAGGGCCTCAAGCATCTCTCGGTCGCTCTGGCGCAGAGCCACGGAGTCTGTGCAGAGCGCTTCGGCGAAGGCCAGGTTCGGGACCGCGAGGATGGTGAGCAATGGAAGGCGACGCATTTGGGCTCCTCTTCTTGAGTTCATCCCTGAGTTGCCGCAAAGAGGCAGAGTGTTCGCTTTTTCTCGAAAAAGGCTGCCGTCAGTCGCCGTGCTCTCGGTCCATCACCTCAGCGCGCTCCTCCACCCAGTCGTAGAGGTAGTCCTTCTCGCCCTCGTAGTCCTGCCAGGTCCCTGAGCGGGCATTTGCCCAGTAGCCATAGGTCTCATATTCCCGGCCCCAGTGATCCCAGTCCTTCTCGGCAGCGGGTTGAATCAGAGCGTAGTAGTCGTCGAGCTGGCCCTTGATCCAATCGGGGTGCAGGGGACCGTCGGCCCGCATCTGAGCGTAGCGCTCCCAGAGGGTCTCGGAGGCGGCAGCGCTGCTCTGAAAGGCCCAGAAGATGCGGTTCCTGGACTGGAAGGTGTTCAGGCTGGATGGGTCGGTACGCAAGGTGTACCAGTTCTGTCCCCAGGCGTGGTTGAAGTCCCAGGGAATGTAGCGCCAACGGTCGCTTTCGGGGTTGTGGTACAGGTAGGAGTTCTTGCCTGCGGAGTCCTCGGAGAGACTGTAGTAGACGAGCAGAAACCAGTCCATGAACTCGCCCTGGGGCCCCCACTCCTCGAAGGTGTTGCTGAGCTGATTGGCGTTCGAGGAGGCCGTGAAGGAGACCAGCTCCCTCAGGTCATCGTAGTCGTCCTCGGGCAGGCCTTCCTTCTTGTCGTAGCCCGCCGCCAAATCACCCTTTGGGTTGCCGTAGTAGTCGACGCTGTAGAAGCTGGCGTCGTGGTTGACGGCCTTGAAGAGGTTTCCGGAATCGTCCATGCCCATGTGCCGAATGAACTCATCATCTGGACGGTCCAAGGCCACGTAGAGGCCCTGGTAGTCGCCGTTGATGTAGAGCACGCAGAAGAAGGTGCGTGGCGTGAGTCGGCTCTCTCCCCAGTACTCGGCCATCGCAGCCCACTGGTCATAGATCAGCTTCTGTCGCACATAGCTGTTGTCGTCGAAGGTGCTCAGCAGAATCAGGTGGTTGCGCTTCTTGCCCCACTGCTCTTTGGTGTTGAGCTCTTCTTCGGGAAACTCGATGGTGTAGCTGGGCTTTGGATAGGCGGCTGACGAGGCACCGCGAATCTTGGCTTCGGCTGGGTACTCCACGCCATCGAAGGTGACTTGGGCGTCTTTGTCGGTCTGCGTCAGCTCCCCGAAGACGGAGAGGTGGAACACAGGCAGGCCCCACTCTTGGGTGTAGCGCTCCGGATCTGGGCTGCTGTCTTCGTCCGCCATCACATAGGCGTCAAAGCCGTAGGAGCTTGGAATCTCTTGTCCCGGCACGCGAAGGGAGAAGAGGAACTCGGCGGCTCCTGCATCGTCCTCCCCAGGGGTCCAGGAGACCTCTAAGCTCTCGCGGTCAAACTCGGCCTCGCCGGGCAGAGAGATGGGCAAGATCTCGATGAGCGCTTCGGGCACTCGGTCCGAGCAAGCCAAGGTGAAGCGCAGGCGCTCTCCCTCTTCGAGCCACGTAGGCTCCTCCAGGTCGGAGACCAGGACACAGGACTCAACTGGGTCCTGCTCGACTGTGGGCAGGACGGCGGCGCCGGTGCAGGAGAGGAGTAGGGAGAGCATGAGGGCATTGTACAGGCTGGTGGGCTGCCTTCGGCCACGGCATTCACTGGCCTGGGATGCTTGGGCCTGGGCCACCCCCCTCTTCTGTGCTTCCACCGTCATTGCCCTCCTCGCCCTCGTCATCGTCTTCGTTGTCGCCGCCACCGCTTGCGCCACCATCGACGCTAACGGTCACGCCGTGACCCTCAGTGGAGGTGTACCCGGACACCGACATCTTTCCTCCGCCGTCCAAAGCCTTGCTGCCGAGGATGAGTGCGACCGTCGTCAAGAGCAGCATTCCAGCGGCGATGAGCACCGGCCCGCTGATGACCCCACCATCCGAGACCAGGTCGCAGTCCTGGCTCTCCTCGCCCTGGACCAAGGTGCCCCTGCGCTGGCCAGCGGGCAGGGTGAAGCTCAGCTTGGTTGCGCCCTTGATGACAAGGGACAGCACGCCGCTCTTCTTGAGCTCCGCTTGGGCCGCCTGGAGCTTGCCCGAGACCGCAAAGCGCACGGTCTTCTGGACGCCGTTCACGGGGATCTTGGCGACTCCCTTGTTGCCGTCGAAGCGCAGAATTCGGATGCTTGGGCCGCCGCGCACCTTCAGGGTCAGAAGTGGGTCAGCGGCTGCGAAGCTCAGCGTGGGCCGGAGCGTCAGCACTGCAGCGCCGGTCAGCGCGGAGATTAGGAGGCCACGGCGGGTGAAGGAATTGGTGGGCATTTGGGGCTCCGGTGAGGTTCCCCTTCAGGCTAAACGGCCCCCTCCGCCCCCAAGGTCACAAGAGCATCACAAGGTATTCGGTGCCCATCACTGGGACGACAGAATCAGAGCGGCTCGACGTCGAAGAGCTCCATTCCGGGGTTCTCACGCAGCGCGTACTGCAGCGGCCAAGGGCTCTCGGCGAGCACCACTGGCTGTCCAGTGCGGTCGTGCACGATGGGGTAGTCGCGTCGGGACTTCATCCACTCCAGGCCCTTCTCGTCTCCGCCGATCCAGCGGGCCAAGCGGAAGTTGGTCATCTCCAGGATGGCCTCGACTCGGTACTCGTTCTTGAGACGCTCGATGAGCACCTCGTACTGGAGCATGCCGACTGCGCCCAAGTAAGGGTCCTGCTGTCCAAACTCCGGACGGAAGAAGAGCTGAATGGCGCCCTCTTTGGAGAGCTGGTCCAGACCAGAGGCGAGCTGCTTGCGACGCAGTGGATCCTTGAGACGCAGACGGGCGAAGTGCTCCGGAGCGAAGCGGGGGATGCCCTTGTATTGAATGGCTTCGCCGCCCGAGAGGGTGTCGCCGATGCGCAGCTTTCCTGGGTCGTAGAGGCCGACGATGTCGCCAGGCCAAGCCTCCTCCACAATGCTGCGCTCTTGGGCCATGAAGCTGTGGGGCTTGCTGAGGCGCAGCGCCTCGGCCGAACGCCCGATCTTCACGTCCATGCCACGCTCGAACTGGCCGCTGACCACACGCATGAAGGCGATGCGATCTCGGTGGCGAGGGTTCATGTTCGCTTGGATCTTGAAGATAAAGCCGGTGAACTGTGGGCTGTCCGGGGTGATGGTCTCGTCTTCGCGGGTCTCCCGGGGAGCAGGGCCAGGGGCGCTCTCCACCAAGAAGTCCAGGAAGGGCGCCACACCGAAGTTGGTCATGGCCGAGCCCCAGAACACTGGGCTGAGCTTTCCATCCAAGAAGGCCTGCTGATCCCAACCGTCGCCGGCCATCTCCAGCAGATCCAGCTCTTCTTCGATGTCGTCCATCAAGCTGCCCAGGCGCTCCCGGGCCTCCTCGAATGAGATGCGCTCCTCCACCCCGCGCTCTTGGCCATGCTTGGAGTTCGAGAAGAGGAAGACCTCGCGGGTGCGCACGTCGACAACGCCCTTGAAGTCGCGTCCCATTCCGATGGGCCAGTTGATGGGGAAGCAGCGTAGACCGCCGAGCTTCTCGCCGATCTCGTCCATCAGGCCCAGAGGGTCCAGGCCCTCGCGGTCCAGCTTGTTCATGAAGGTCAAGATGGGCAGTCCGCGCAGTCGGCAGACTTCGAAGAGCTTGAGCGTTCGTCCCTCGACGCCCTTGGCGTGGTCGATGAGCATGACCGCCGAGTCCACGGCCGAGAGGGTTCGGTAGGTGTCCTCACTAAAGTCGGCGTGACCGGGGGTGTCCAGCAGGTTCACGGCCCGGCCCAGGTGCTCAAACTGGAGCACCGAGGAGGTGATCGAGATCCCGCGGGTCTTCTCCATCTCCATCCAGTCAGAGACGGCGTGGCGACTGGCCTTTCGCGACTTGACGGAGCCTGCCAAGTGGATCGCTCCACCATAGAGAAGCAGCTTCTCGGTCAGGGTGGTCTTGCCTGCATCTGGGTGAGAGATGATGGCGAATGTGCGTCGGCGCTCGGCCTGGGTGGTCAGCTCGGACATCCGGGCTCCTGTGGGCATTGCGCGCGGAGGTATGTCGCAAGGGGCCCATCGTCCAGCTTGGGCCCGGTCTGGTGCAGGGGCTGCGCGGCTTGACAGGGCCCTCCCGTCACGTGACGAGGCTGGCCTTCAACCTGGATCTCCTCATGCTCCTTGCACTGCTTCTGCCCTCTCTCCTTGGCTGCGGCATGATGGAGGCCCAGACCAAAGATGGCACGCGCGTCTACTTGATGACCGCCGGTGAGCCACTGGCGGTCTCGATCAACGGGGACGAGGACAAGCGCCTGGGCGACCCGGTTGCCTTAGGGCTGGGCCCTGGCACCCACAGCATCGCCGTGCGGGACGGGGCTCAGGTGAGCGTGACTCTGGAGCCCTTCGACCGCATCGTCGTTCCCCTGGTGCCCAATCAGTGCTTCATCTCCCTGAACGTCTCCCTGTCCAACTACGGCGGCGGCGACCAGAAGGTCCCGAAGATCCAAGGCCGCATGCAGCGCAGCGCGCCCTTTGCGATGCCCAAGGACCACTACGTGAGCGACGCGGCCCTGCCGGACTCCATCACCTCGGGTCAGCAAGTCTTTTTGCTGCGCAGCACGCCCTGCCATGTCGCAGACGATCTGGAGTACGGCCTCAACGGTCAGGTCAGCCGCGAAGATGGCAGCAGGGATGCGGTGGCCAGCTCGGTGGCCGTGGTGCGACGCGCCGCCTGCAAAGAGAAGACGGAGTGGTGTGCGGCCTTGGAGGGCTGGAGCGCCCTTGAGGAGAGCCCACTGCCCGCTGCGCCCCAGGGCTTCATCGGTCTGAGCGTGGCGGCCGCCGCGGGGGCCAAAGAGATCGAGCTGGACCCAAAGGAGATGCCGCTCTCGGTGTTGACCCTGAGCGCCGATGGCGGTGCGCTCACTGGGCTGTTGGGGAGCAACCCCAAAGAGGAGGGGCAGCTGGCGCTCACCGCGCAGAGCGTCGCGAAGGTGCTGAACAAGGAGAGCGAGCTTCTCTCCGTTGGCGCTGAGCTCGATGGCTACCTGCAAGAGCGGGCCAAGGCGGGCGCCACCAAAGCGACCGCCCAGGGAGCCGGGTGGATGCTGGAGGGGGCCGAGCTTCGCAAGGTGGGGGCCTACTGGGTCAGCGTCGAGCCTCTCCCGGAAGGGGAGGGCCACTTCGTCTCGGTACACAGCCCCTACATGCTGCTTCCCAACTGAGAGGGGCTTGTGACGGGCCCCTGGTGCCTGCATGCACGTGCTTTGCACCCAGCGATTGCGCGCCGGTTGGTTAGAGGGCGGCGGTGAAGACCGCCCCTGCCCAAGATCTCTCCTTTGTTGAACTGCTCAATGCCGCCACGTGGCTGGGGTTGAGCGCTGGAACCGTTGAGTTTCTGGTTCGTACGGAGCCGCGCCTGGGGCTGGGCTTCTTTGACCAGCTCTCCTTCTGCTCCATGGCCATGGGCACCAACCTGGGTGTGGCCTTGCTCGCGGCCTGTGTGGCCTCGCTGACCACCAAGATTCCTTACCTGGGCAAGCGCAAGATCGGCTTCATCGTGGGCTCGCTTCTGGGGCTCCACACCGCGCTCTACTACCGCTTTGCGGTGGTGCTCAACGAGTCGCTTCGCAGCCCCATTCTGCTCATTGGTTTGGGCGCGCTCTTCTGCATGGGCATGCTGGTCGGGGTGACCTTCAACAAGCACATCGCGCCGCGGGTGCGGTGGGCGGGTGTGGTTGGATTGCTCTGCTTCTGGGGTGGCTTTGTCCGGGGCTTGCCCGCTGGGCCCAGCCAGACCTCGGATGGGCCAAACGTCCTGTTGATCACCTGGGACACCACCCGGCCCGATCGACTGCAGCCCTATGGCGGTCCGGCCAAGACCCCCGTCCTCCAACGACTGGCAGACGAAGGCGCGCGCTTTGAGCAAGCCATCGCCCCGGCCCCCCTGACCGAGCCATCGCACTTGGCCCTGCTCACGGGGAATCGAACCACCACCACCGGCATCCTCTCCAACGGCACCAAGCTGGGCGAGCAGCCCGCGATGGTGCAGTGGTCCTTCCAACAAATGGACGTGCGCACCGGCGCTGTGGTCTCCGGATTTCCCCTCCATGGCCGCTATGGCTGGTCCGAGGGCTGGGACGTCTACGACGATGACTTTGGCGATGTGCCGGGCATGCACCGCCTGACCCTCATCAAGCTGGTCGACGAGATCTTCCTGCCGGCGAACACGCTTCGGGAGCGCAAAGGGGACTCGGCGGTCGACCGATCCCTGCGCTTCCTCAAGCAACACGAGCGCGGTCGCTGGTTTCTGTGGGTCCACTTCTTTGACCCCCACGCCCCATACGAGGTCAGTGATCTCGCCTCGGCGCCCACCGATGGAGAGCCCTTGGAGCTGCCCGGCTACTGGCCGCCGCCCCACAAGGCCATCACTTCCACGGACTGGCTGACCCAGGCCTACGACGATGAGCTGGCCTACACCGACCAACTCACTGGCGAGCTGGTCTCCTGGCTGGAGGTTCATGAGCTGCTGGACAACACCCTGGTGGTGATGACCGCAGACCATGGCGAGTCCCTGACGGAGCACGGCGTGCTCTTCGACCACGGCGACGATCTCTTCGACCCCTCGCTGCGGGTGCCGCTGATTCTTCGCGGGCCAGGTGTAGAGCCTGGAACCGTCGTTCCCTGTCAGCTGTCCACCATCGATGTGATCCCGACCATCCGCCAGCTCGCCGTGTTGCCCACCTACGAATCGGACGGTGCGCCCTTCACGGAGTGGCTGCAGGGCACGGTCTGCTCGGACCGGCCAGTACTCTCCAGTACCATTGGGGCCCGCTTTGTAGAGGAGCCTCCGGTGGACCTGTCCCTTCGCACCCCCGAGGCCAAGTACATCCGCATGGGTCAGGACCGCGGCGAGCGTCTCTACGACCTGATGCAGGACCCCGATGAGTCCAAGGACTTCGCCCCCGAGCGGCCTGAAGACGTGGACCTGCTCGCGGAGCGCATGGACTCGGTGCTGGACGGGAAAGAGGTCATCCTCAAGGGCCCAGAGATGGACGCCCAGACCCTCGAGGCCCTGCGCGCCTTGGGCTACGTGGAAGACTGAGTGGAGCTGCTCCGCGCCCCATCCCGTCGCTGGTTGCGGGCCATTCAACTCTCCTTCGGTTTGGGCTGGTTGGCGGGCGCCTTTGAGATGGTGGAGATCGTCTCCACTCTGAGCCTGTCCCTGAGCGTGGCCGAGGGGGCCCTGCTGTCCTTGGGCTGCACTCTGAGCGGCGCCATCGTCGCCATGTGTGTGGCGCTGCCGGTGGGCATTGTGCTCCAGCTTGTCGGCAAGAACTGGCGGGACTCGGTGTTCATCTCGGCCGCTTGCGCCGGCGTGGCCTTTTTCCTGAGCGGCTTCTACCTCTGGCACGCGGCCGGAAACCTGGTCGGAATGGAGCGCATTCCCAGCGCCTTGGCCATGGCGGCTTGCCCCATCGGTGTCGCTGGCGTGGTCTGGTTCAACGCGGGCTATTGGGGCCGACGCGAGGAGCTGGGAGGCGAGAGCAAGCTGGGCTGGACCGGCTTTGCCTTGCTCTTGGGCAGCCTGATCGGTGTCGCAGCCGGCGCTGCGGGCGCCAATCAGAACTACGGCAGCGCGCGGGCCCTGGAAGGGGACCCCAACGTCCTCCTCGTGACTCTGGACACCACCCGTCGTGACCACATCTCCGCCTACGACAACGCCAAGGCGAACACGCCGAACCTCAAGCGTTTGGGCGAGGAGGGCGTGGTCTTTTTGGACGCCGTGACGCCGCTCCCGGAGACCGGCCCCAGTCACGCCAGCATGTTCACCAGCCTGCACCCACTGCGGCATCGGGTGCTCAGCAACGCTGACCCTCTGGACCGCGGCTACATCACGGTGGCGGAGCGCTTGGAGGAGGAGGGCTACGCCACGGGCGCCTTCCTGAGCAGCTTTGCGGTGAACACCCGCAGCGGCTTGAACCAAGGCTTCCAGGTCTACGACGACGACTTTGTGCCGGGCCTGCGCGGCTGGTCACGCATCCTCTTTGTGCAGTACGCCCTGCGCGGCGTGATGGCCTCGGGTCAGCCCCATCTGGTGCCTTGGCTCTTGGAGCGCTCTGGACAGCAGACGGTGGATCACGCCAGCACCTGGATCGAAGACCGAGGGACCCGACCTTGGTTCGCCTGGGTGCACCTCTTTGAGCCCCACGCGCCGTACGAGAGCCCAGATGCCCTGGTGGACCACCGCGCGCTGCTCTCGGACCCGCACCACAGCTTCACCGAAGAAGAGATCGCGGAGCTTCAGCGCATCTACGCCTTGGAGGTCGAGCAGGTCGACGCTCTGGTGGGGCAGCTCATGGAGCTGCTAGACCGCACCGACTCCGCGCAGCGCACCCTGATCATCGTGGTGGGGGACCACGGAGAGCAGCTCGGCGAGCACGAGATCTTCTTCCATCACCACGGGCTCTACGACGAGAGCATCCAGGTGCCTCTGATTTTGCGCTACCCGCCGCTCAAGCCCCACGTCAAGCGCGTGCCCCAGCAGGTGCGGGTCATGGACGTGGCACCCACCATCCTCAAGACCATCAAGCTGGACCCTTTCAAGCCCACCGAAGGGGTGGAGCTCTTGGGCTACGCCCAGGGCGTGCGCAAGAAGTCCCTGGTCTGTGACTTGGTCGGTCGCAGCGGTCCGGTCCTGGGCAGCGGCTGTCTGGTCGGCCTGCGGACCACCTCGCGTCAGGCTGTGGCCGAGGGCGAGGAGGAGAACCCCGAAGAGCTTCGGGTCAAGGTGATCTTTGACGCGGAGGGTGGGGTGGAGTTCTACAACCTCGGTGAGGACCCAATCGAGGCCGAGAACTTGGCCTCTCAGCAAGTCAACGCGGTCAATGCAGCCCGTGCCCGCGCCGAGGCCAGCTTGAAGGACTTTGAGTGCGAGGCGGTGGAGCTGCCCGCCTGGGAGCAAGAGGCCCTGCGCTCTCTGGGCTATTTGGAGCCTTGAGTGCCATCTCTAAGGGGCTGCGCAAGCTGAGCAAGACACGGGCTTGGTTGGCCGCCACCCTCTTTGCGGTGGCCCTGCCGATGGCGGGCGTCTGGACAGGCCTGTGGGTGTTCTTCGCCCACGACCTGCGGCACCACACCCTGCCTTGGCGGGCCTGGGCTGCGCGGACTTGGGTCAGCGGTGAGATCCCCATGTGGTCCTCGCAGGTGGGCCTTGGATTCCCGCTCTTTGCCGACGGGCAGACCGGCGTGATGTACCCGCCAAACATCCTGCTGGGCCTGATCTTGGACCCCTGGCACGCCTTGAGCTTCAGCCTGGCGCTGCACACCCTCTGGGCAGCCCTTGGCATGTGGGTGCTCGCACGCAGCGTGGGCCGAAGCCTGCCTGCCGCCAGCCTCGCCGCCTTGGCCTTTGCCTTGGGTGGCTTCTTGGTCGGCCACCTGAGCTACGCCGGCATGCAGCATGTCGCGTCCAGCTTCCCCTGGCTGATTTGGGCAGCGCTTCGCCTGCATCGACCCACCTGGGCGCGCGCCCTTGGCTTTGGCGGCCTGGTCGCGCTGGTTCTGACGGCCGGGCACCCCCAAGCAGCCGTGATCTCCCTGATGGGGGCAGCCATCGCCTTTTGGAGTCGCCGTCTGCCTTCGCCCAAGGCCGCTGGGATGGCCACAGTGGGGGCCGGGGTGGGCGTGCTCGCGGCGCTGCCTCAGCTTCTGGCCAGCGCGGAGCTCGCCCAGCACTCGGCCCGTGCCGGTGGGGTGGACCTTGAGTTCGCGGGCATGGGTTCTCTGCCCCCCTGGGAGCTGATCAACCTGATGCTGCCGCGCTTCTGGGGCTGGGAGCCGCCCTCGAGCATCCCGGTCTCCTACATGCACAAGGGCGCCCAGTACTTCGGCACTGGGGAGACCCACTGGGAGGGCATGCTCTACGTGGGCGTGCCGGTGCTGGCCTTGGGCTTGTTGGGGCTGCGCCGCAAGGAGAACCGGCTCTGGGTGGGACTCTTGGTGGCCGGCGCCATCTTCGCGGTGGGCCGCTACACACCGATCTACGGCTTGGTTCACCGCCTGCCCGGTCTGTCCTTCTTCCGCTTTCCAGCCCGCTATGGCCTGTGGATGGCCTTGGCCCTTCCCATGCTGGCCGCCTGGGCCGTGGACCGCTTCCCCAAGCTGGTGGCGGCCAAGTGGCTCTGGGCAGCCGCAGCCTTGCTCATCCTTGGCGGCGTGGGGGCCCTGGCGGCTCTGCCGCTGGTGGAGCCCATCATCGCGCCCAAGCTCCTGGGAGCCGTCGGTCCGGAGCGCACCGACATCCTCTTGGCGGGCATGCGCTGGAACGGCTCCTGGGGGCTTCTGCTCCCTGTTGGGGCACTGCTCAGCGCTGGGGCGGTCCTGGCCTTGGACCGGGTGCGGTGGCTGCCGTTGCTTCTTGCTGTGGAGCTCATCTTGGGGCTGTGGGGCTACAACAGCCTGACCTCGAGCGGGGAGGCGATGCAGACCCCGGAGACCGTGGCGGCTCTGCCGGAGGGTCTGGATCGGGTGGGGATCGTGGACAGAGTGCAGCCCACCCAGCTCGATCAAGAGTTGATGAGCGCCAGCATGGCCACGCTCTATGGCGCAAACGAGGTCATCGTGCTCTCTCCGCTGCGCATGCCTGGACATGAGGAGCTGCTGTCGGCGGCCGGCCTGGACGTGGGCATGGACCACGGGCCCAACAAGGCGGAGGACGCCCAGAGCGGCAAGTACCTGGTGGACCTGTTGGGCGTGCGCCGCATCTTCACGGTGCACCGCCTGGGTCAGCCCTACGTGCCGGTGATGCAGACCCGGGCTGGGGTCCGCGTCTACGACAACCCAGAGGCCTTTCCCCGGGCTTGGTTCGTGGATTGCGCCGCTGGTGCGCCGCTTGTCGCCCTGGATCTTCGCCACCAAGTCCAGCTCGAGGCCTTGGAAGAGAGGGAGGTCGAGGGTGCTTGCCTGGGCAGCGAGGCAGCAGTCGAGGTGGAGCAGCTGACGGACGGGCACTTCCGAGTGGCAGTCGACGCCCCAGCATCCGGCTGGCTGGTGCTCTCGCAGACCCAGTATCCGGGCTGGTCTGCGTCATTGGGCGAGCAACGCGTCATCCCAGGACGCGCAAATCAGGTCATGCAGGCCTGGGCGATCTCCCCTGGAGAGCAGAGCTGGGAAGTGCGCTACAGCCCGCCTTGGCGCTGGTCGCTGTGGATCAGCCTGGGGGCTTGGCTGATCTTGGCGGTACACTTTGTGAGTACAGCGATCCGAGAAGGAATGCAGCGGGCTGCCTAAGTGCTGCCTACATTGACTGTGCCCCGAGCAGCGACAGCCATGTCGTGATCTTGGAGCGGGCCCACTCCGGCCTCCCCATCTTTTGGGGCTTGTGGAGTTGGCACACCGGTTGCAAAGACTTCCCATAAGCATCGCAGCAAGCAATCCATCCCACGACCTCCCCGGAGATTCCATGAACCTCAAGACCGTAGCTCTTGCGACCACCGTCGCCGCGCTCTCCCTCAGCACCGGTTGCACCGTCCTGGGTGGCGCACTCATGGGCGGAAACATGTGGGGCAGCGGTCCCATGATGGGCCAAGGCAACATCTCGGCCCTCAACGGCAACTCCGTGGTCTGCCTCGGCACCACCGCTGAGGACGTGGCTGTGGATGGCGAGTACCGCATCCAAGGCCGCATCGTCGACAGCACCTGGGACAACGTCGCCCCTGGCTTTGACAACCTGGTGCCTTGCTGGAGCGACGTTCAGACCACCGTCAAGATCGAAGACGAAGACGGCGAGATCTGGACCGTTGGCTACGCTTGGCTCGACGGCGGCGGCTGGGACATGACCCCCATGGTCTACGAATCCAACGGCACCGCAGTGGACGTGCTCGTGCGCCACGAGGAGGGCACCGACGCAGCGGGCTTCGTCATCAGCCAGCCCAACGGTGAGCTGGTCTACGCCATGGAAGCTGGACGCGACACCACCGCGCTGCAAGACGGCGACGTTCCCGGCATCCGCATCGAGACCGCGGGCAACGTGGGCCGCTTCGACGACGACTGTGGCTCCAAGAACATGATGGCCGTGCGCTTCGCCTCCGACTCGGACGAGGTCACCCTGGACCCAGGGGACGACATCGGCCTGGAAGCTGACGGCAACTACTACACCACCTGCTCCATCGAGTCCTTCGAGTACGAAGACGGCGACGGATGCGACGACGACATCTCCTCGGAAGTGTCCTGGGTGCTGTTCCGCTGAGCCCCACTCAGCGAGGATGAGCCCTCCTTCCAGAGGGCCATCCGCGGGCTGAAAGATCTCCCGCAGGCTGTCAGAGCCCCGTATCCCCGCAATTTGGGGGTGCGGGGCTTCCTACTTTTGTGTACGGTGACCACACGTCACTCGCACCCATAAAGGGGATCGGCATGCGGAACCTGATGCTTTACACTTCGGCTCTTACACTGATCGGCTTGACCGGTTGCAGCGCTCTTGGCGGCGCTTTGACTGGAAGCGCGCTCTGGGGCGAGAGCTACAGCTTGGATCAGGACTGGAGCGTCAGCACCATGGGCGGCGGAACCGCCGTGGTGTGCTTGGGCAGCGATGCCGAAGTAGAGCCAGCCGACAGCTACGTCATCAACGGCGAGGTCATCTCCGATGCCTCGGCGAGCGTGGACGTTGGAAGCCTCGTTCCCTGTGCCCAGGACCCCATGCGTGTCCTGAGCGTTCGTGACGACGCCGGCCAGGTCTGGGAAGTCGGCTACGCCTGGATCGGCGCCGACGGGTGGAACAGCACCCCCGCCGTGGGAATGCAGGGGCAGCGCGTCGAGCTGGTCGTGCGCCAAGGCGCCATGCAGGGCTCTGCCGGCTTTGCTGTCTCCGACCGAAACGGCCTGAGCTACGCGATGGAGGCTGGCCACGGCGGCGCAGCACTCCAAGATGAGGACCTGGGCACCATCCAGGTCGCCACCGGCGCTGTCGTCGGAAGCGTTGACCACGAGGACTGTGGAGCCGCTGACTCCGTGATGGTCAACTTTGACTCCGAAGTGGACGAGCTGAGCCTGTATCCAGGCGAGGACGCCCCGCTTCAGACCGTAGATGGCTGGTTCACCACCTGCAACATCAACAGCGTTGAGCTGGATGACTGCGGCGAGTCCGAGGTGAGCTGGGTGATGTTCCGCTGAATCGGGACACGCGCACTGCCTGATTGAGGGTAGCCTTAGAGGGTCTGCTTCGGCGGACCCTCTCTGCGTTTAGGAGCCCTGTGTTGCAGCATCGCCAGCGGATCGGGGTGGGGGAACTCACGCGCCAGATTTCTCGGGCGTTGGGCCGATTCCCCGTCTTGGAGGTCGAGGGAGAGATCGCCTCCTTCAAGGTGGGACCCACCGGGCACTGGCATTTCTCCCTGGTCGAGGGGAGCGACAAGCTCAGCTGCGTGCTCTTCTCCTCGCACACTTGGCAGTTCAACTCCCTGCCGCAGGTCGGCCAGCAGGTCGCCGTGCGAGGCCAGGTCTCCGTCTTCGGCGCCCGCTCCCAGCTCAGCTTCCAAGCCACGTGGATGTGCAAACGAGGGGCTGGAGAGCGCCTGCGGGAGCTGGCCCGTCGCAGAGAGATTCTGAGCAAAGAGGGCCTGTTCGACCCCTCCAGGAAGCGTCCATTGCCCCGATTCCCTAGACGGGTGGGGATCGTGACCAGCTTGGGGGCTGCAGCACTTCAAGATGTGCGCAAGGTGGTGGCCCAGCGCTTTCCGGGCTTCCCGCTGCTCCTCTGTCCCAGTCGCGTGCAAGGCCAGGTCACCCAGGAGCTGATCGCGGCGATCGCTGCCGCAGGCTCGCGCTGCGACGTGGTCCTGCTGGTCCGTGGGGGAGGCGCACGGGAGGACTTGGCGGCCTTTGATGAGATGGACGTGGTGCGTGCCGTCGCCGCCTGTCCGGTGCCCTTGGTTGCCGGAATCGGGCATGGCTCAGACCAAACTCTGGTGGACCTGGCCGCGGACCGCATCGCCGCGACGCCCTCTCAGGCCGCCGAGCTGGTGATTCCCAAGCGCGCTGAGCTGGCGCGTCAGGTTCAAGTGCGCCAAGACCGCCTTGTCCGGGCCTTGGAGCAGGGCCAGCGATCGAGGCGCACCCGGCTGCAAGGCCTGCGCCTGCGGCACCCCCAGGAGCGGGTCAACCAAGGCAAGCTGCGCGCTGCGGATCTGAGCCTGCGCCTCCAGGAGGCCATCGGCCGCCGTCAGATCGACTGGCGCAGGGGCTTGATGCAGCAAGCCGCTCAGCTGGACGCTTATAGCCCCCTCAAGGTCTTGGGGCGTGGCTACAGCTTGGCCTTGGATGAAAGCGGCCAAGCTGTGCGTTCCACACAGGCGCTGGTCGTGGGCCAGCGACTCTCACTGCGATTCGGACAAGGGGCAGCAACGGTGCAGGTCGAGGACATCGAGTCATGAAAGCTGACGCCGTCCTGATCTTGGGCAAGGAGCTGCGCCGCTATCCACAGCGTGCACGGCGAGAGCTGCGCGCTCGGGCTGCTGCGGCCAGCGTGGCCTTGCGGTTGGGGGCCAGCTTCGTGGCCAACCTCGAGGCGCGACTCCGAGGGCAGGAGCACTCTGGAGCCAGCCTGGTGGCCCAAGACCTGCGCGCCCTTGGGGTGCCCGAGGAGCAGGTGCTGCTGCAGAACCAGACCCGTTCGACACGAGAGGAGGTCGTGGCCGCGCGCTCCCTGGTTCGAGAGCACGCTGTGGAGCGCCTGCTGGTGCTGACTGCGGCCTACCACTTGCCGCGGGTGCGCAGCTATCTGCAAGACGCCATGCCCTTTGGTGGGTGGGTCGTTCAGGCTCCCGAGGCCTTGATTCAGCATGCCAACGCACAAGAGCGGGCGTGGATCGAAGCGGCCATCCCGGATCCGGAGATCTTCGAGCAGGAAGCCTGGGCCGAGCGTGGTTTTGGCTGGGGGGCCAAGGCCCTCTCTCCGCTCCCGCGTCGCTTACGAGAAGGCCTCGAGATCCGCGCTGGGGCCCTGTTCCGGCGGGTCGGGGACCGGTAGGGGCAAGCGCAGCACGAAGGTGGCTCCGGCGCCGATGCTGGACTCCACGGCCAGCTCGCCTCGGTGTGCCCGCATGATGCGCTGGCAGATGGGCAGGCCCAGGCCCGTGCCCTTGGGCTTGGTCGTGTAGAAGGGGATGAAGAGCTGCTCCTGGTCGGCTGGCGCGATGCCGGGACCGTCGTCGGCCACGCTGATGATCAGCGCTGGCAGGCCGGTGGACTCCATCTCGCCGGTCTTGATGGCCAGGTGAACGCGACCGCTCTCGGGCAAGGCTTGGATGGCGTTGCGCACCAGGTTCAAGACCACCTGGCGGATCTTGTCTGCGTCGACCTCGATGGCGGGTAGGTTGGGCGGCTGGGCGTCGCTGAGCTGAATGCCGGGGCGAAGCCCCTCCGCCCGGGCCAGGCGTAGGACGGGCTCGACCAAGTCCTCTGGCGCCACCAAACGCGTGCGCAGCTCGAAGTGGCGGGCGTAGTCCAAGAAGTTGGTGACGACCAGGTTCAGGCGCTCGGTCTCGTCCTGGATGATGCCCAGGAACTCGCGCTCCTCTTCGGTGACATCCAGGGTCTCCAGGTACTGGGCGGCGCCTTTGATGCCCGCCAGTGGGTTGCGGATCTCGTGGGCCAGACCCGCGCTCATGGTGCCGAGCGCTGCCAAGCGTGCCTGCTCTTTGACCGCCTCGAAGCCCTTGATGTTCTCCAGCACGGTCGCGGCGCGGACCATGGTGCCGGCCAAGCGGTTGATCTCCTCTTGGGAGAAGCCGTCGCTCCACTCCTCGTCTTTGAGCGCCAGCCAGCCCAGGACCAGCTCGCCGGAGCGCACGGGAACGACCAGGTCGGCGTTCATGCCCTCGAGGAGGGCCATTCGCGCGTCGATCTCTTCGGGGTGCTCGGACTGGCCTCGTTGGCGGAGCAGGTTTCGACGGGTGACGGCCTTTCTGCCTGCGAAGGACTCGGCGAAGGGGTTGAGTGCAACGACGGGGAGCGCTTGCAGCCCCTCTTCTCCTTGGCGGGTGTCCAAGAGGCGCACCTGCTGGCGCTTGGGGTCGAAGGCGTAGAAGGAGAGGGAGGGGACCCGGCCGCTGGCGTGGAGGCGCTCGACGATCTCTTGGGCCAGGTTGTCGCGGTCGATGATGCTGGGCAGGACCCGGTCCAGCTCGTCCAAGGCCAGGGAGAGGCGGTGGCCTCGGATGTTGAGCCACTTGTCGGCCTGCATGGTGATGCGGCCGCGCAGAGGGTCGTAGGCGAGCAGGAAGAGCAGGCTGACGACGAAGAGGTGGAAGATGGTCTGGAGCTGGTTGCCTGAGGCCGCCTGCATCCACATCACGCCCACCCCGAGGATGAGCACCAGGGCAAAGGCTGTGGCGGTGAGGGTGACGAAGCGGGAGAAGATCTCGTTGAGATCGAGCAGGCGCTCCTTCATCAGCATTTGGTAGAGGAAGAAGAGGAACAAGCCGGCGAAGAGGGCGCCGACGGGCGGCAGGTTGCCCTGGAGCTCCACGCTTCGCTGAAGCAGGGGCAAGGCCGCGATGTCCTGGGGTACGGCGCTGACGATGCGGTCCACGCCCTCCATCGCGGAGAAGGCCACCGAGCCCGCCATGAAGCCCAGCAGGTAGCGGATTCGGGTCTTCTCGACGCGGTAGGGCGTGCTCTGGTGGGCCCGCCACAGACGCCAGAGGGCCGCGCAGAAACCGCAGTAGATGAGCAGGCCGAGCACGGTCTCGGGCCACTGGGCCAGAGGGCTGCTGCCAAAGAGCAGCAAGTCGGTGGCCAGGAAGGCCAAGGCGACCACGGGGGTGATGGCCCAGAGGCGCCGCAAGACGCGCGTTCGGTCCGGGGCCTGGCGCGCGATGAAGTGCTCCAGAAACTGGAGGCTGGCCACGGGCAGAAAGGTCGCGGCCAAAGCGAAGGGGAAGCGGGCGCCGGGGATGGCCGGGAAGAGGTAGAGGCTGAAGCTTGCGTAGGTGATGCAGAGCAGGCCTGCGAGCACGGCAAAGTCGCGTCGTAGCTGCTGGGACCGGTCGCGTACGAAAGAGCGCACACCGAGCAGGCCGGCCAGGGCGGCCACGAGGAGGTAGATGACGGCGTTCACGCCCACAGTGTACTGCGGCCCCAGCCCTGGGCCCACTTGAAGGGCCTTGGGCTGCTATCCTCCGCCCCATGAATGACCTGCTTCGACAGCTGCCGCGCGTGGACGCTCTGGCCGGGGATCCCGCGCTGGCGCACTGGCCCAGGGAACGGGTGGTTGAGCGGGCTCGCAAGCTCCTGGATGAGACCCGCGGCCGCATCTTGGCTGGGGAGCTTCGGGAGCTTCCCGACTTGGCCAAGGCGCTCCGTGAGGGGCTCGCTGCTCTGGAGACCCAGCGTCTGCGGCGGGTGGTCAACGCCACGGGCATCGTGCTGCACACGAACTTGGGCCGGGCTCCGATGTCTGAGGCTGCCGCCAAAGCCGCCTACGAGGTCGCTGGGGGCTACTCCAACACCGAGATGGAGCTGCATACCGGTCAGCGGGGTGGGCGCCTGAGAGGCGTCAGTGAGCCCCTCTGTGCACTCTTAGGCTGCCCAGCGGCCATTGTGGTGAACAATGGGGCCGCCGCGGTGGTCTTGGTGCTCAGCGCCCTGGCCAAGGGCAAGGAAGTGGTGGTCTCACGGGGAGAGCTGGTGGAGATCGGCGGCTCCTTCCGGGTGCCCGACATCATGCGGGTCTCCGGCGCCGAGCTGGTCGAAGTGGGGACCACGAACCGCACGCGGGCTGCAGACTTTGTAGACGCCATCACGGAGCAGACCGCTCTGTTGATGCGCATCCACCCCAGCAACTTCCGCATTGAAGGCTTCACCGAGCGGCCCTCAACGGTGGAGCTCGCTGGGCACGGGGTGCCACTTGTGGAGGACCTGGGCAGCGGCGCACTGCAGCCCGGTTTGGGAGACGAGCCAGTGGTGGGCCAGGTCCTGGCCGACGGCGCAGACTTGGTCATCTTCAGCGGCGACAAGCTTCTGGGTGGTCCACAAGCCGGGGTCATTGCAGGGGATCCAGCGCTGGTTCAGGCCTGCCGTAAGCACCCGCTCTATCGCGCGATGCGCCTGGACAAGATGGTCCTGGCCGCCCTCGAGGCCACGCTGCGTGAGCACCTGCTCGGGCAGGTCCCAGTGGCCATTTCGCTCATGAAGCGGGACCCCAAGGCCATGGCGAAGCAGCTCAAGTCTGACCTCGCTGACACCAAGCTGCAGCTCTCTGTCATAGCGGGCGTGGGCTTCAGCGGCGGGGGCGCTCTCCCGGGGGAGGGACTGCCGACCACCCTTCTGCGGGTGTCTGTGCCGCACCCTGAGAGGCTGAGCGCCTGGCTCAGAGAACAGCCGATGCCCATCGTGGCGCGGGTCGCCGAGGGTGCCCTGCTCATTGATCCGCGCACTCTCTTGGATGGCGAAGCGGAATTGGTTGTAGACGCTCTGCGCCGCTGGGGCGACAGATCCGGCACTTCGGAATAGCAAGAGCTTTAGCGACACGAGGGCTGGATGGCGGGCTTTTACGAGCGACTTGGCACACGGGCAGGTGCATCGGATGAGCAGATCCGTTCGGGATACCACCAGGCCTTGGCTCGCTTGGTGAAGAAGCTCCGCGTGGCCCGGACTCAAGGCGCAGATACTGCGGTGATCGAGTCCCACCGGGACGAGCTCCGGGAGGCCTTTGAGGTGCTCACCGACGCCGCCCGCCGCCGCCGCTACGACCTGATGCTGCGCTTGGACCTGGAAGGTCTGCCCCAAGACGCCGAAGAGCTCTGGGATCGGGTGGAAGGTGGCTTGGTGGACCCCACCGCGGCCGCCGCTGTCGAAGTGGTGCGTGCTGTGACCGCCTTGGACCTGGGCGAACCCTTCACGCCAATGGAGGAGGAGCGCACCGAGCCGGTGACCTCTCGTCCGGCCCCAGTGCCTCAGCTTCCTCCTCGGCCCAAGGCCGTCTCCTTGCTCTCCCAGGTCGAGCGAGAGGAGCGTGCCTACCAAGCCGTCGCCTCGCTCCCGGAGCCGGCATCTCTGCCTCAGGTCTCCATGCCCACGCCCTCCGTGGTGATGGTCGAGCCCCAGCCCATTGCAGACCCAGCGGGCCTGTTGGGACACAGCAACTTGGAGAGCGTGGCGGAGAACGTTGGCTACGACGGCCGCTACCTCAAGTCTGCTCGAGAGGGGCGCTCGATGAGCTTGGAGCAGGTCTCCGAGGAGACGAAAATCGCCGTGCGCTACCTGGAAGCCATCGAAGCGAACGAGGTGGACCGCTTGCCTGCGGCCGTCTTCGTGCGTGGCTACCTGCGAGAGATCGCCTCGGTCCTTGAGATTGAAGAGGGCGCCCTGCTCGAGGGCTACATGGCCCTCTACGCACAACAGCGCGGGGGCTGATTGGAAGAGCAGCATGAACTGACGGTGCTCAAGCGTGAGCGCCTGGACCGTTTGATCTCCCGAAACATCCCTGAGCTCTCTCGTTCACGCGCCAAGGCCTTGATCGAAGGAGGCCACGTGCGCGTGGATGGGGTGGTGCGGACCTCTGCGAGCACCAAGCTCCAGTCTGGTCAGGGCGTACACGTGGTGATTCCCCCTCTGGAGCAGCTCAGCCTGATCCCGGAGGACTTGAATCTGGAGATCGTCTACGAGGACGCCGATCTGGTCGTGGTCAACAAGCGAGCCGGCATGGTGGTTCACCCCTCCAAAGGGCACGACAGCGGGACCTTGGTGCACGGGCTTCTGCACTGCATCACGGATCTCTCCGGCATTGGCGGGACGGAGCGCCCCGGAATCGTGCACCGCTTGGACAAGGGCACCAGCGGCGTGATGGTCGTGGCCAAGAGCGACATGGCCCATCAGGCTCTGAAGGATCAGTTCTTCGAGCACAGCGTCACCCGGGAGTACTGGGCTCTGGTGCTCGGAGTACCTGACCTGAACGCTGGCCAAGTCGAGGGCTGGTTGGGCCGTAAGGAGAACGACCGTCTGCGGTTTGCGCCGGTCGCCGAGGGCGAGGGACGCTGGGCCCGCACGCACTGGAAGGTCGTTGAGCGCCTGCACCGCAGCACGCTGATCGCCTGTCGCTTGGAGACGGGCCGCACACACCAGGTGCGTGTACACCTGGCGAGCCGGAACTGGCCTCTACTGGGGGACCCGATGTACCGGAACCGCCAGACCCCGCCTCCAGCCATTCAACGCCTGCTCAAGGACGTGGACCACCAGCTGCTCCACGCCCGCTTGCTGGCCTTTGACCATCCACGTACTGGCGAGCGCATGTCTTTTGAGCGTCCCGTCCCCGAGGACTACCAAGGAGTGCTGGACGGGCTGCGGGCGCATCAGGACTGAGCTGAATCCCACTGCTCGGTTGTGGGCTTGATTTGGCCCCAGAGCAGCAAGGGCCGCCCCGAAGGGCGACCCTGACTATCAGCAACTGAGCTTAGCGAACCAAGCTCAGTAAACCAGGCTCAGTTGCACTCGGCTTCGTGATCTGCTGGGTCGAGGTTCTCGTCCAGCGTAGCATCGGTCAGCGGTGCCTCGGGGTCGGTCACGTCCAGCAGAACGCAGGACTCATCGCCGTCATCTGGGCAGGCCGAGCAGGTCTCACCCAAGAAGGCCAGAGCGTCGCAGGCATCGGTGCCGCCGACGTCCAGGCCGTCCAGGTCAAGGTAGCCACGGATGCGCAGGTTGTTGACGACGCTCTGGTCGCCCTTGAAGGAACCCGAGAGCTCAAACTCATGGATCTCGACGTCGAAACCGCCGGCGCTCAGGCTGGTGGTGACAGGGCCGGCCTGGAAGGCAGGGTTGCCTTCGAAGTTGGCAGGCTCGAACTCGATCGCCTCAACACATGGGTACTGTGCGACAGATCCGGTACTGTCCCAGGCGGTGGCGCCCACCATGTCGACCTGGGTCTCGTTGGCAGACTGCACCTTGACCAGGATGTACTTGGTCTCAAGCTGTCCCAGAATGATGCCGCCGACGCTGGCGCTGGGACTTGTCCAGTCCACACCGGCCAGGTCCACCAAGTAGACGTTGTCCACCAAGTCAGAGGGCTCAGTGGGGCCGGCGACGGTGGTGAACTTCATGCCGCTGGAGTCGTCGCTGCAGGTCTCGACAGACCAGGTGTAGACGGTGCTGCGTTCGAGCTCCTCGGATGGCACGAACTCTGCGCCAGCGCCACCGTTGAGCAGGTTGATGGTGCCTGCCAAGTCGCCGTCCTCACCACTCAGGGTGAACTCGAGCTCGCTGGTGTCCGTGGCGGTCTCGCCGTCAAACCAGACGCGTGGGCTCACGCCGGTGGCCACGTTGATGGTGTTGTCCCCTGGGTCGACGTAGTCGATGGGGAGCTCACAGTCGGCGTCCGCATCCGAGTCGGTATCGGTGTCGGTGTCGGTGTCGGAGTCTGCGTCGGTGTCAGCGTCTGCATCGCCGGAGTCGTCCAGAGCGACAGAGCCGCCGTCGGAAGGCTCACAGGCCAAGATCGAGAAGAGCAGGGATAGAGAGAGGGTCATCATGGTGTGTCTCCAAGGCGGTCAACCTACGCCGGGCGAGGCGGGGTGGACAAGGGCGCATCTAAGGAAAGGTCAGAGCGAAACAGGGAGGGCCTGAAATTCAGGCCCTCCCTGCTGCTTGTCAGCCGTCGGCGCTCAGGTTCCAGCCCATGGCAGGAACCAGAGCGTCAGCCGCAGATTAGTCTTGCACGCATTCGTCGCTGACTTCCGCGCACTGCTCGTGGCAGTCGGCCATTTCGACTTCTTCCAGGTCGGTATCGACGGAGTCTCCGCCCAGCCCGATGGCCTTGATCTCAAGGCAGAACTCGGAGCCGTCACCGCAGTCCTCGCAAGCGACGCCGAAGCCCTCGACGAGCTCGCAGATAGCGCCCTCCTCGCAGTCATCGTCGGTCTCAGTGGTGCTGCCGTCGGAGTCGCAGTCCTCGAGCAGGGGAACGAGTGGACGGGTGTCCACGCTGCCCTGCAGGACGCCGCCGCCCCAGTAGCTGCCGTCGGAGGCGAAGGTACCGGAGATGAACAGGTCACGAATCTCGACGTCGTAGCCGGCGGCGGAGATGGTGGTGGTCTGTGGGCCCAACTGGAAGTAGGGAGCGCCAGTGAAGTCGGCCTCTGGGAAGGGCAGGGTGGGGTCGCAGAACTCCTGCTTCTCACCGTCAGCGTCCTGGCCCAAGGCGCCGAACATCGAGAGGGTGGAGGCGTCAGCGCTCTCCACCTCGAGGAGGAGAGCGATCTCCAGGTAGGACTCCAGCACGGAGCCCACGCCTGCAGGGATCACGATCTCAACGTCGTCAGCCTGGAGGTCCAAGGCAAAGACCGCACCGGAGAGGCTGGCTGGGTCCGCGATTGCGGTGCCCAAGCTGCTGGTGGTGAAGTCAATGGTGGGGTTGCCGCCACAGTAGTCCACGTTGAAGGTGTAGCCGGTGGAGGGATCCAGGGGAGCGTCAGGGGTGAAGCTCAGGGACTTGTTGTCGTCGGCACGGGTAGAGGTGCCGGTCACGCCGTCGATGCTGATCTCAGCGGTGTCGTCCGCGTCGGTCAGGGTGACGCGAATGTCGCCGCGGTAGTAGAAGTTGCTGTTTCCAGCGGCGGGTGCAGTGTTGCTGATCTCAACGCCGCAAGGAGCAGCGGTCTCTTCGCCCTCGTCCTTGGTGCATGCGGTCAGCGACAGGGCGGCCAGGGCCACAACCGTAATTCTGTTCAACATGGGGAATCTCCTCCGATTCAGTGTCTGTAGACGCGGAAGAGTACTGGATCCTTTGCAGAACGTCCACAGCTTTGGGCTCGAATGCCTGGACTGGGCGCAATTCCTTGGCTGTGAGGCCCCTAGGCCTGAGCTGGTAGCTTGCCCTGGAGCTCAAGGAGGATGGCTTCCAAGAGCTTGGCTTCCTCGTCGTCTAGGTTGCCCTGGGTCTTGTCCTGGAGAAGGGCCAGGGTCTGAATGGTGTTGGCTGCGATGAGCAGATCATCTTCGCTTGGCTCTTCCGTACTCAGGTGCTGCATGGCGGCCTGGCCCAGGGACACCACGAAGGTGTAGAAGGTGACAGGTGGGGCCTGGGTGTTGGCTGGGGGTGCGGTCTCGGACATGATGACTCCTGAATTTGGACCCACGAGGGGTGTGCTCGTGGGCAGTCCCCAATCGATAGGGACGGTCAGGCCCAGCGTCAACGGGGTGGTGGGTCACGAGATGCTGCGCTAAAGCTGTCGGCATGTGGATGTCTCTGTCTCTCATCGCTGCGCTCTCCGCTCCGGCTCAGGCCCAAGTGGAGCTCCAAGGTCCAAACTTCGGCCAGCGAAAGAACGATGAGCTGAGCGTAGAAGAACAGTACGAGCTGGGGCTGAAGTACCTCAAGCGCGGCTACTACGTGAAGGCGCTCGAGGAGTTCAATCAGATCCGGAACTACCACCGGGATGACCCCTACGCGGTCAAGGCTGAACTCGCGATTGCGGATCTGTACTTCTCCAAGTCCGAGTGGGATCAGGCTCGATTGGCCTACGAAGACTTTCTTCGTTTGCATCCCCGCCACGAAGACGTGGACTACGTTGTCTTCCGTCTGGGGCTGACTTCTTGGAAGAAGGCACCCAAGATCGCCGCCCGAGACCAAGCCTGGACACGAAGCGCCGTGAACACTTGGACCGGCTTTGACGCCCGTTTCTCCGAGTCTGAGTACGTGCTCGAAGTCCAGGAGTACCTGGCGGAGGCCGAGGACCGCCTGGCCCACAAGGAATTCCAAGTAGGGCGCTTCTACTACAAGCGTGGTGCATGGAGCGCCGTCATCGGTCGTATGGAGGGGCTCCTGAGCCTCTACCCCGAGTGCACGGATGCCCCCGAGGCCCTGCGTATGTTGGCTGTGGCTCGCTTTGAGCAAGGCGATGTGGCCCTGGCCCAGGATGTGGCCAGAAAGCTGCGTGAGGACCATCCTGAGAGCCGCGCTGTACGCCGCTTGGAGCGCTCGCATCCCATGTTGGCGGAGGGCGGCATGGCCGACCAGGCTCTCGTCCCGCAGGCGAGCCCAGAGGCTGTCCTTCCGGAGCTTTAGGCCGCAGCCTTGGACAGAAACGAGAAAGGGGGCCCCGTGGGACCCCTTCATTGCGTCAGGCGAGCCTTAGATGCTCAGGCCGCCGTCAACGTCGATGCAGCGACCGGTGAAGTAGTCGCACTCGATGATGAACTTGACCGCCAGGAAGATCTCCTGAGGCTGTGCAACACGGCGAAGTGGAACAGGCTTGAGCATCTGCTGCAGCACCTCTGGAGGCATGCCTTCCAGGATGGGGGTGTCCACGAAGCCCGGAGCGACTGCACCGGTGCGGATGCCGTAGCGTGCCAGCTCAACAGCCCAAAGGCGGGTGTCAGCGACCAGTCCAGCCTTGGCAGCGGAGTAGTTGCTCTGGCCGCGGTTGCCGTGACGGGCAATCGAGCTGATGTTCACCACAACCGAGGCCTTGCTGTTGGTCTCGATGGCCTTGGCAGCGAACTCACGGGTGGTCAGGAAGGGACCGGTCAGGTCCACGTCGATGACCGACTGCCACTTGCGCAGGGACATCTTCTTGATCTCGCCTGTCTCGCGGTCCTTCTTGACCAGCAACCCGTCGCGGAAGATGCCGGCGTTGTTCACGAGCACGTCCAGGCCACCCATGGCCTCGTGGGCGTTGTTGATCAGCGCGATGACGCTGTCTTCATCGGCCACGTTGGCTTCGAATCCAGCGACCTTGCCGGGCAAGTTTGCGGCCTCGGCCTCGACCGCCTTGATGCCGTCGGCGTTCAGATCGCAGAAAGCCACGTCCGCGCCGGCCTTGGCCAGCTCGAGCACGAAGTGACGGCCCATGCCGGATGCGCCACCGGTGACCAGGACCTTGCTACCTTGAATCTGCATGTGTTCTCCAGAACTTGGCGGCTGCTGCCGCGAGAAGGGGAGCCCTCCCTAACTGGGAAGGGCCAAAGAGTTGTCTCTGTGACTCAGTCGCCTTGGACCAAGGTGTAGACCAGCTCGAGTGCCTCGGCCAGCTTGTCGGCGTCCTTGCCGCCGGCCTGGGCCATATCGGGTCGTCCGCCGCCGCTTCCGCCGCAGACCTTGGCCACTTCGCGAACGATGTTGCCCGCATGGACCTTCTTGCCTGCGACGTCCTTGGTCGCCGCAGCGATGATCTTCACCCCACCCTGACGGGTCGCCAAGACGATCAAGGCGGTGCCCAGAGTGTCGCGGAGGCGGTCGGCCTCCTTGCGCAGGGTGTTGACGTCTGCCGGAAGCTCGGCAGCCAGGACGGCGACGCCGTTGATCATGCGTGCCTGAGAGGCCAGGTCGCCTGCAGCCTCGCGCGCAATCTCAGCCCGAAGCTGCTCAAGCTCCTTCTCAAGGCGCTTGCGGTCAGCTTGGAGTCTCTCCAGCGCCTCCGGGAGCTGCTCCAGGCTGGTCCGCAGGCTGGCAGCGGCCGTCACGCCGGCCAAGTCTCGGCTGCGGGCGTAGGCCATTGCGCCTGGACCGGTGACAGCTTCGATGCGGCGAACACCTGCGGCCACGCCGGCCTCGCTCGTGATTCGGAAGAGTCCGATGTCTCCGGTTCGGGTCGCGTGGGTGCCGCCACAGAGCTCGGTCGAGAAGCTCCCGGTTCCCATGCTGACCACTCGGACCTTCTCGTCGTACTTCTCTCCGAACAGGGCCATCGCGCCGTCAGCGCGGGCTTGCTCGAGATCCTTGAGCTCGGTGAGCACCGCGGCGTTGGCCAGCACCTGTCCGTAGACACGGTCCTCCACCTGCATCAGCTCTTGTGCGCTCACGGGCTTGTGGTGCGAGAAGTCGAAGCGCAAGCGGTCTGGGCCCACCGAGGAGCCCTTCTGCTGAACGTGGTCACCCAGAATCTCCCTTAGGGCGGCGTGCAAGAGGTGGGTCGCGCTGTGGTTTAGGCGTGTGCGGTCACGCAGGCCTCCGTCCACGAAGAGCTCGACGCCCTGGTCCTGCTTCAGGCTGCCGGATTCGGCCTCTCCCACGTGCAGATGCAGTCCACCAGGGCCCTTGCGCGTATCTGTGACGCGAAAGGAGCCGCCGGGCCACTGAATGCGGCCGCTGTCTCCAGCCTGTCCACCGGACTCGGCGTAGAAGGGGGTGGCTGCAGTGATGACGGTGCCCTTGCCGGAGAGCTCCGCGACGCGTTCTCCACCTTGAAGGAGGGCCAGCACCGTACTGCTGGCGTCGTCTGCCGTGTAGCCCATGAACTCGGTCGCAGGCAGGCTGTTGGCGAGCTCTCCCTCCAGCGAGGTCATGGCGGTGTCGCCGGAGCCCTTGGCGCCAGCACGGCTGCGCGCCTTCTGTGCCTCCATGTGCACCTTGTAGCCGTCCTCGTCGATCTCCACGCCGCGCTCGCTGGCGATGAGCTTGGTCAGGTCCACGGGGAACCCAAAGGTGTCGAAGAGCGTAAAGACGACCTGGCCGTCCAGGGCGCCGTCGCTGTCAGCGATGGCTTGTTCCAGCAACTCCAGACCTCGACTGAGGGTCTGGGCGAAGCGGTCCTCCTCGGCGCGAATGACCTCGAGGATGAAGCTCTTGCGCTCTTGCAGGTTGGGGTAGGCCGCGCTCATGTCAGCGATGACGCGCTCGGCGGTCTGGTACATGAAGGGCTCGCTCAGGCCGAGCTTGACGCCGTAGCGAATCGCCCGGCGCATGATGCGGCGCAGCACGTAGCCGCGGCCCTCGTTACTCGGCATCACGCCGTCGGCGATGAGAAAAGCTGCGGAGCGGGAGTGGTCGGCGATGACGCGCAGGGCCATGTCGCTCTCGCTCGTGGTGCCGGTGTAGGCGACCCCAGCCAGCTCGGCTGCCTTTGTGATCACGCCTTGAAAGAGGTCGGTGTCGTAGTTCCAGTACACACCCTGCTTGATGGCCGCCAGGCGCTCTAGACCCATGCCCGTGTCGATGCTGGGCGAGGGCAAGTCGGTGCGGCTGCCGTCTGCAGCCTGGTCGTACTGCATGAAGACCAGGTTCCAGATCTCCACGTAGCGGTCGGTCTCGCCGGCGGGGCCGTTTTCATCGTCGCCATGTGCGGGGCCGTGATCCCAGTGGATCTCGCTGCAAGGGCCGCAGGGGCCGGTATCGCCCATGGACCAGAAGTTGTCCTTGGCGCCCAAGCGCTGTACCCGGGAGGCGGGGACGCCCATCTTCTGGGTCCAGATGTCGTAGGCCTCGTCGTCGTCCTTGTAGACGGTGACCCAGAGCCGCTCGGGATCTAGGGCAAAGCCACCTTCAGCCTCGGAGCTGGTCAGCAGAGTCCAAGCTTGCTCGATGGCCTGCACCTTGAAGTAGTCGCCGAAGGAGAAGTTCCCCAGCATCTCGAAGAAGGTGTGGTGACGCGGGGTCTGCCCGACGATCTCCAGATCGTTGTGCTTGCCGGAGACCCGAAGGCACTTCTGAGAGGTGGTGGCCCGCTGACTCTTGGGAGTTTCTGCGCCCGTGAAGATGTTCTTGAACGGCACCATCCCGGCGTTCACGAAGAACAGGGTGGGATCGCGCTCAGGGACCAGCGCGAAGCTGGGCATGGCGGTGTGGCCGCGGTCCTGGAAGAACTTGAGGAATCGGCGGCGGATCTCTGGGGCTTTCACGGCGTCTCCTAGCGCGGGGCGAGCGGTCCTGTAGACGGCGGCCAAGTGCGCGGCTGGGACCTAGCCCCCAGCTTCAATGGAGGCAAGGTCTGGCTGCACCCAGTCATCCGATGCGATGCCGGAAAGTCGCAGTTGGAGGTCGTCTGGGTTGTGTGCGTAGCGCAGGGCATCCTCCAGAGAGACTTGGCCTGCGGTGTATGCCCAGTAGATGGCTTGATCGAAGCTCTGGCTACCGTACTGGCCGGTGCCTTTGACGATCAGGTCGCCAAGCTCCTTGAGACGCAGGGGATCGGCGATGCACTCCGAGGCGGCGCCGACGTTGCGCATGACCTCCACCGCAGCGAGTCGCCCGCCTCCCTTCTTGGGGATCAGCCGCTGGCTGACGACCCCAACCAGCACACCGGAGAGGATTCGACGAATCTGGAGCTGGTGGTGTGGCTCGAAGAAGCCAACGATGCGCTCAATGGCCTCGGTCGCGTTGATGGTGTGCAGGGTGCCCATGACCAGGTGCCCTGTTTCGGCTGCGGAGAGGGCGATCTCCATGGTCTCTTGGTCTCTGAGCTCCCCCAAGAGAATGACGTCTGGGTCTTGGCGAAGCGCTGCGCGAAGTGCGCCGGCAAAGCTCACGCTGTCCTGTCCCACTTCCCGCTGGGTGATGGTGGACTTCTTGGACTTGAAGGTGAACTCGATCGGGTCCTCGATGGTGAGGATGTGGCAGTGACGGGTGCGGTTGATCTCTTCGACGAGCGCAGCAAGGGTCGTGCTCTTTCCTGAGCCCGTCGCACCTGTGAGCAAGATGAGTCCGTTCTGCTGCGCTGCCATGCGCTTGAGCACTTGTGGCAGGCCCAGGTGGTCCACGCCCAGTACCGTGCTGGGAATGGCACGGAGGACCATGCCGATGCTTCCGCGGCTCCGGTAGATGTTGACGCGGAATCGAGCCTCCGGCAGTTGGAATGAGGTGTCCAAGTCCGGGTTGCTCTTGAAGCGCTCGCGCTGTCCGGGGCGCATCAGCTCCCAGGCCATCTTGGCGACCTGCTCTTTGGTGATGGCTGGCGCACGCTCAGCCTTGCGCAGCTGCCCGTCCACCCGAAAGAGGGGGGGCTTCCGAGCCTTGATGTGGATGTCTGAGGCACCCGCACTGAGGGCAGCGCGGCAGATTGTGGAAAGCTCCATAGTGCTCAGACTCCTTGGCTTTGGATTCTACCTGAGCCACGGTCCATCCCCCTCAGAGCAGAGAAGGGGAGAGTGGCGGAGGCTGTCATTGCATGCCTCCTCCACTCTCCCCTGCCTGCGTCTCACCAAAGTGAGAGTCTATGCCTCGCCCTTGGCGGCTGGAGCGGGCTCGCCCAAGCCATTTGCCTCGAGCACCTTCTGGCGGAGCATGTCCATCGCCTCGGGGTGCTCAAGCAAGTAGATGCGCGCGTTCTCACGGCCTTGGCCGATGCGCTCATCGCCCATCGAGTACCAGGAGCCCGCCTTGCGGATCATGCCCACTTCCAGGCCCATGTCCAGCAGCTCGCCAGCCAGGGAGATGCCCTCGCCGTAGAGGATGTCGAACTCGACCATGCGGAAGGGAGGGGCCACCTTGTTCTTGACGACCTTGACGCGGGTGCGGTTGCCCAGGACCTGGTCGCCCTTCTTGATGCTGCCGATGCGACGGATGTCCAGGCGCACGGAGGAGTAGAACTTCAGTGCGTTTCCGCCCGAGGTCACCTCTGGGTTGCCGAACATCACGCCGATCTTCATACGGACCTGGTTGATGAAGAGCATCACCGTGTCGGACTTGTGGATGCAGCCGGTGAGCTTGCGCAGCGCCTGGGACATGAGGCGTGCCTGGAGGCCTGGCAGGGAGTCGCCCATGTCGCCTTCCAGCTCGGCCTTGGGGACCAGGGCCGCGACGGAGTCGATGACCACGATGGCCAGGGCACCGGAGCGAACCAAGGTCTCTGCGATCTCCAGAGCTTGCTCACCAAAGTCGGGCTGGGAGACGAGCAGTTCGTCCACCTTCACACCGAGGGCCGCTGCGTAGTTGATGTCCAAGGCATGCTCAGCATCGATGAAGGCTGCCACGCCGCCGGCGCGCTGTGCCTCAGCGATGAGGTGCAGGGCCAAAGTGGTCTTACCGGAGGACTCTGGTCCGTAGACCTCGACCACGCGACCCTTGGGAACACCGCCAACACCCAAGGCGACGTCCAGGCCGATGGAGCCAGTGGAGATGGTCTTGATCTTTGGCGCCTCTGCCTCTCCCAGGCGCATGATGGAGCCCTTTCCGAACTGGCGTTCGATGGAAGAAATGGCACTGTCAACTGCCTTTGCGCGGTCTTTGTCGAGGGGCATCTGAAACTCCGGAAGGGAAGAAGAGGGGGAAGGGGAAGACTCTCAGGAGTCTTGATGTTCTGAATGTAGTTTGGGGGGGGACCAAAAAATGTCCGCCCCTAAAGAAGACCCTGGAGGTGACGCCGAAGCATGTCCAGAGTTGCGCCGGCTGCGAGGGAGACGATTCGCTCTCTGGAGCCCCGTAATGCCAGCTTGATGTGGTGCGTCCCTGTGGGGGTCGCGCAGGCGATATGGACGGTACCCACAGGCTTATCTTGGGTCCCGCCGCCTGGGCCCGCGATCCCGGTGGTGGACAGGCCATAGCTGCTCCCGGCACGCTCGCGGATGCCTTCCGCCATGGCGATGGCTACGGGTTCGCTGACCGCCCCATGGGCCTGAATCAGCTCTGCAGGAACGCCGGCCTGTTGGGTCTTGGCTGCGTTGGCGTAGGCACATACACCCTGCAGGAAGTAGCTGGAGGAGCCCGGCGCAGAGGTGATTTGGGCGGAGATGTTCCCACCCGTGCAGGACTCCGCGGTGGCCAAGGTTTCTTTGCGCTCGCGCAGAAGATCCCCAATGACCTGGACCAGGTTGCCGCTGTTCACCCCGTAGCAGTTCTTGCCGAGGATCTGAAGCGCCTCTTCTCTGAGTGCCTCTTCGGTCTCCTGGGGGAGCTCTGCGCTCAGGCGAAGCTTGACCTGGTTCTCTGGCAGCATGGTGCGGAAGCCCAAGACCACGCCGTGACGGTCCTGGAATGGCGCCATGAGCTCGGCCAGCTTTGACTCGTGAACGCCCATGCACCGAAAGACCAAGAGGCGTTCTGGCGGAAGATCAAAGCGTGCCTGCAGGTCAGGCAGGATCCGGTGTTTCCAGAGGGCCTTCATCTCCCGAGGCACGCCAGGCACGAAGTACGCTTGGCAGGCGTTGTGCTCAACCTGAACCCCGGGAGCGGTTCCCCAGTCGTTCCGGAGAATCGTGGCTCGGGACGGCAGCATGGCTTGCTTGATGTTGGCCGGAGGCATGACGCGGCCGATGCTCTTGTAAAGGGCCTGGATGTGGTCCAGGGTGGCCTGATTCAAGCTCAGCTCGTCTTGGGTGACTTTGGCGACTACCTCGACCGTCAGGTCGTCCTGGGTGGGTCCCAAGCCGCCGGTACAGATCAGCACATCTCCACGGCCGCTGCCCAGCTCAAGGCCCCAAGCGATGTCATCTACGCGGTCGCCAAGCGTGAGTTGGAGTACGACATCAAAGCCCAGAGAGGTGAGCTGCTCTGCAAGCCATGCCGCGTTGCTGTCCAAGGTCTGGCCGGTGATGACCTCGTCCCCTTGAGAGAGCAGTATGGCGCGCTTTCGAGTCATGCATCCTCCAGGGTAGTTAGGTGAGGTGGAGCCGCTCAGGTGACTGAACGGGCGTACAGTAACAGAGGATTCCCAGCAATGCCACTTCGCGGTCGAGCTCTTGCCTTGGATGTGGGCACCAAGACCATCGGCGTTGCGGTCTCCGACGCCTTGGGGATCACTGCGAACGCAGTCACCACCGTGTCTCGCCGCGGGGTCAAGAAGGACTGCGCCTTGTTGGCCAAGATCGCCGCTGAAGAGCGGGCCGAGCATCTGGTCGTCGGGCTACCCCTTGAGCTAGACGGCAGCGAGACGCGCTCGGCGCGACTGGCAAGGCAGGTGGGCGATGCTCTGGGCGAGCTGCTCTCGTTGACCCCCATCTACATCGATGAGCGCTACTCCTCCGTTGAAGCGGAGCGTGTCTTGCTGGAACACGACCTGTCCAGGAAGCGCCGCAAGGAGGTCATCGACCAAGCAGCCGCGGTGGTCATCCTTCGGAGCTGGTTGGACCATGGGGATTGGTCCGGCCTGAACTAAGCGGCCCCAGAGCAGCAAGGGCCGACCCGAAGGCCGACCCTTGAGTCGTCGCCGAAGTTGACCTACTGCAGGTCAGCCTCGAGGATGGTGCCGGACATGGACTGCAGGCGGATGGGCATGCCGTCGGGGCCTTCGGTCCACTGGAACTCGGGGCGGTAGACACTGACGCTGGTCCAGCCGGGCTGCAAGGCACCCAGGTCCGAGCCGCTCAGGTTCACGGTGCCGTCGTCGGCGTACTTGCAAAGCAGGCCATTTTCATCGCCAGCCTGAGTGACCAAGACCACCACAGCGTCGGGGTTGTTCTTGCCTTCGAAGCGCAAGTCCAAGCCGCCGGTGCGGTTTACGCTGCCGAGGCTTCCGGTGACGTTGTTGATCTCGACCTGCTCAGGGATGGTCATCCACTCTTCGTTCACGATGGGACCGAAGTAGTCGTTGACGCTGCCAGGGGCCTGGGCCCGGATGACATCGCCAGCACGCAGCTCGACGCTGTTCTCGGTCAGATCCATGGACCCCTCGGTGACCGTGACAGTCTCGAAGACGTAGCCGGGGATGGTGTCGCCGGTTCCGGTCTCAATGTCGCTCTGGTCGATGCGGTACACATCACGGGAGGTGCGCATCTCCAGGTAGTCACCGACAGTCTTGGTGCCCGTGGAGGCGCTGTGGATGCCAACAACCAAGTTGTTGGAGAAGCGGTCACCGTAGGTGTCCGGGGTACCGGCGTAGCAGGTGTCCTCGGCCAGGTCTTCCCAGGGGTCGTCGCAGTTCGAGGGCTCGCCGGTAGGCTCCCAGAACCAAGCGCGAAGCTGGTCAGCCTCAACGCCTTCCAGGGTGGAGGCCTGGACGGAGAGGTTGTCCGCCATCACGATGCCGGACTCGCGGCAGACCTCGATGTCGATGTCGATGGGCTGGCAGTCTGCCGAAGAGCTGCCGTAGCCGCTCAGGAAGACGCTGGGCTCTTCACCCACCCAGTTGGTGCCGCCGACCACGGTGGTACCGCTGACAGTGACGGTGTCACCGACCATTGCGGAGGCAACGTAGTAGCCGTCCTCGTCGGTGTAGACCGAAGAGCTGGACTGGGCGCCGCTGACCTTGACCAGTGCGGAGCGTACAGGGAAGCCGAGGATGTCGGTCACCTGGCCGGTCACACAAGAAGGCACGAAGCCTTGGTCGCAGTTCCACCAGGAGAAGTGGCTGGCCTCGAAGGCGAAGCGCAGGGCACCGGTCTCGCGCTGGCCAACAACGACGGTCTCGGTTCCGGTCTCAACGGTCTCGGTACCGATGACTTCGCCGTAGGTTGCGGACTCAGGATCCTCGTCGATCAGGTCGACCTCTTCGTAGACGGGGCGCTCCTCAGTGACGTCTTCGACCTCGTTGTAGACCGAGCCTTGTCCTTCTTCCACCCAGATTCCCCGGGAGGTGTCGAAGGACCATGTCTGCTGAACATCGCCAGCACCCATGCGGTAGGTGTCCGGCATGGGGTTGCCGTCCAGGTCGTTGTTCTGGACTTCGAAGTCCACAGCAGCGGTGGCGCCGTCAGCGATGTTCAGGTCGCCACCCTCACCGTCGGTCAGGGTGATGTCGGCCATGCCGTAAGAGACGAGCTGTGCGGGCTCGCTCACGTCCTTGGCGCCAGGGTTGCTGCGGTTGTAGGCCAGGGCGGTCAGATCGCCGGGGGCGTACTTCATGTCTTCGGCGTTGGATGGGTCCAGGTAGGTGACCTCGACGCGAACGTCGCCGGTGTACGCGGCGCCAAACTCATCGACGATGGTGCCAGCATCGAAGGAAACCATGACCTTGCCGATCTCGATGTCGGCGCCGTCCAGTGCGGAGAAGACAGCGAAGCCGTCGATCTCGGTGAGCACGGCGTCCACGCCAACCGTCTCCCAGCTGTGCAGGCGGGCCTTCTTGTAGCCCCGAGCGAAGCCTTCCTCTTCGAAGGAGACGACCAGCTCTTCAGCAGGGGTCACGCCGTCGACGGTGTAGAAGCCGTTTGCGTCTGTGAGAGCTGACATGCCAGCGACCTCGACCTCGACGCCGGGAAGGGCCTCGCCGTCTACGTTGGTGACCTGGCCGGTGATGCGGCCAATGGGGTCTTCAGCGTTGAGGGGGTCGGAAGTATTCGTCTTGCAAGCAACGAGGGCGAGCAATGCGATGACTGAGGTGGCACGGGTCATGAGGAACTCCTGGGGGCGATAGTCTACGTCTAAGCAAGTGGCGTGCCAACTTCTCTGACTTCTACGATCCCCAGTTCGTCGGCTCGCTGCTCTGCAACTTGGCCCTGCGTCGGGATCTGCACGCCCCGAGTGGGACACTGGGGGTGCGGCAAAAATGTCCCACAACGGGTGTAGGCTTTCTCATTCACCGGCGCGCGTTTAGGGCATGCTGCCGGGCAGCTCTTGGTCCAAGAGCAGCTGCTCTGCACCCATGAGTGCGCAGCCGATGTGCTGCACAGCGTCGACCTGAACGTCCAAGGTCCACGGGCCGTCGCGGAAGCCCCCGATGAGCGCGGCTGGCTTAACGAGAAGCGGTGCATCTGAGACTTGATACTGATTGCCCAGCAGGCTCTCGGCATAGTCCAGAGCGCGCTGGCGGTAAGGGCCTTCTCGGCCGGCTCGGCGGTCCAACTCCGCTCGTGCGATCACGGCCTCGGCGAGTCCACCAGCGGGGCCAGCGGAAGGCTGTTGCGCTGCTCCAGGGATGGGCGCAGACCAAGCCACATCCGCCAGATAGGCCGTACAGACCCGCTCTCCAGCAGCGACACCACGCACTTCATGCACGGTCACCGCAGCAAGGCACATCCAGTGTTCATCGAGCATGGCAAGGTTTGCCGCAGGCAATGGCCAGTAGTCGCCCTCAACAAAGGCGATGGCGCGGTCCAAAGGCTCCGAGACACCGTTGAGCCCCGCACGCTCGGCGGCAGCCAGCGCGAGCAGTCCCTGACCTTGGGCGTAGGTGACCTGTGCTTGAGCTGGCCATGTGCCTGTGGCCAAGTCCATGTCCCCCCGAACGCTCCCCCTCTCGTCAACGGACGAGGCGATGAAGGCGGCGTATCCCTGCTGTAGCTCGGGTTCTACGTCGAGCTCGGTCAGGGCCAAGAGGGCCAGAGCCGTGGTCCCAACCCAGGCCTTGCCGTCTCGGCGACTGGGATCGTGGACGAAAGCCCGCCCGTCGGGCAGGTGCTTCGTCACCGAGGCCAGGTGAGCGATGGCTGCCAGGGCACCGGCGTGCGCCTGCTCATCCCCGGTGTGTCGGTAGACCCTGGCCATGTACCAGGCGCCTCCCGCGTGGCGGGGGTAGTTGTAGCCGCGGCCAAGGTCTCCGCTTGGGCCCTTGACGATATAGGCAAAGCGTCCGTTGTCCTTCATGTTTCGGTGAAGCATGTGGGCGCCGTCTACCGCCGCTTGGGACAAGGTCTGGTGGTTGAGGAACTTCGGTGCGCTCCAGGTCTGATCCAGCTTGGAGACGCCATCGAGGGAGGCCATCCACCCATCCAAGCTGGCCTGGTGCGTGGCGCCGGCCGCCAGCTCGGGACTCACGCCGGGCGCACGCAGCTCGCCGCCCATCTTTCTGCGGCCGACGGAAGGAGCCCGCCAGAGGAGCAGGGTGCCCTGCACACCTTGTGGGCCATAGAGCCCGTCTCGGCCTGGGGAGAGGATGGGGGCATGGCCCGAGAAGGCGAGCTCGGGCAGGGGCTCAAGGGAGCTGACCTGCTCAAAGACCAAGGCGTCCCGTGGGCCAGGCGCCTCCCGTGGGAGGGCGTCGATCAAGCTCTGGCTGCGCGGCCCATCGATCTGGGTCTGGGAGACGATGCGGCCATCACGGAGCACGTAGAGCACCCCCAGTGCATGTGTCCCGCCTGGGCGGGCTTTGACGGCCTCTCCGCTCCACTTCGCGTAGGCCAAAGCCAAGCTGTCCTCGCCTGCGGCTGTGTTCCAGCTCTGCTCAACATCAAGCTGGGAGACGGCGTAGAGGGGAGGGATGAGCAGGGGAAGGATCAGCGCCGCCGCTGCTCCCATTTTCTCGCTCAAACGGCTGCCGCGCAGCACAAAGAGCTGAATCACTGGCACCAGCGAGGCCCCGGCGCCGCCACCGGCGGCCACGCCCATCAAGGCCCAGCCCTTCTCTGCGCTGATTCCGAAGTTCTGGACGATGTGAACGCCGACCTGCAGGTGAAGGCCGACGACGAGCGCCGCGCAAGCGAGGCTGAGCAAGGCGGCCCAGCGCGTGTACTTGGCGGACGCGCCAGCCAAGAGCGCACCGGCGCCGCCGAGTTGGGCCAGCAGCGCCAATACCGCCAGGATGCCCGCAGGCTCCCAGCGCTGCCAGAGGTACCAAGCCCCCACTGAGAGCAAGAACGCTTGGAAGACGCCCAGAGCTGCCGCCGAGCGTGGCGGCCCCACAGACGACATCAGAAGAGGATTGTGGTGCCCAGGGACACGGATGGAACTCCGCCCAGAGGCTGCAGGTCCTTCTGCACAATCTCGAACTCGGAGCCGTACCAGAAGCCTGCGGCCAGGTTCAGGTTCACACCAAAGGCGTCCGTGAACATGTAGTCGAATCCGCCACGTGCACGCAGGCCTGGCGCCATGCGGAACTTCTCGAAGGTGTAGGGCGTGACCGTCACATCCCCGCCGATGTAGGGGCGGAACGGGCGGTTTGTGGGCTGGTACTTCACGCCGAAGTTGAAGGGCGCGATGGTGTTCCACTCCTCAGGTGGGCGGCCTTGCTCCTCTTGCAGCTTGGGTGGCACGTCCCGCTGGGTGGAGTAGCCCTCCAGGCCAATGCCGAGGAAGAAGACCTCGCCGACGGGGATGGAGAGTTCCGCGCCGTAGGTCACGAAGTCGAAGGTCTGGAACTTGGAGTACCCGCCTCGGAGGGTGATGCCGAAGCGCGGGTCGTTCTCGCCGCGGGCGCCACGAATGTTGACCTCGCTGGAGGGGCCGTCCAGATCCGCGAGACGGTCTTGGGAGTCGCGGTCCCTGTCGCGACTGTCCCGGTCGTCCCGGTCATCCCGGTCATCACGAGAGCTGTTCCTTGAGTCCCGGCTGTCTCGGCTGTCTCGTGGATCGGGGTCGTCCAGAGAGTCAAAGTCGATGTCGTCCAGGTCATTGTAGTCGATGGGGTCATCATCCAGGACCACGATCTCCGAGGAGGCGTCCCCGAAGTTGATGTCGTCGATCTCGACTTCGATGTCGTCGGGGTCGACCGAGCCGAAGGAGATGTCATCGAAGTCGTCTTCGCGTGCGGCCTCGGCCTCACGGCGGGCACGGTCGTCCGCTTCGCGTTGACGGGCACGCTCGGCTGCAACGCGCTCTTCTTCTTCTCGGGCCTCACGCTCACGTCGGGCGCGATCGGCGGCTGCGCGCTCGTCTGCTTCCTTGCGGGCGAGCTCCTCGCGGCGACGGCGCTCCTCGTCCTTGCGGCGCTGGGCTTCGGCTTGGCGCTCGCGCTCCAGGCGGTCCTCTTCCTCGCGCTTGCGGGCGGCGGCGGCCTCGCGCTCGCGGCGGGCCTCGTCTTCGCGCTGCTGCTCCAGCTCCCAGTCGTCGGGCTCGTCCTCGAAGTCGTCGAGGCTGCGCTCAGAGTTGCCTGGGGTTCCCAAGCGGTTCTCGTCGGGGCCGTCGTCTCCGCCAAAGTCGAACTCGTCCAGATCGTCCTCGTCGAACATGTCGAAGTCGTCCACTTCAACGACCGAGTCTTCCTGCTTGCCCGGGCCTTGGCCCGTTACCAGCTCGGAGACGTGGGCGCCCATGCTGTCAGCCATGCCGCTGGGGGAGCCATCGACCTTGGCGGTGACCTTGCGCACGTAGGTGCCCTTGCCCACATCGAGCAGCACCATGTAGACCTCGTACTCATCGCCGGCTGGGGCGATTGATCCAGCCACAACAAAGTCCGCGCCGGCCGTCCGACCGATGGCCTTGAGGCACGAGGCCTTGTTCAGGCAGGACAAGGTCAAGCTCTTGGGCTTGGCTTCGAGCTGGTTTGCGCCGTCGAAGTCGGACATAAAGTCCAGCTCGCTGGCGACCAGAGAAGTGACGTTATTCGCGACCTTTTGATCCAGTCCGGCCTTGGGCAAGAAGGGGGCGACAGCCACCTCTTGCGCAGATGCGACCGAGGGGGCCAGTGCGGCCACTCCGAGCAGGATCATGGGGGTCAGTTGGCGGGCCAGTCGACGGTACATGGGTCTCCTCCCTGGAAAGCCTTCCGGGGCAACGCGGGAAGTTGCCAGCAACGTCCCCGATTTGCAAGCACGATCCTCTGAGGGTGCGCTAATGGGACCCTATGAAGTCCGAAACTGGCACCCTGTTTCATCCCCTGCTCGGCGCGGCTGGCGTGGGTTCGCTCTTGGGGTTCGGCGAGGCCATGGGAGTGGCCTGGCTGGGTCGCCTCTGGCTCCCGGATCCCGGCGCGCTGCTCGTGCTGACAGCGCTCGCGGTTGCGGCGCTCTCCGCCCCCTTTGGGCTCCTCGCAAAGGGGCGCACAGTGGCCGCTGGCATCGGGCTTGGCGCGGTCGGCTGGGGCCTCTGCAGCGGGGTGCTGGCAGTGGTCACCGACCCACCCCCTTTTCAAGCCCCACCTTGGTACAGCGGATCGGTGCTCGCGGCCTTGGCGTTGCTCGCGGTGACCGTGTTGGCAATCTTGGCGCTTCGGCGCCTTCCAAGCCTTGGATGGGCCGGCCTCGCAGCCCTTCCATTTGCTGCTGCTACCCACTACAACCCGGGGGCCCAAGGGTCGGGCGATCGGGGGGCGGCCGCCTCTGCACCCAATTTGCTCATCGTGACCTTGGATACAACCCGCGCGGACCACATGGGGGCCTACGGCTACGAGCGGGACACGAGCCCTGCCTTTGACGCGATGGCCAGTGAGGGCGTGCTCTTCAAAGCCGCCATCGCACCCATCGCCGTGACCGGGCCTTCGCACACCAGCCTGCACACCGGTTCGGGCACTTGGTCTCACGACACCCTGCTCAACGGCATCCCGATGCCTGCCGACAGGCCGACCATTGCGAGCACCTTGAAGGCCGAAGGCTACGCGACAGGGGCCTTCGTGAGCGCCTACGTGCTGGATGGAAAGTACGGCTTCTCCCAGGGCTTCTCCACCTACGACGATGACTACTCGGTGGTGCCAGGGTGGGACCGTTCTCTGCCGGGCCGTTTGCAGGCCGGGCTGGTGCGGCGCTTCAACCCGCACCAGGTCCTGGAGCGCAAAGGGGACGACACGGTCGACCACGCGCTGGGTTGGCTGGACAAGCAGGAAGGACCTTGGTTCTTGTGGGTGCATCTCTTCGACGCCCACGGCCCCTACGAGCCCCCTGCGCCCTACGACACCCGCTACTACGAGGGCGACCCTCGCGATCCCGGCAATCCCTCGATGGCCCAGGTCCAGAACGTCGCGCCTTACCTGGTCGAGAGCCTCCAAGGCATCACCGATGTGGACTACGTCGTCGCCCAGTACGACGGGGAGATCGCCTTCGCCGATGCCCAGTTGGGTCGCTTGCTGGAAGGGGTGGAGGGGCGCGGAGAGTCCACCCTGATTCTGGTCAACGCGGACCACGGGGAGGCCCTTGGAGAGCAAGGCGTCTGGTTCAACCACGGCGATGACCTCTTCGACGCCTCCACCCACATCCCGGCGGCCATGCGCTTTGAGGGCGTGATTCCGGCTGGGACTCAGGTCGAGGGGCTGGTCGAGGTCTCCGATTTCGCGCCGACGATCTACGCGCTCTTGGGGGTAGAGGCCCCTGCCGAAGTGGAAGGCCTGGACCTGTCCGCCGACTGGCAGGGCCGCACCCAAGCTCGGGGACTGGCCTTTGATCGCGAGGCCAACTTGGCCGCCCGGGAGACGGATCCCAGTCACCGGCCGACCTTGCGCTTGGCCGGCCTGCGCAGCGCGAGCAGCTTGTTTATTCGCCGGGAATCGACTGAGTTTTCCGATGCGCTGTATCGCTCCGAGGCCGAAGGCGGCTGTGCCCTCTGTACAGTCTCCGACCGCGACCAGGCGCAAGAGTTCCCGATGGAAGCCCAGACCCTCGCTCAGCAGGCCGACGCACTCTTGGACGGTGACGCGGAGCGCAGCGCCGCTGAGCTGACCCCAGAGGAGCGCGCAATGCTCGAAGCCCTTGGGTACATGGAGTAGGCATGGTCTTTGGCGAGTCGCCCATCAAGGACCTCTACCGCCGCTTGGTGTGGGGCCCGTACCGAGAGCTGCTTGGGCGCCTGCCCGCGGGCACCGAGCTGCGCGCCAACCGGCGCCTGGGCCAGCTGGCCAGCGTCGGCGCGCGTGGCAAAGCGCAGATCGTGCGGCGGAACATGAGCCGCGCCTTCCCAGGTCGGGACTTGGACCCCTTGGTGCGGCAGGTCTTTGAGACCCACTTCGTCGACCAGTACATCTCCTGGACCTTCAAGCGAATCGCCGCGGGGGAGGGCAGCGCCTACATCGAGATGCGCGGCGTGGAGCACGTCGACGCGGCGCTGGCGAAGGGCCAGGGTGTGGTCTTGATGCACCCCCACATGGGGCCCGCTCAGCTGCCACTGTGCGAGCTCGGGGCGCGGGGCTACCCAATGGTCCAGGTCGGGGGTGGAGGCGTTGAAGGCGAACTCTCCGAAGAGGGCCAGCGGGTCTCGGCGCTCAGATCGACCTTGGAGCAGGACATTCCCGGGCGTATTCAGGACGGAGCCAGCTACCTTCGGCCCGTCTTGAGAGCCCTGCGCGCCAACGAGGTCATCCTGAGCGCCTGCGATGGGACCGGTGGCGGAAAAGAGCTGGGCCGACGCCTGATTCGACCGGTCTTGGGGCAGCGCATGCGCATCCCAGTCGGTGGCGTATTTCTGGCGCTCAAGTCGGGCGCCCCGCTGCTGACCCTGGTCACCCACCGGGAAGAAGGACGCTGGGTCTCCGAGGTCGGCCCAGAGATCGCCATTGACCGCAGCCTGCCCACCGCCCAGGTGTTGGAGCAGGGTGCCGACGAAATCGCTGCCTTTCTGGGCCGTTGCCTGCACACTTGGCCAGGAGACTGGCACTTCTGGGATGAGTTCCAGCCGGGTCGATTCTTGGAGCCCCTGTGAAGTCAGCGAGTCTGAAACGCGCCGCGGTCCTCGCCGCTCTGCTCGGAGCCCTCCCTGGGCTCGGTCTGGCCTCGTGGGCGGTGTGGGTGAACCCCTGGTTCCTGGACCGACCGGTCTTGTACTTGGGGTTGGCCGTGCTCGTGCCAAGCCTTCTGCTCGCTCTCCCCGCACAGCTTTTCGCTCGGAGCGCTTCTGGGAAGTTGGCTTTCGCCCTGGTGCTTCTGCCTCTCTGGAGCCTTGCCCTGGTCCTGCGGCCCATTCCCGAGCAGGCCCCGGTCAAGATGATGGTCTTCGGGGTAGACGGCGCCACCTTCGAGATCCTGGACGCGCGCATCGCCGACGGGGAGTTGCCCGCCTTCGCACAGGTCAAGGAGCAGGGCAGCCACGCGGTGCTCCAGAGCATGGACCCGATGTTCAGTCCGCTGCTTTGGACCACGATGGCCAGCGGAAAGCCGCCAGAGGACCATGGGATTCGAGGCTTCCATGTCCAGGCAACGGCCGCCAAGGTGCCGCGCCTCTGGGACGTGGCCGAGGCCGAGGGCTACCGCATCGGCATCTACAAGTGGCTGGTCAGCTACCCGCCTCGGCCTGTGGACGGCTTCATCGTGCCCGCCTGGCTCGCGCCGGGACCGGAGACTTGGCCCAGCGAGCTCAGCTTCGTCAAGGAGCTGGAGCTCTCCAACCGCCTGAAGCGCAAGAACGTGGCCGCGCGACGGAGCGGGCTTCAGCTCGCCCTGGCCGGCATCCCCCATGGGCTCAGGGTCGGGACTCTGTGGGAAGCCATGCGCTGGAAGATCCGGGAGCGCATGGAACACCCTGACGACGACGCACGCTTTGCAGCCTTGCACCGCCTGCGAGGCCAGATCGACCGGGATGTGTTCATTCACAGCTTGAATGCCTACAACCCCGACTTGGCCACCTTCACGTGGTTTGCCACGGACGGCTTGGCCCACCGCTTCTGGAAGTACCACCAGCCGGAGTCCTTCGAGGACGTGGACTACGAGAAGTCCATGGCCTACGGCGACTCCCTGACCGACGCCTACCGGCAGGCCGACAGCATCCTGGGCGAGGTGCTGGAGCGCCTGGGGCCGGAGACCACGGTGGTGATCCTGAGCGACCACGGCTTCAAAGCCATGCCCGATGAGCAGCTTCAGCTCGTGCCCTTGACGGACCGGCTCAAGGCGCGTCTCGACGCGGAGCTGGGGCCCGTGCAGGTCAGCCGCTTGGGCATCCGTCTGAGCGTGACCGCCGAGCAGGCCTCCTTGAGCGATTTGGAGCGTCAGCTGGCCCTGCTGATCGACGACGCAGGGCTGCCCCTCTACACTTGGGAGCTCTTGCCAGGCTCCAGTGACACCCTGGGTCTGGTGTTGGCCGACGAGTCTCCGGACCCCGAGCGTGTGGCCCGAGGTCGGGCCGGCGGGGAGCCGCTCTCCGACTACGTGATGGTCGAAGATGAGCCCTTTACGGGCGACCACGATCCCGCGGGTGTGTTCATGGCGATGGGCCCAGATGTGCCGGTGGGCAAGGACATGGGCCAGGTCCAGATGTTGGATGTGGGACCGACCCTTCAGGCCTTGATGGGCATCGCGCCTGCCGAAGACCTGCTCGGTGAGATCCTGCTGGGCTCTCAGCTGCGCGGACCGGCCAGCCGGGACACCCTGGTGCAGGGACTGGAGTGGGGCAGCGGGGAATCCGGTGTAGACGAGGCCGCCCTCAGAGCCCTGGGCTACTTCGACTAGCGCAATGGAGTTGTGATGTCTGAGCAGGCCTACACCTCACTGGCCTCGTGGTGGCCGGTGCTTTCCCCACCCCAGGACTACGACGAGCTGGCGGTCCTGCTCATGGGCGTGATGCAGCAAGGGCTGACCCGTCCTCTCAAGAGCTTTCTGGAGTTGGGCAGCGCGACGGGGCACCTGGGCTCCCACGTACCCGAGCAGATCGAGCTGGTGCTCAACGACATTCGGCCGGAGATGCTGGAAGTCAGTCGCGCGCTCTGTCCAGGTCGGGAGCATGTGTGCGGCGATCTGCGCACGCTCAACCTGGACCGGCGCTTCGACGCCGTGCTGATCCACGACGTGCTGATGTACCTGCTCACGCCCGAGGACATCGAGGCCGCCATTCAGACGGCCAAGCGGCACCTCTCACCGGGTGGGGCCTTGCTGCTGGTGCCCGACGCGGTGCTGGAGACCGTTCAGCCCGGCATTGCGCAGGGTGGGGGAGACTCACCGGACGGGCGCAGCGCGCGCTTTCTGGAGTGGCACCACGAGCCAGACGCCCAAGGCGCCTTTCGCGTGGACTTCAGCTTCTTGCTTCGAGAGGCCAACGGTGAGATCCACCAAGTTCACGACGTACACCAGCTCCAGGCACATCCCTATGCCCTCTATGAGCGGCTCTTGGAGGAGGCTGGTTTTGAGCTGGTGGATCCCGGAGAGCTGGCCGAAGTACACGGTGGCTTGCTGATCCTGGCCAAGCTGACTGACTGACTCTGAACCGCAGGATAGGGATCAGGCATGAAGCTGCTCTTGGTCGCCCGACGCTACCCCCCCGACGTGCGCTCTGGCACAGAGACCGTGTTCCAGAGCCTCGCCGAACAGGCTCAGAAGCACCATGCTGTGCGCTTGGTGGTGGGCTTCACAAGGGACCGCTCGCTGGTCCCAGAGGACGCCGTCGCGGTGGACCTACGTGGTTTGGGAAGGCGGCAGTCCTGGCAAGCGCTCTGGTGGGCTGCCATGCGCGAGTCTCGGCGTTTTAAGCCGGATGTGGTCTTGGCCAACAGCATCGAGGTTCCGGCGTTGGGGGCCCCCGCGGTCTGCATCGTGCATGACCTGAACTTCGGCATTGACAGGCGGGACGCTGGCACCCGGGCCAGGGAGCTCTTCTACCGCTTCAAGAGCCGCCGCCTCAAGGCTGTCGTCACGGTCTCACAGGCCAGCATGGAGCGCCTGGTCGAGGTCGGTGTTCCCGCCGAGCGCATCCAGGTCATTCACAACGGCGTGGATCTGCAGCGCTTCCAGCCCAGCGAAACCCCACCTCCCGAGGGTGGGTTGCGCTTTACCTATCCCTCGCGAATTCTGCCGGGGAAAGGCCAGCACTTGGCCATTGATGCCTTTGCGCGTCTGCCCAAGCGCCTGAAGCAGCGCAGCAGCTTGGACATCGTCGGTGCCGTAGTGGACCCGGTCTTCTTGGACCAGCTCAAGGTGCAAAGCCATGGTCTGTCGGTGACTTTCAACACCGACGTGCCGGCCATCGCGCCCTTCTACCAGCGCGCCGATGTGGTCCTGTTCCCCACCCTGATGCAGGAGGGCTTTGGCTTTACGGCTATCGAAGGGATGGCCTGCGCCAAGCCGGTGGTTTGGTCGGAGCAGCCCGCCATCCGTGAGGCCACCGGCGGAATCGGCTTGCCCTTCCAGGCGGGGCAAGTGGAGCAGATGCGGGACCAGATGCAGCGTCTGATCGAGGAGCCCGAGCTGGTCAAGAAGCTCGGCGCTGAGGGCCGTGACTACGTGGCATCGCACTACGCGTGGCCTGCCGTTTGGAAACGCTACGAGGACCTGCTCTCCCAGGTCGCATCCCAGGCAAAGCGCTAAGCGCCGCCCCGAGGAGGGCCCATGTCCAGCGAAGACCTCAGTCAGATGGCATCGGAGCTCGAGGCTCAGGGTTTGTCCAAAGACGCCCAGCTCCTGCGCGAGACAGCCATGGAACTCGCAGAGATCGAGGAACCACCCGGTCTATTTCGGCGTGGATGGGATTCCATCCGCAAGACCGCCGGGGAGCAGCTCGGTCACCTGAAGGGAGAGGTCGAGGAGTCCAAGCAGCTCGCTGGATTGCTCAAGCGCCGTATCGCAAGTGGCGAGAGCCTGAGCCCTGAGGAGCAGGACCAGGTGCGCTCCCAGCTCCTGGACGTCTTCCGCATCGTGCCGGCCGGCGTGCTGGCGGCGGTGAATTGGAGCCTGCCCATCCCAGGAACGAGCTGGTTTACGCCGCTCCTGCTCAAGCACATGGGACTGTTGCCCTCGCGTTGGCGGGAGGCCCATGCGCTCTCGGTCTTGGAGAAGGAGGTCGAGCACTTGCGCAGCCTTGGCCAGGACAAGCAGGCCGACTCCCTAGACCGAATCATTGAGCAGCTCGAGGCCGAAGCGGACGCCCGCGACATGATTGAGCTGGACGCTGCCTTGCTCTCTCACTGGGACAAGAACAAGAACGGCATCTGGGACGGGGATGAGCGGGCCGAATACGAGGCTGCTCTGGTCAAGACCCGCCTGCGGGCGAGCTCACAGGCCCACAGAAAGTTGTGGTTCTTCCAGCTCCATGGCAACGTGATGGGCCCAGGCCGCCTCAGCGAATTCAGCCGTGGTGCACAGGAAGTCCCCTTGGATCTCTTGGTCTGCTACGAAGGCAGCGGGTGGGTGGCTTGGCACGACTTGAACCCGAAGGAGCCTGCCCAATGAGCCGTCACAGCTTCGACTTTGGTCCAGCGGGCCAAGTTCGGGTCATGTCCGCTTGGACCCCGGCGCAGGTCAAGACCGAGGTGGAGTGGGCGCTGGAGCGCTTCGCCGAGGTGCTGCCCGAGGACCTGGGGACGGGCATCCTGATCAAGCCGAACATGAACAATGATCTGGCGGCCCTGATCGGCAACTCCACGGACCTGCGGGTGCTCTGTTCCTTGATCGAGGCCCTCAAGAACCGCGGCTACCACCGCATTCAGGTGGCCGATGGCTCCAATGTGGGCGTGCACCGCCGGGGCATCAACACCTTCGCCCGACTGCGCATCGACAAGCTGGTGCCGCGCTATGGAGTCAGCATCCTGGACTTGAACCAGGACGGCGGCGTTCCGGTCCCCCTCCAAGCAGGAGCACGGCCAAAGATCGCGCGGGCCATCATGGACGCCGAGTTCCTGATCTCAGTGCCGAAGATCAAGACCCACGCCGAGGCTGGACTCAGCTGCGCTCTGAAGAACTGGGTGGGCATCTGCACCGGCCAGGACAAGCGCGAGATGCACCGCGATTTGGGCCGAAACATCATGGCCATCAACGAGGTGGTCAAGCCGGACCTGATCCTGGTGGACGGGCTGGTGGGCATGGAAGGCAACGGCCCCGGAGATGGCGAGCCCTTCCGCTTGGGCCACCTGATGATGAGCACCGAGGCCTTCACCAACGACGTGGTGGCCTGCCGATTGGTGGGCATGCCCATAGAGCGGGTGCCCTACTTGGAGCACGCCATCCACGCCGGCCTGGTCTCCCAGGAGCTCTTGGAACAGAGCGCCGCCCAGGTACCGATGCTGCGCCAGATCAAGCATGCCCCCCAGCGCTCCCGTCTGGCGGAGCTCTCCGAGGCGCGCAGCCTGAACTGGTTGAAGCTCGCCGTGCGGCCCCTGGTGGATGACCCCCGCGTCAGCCAGCTGGCCTACAAGGCCGGCATCATCCAGGATCGCTACTCCCTCCAAGACGACAGCATCACCGGCCTGCGCCTGCGCAAGGACAAGTGCGATGACTGCGGTGCCTGCGCCGAGGTCTGCCCCACCCACTTGAGCGCTGAAGAGATCGGCGTGAAGACGGAACCGGAAGACTGCATCCAGTGTCTCTACTGCTGGTGGGCGTGCCCACAGGAGGCTCTGGAGTTGGAAGGTCAGCTGCACTTTATGGAGGCCCACGCTGCCCGCTACAAGGAGCAGGTGGAGGCCCTTTGCTCCTAGTTTGGGCCGGACTGGCCCTGGCTGAGCCCGGTCATGTGCGCGCTCTCGCAGCGCCACCCCAGAGCCTCTCGGAGCTCTCCGGCAAGCGCGCGGTGCGGGTCTTCTGGGACGCGGGTTGGCCGGAGTCTCTGGGACCGGCGACGGTTGAGCTAAAGACGCCTCAAGGGTGGACCGCCATTGGAAGCGGGGTTGAGCCGGGGTGGCAGTCCAAGCCACTGCCACGCCAGAGCCTGCTGCGCGTGATTCAAGGTGGGCAGGCCAGCGCGCCCGTGTGGGCCACTTGGGGCTTGGATGCACAGGGCGTCGCCAAGATGGGGTGGCCCGAGCTGCTTCCAGGTGCCGAGGTCGCGGACATCGTGGCCGTGGGGGATCAAGGGGCCTGGGCCGCGTTGCTGGAAGGGGGGCTGGTTCTCGCGGACAAGACCGCCTTCCCGGTGCAGACCTTTGGCAGCTTTGAGGGCTTGCCCAGCTCACAGGTCAACGCGGTGCTCGTCGATGGGGAGCGCCTCTGGGTGGCCACCGGCGATGGCTTGGCCTTGCTTGTGGGAGGGGTGGTGACCCAGGTCTGGGACCTGAGCCTCTCCGATCCCTGGGTGCAAGCCCTGGGCGGCAGCTCCTCCGACCTCTACATCGGCACCTACCATGGCCTGGACCGCCTCCAAGACCAGCTCACCCCCTTGCTTGCTCCCCACAGCGTCTTCTCCATCACCCCCGGGCGCGATGCCCGACTTTGGGCCGGCTACCAGGGCGTTCACGGCTTGCCGGACGCCGAGCCCATCGAAGGCGTGAACCCGGATTTGAACATCTGGGACACGGACCACCACGACCCAACGCGGGTGCTCCTGGCCACCGACACGGTCGGCATTCTTCAGCTCAAGTCCGGCCTTCTCTCTGAGTTTTGGACACCGGACTCTGGCGCCGTCTACGCCCTGGAGCGCATCCGCGGCGTGCTCTATGCAGCGGCCGATTTGGATGGCCTGGTCTCCTTTGACGGAGAGAAGGTCCAGCGCCATTGGACCCGTGCGCAGGGCCTGCCCGGCGATGTGGTCACCGAGGTCGCGGCGGGGCCCCCGGGCCGTCTTTGGGTGGGCACGGAGCAAGGTTTGGCGCTGCTGAGACCGGAGACCGGCACCATCGCAGCGTGGAAGCTGGCGGGAGCCCCAGCAGGGATTGGCGCAAACGAGGTCAGCGCGTCCAAGAAGGGCGCTTGGATCGCCGGAGACCTGGGCCTGTCCCACATCGGAGAGGTCCCGCGCCGCTACAAGGACGCCTTGGCCATCCCAGGGCCGGTCTTTGGGGTCGCCGAGCAGCAGGCCGGCCGAAGCCTGTGGGTGCTCACCGGGGACGATGCCTACCGCGTGCGGCCAAGCGGCCTGGAGCGCCTGCCACTCTCTGCCTCGGCCCAGCATCTGGCCATCAGCGGCGGGAGCGCCTGGGTCGCCGGTGAGACCGGCCTGTACCGACACGATGGGGGACTGGAGCGCTTTGTGCCTACCCCCATCACCGACCCGGTCTTGGGTTTGAGCGTGGCCCCCAGCGGCCTGCTCTGGGTGCTCTTGGATGGCTACCTCAGCGCGGTGGACGCCGCCGGAAACCGCCGTGACTACCTGAAGGCCTCGCAAGGGCAGGGACTTCGTGCTTGCAGCGCTGGGACCTTCGTCTGGGGAAAACAGGGCTTAGAGCTTGTGAACGTCGGCACAGGAGATGTGTCCGTCTACCCGGCCTTGGCCGATGCAAGGGTCCTGGAGCTGGTGTGTGCTCAGGGGGACGCCTGGGCATTGACCAGCCAGGGCTTGGTCGCACTGCCCGAGGGCGAGCTGCTCTACGGCGTGCCGGAGCTGAGCACCTTGGGGGAGATACGCGGCATGCACCTGGATGAGCAAGCCCGAATCTGGATCCTGGGCGATGGTGGGGTGGCGCTCTACCCGCTCTGAGCTTGGCCTTCTGACTACAGGCAGGTGCGGTAGCGCAGCTGCAGTTCAGGTTCGAGTCCGGCCTTGTCTGGCCCGTGGAAGTACACGTAGCTCCAGTCCGTGTTCAGGTTGTCGATGCCCAGAGTGGCCGTTCCACTGGCCAAGTCGCGGCGCCACTCCCACAGGCTCATGTCCAGATCGAAGCGGTTCCAGCCGCCGATGATGAAGTAGCTTCTGGTCTCGCTGATTTGAGCGCCTCTGGCGGGGTTGCCTCGGGTGATGGTGGACCGGGTCCATGCATCATGGTCGCTCTCCACAAAGACCAAGTCCGGGCCGCCATAGGCCTGGCCCCACTCCTCAAAGAGGGAGACCTTGGCGCTCAGAATCGTGGCATCCAGGGGCAGGCCGAAGAGGTCGAAGTTCATCCAACCGGTCACATCGTAGTCGCCCTTGTTGAAGGCCCGAATTCGGTTGTCTTTGCCGGTGTAGCTGTTCGACTCACTGTTGCAGGCGCTGTCGATGGCGAGGAAGGCCTCGGTGACGACGTGGCACGTGAGAATGTCCACCGGATCTGAGGTGGCCCAGGCGCTCAGTTCTTCTCCGTCGTCTCCCCGGGCGGCACAGGTCCAGACTTGGCCGCCCTCAAGCGCAGAGAGTGGCAGGGTGTCGTGGGGGTAGACGGTGGTGCTCAGCTCGCCGCTCCACTCGGCGCCGTTGAGGGTCCAGCTGAACTCAAAGCTTTGGAGGTCGTTGTCTGCGTCCAGGCCCTCGGCGAGCAGCTCGCAGTGAAGGTCTGACTCGTTGGGCAGCGCGCTCCTCTCAGGGGTGAGCCGGACAGTAGGCGACCAAGGCGCGCTGTTGAGGATGAGCACTTCGGTCGCATCGATCGCGCTTAGATGGGTGTCGCTCACCATGGCTTGGACACGCACCGTCTGGCCCTTCTGGGCGACCCCGGGGAGCAGGAGCGGACCGGAGCCGACCTCCATGTTGTCCGCGAACCAGCGCACCTCAGCGCTCAGCTCCTCCCCGTCGATGTCTTGGCCCTCAAAGCGGACCTCGAGTGCGCTCAGAGCTGTGGGGTGTTCGGGGGTGATCGTGATTCCAGAGAGCACCGGAGCCGTGTTCCCAATCTCCACTTCCGCCCGGAGGGGCCCAACACTGAGCTCCCCATCCGAGGCCACCACGCTCACTTCCCACAGCTCACCCTTCGCGGTTTGGACGGCCGGTACCCGGAGCGCACCATCCAGCTCCGGCAGCGCCTCTCCGTCCCGGGTCCACTGGATGTCCAGCGAGACCTGCTGCCCGTCCGGGTCACGGACCTGCACGTCCAGTTCCAGGTCGTGCACGGTCGTCGGGGCTTGGGGACTCAAGGTGAGGACCAGGCCTTCGGGGGCGGCCTTACAGGCAAGAAGGGCGAGGAGCAGCACTACCTGCAGCTGAGGTAGGTCAAATCCAAGGTCGGGGCCTGACTCTCAATGTCCGAGCCATGGAAATAGACGTAGCTGTACGAGTTGTTCACGTTGTCGATTCCCAGAGTGGCCGTGCCACTCGCCACATCACTGGCCCAGTCCCACAGGCTGGTGTCCAGCTCGAAGGTGTTCCAGTCGTCGATGAAGAAGACCGTGGTGGTTCCGCTGATCTGTGCACCGCGGGCTGGATAGGCGCCCGTCATGGTCTCCCGGGTCCAGGCATCGTCGCTGCTCTCCACAAAGACCAACTCCGGGGAGCCGGAGGTGCCGCCCCACTCCTCGTAGAGAGAGACGCTGGCGCTCAGGACCTCGGCGTCTGAGGGGAGGGCGCTCAGATCGAACTTCATCCAACCGGAGATGTCCGTGGGGTCGTAGTTGTAGGCGCGTACGCGGTCGTCTTGCCAAGCATAGTCGGAGGGCTCGCTGTTGCAGCCGCTGTCGGTGGCCACGATGCTCTCGCTCAGCTCGATGCAGTTCAGGACCTCGACCTGTGCCGAGTCAACCCAGGGGCTCACGTCCTCGCCATCATCGCCGCGCACGCTGCAGGTCCAGAGCTGTCCGCCGACCAGCTCGGCGACGGGCAGCGTGTCCTGGGCAAAGACCGTGGTTCCGACCGCGCCGGTCCACTCGGAGCCGTTGACGGTCCAGCGGAATTCAAAGTCTTGGACGTCTTGATCCACGTCCAGCCCCTCGGAGATCACCTGGCAGTGCAGGTCTGACTCTCCGACCGAGACGCTGGTCTCAGGGGTGAGCAGGATGGTGGGCGGGCCCGGAGGTGTGTTCACGACGACCACTTCGGCGGAGTCGCTCACGCTGGCCTCGCTGTCGCTCAGAGTGACCTGGGCGCGCACGGTCTGACCCTTCTCCGCGTTTCCGGGAGGCAGGGCCAAGCCGGAGGCGACCTCGACCTCATCCACGAACCAGAGCACCTCGGCGCTCAACTCTTCACCGTCGATGTCCTGCTGCTCGAAGCTGACCTGGAGGGAGCTGAGGACAGTCGGGGCTTGTGGGGTGATGGTGATTCCGCTCAGGACGGGCTCCGTGTTCCCGATCTCCACGCTGTCGCTGACTGGGCCAGCAGTGAGCTCCCCATCCGAGGCCACGACGCTGGCCTCCCAGAGCTCGCCCTTGGCGGTCTGATCAGCGGGCACCAGGGTCTCGCCGTCCAGCTCTGGGACAGCGTCCCCATCCCGGGTCCACTGGATCTCTAGGGTGACCTGCTGCTCGTTCGGGTCGCTGACCTGAATGTCCAGCTCCAGGTCCTCCAAAGTGGAGGGGGCCTCTGGGCTGAGGGAGACGCTCAGGCCTTCCGGGGCATCATTACAGGCAAGGGCAGCGAGGACGAACAGCATGAATACTCCGGAGATTTAGCGCTCTAATACCCGCTCTTTGAGCACTCTGGCAATGAAGAGCGGGTTTCCGAGCAGGTAGCGCTTCCAGAGGCGGCCCGGCTCGGTGATCAAGCGGGCCAGCCACTCGGCGTTCTGATTCAGAAAGCCAGGGCCGCGGTCTGTTTTCCCGCTCACAAAGTCTGCGGTTGCTCCCAAGCACCACACCACCGGCGCGTCCAGCGCGGCGCGGTTCTTGGCCGTCCAGCGCTCTTGTAGCGGGGTGCCCATGCCGACCAGCACGATGTCTGCTTTGGCGGCGTTGATGCGCTCGAGCAGGGCGGGGGTCTGCTCCGGGCTGTGAAAGCCATGCTCAGGGTGCAGCTTCAGGCTGGGGTGTTTGTCTCGCAGCACCTTGGCGGCGGCCTTGGACACGCCTGGCTCGCTGCCCACCCACGCCAAGGTCCAGCCTTCCTTCTCGGCGAGAGCGGCCAGGTCCCAGATCCAGTCCGCCCCGGTCATTCTCTCTGGCAGGTGCTTGCCTTGAAGGCGCGCGCCCAAGACAATGCCCTGCCCATCGGCGTAGCACAGGTCCGCAGCTTGTAGAAAGCGCGTGAGCTCTGGGTCCCGTCGGGCGCTGTTGACCACGTGAATGTTGAGGTAGGCCACTGTTTTTGGACGGCCGTTGTCGATCATCTGGCGTACTTGGGCCAGCATGCCAGATCGGTCCAGGACGTCGACGGGCAGGCCCAAGAGCTGCAGGCGCTCAGGAGCGCTCATGCAGGCTCACTGGGTGAGGGCGGCCGAGATGCGCCAGTAGGTGCCCGCCACGCGGGCCTCGCCGTTGTCCACGGGGTTGGTGCCCGTGCCTTCCTTTGCTGCGCCGATGATCAGGTAGGCGTAGTTGCCGTTGCCCCACTGGGAGAACAGGGAAGGGGGGACCGTGAAGGAGCCGTCGTTCTTCACCCAACAGGTCACGTCATGCACGGAGTCGGCGAAATCCCCCGTTGGGGTCACCACGATGTTGATCATGATTGCTTCTGCGCCGCTGGCGCTCCAGCTGAAGTTCAGACCGGTGCGGGAGAGGTACTGGAAGGACCCGGTCACCGCTGCGGGGCTGGTCACCGTGAAGGCCTTGGGGCCGCGGGTCACGTCGCTGATCGAGAAGGTGGGGTAGACCGCAGAGCTCACCGTCTGGAGGTCGTAGGCGCTGCCTTGGCCCAGGGCTCCGGAGGCGTACTCGCCGTACCAGCGCAGGTTTCCGGACTCCCAGTTCATCGAGACCGTGCGGCTGCTCTGCTTGAACTGAATTTGGTTGACCTCAAAGTCGGTGTAGACACTCACGCCCTTGGCGGTGCTGAAGTTGTCCGCGCAGCTGTCCTCGGCGGCGCCGTAGAACTCCCACCAGTGGAAGTCCACTGGCACGGTCATGAACATGCTGCTGTTGCCGAAGTCCAAGCCGGCCTCGTACACGTTCTCGTTGTAGTCCCACCAGTTCATGCTTCCGACGACGGAGGCCTTGCCGGCGGCGTCCTCGTAGGCGGTGAAGGCTTCGGTCTCCGTGACCTCGTTGCTGCCGCTCTTGACCGTGATGTCGTACAGGCCGCCTGCGGACTGGGTGGGGGTGTTCACGGAGATGGAGCTCGTGGTCCAGCTCTGGACGCTGCCGGCCTTTGAGCCGAAGAGCACCTCGCCGCTGGCTGCCGCGAAGGTTCCGTTCAGGGTCACGGAGGTGCCCCCGGCCGTCGTGCCCCAATCGGGCGTCACGCCGCTGATGGTCATGTCGGTGTCGGTGTCGGAGTCCGTATCGGAGTCGCCGTCTCCGTCCGCGTCGGAGTCGCTGTCGCCGTCGGCGTCCGTGTCCGCATCGCCAGCTGGTCCCGTATCTGTGACCACGCCGGTCTCATTGAAGGTCTCCAAACCACAGCCACACAGGGCCAGCAAAGCCGAGGTGCCGAGAGGCAGGAGGAATGTGCGGAGACGAGGAGACAAGACGCTCATGATGCCCTTTTGGGTTTCAACGCGTGAGTGTACCGTGTCCTTGGACCGGTTGACGACTCCATTACCCTTGCGCTACGGCGAACCTATGTCTGCATTGATGTCCTTGTTCTCCCTGTTGCTGGTGCTTGTCGGCTGCGCAGGCCGTACCGCCCCGATGGAAGCGGTTCCTGTCGAAGAGGTGCCTGAGCTGCGCGCTCCTGCGGCGCAAGACTTCGTCTTCGGACCTGGAGATACCTTCGACATCAAAGTCTGGAAGGCCCCTGATCTGGACATGACGGTGACGATCGCCCCCGACGGCAGAATCACCTTCCCGATCGTGGGGCATGTTCAGGTGGCCGGCCTGACCTACCCCGAGCTGGTCAACACATTGGAGACCTCGCTTGCCGAGTACTACCGGGAGCCCTCCGTCTCGGTGAACGTTGTGGAGCTCTCCAGCCAGAAGGTCTTTGTCCTGGGCGAGGTCACCAACCCCGCTGTGCTCCAGCTGGACTCGGACATGACCGTACTCGAGGCCATGGTGCGCGCCGGCGGAATCAACACCAACGCGCGCACCGACAACGTCTTGCTCATTCGCGGGGATGTCTCCGGGGAACCGGAGCTCTACCTGGTGGACGTCGCCTCGATCTACGGCCAGGGCAACATGAGCCAGCTGGTCTTCCTGCAGCAGGGCGACATCGTCTACGTGCCGACCAAGACCATCGCGAATGTGGAGCGCTTCTTCCGTCGCCTCCAGACCGTGCTTGCGCCCTTTGTGGCTGGCTCCGCGGTCTACCGCAACGCCATCTCCGATGGGGCCCAGGGCACAGGCGCAATCTTGGCGCAATAGCCCATGCATCGCACCAACTGGATCCGCCTGGCCGTCGGCCTGGTGGACATCGCCGTACTTGCAGGCGCCTTGGCATTGTCATGGCAGCTCTGGGTGATCTGGCGTCCGGTCATGGAGCAGCTGCTGCAGGTTCAATACCGCGAGCTCTGGCTGCTCAACCCTTGGATGCCGCCTGCAGGCTTGTTGCTCTTGGGCTGGCTGGGCTTGCTGCGACACCAAGGCTTGTACGACCCCAGCCGAAGCAGCACCGTTGTGCGCTCCCTGGGCGGCATCTCCAAGGCGACCATCGGTGTTCTGCTTCTGGCAGCCCTGCTGCACTTGGTGGTGCCCGAGGCGCGTCGCTGGTCCAGGTTCTTGCTGCTCACCTGGGTGAGCACCGGCTTTGCTTCGTTGGCTGTTTGGCGTGCCCTGCTCCTGCGCTGGCAGTCCAGGGGGGGCTCCCAGCTCGCCGCTGAGCGTGTGGCGATCTTTGGGGTTGGAGAGGACGCGCTGCTCATGGAAGAGCGCTTGGCGCGGGAAGGGCGCAGAGCCTTCTCCCTCAAGGGCTTCATCGCTCCCATTGGCGAGGACACCTCGGTGGCCGAAGGCCGACTGCTTGGGAGCTCCGAGCGCTTGCGGGAGATCATCAACGCGCATGGGATCGAGACCATCGTGCTGGCCTCGCGCGGGCTCTCTCGCTCAGATGCCCTCGAGCTGACCACGCGGTGCGCCCAGATGGGCATTCGGGTGCTTCAGGTTCCCTTCACTTGGGGCATCGTCAGCCCGCGCCTGGAGGTCGCGGAGCTCGGAGAGCTGCAGCTCATCGACCTCAGTCGCGTGACCTACCCAAGCTTGGTGGTCTCCCTCAAGCGCGCCGTGGACATCATGGTGGTCGTGCTCGGCGGGCTGCTTCTCGGCCCCCTGTTCCTCGCGGTGGCCATCGCCATTCGCTTGGACTCTCCCGGACCGGTGCTCTACGCCTCGCCTCGGGTGGGCAAGGGCGGGCGCATCTTCTCCTTCTACAAGTTCCGCTCCATGGTGGTTGGAGCCGAAGCTCAGAAGGCCGCCCTTGCTGCCCAGAACGAATCGGACGGGCTGCTCTTCAAGATGGACCGGGACCCACGGGTGACCCGTGTCGGAGACTTCCTTCGGCGCAGTTCACTGGATGAGTTCCCGCAGTTCTGGAACGTGCTGCGTGGCGACATGAACCTGGTCGGACCGCGCCCATTGCCCACCGGAGATTTGAAGGGCATTGAGGATGACCGCGAGCTGGCCTATTGGTTTGAGCTGCGACACCAGGTTCACCCCGGCATTACCGGCTTGTGGCAGGTTCGAGGGCGCTCTAACCTGGGTTTTCAGGAGATGGTCAGCTTGGACATCGCCTACGTACAAGGGTGGAGCCCCTGGCTGGACCTGAAGATCTTGCTGCTCACTATTCCAGCGGTCCTCAAGGGCCGAGGTGCTCGTTGACCCAGCCCCCACTACAGCCTGCCTCCGCCTGCGTTAAGGTCCGTCCCCAATGGAGCTAATGCGCCTTCTTGCGGCCTTGCGCCGTCGCCTGTGGTTGCTCGTTCAGGCGCTTGTGGTCTTCACAGTGGCTGGCGCCGTGAGTGCCCTGCTGTTGCCCAAAGAATACGAGACCAGCGCACGGCTGATGGTCTCGAGCTCCGACGCGACCAGCGCTGTGCTCTCAGATCTGGGCTTGCAAGAGCTGGCCGTTGGCATGTCGGGCGAGAGCGACGACATTCAGAACCACATCGCGATGATGACGACCCGTCCGGTCCTGGAGGAGGTCATCTGGCGCCTTCAGCTTCGGGACGAGGACGACAAGCTCCTGGCCCCAGACAAGCTGATCATCGACAGCTCGCTCATCCCCACCGAGGTCGTGCCCCAGCTCACCGTGCGGCAGCACGAGAACACCGATCTCATCCAGATCGTCGCGACCTCCGATGACCCGCTCAAGTCGCAGCTGATGGCCGATACCCTGGCCCAGGTCTACATCGTCGACACCCAAGCACGGGCCAAGAAGGAGAGCACCGATGCGCGCACCTTCGTTGAAGAGCGCCTGATCATCGTGCAGGCGGAGTTCGACAACGCCTTGGCCGAGATCGCAGATGTGCAGGAAGAAGAGCGCATCATCGATCTGGACTCCGAGGTGCGCTCCGCCGTCAGCCGCCTCTCCGAGCTCCTGATGATGGCCGAGGAGACCCAGAGTCGACTCGGTGAAATCCAAGCCCAATCCAAGGAACTGCGCAGCCTGCAAGGGCAGGAAGAGATCGACTGGATCGGTCCGACCACCATCGCCGACAACCCTGAGATTCGGGGTCTGCGCGAGAGTCTCTCTGAGCAGCGCGTTCGCCGCGTGACCTTGCTCTTGGACCTGACCGAGCGCCACCCGGATGTGGTTCAGCTCGATGAGCAGATCCGGGCCCTGGAAGAAGAGTTGGTCGACGTTCTGGCCCAGCAGCACGGCATGAACCCAACCTTGGTTCAGATGCAGGTCGAGGAGGCCGGGCTTCAGGATCGCGCGGGGGCCATCAACGAGGCCATCGAGCGGACCACCCAGACCTTCAGCCAGTACCCCGACAAGATGCGGCGCCTCTCGCAGCTCCAGCTCGCGGCCACCGCGGCGGAAGAGGTCTACCGCTCCCTGGCCTCTCAGAGCTACCAGATCGCCGTCGCGGAAGCGATGAGCACCTCTCCGATTCAGTTCATCGAGCCGGCCACCAAGCCCGACCGCCACAAGAGCCCACGCTTCTTCGTGAACCTGGTCACCGGCGCTGGCTTGGGCGTGCTGGTCGGACTGGGCTTGGTCTTCCTCTTCGAGTACATCGACGACAGCATCCGCAGTCCCGAAGAGCTCAAGGAGACCTGGGAGCAGCCTCTGCTGGCCACGCTGCCGCGCTACAAGGCGGGCATTGGCATGAGCATCGCGGACCTGCCTGTGACCGACCCGGTCGCCGAGGCCTACAGGACGCTTCGCTCAGCGATTCAGTTCGCCTCCTTGGACAGCACCAGCAACTCTCTGTGCGTGAGCTCCTCGCTCCCCGGGGAGGGAAAGTCCACCGTCATCGCCAACCTGGGCGTGTCCCTGGCCCGCGAAGGCAAGCGGGTTCTGGTCGTGGACTGCGACTTGCGTCGCCCCACCCAGCACAGCTTCTGGGCCCAATCGGACAACCGGGTTGGCTTGACCCAAGTGGTCATGGGCCAGGCCCAAGCTGCAGACGCCATCCAGGAGACGGGCGTGGAGGGGCTCTCCTTGCTGAGCTCCGGTGCCATTCCTCCGAACCCAGGTTCTCTGGTCGAGAGCCTGCGTCTGCGTCAGCTGATCAACGAGCTCTGCCGCAGCTACGACTACGTTCTTGTGGACGTGCCGCCGGCCCTGGTGGTCAACGATGCGCTCTTGGTCGCCCAGATGGTGGGCGGCATGGTGTTGGTGGTCGAAGCGGACAAGACCCCACGTCGGGTCCTGGATGACACCCGCGAGCGCCTCATCAGCCACGATGTCGAGCCTTTGGGGCTGGTCCTCAACAAGATGGACTTCTCAGCCACCGGCTACGGCGTTTACGCCAAGGCGTACCAAGCCTATGGAAACACTGGGGATGCAGCATGATCTTCTTGCTCCTCAGCATGGTGGCCTGTGGGCCGGACCCCGCAGTCGTGGCCCAGGGCTTGGGCTCAGGCAACCCGGCTGTGCGCGGCGACATGATGGATCTGGCCAAGAACGTCCAAGATCCCTTGATCGCGCAGGCGCTGGTGGGTGCCCTTCAAGATCCCAAAGCGGAGCTCCGCGTGCGGGCTCTGGTGGCCCTGGCTGAGCAGGAAGACCTTAGCGTCGTGCCAGCGGTCTCCGAGGCGCTCTTGGACCCTGACCCACGGGTGCAAAAGGCCGCTGCGGAGTGCCTGGGTCGTCTGGGGGATCCTGCAGGTGGACCCGCGCTCTTGGCCTTTGTAGAGAGCCAGAAGCGGCCACCGCTCAACGCGATCTGGGCCTTGGGTCAGATTGGAGATGCCAGCGCCATCCCAGTGCTCTCGGAGCTCCAGAACAGCACCGATGACCACGTCGCATGGAACGCCACCGAGGCTCTGCGTGAGCTTGGAGATGCCCCGCCTGCAGAAGGCGAGACATCGACCTCGCTGGAAGACGGGGAGCAGGTGCCGGAGCAGCTGGAGCCTGAAGCGCCCGAAGTTGCGCCTGAAGCGCCAAGTGTCGACACCCCGAGCCCTCGAAGCGACCGGGAAAAGCCGCCGGCGACCCAGAAGATGGCTTGGCCGCCGGGCTGAGATTTGTGGTTGTGACCCGCTAAGCTGAGGGGGTCCACCAAGGCTCGGGGCCGGAGCGTTGAGCGGGTGTGACACGGCTTGGGTCCAAGGCGGCGCGCCAGCGACCATTCCATTGAAGGCTCAGCTCGATTCTCTGTTCGACGGGGCGTTTGGGTGTCTCGAAGTTGTGCCTGGCGCCGAGGGTGAGCACCCACTGAGGTTGCTCAGCCAGGGGTGTCGTCGAGAGGCCAAGGCGGGCGTGGCGAGGCATGTATCCGGCGTCGACGGAGCGAATCTCGGCGCTCAGGGTCAGGCGTGGATGGATGCGCTGACGCAGATTGAGTTGCCAGGCCAGGCTCCAGATGGGCTCAAAGCTTCGGCTGCGACCGCGTCCACTCGGAAACTGAAGCTGCACCAGGTTGCTGCTCAGACGCAGGTCATCCACGCCGATGGCACGCAGGATGATGTAGGTGTTCCACGCGATGCTGAGGGGCTGCTCGGGGTCGGTGTTCAGGGCGGTTCCAGCGCCGAATCGCAGGCTGGGGGGAGGGGGCTTTCTGGGGCGTGCCGGTAGGTCCAAGCGGGCGGCTTGGAGTTGGGGTGCGCGGTTTGGAGGGGCGCCGTTTGCTCGAAGCTCGGTCTTGTTCTTGCTACCCTTCTTGCCAGGCTGCACTTCAAGGTTTGGCCCACTCAGGGTGCGCAGGGCGATCTGGGCCCCGGAGAGGAACTCCGAGCGCGCCAAGGTCTCGTTGAACAGGGCCTCGGCGGCCAAGGTGGCGGCGATCACGCTCAGGTCGGCCGCTCTCTCTTGGTCGGCGACGCTCAGGTAGGGGAGTGGCTGGGAGTATTGGGCGAAGGCCCAGTAGGCGTCCAGCTGGCCCCATGTGTTTCGGTAGGCCGGGCTAGCGCGGCGACCGGCGCTCACCTGCACCATCAGCGCCCGGTGGCGCAGGATGTAGTGCTGGAAGATGGGCTCAGGGGGCAAGGGCGCGCTGCGCTGCCAGGTCGCCAAGGACTGACTGGGGGCAGCGGAAGTCGCCGGGTCCGCCTCCGGAGGGAGGGCCCAGGCCTGGGTGAGCAGCAGGGCCAACAGCATGTGGCGATGCTACCTTGGCAGGCATGTGGACACTCCTTTGCGCACAGCTCTTTGCTGCGCCAGCCGACCCCCAAATGGACGAGAGCGCCGAGCGCTTGCTGCGCGCCCAGCGTCAGGTCGTGATCTTGGGGGGAGCCGACCGCAGCGCGATGCACAGGGCCATGCAGCTCAAGGACGCTCCCGCGACGGACGGCTGGTATCCCACCTGGCTGCGGGTTTACGGCGCCTACATGCCCGAGGATTTGGTCTTGGACGGAGGGGAGCAGGGGCTCTTGGCGCCGGTTGTCGGCGTTCGAGCCAGTGCTTGGACCGGGGTTGGCTCTCTGAGTCCTCAGGGCACTCTTGGCGACTCCGAGGCCGGTCTTCTCTCCCTGCGCGGCCGGGCTGAGCTGGTGGCTTACACGCCTTGGTATGAGGTGCGGGTCTCGCCGGAGCTCTGGGTGGACGCGCCTACAGTCGATGTGGGCTTCCCCATTCGCGAGGCCTACGGTGGCTTTCGACACGGACCCTGGCAGGCCGGCTTCGGCACGGAGCGCCGCTATGTGGGCCCCTCACGTCATGGCGCGCTGGTGCTCGGAGATGACGCCTGGAGCGTGCCGATGGGTCAGGTGGCCTACGAGGGCAACATCGGCCGCGCGGGTGCCCTGCGCGTACACGTGGGGGCAGGGTGGCTGCAGCGCCAGCGCCTGGACGTGGACAACCCTGGTGTCATCCTGATGGACTTCCGTTGGGCACCCACCTCTTGGTTGGAGCTTGGGGCCACGCGCTTCGGCTTGTTTGGTGGCGAGGGTCGGCCCCTGCCATCCGTGGGCCAGCTCATCCTGCCGACCAAGCCGCACATCTACGATGACCCCAACCAAGAGGAGCCGGATCAGGACGAGATCGCGGCCTTTGACGCCCGCATCACCGTGCCATTGCCGGGGCCCTTCGACTACCTGGAGCTCTACACCCAGTACGGCGGCGACGACCTGATCGTGAACCGCAGCTCGGGCATTCCGGTGCCCAACCTGGCTGGCATCGCCAACCTTGCCGGCGGGGAGCTCAGCGCTGGACCGTGGGTGCTTGGCGCCGAGTGGGCCCGCCTGCGGGACGACTACTTCCGCTGGTACCAGGGCCACCGCATCTACCACCAAGGCTTCACCCAGGATGGGCGCTACCTGGGGCATCCCAACGGTGGAGACCAAGACACCGTCTGGGTTCGCGCCGGCTTCTACCCCGGAACCTGGGGTGGTCAGGTGCAGGTGGAGCGCGTGCGCAGCACCCAGGTCATGGAGGTGCTCAACGACACCCTCTTTGTGGGTCTGGTGGACCAGGAGCGCTGGCGGGTGCAAGCGAGCGCGGTTTACCACCCTCCCCAAGGTGGAAGGTGGCGCGTGGGCTACGAGGTCGAGCGCGTCGAAGGGGCCGGCTTTGTACCTGGGCCCACTTTGACCCAGCACCGGGTGGTGTTGGAACGCCAGGGCGTGCCCTACGTGCTTTGGGGAGCAGAGTAGAGGTCGCTCAGAGTCGCAGCGCGCGCTCCAGGGCCAGGCCCACTGCGTGCTCTTGAAGCGCTGGTGCGGCCAAGGCCCACGGCGCCAGGGTGGGGGTGCTGCTGTAGTACAAGGAGAAGACGTGTCCGCTGGTGAAGATGCGGGCACCGGCGCTGAAGGCCACTTGCTCGGGGGCGCTGATGGGCACGATGGCTTCGGCGAAGACACTGTGAATCGGCATGGGCCGGAACTCGAGGGAGGCGCCAGCTGAGAGCTTGTTGCTGTCCTGGACCCCCGGGGACATGCCGCCAGTGGCCACCAGACGCGTGCTCAGGCGGCGGTCCAGGTCTTGTCGCTCCAAGATGAGCTGACTCTGCAGAGCGGGCGCATCCGCCACGCTGGCGAAGCCGCCTCCGGCGCCGATGCTCACCGAGAGGGGGGCGCCGCGTTGCTGGTCCAGTGCCTGGAACTTGAACTCCAAGCCGCCCAGGCCCTGCGCGCGGTAGTCGCTAAGCAGCAGGTCTATGCGGCCAAAGGAGTAGCCGATGCCGATGCCAATGCCGCTGGGCGAATCGCCGAAGCTCAAGCTGTGGCCTGCGCGAAAAGCGATGCTCCCTTTGGGCCCCACAGCAGCGGTGGGCAGCAGGGCCAAGCGGGTCCCCTCCGCACGCTGGTCGTGGGGGTGGGGGAGCTCGCCTTTGGCCTGCATTTCTTGGCCCAAGTCACCGATGTAGGTGCTGGCCAAGACCTCGTCAGCGCCCGCCGAGTGCGGACTGCCGTCTGGACGGGCTGCGTAGAACCTCGAGGCGTCCTTGCCGCAAGCGCGTAGGATCTCCTCTCCGCCGGGGTGTTTGGGGACCCACTCGCTCAGGTCGTAGACCTTGCCGTCGATGAGCGTCCAGCAGTCGCCGGGCTTGTCGTGCTCGGCGAGCTCGGCGGTTGTGAGGACCGGGCTGGCGAGGAGGAGGAGGGGAAGCATGGGCTGCCTGGGTCAATCTGGGAGTTCGGAGGGAGCAGTGGCAGTGGGCCAGCCAGCTCGGGCTGAGATCATGCCGAAGGGATCGTAGTGCCTGATGTTTGCCCGCATCTCAGCGGAGGCCTCAGGGTCCAAGTCGCCGTTCGAGGGACTCAGGACCTGAGCCTGGAGGCGCTCCAAGCGCAGCACGCTGGCCTCGGTGGTGGGAACCAGGTCTATAGTGGCCAGCAGGATGGCCTTGTTCAGGGCTCCGGAGGCGCTGTATTCGGCGATGCAATCCTCTACGCCTCCAGTGACATTCAGCCAGTCCCGATTGAGGGTCGCGCTCGAGCCCTCCCAGCCCTCCAGGTGGGGGGGGGGCATGGGCTCAAAGACGTAGTCCGCGCGTTCGACCCGCAGCAAGGGCTTGCCGCATTGATGCTCGGCCTTCAAGCTCTCCAGGTGCCCCCTGCTGGAGTAGACGATGCGCTTGGTGTAGACCCAGGCTGCGCCGTAGGGATTGAGCACCACCACTTGAGGGCCGCTGCTCAGGTCCACCGCCATGGTGCTCCAGGTCTTCCCTTCGTCCAGGGAGACCTCGGCCTGCTCGCTGTGTTTGGGACAGGCCCTCCAGGCGCTGCCAATCCTGGGCCGCGATGGAGAACTCTTCGCCGTCCAAGCGCAGCAGCATGGGCTTGCTGAAGCCGTTGGTCACGTAGACGGGAGGGACTTGGCTGGAGACCGCGATGCCCGCGCAGACAGCCCCCAAGACCACCGCCAGTCCCAAGACCAGCAGCCGGTTGCGTTTCAGCGCATGGTCCGTCCTTTCCTGTACCTGGGTCAGTTGGACACGTCGGCTGGGGGGGCCTGTTCTGATTCTATTGCCTCGTCGAGCCAGCCGGCCGGTGCGGAGACCTGGCCGAAGGGATCGAAGTGGTTCACGTTGACGACCATGTCCGCAACCTCCTCCTCGCTCAGCTCGCCGGACCAGATCTTGCCCATGCAGGCGGTGGCCACGCTCAGCTCACTAAAGTCGCTGGCTGGTACTCCGAAGGGATCCTCGAGGCCTTGTGCCACGACTGGACGCTCGTTGAGGGCCGCCCGCGTCGCCACAAGGATGTCCTGCTGGGCCTCTCGTTTGGCGACGAGATGCAAGAGCATCAGCTCGTGATCTTCAAGGGTGTGGACGAGCTGCAGATCCCTTGCCAGTGGACTTGCCATGAGTTGGTCTGTGGGGCCGTTGATGACCAGTCCAGCCAAACGCAAGGCCGGATCTGCGCCTTCGGCGATGTGCTCGCCGGTGTAGACCCTGAGCCAAGGGAGCAGTTTCTGCGCCCTCCACCTTGGGAGGCTCGAGTTGTCCAGCTCGCCGTGCAGGCGGCCTAGGGCGAGTGCGGAGGGCCAATGGTTGAAGGCTGAGTCCATAAGGATGGCCTCCGCCATGGCGGTGCGTCCCAGGCGCATGTTGGTCTTCGCCGCCCAGTGGCGAGACGCGATACCGATCTCAGGGTGCGGGTAGAGCTGCGGGATGTATTCGATGGCCAGATCGAGGCGACCTTGCTCTTCGTAGATGGTGGCCAGACGCCGGTTGATGGGCATGTTTGCGGGCTCTGTCTCCAGGGCGGCGTGAAGGACGGGCAGGGCTTGCTCGTTGCGCACGCAGAGGGAGTAGAGGTAGGCCGCCTCGGTCGCCCCAGGATCCGCTTCGAGCTGCGCTTCGAGCCGCGCCAGGGTGTCCTCGGCTGCGGGGGTCTGCATCAAGAAGCCGGTGTAGAGCTCTTTGAAGGGCAGGGTCTGGTGCTCTGCGGCTGAGCGCTCCAGCCAACTCAAGTATTCGGCGTCTTGGAGCGCACGCCGTTTGATACCGGCGAGCTCAAAGACCATGTCCTCGGAGTTTGGATCGAGGAGACGCTCCATCAAGCGCTCGGCGGCCTTTAGGTCACCGTCTTGTTGTAGGTCGTAGAGGCAGTCTTCGGCGTTCCCGGCCATGTCCACCACCCACTTGGTGGTGTAGCGCTTCCCGCTGCTCAGCTCGACGGTGTCGGGCGTGGGTTCGAAGCGGTAGTGAGCGCGCTCTAAGCGCAGCACCTGCTCGCCGCAGTGGTGCTCGGCATCGGGGCTGTCCATGTCTCTGTTCTCGGAGTACACGATGCCCTGGGTGTAGACCCAGGCCGCGCCATAGGGATTGATGACCACAGCGCGGGCCCCCCGGCTCAGGTCGAGCTCGATGCGCTCCCAGCTCTTGCCCTTGTCCAGGGAGAACTCAGCCAGGGTGCTCTGAGTGGAGACGCCCTCCACCTCCTTCCAGTCCTCTGGCGGCACGGTGAGGGTCTGTCCGTCGACGCGAAGCAGCATGACTTGGCTCAGGCCGTTGGTGACATAGACATTGGGAGTGCTTGCCCAAAGGATCAGGCCAATGATCACGCTTGCGGTGCCCAAGCCCGTCGCGATCCAAGCCAGTGTGTTGAGGCTGATGCCTCGGTCTGCGTTTCCCATCCCCTCTCCCTCCAAGGTGGGCAAAGCTCTCACATTGGAGGCCTGCTTTCAAGCCCCGAGCAGCCCAGCCACCGCCCACCACCCCAGATGCGCCGCCAGCGCCGCCCACCAGCCCTTCCAGCGGGACAGGCCTCCCAGGAGCAAGCCGCTGATCAGGCCGGTCACCGGGTCCAGGGGGGTGCAGACCAAGACCCACGCGAGCAGGGCCAAGAGGGGGCTGCGGCGCTGCAACCAGCCTCTGAAGAGCAGCTCTTGGGCGGGCAGCACCAGCGCAAAGACAGCCACGGGTGGCAACACGCCGCGACCCAGTCGGAGCTGCGCCATTTCTGCCAGCTCTCCTGAGGCCAACCCGAGCTCGGGCAGCTCCCACTGGGTGAGCACCGCCAGGGCGCCGCCCGCGGCAAAGCCAACGGAAATCCCAAGCAATGAAGGGGGCTTTAGCCCGGTGCTTGTGTGAAGCCGCGCGGCGTCGATGCCCACGATTCCCAAGAAGAGCAAGGCGCCTGTGGCCAGCCCGACCCGAGGGTCCAGAGAGGCGCTGAGCTCGGCGTTCCCAGCGATGCCCCAGATGCCTGGGCCGATGATGGGCAGCCACCAGCAGAGCGCGGCGGCGCCAATGAGGGCAAGGTCTCGCAGCAGACCCGGCACGTCCACCCATGGCGGTCTGCCGTCCAGGGCGCGGGTCACGCCTGCGAGCATGGCGGTGATGGCCAAGCCGTTGCCCACCAATGCGGCGAGCAGCTCAACGGGAGAGACGGCGAGGTTGCCGGCGACGAGCAGCGCACCGCCAAGAGGAACCGCGGCCCCCAGGGCAGGCGAGATGCCCCGCAAGAACCAAGCGGCGCCGCCCAGCAGCAGAGCGGCCATGGGCAGCACGCGCATGGTTCGGGTGGCCGATCCGACCTCGTCTGCGGCGGACCTGCCAAGCCATAGACCCAGGGCCACGGCGGCTCCGGCAACCAAGGGCAGGCCCAGGGGCCAAGGTCCCCACTCCTGAGAGCCGCTGGCCAGTCCTCCGATGGCCACCAGTGCGGTGGCAAGGGTCGCCGAGCCGGTCCAAGCCAGCCACTTGCCCCAAGCCAGCTCGGAGCGAGAGATTCCCGCGGCCAGCAGGGTGGTCAGGGTGCCCTTGGCGCGCTCCCCGGCCAGGGACTCGGCCAAGGGGCCGGTCATCAGGGAGAGGGCGAGCAGTGCGACCAAGAGGCTGCGGCCCGGCAGCTCCGGTTCACTCCCCAGGTCCTCGATGCGCACAGAGGGACCCGGCAGAGTGTCCAAGGCCTCTCGGGTGGCCAGAGGGATTCGGGTCGCCCGAATGGTGGGCTCCTCGGCCCGGGTAAAGCCCACGGGCGCCTGTGCACTGGGCTCGATCAGCGCCTGCAGGGACTCAGGAATCTGGCCCTGGGCGCGGGCAGGCAGGGCCTCCAGGCTGGTGGGGATGTCCAGTGGGATCACGCCCACGGGGAGCAGCAGGCCTGCGGCCAGAGCCGGCAGCTTCCACCAACCCCGTCCACCGGAGATCAGGCGCAGGTCGCGCCAAGCCACCGCGAGCAGTCGGGCCGGCCTCACTTGAGCTTCCGGTCAAAGACCCAACAGGCCCCTGCGATACACAGGCCACAGAGCACCCAAGCGAGGAAGCTGGGCGGCACGCCCTTGACCATCGCGCCCAGGGAGGCCAGGGGCAGGTGTCGTCCGATCTGCGGTGCGCCAAAACCCAGGGTAATCGCGCCAAGAGACAAGGTCATGCCCCGGGAGAGGGGACCGGTGAGGGACTCGCCGGGGCTCGCCGCCATCCAAGCCAAGCCCATGGCCGTACAGGTCGCGCCAGCCAGGGTCACCGCCGACCACCAGTCGACGGGCTGCTCGACGCCGATCAGCGCCCCCAGGAGGCCCAAGGTCACGGCGATGCCGGCCCCCAGCGCCAAGGAGGAGGCCAGGATGCGCGCCAGGGCGTGGATGCCTCGGGAGATGGGCAAGGACAGGTCCGCGTCCAGGCTGCCGTTGCCGCGGTCTCGGGACAGAGCCGCGGCCCCAAAGACCACGCCGTAGAGCGCGTAGAGCACCCCGAGCATGCCCACCAGCACCCGCAGCGTGGCGCCCAATTCGACCTGTCTGGCGCCTGGTTTTGGGGTCTTGAGCTTCCAGTTGGCGCCGATCTCCTCGCGCAGGACGCCTTCGGTGGCCAAGCTCAAGCGGCCGCTTCGGGTCGTGGCCAGCACCCACTGCTCTCCCTCTCGGTAGGCCGCTCGCGGTACCTCCTCGCGGTCCAGGAGCGCTCTGGGGTCAGGCACTTCAATAACGGCCAAGCCCCGCTCTTCCAGTTGGGCGACCAGCTCGGGGTGGCCAGGCTCCAGTGCTAGCTCATTGTCCGCGTAGAAGGCCAAGACCACCGTGCTGGAGATGACCAGTGTCAGGGCCGTGAGCAGCCCCGGCCAGATCAGCGCGCGCACCACCAAACCCTCGCGGGCGATGCGCAGGAGCTGGGCGTGAATCAGCCAGCCCAAAGCTTTGAGATCGCGGCTCAAGTGGCCTCGTCGGCGAGCAGGCTGACAAAGGCATCGTCCAGATCGCCGCCTCCGCCTTGAGCGCGCAGCTCTTCCAGAGTGCCTTCCGCTACTTTGAGCCCCCCGCTTACGATGCCGGCCCGCTCAGCGACGCGCTCGACCTCGGACATGATGTGGGAGGAGAGCACGACTGCGCGGCCCTCTTCTGCCAAGCGCCGAATCAAGGCCAAGACCTCCCGTCGGCCCTGTACGTCCAGTCCGTCGGTGGGCTCATCGAGCAGCAGCAGCTTGGGGTCATGGATGAGGGCTCTGGCCAGAATCACCCGGCGCTTCATGCCCGTGCTGAGTTGGCCGCAAGGGGACTGCACATAGCCCTCTGCCCCAAGCGAGGTCAGCAGCTCCATGGCTCGGTCCCCGGCCCCCTTGACCCCTTGGATGCGTCCAAAGAGGGTGACCGCCTCCAGGGCGCTCAAACGGGGCGGCAGACCGGCCTCGGCGGGGACATAGGCCAAGCGCTCGCGGGCCTGAACCGGGTTGGATCTGGCGTCCACCCCATCGATGAGGATCGTGCCGGAGTCCGGCTCCAGCAGGGTGGCCAGCATGCGAATTGTGGTGGTCTTGCCCGCGCCATTGGGGCCCAGAAGGCCGTAGACCTGACCGGCTGGGACTTGGAGATCCAGTCCACCGACCGCCACGACGGTCCCGCGGCCTGGGTCCTGGAAGCTGCGTCGTAGACCGGTGGCGTTGAGCATGCCACCAGTCTACTTCGCTGGCCCCCCTCGAACCCTAAGAGCAGGTGTTGGACAGACCGGAGCCGAAGGCGCAGCTGAAGTTCTCGTTGTTGCCGTAGCTGTGGATGCCGCCGCTCAGCAGGCGCCCAACGACCACGTCAAAGCCGTAGTTCTCGCCGCCGCCGCTGCTCGACTCGCCCATGCTGCAGTTGTTGCCGGTGAAGGTGCCGCGCGTCAGGTGAACGCCCCCGTCTCCGGTGGTGTAGTCGTAGGCGTCGGTGCCATCGAAGCCGTTGTACCAAATGCTGGAGTCGGTGCAGGTCATTGAGCCCGAGCTTGTGATGCGCAGGCTGCCCCAGCCGCTTCCGTAGTTGCTGCGGATCTTGGAGCCGTTGCTCATCGTCGCCGTCGTCCCCACCAAGAGAATGCCGTGGCCGCCGTAGTCCGTGGACTGGTAGGGCACGGGGCCGCCAGAACCGTTGTTCCAGATGTCGGTGTTGTCCAGGTCCAAGCTGCCATAGTACATGTAGATGCCGCCGGCTTCCGGATAGGCGTCGTTGTTGCTGACCTCGCTGTCCACCATCGAAATCTGACACTGATCGGCCCAGATGCCTCCACCGTTGTTGTTGGAGAAGGAGGGGTACCAGCTGCTGGGGCTGTTGTTCTCGTTGTCATCGACGGAGACGCCGTCCAGCTCCAAGGTGGAGTACTTGCAGAAGATGCCGGAGCCCTGGTCTGCGTTGCCCCCCGTGATGGTCAAGTCTCGAATCGTGGCGCCTGCGCTGTAGCTGTAGACATCGAGCACGCTGCCGGCGTTCTGAGAGCCGTCCAGGGTCACATCGCCACCCAGGCCCTGCAGGGTGATTGCGCCGAAGAGGTTGATGTTGCCGTAGTAGGTCGCGTAGCCGGTGCTCTCGGCGCAGAAGTTCAGCTCGCCGCCCCTGTAGGTGTTGGTCGTCGCGGTGCTCGAGGAGAAGTCGCTGCTCACGTCGCTCCAGTTGCCGGAGCTGTCTTGGTAGCTGACCAGGCCGTACTCATCGGTGCTGGCATCGCAGTCGCTGTCCTCGCCGTCACAGACCTCTGCGGCGCCTGGGTAGATCCAGCCGGCGGTGTCATCACAGTCCGTGGTGTCCGTGGTGTAGCCAGCGGGCTCGGCGCAGAAGGACGCCGAGCTGCTGGAGTCTCCAAAGCCATCGCCATCGGCGTCCGCGTAGAAGGTGCTGCCGGTGCTTGTGTCTACGCTGGTGTCTGCATCGTCAATGTCCCCGTCGCAGTCGTTGTCGATGGCATCGCAGATCTCGGAGGCGCTTGGGGAGATGCTGGCGTCTCCATCGTCACAGTCGGCGTCGTCGGTGACAAAGCCCGAGGGGACATCACAGGCGATGGTGCTGTTGGCGAGGTCACCGTAGCCATCGCCATCCGCGTCGGCGTAGAAGGTCTCTCCTGTGCTCAGGTCGACGCTGGCGTCGGCATCATCGATGCTGCCATCGCAGTCGTTGTCTAGGCCATCGCAGATCTCCAGGCCGACCGGGGAGATGAGGGCGTCGGCGTCATCGCAGTCCGTGTCGTCACTGAGGTAGCCGCTGGGCACCGTGCAGGCTTGCTGGGTGTTTGTGGCGTCGCCGAAGCCGTCGCTGTCGCTGTCCGCGAACCAGATGGGGCCCAGGTATTCGCTCCCGGAGCAGTCGTTGTCCAGGCCGTCGCCGCAGACATCTGTCTCGGCTGGGCTCAGGGTGGCATCCGCGTCATCGCAGTCTCCGTCCACCTCGGAGTAGCCGGGCTTGGTGGACACCCCGCAGTGCACGTAGGGGCTTGCCAAGTCGCCGTAGCCATCCCCATCCACGTCGGCGTAGATGGTGCGGCAGTTCTTGCCGGTGCCCTTTTTGGCGAGCTCCTGCTCTGCGCCTCCGTCCTTGGGGCTGGGAGAGCAAGCGGCAAGGGCAAGCAGACTGAAGATCGGCAAGAGACGGCTGGACATGGGAGACCTCGGGGCTGGGTTCCTCTGGGTTGTAGCCGAGCAATGCGATTCATCTGTTTCAGTCGATTTCGTGCATTGGAGGTGCGCCCTTGGCGAGCGGGCCGTGTCGGTCTATGCAGAGGAGATGCTCCCTTTCTTCCTCGCCCTGGCATGCAGCCCGCCCAAGACCCACCTGCTCCTGGTCCAGGGGCAAGATGCACCTCCTGGTGCGCAGCCCATCGCGGGGCCATCGGAGCCGGTGGATGCCTGGCGCACGGTGCTCACCGGGGTGACCTCGAGCGGGGAGTCCTGGCCTGTGGTGCTGCCGGCGAGCATGGACGCGGACTTGCGCATTCAAGCGCCGATGCGGGCAAGGGCCTTTCAGACCCCCACGCGCTTGACCGAGCATCCTTCCGCGGCTCTGCTCTTCGTGCCAACGACTTGGCCGGTGGAAGAAGGCAAGGGCCTGCATGTGCTGGCGCCGGTGCCCGATCTGCGGGGTACGCCAGGCACGCCGACCCTCTATGGGCCTGACTTTGCAGCGCAGGTCGGCCTGGCGCACGTCGGCCTGTTCAAAGAGGGGGACCGCTACTTGGGACGGGTGATGGGGCCGAAGGTTCCTGGCACAGGAACCCCCAGAAAGGACCTGAATTTTGAAGTGAGGCGTTCGGACCGCTCGGTGAGCTTTTCCCTTCAAGAGGCGCCCATCACGGTGCTTGAAGAGGCCCCTGCCCAGTGGCACAAGCTGAGCTTTGCTCTGGGGGATCACCACAGCGCGCACGCCTGGGTTCGCTTTCACGCACTCGAGGCCTTCAACGAGCTCCAGCTGCTCATGTCCCCGCTGCACATCGACGCCGGGCAACCCTGGACTCAGATGAGCTGGCCCGCGGGCTGGGGCGCGGAGTTGGCTCAGGCCCACGGCCCCTTCGCGACCGCGCTGCACCCGTACCCAAGCGCTGCAGTGGGGGAGGGCCGGCTGAGCTGCGCGGCCTTTGAAGAGGAGCTGCTCACGCTCTCGGGGGAGAGGGCGCGCATCGCAGGAGCGCAGGACCAACAGCTGGTGGTCTTGGGCAGCGTCGCCCCCCAAGCGTGGGTGGACAGTGGCTGCGCGGGAGACGCTGGGGAGCGCTCAGTGGCGCAGGCTGCTGCGATCTTGAAGGACTCTGCCGGCTGGAGAGACCGTGTGGTGGTCGTCGGGGTCTCTCCGGCGTGGGTGCAGGGGCTTGAGATCCAGGACTTGGCCGACGTGCTCGGCGCTCTGGAAGACTAGTCCCCATGGGTGAGCACCTGCCAGAGGGCGGCTTGCCCCTCGGGGCTCAAGCTGGGCGGCTTGGAGAGAGACTGGACCTGCTTGAGGAGCTTGGAGAAGTCCGCACCGAACTGGGTGCAGTGGGGACACTGGGTCAGGTGAAGATCCACTTGTGCGGCTTGAGTCTTGGGCAGATCACCGGCGAGGTAGTCCGAGAGACCCTGAAGGATCTCGTGGCACCACAAGCCGCCAAGCTCTTGGTCATTGGCCATGGTGGGCTCCTTCGGGTGAGCGGGGCGGCTCTGAGCGCGGTGACTGTGATTGCCGCAGCTCGGCGGCCAGCTCCAGACGGGCGCGGTGCAGGCGGCTCTTCTGGGCGGGCAGTGTGATGTGCAGTAGGTCGGCGACCTCGGGGCCGGAGAGCCCTTCCAGATCTCGCAGGACCAAGACTTCTTGAGAGTGCGGTGGCAAGGCATCCAGGGCCAAGTTCAGCCGCCGCTGATCCAGGTGTCTTGCGGCGGCTTGCTCCGGATCCTCGCCCCACCCGGCCAGAACACCGAGCTTGTCCAAAGGGACGTGCGCTCTGGGTTCTCCGGCACGCAGGCGGGCGCCGCGGTGGACGGCGTTTCGGGCCAAGGTGAACAGCCAGCTCCGGAAGGAGGACTGGCCTTTGAAGCTTCCAGCACCTTGCATCAAGTCCAAGAAGGTCTGCTGCAAAGCGTCTTCTGCGCTGGCCGTGTCTCGGCACAGAGAGCGGCAATAGCGGAACACCGCGTCCTGGTGCCGAGCGACCAGCTGGCCCAGGGCAGCGCGGTCGCCCATCTCAGCGACTTGGGTCAGCAGGGTGGTGTCGGTGGGAAGCGTCAAGGTCAGCGCTCCACAGGCAGGTCATCGCGGCTGCTCCACTCGTTCCAGGAGCCGTCGTAGAGGCGCACGTCTTCGAAGCCCAGGGTGGGCAGCACAGCCCAGGAGTGACCGGCGCGGGCGCCGGACTGGCAGCTGACCACGACGGTCGCGTCTTTGGGGAGGGCTGCGTAGAGGTCTTGCAGCTCCGCTTCGGGCAAGAGCAATCCAAGCTCTGAGCCCTGCGTGTGGGTGGAGGTGCTCCATTCCACGTTGAGGGCGCCAGGAATGTGGCCCGTTGCGAACTCTTCCGGCGTGCGAACGTCCAGGACCCACATCTCCGAGGAGTCCAGGCGCGCGTAGATCCAGTCGGCGTCCACGGGGGTTGGACTGGGTGCGGTGGCCTGCCAGTCGCTCATCGCAGTCTCAGGGAGCTGTGTGCTGCTCTCCAAGTCCTGCTCGGTCCACTGCTGCCAGCCTCCGTCCAGGATCTGGACCAAGACGCTGTGCCCGCTGATCTCGAGGGACCACGCCAAGCGGCCTGCGTCTCGGCTGCTGCGTGCGTCGTAGAGCAAGACGGCCTGCTCTTGGACCAAGCCCACTTCGGCGAAGGCTGCGCTGATGACTTGGGGGTCTGCAAGCTGACCTGAGATGCCCATCTGTTCTGCCCGCAGATCGCTCCAGGGCACGTTCACGGCGCCCGGGATGTGGCCCGCGTCAAACTCTGATGCGGAGCGCACATCGATGAGCAGGCTCTGCTCCGGCAGCTCGTCCAGTCCCAGGAATCGCGGAGGCGTCTCTTGGGGCGCTAGGCCGGTCTCGGAGTCTTGAGGGACCGCATCGCTGCAGGCCAGGAGCAGGACAAGCATTGGCTTCAGGCCTCTTCCTTCAGGGTGCTGAAGCCCAGCAGGGAGTAGGCCGGGCAGATGCCCATGACGCCGGTCACCAGGGGAACCAACCCGACGGCAGCGAGTACAAACCACAGAGGGTTGCTCAAGCCGAGGAAGGTGCCGCCTGCGAGCATTGCGAGCCCGAGTACGATTCGGATGGGGCGTTCGATTGCGTGGATGTTTTGGGTCATGTTGACCTCCTTCGCCTGATGAGAGTCGGATGCCGGCAGGAAGGATTCTTCAGCGGCCGTCCATTTTTTAGGGAGCGATCACCGTGAGCTGGAGGCCGCCGTAGGGAGAGAAGCTCTCCAGAATTCTCTGGGCGTCCGGACTCCCTTGAGGCGCGCGTCCCTCTCGCCACATCAGGTTGCCGGCCACGATGACCCTTGGGCCCACATGAAGCTGGGCAAAGCCGGTTACTTCCTCGAAGATGCGCTCTGCAGCCGGCTCTTGAAACTGACTGTCCAAGTGGCCCCAGTGCATGCCCAGCTCCAGGGTCTCCCAGCGGTAGCTGAGCAGGGCCGTGCTGCCCCAGGCTTGGCCATCGGGTGCCATCGCGATCGGGCTGGTGCCGAAGGGAAAGCTGGCTCCGGTGTTCAGGACACCTTGGGCATAGAGCCCCTCCACCCGAGCCCGAAGGTGCGCCTTCTGCAGCTGAACGCCAACCCCTGCCCGTGTGCGTTGCACGCTGCTCTCGTTGATCTCCCGGCCACCGCTCTGGCCCCAGACCCAGAAAGAGAGCTCCTCTCGACCTTGCTTGCGAGCTGGAGCATCCGAGAGCAGCCAGCTGGCTTGGGCGCGTAGGGTGAGATCGGCACCGGGACCTCGTGCCGCGAGCTGTGCCTCTCCCGTGCCCACCATGGCGGCCCAGCTCAGCTCAAGCGAGGCCAGTGTGTGGCTGCCAAAGAGCTGAACGCCCACATCGCGAAAGCCGTTGGCCCGGCCTGTGAACTCGCTTCCGTTCTCGGCGATCTCGCGGTCCAGGAGCAGGCGTCGGGTCACCAGGCTGAACTGCAAGAGGTCGGCGCTGGTGTGCACGGCCTCCAGAGTGGCGTCCGCCATGGGGATCTTGAAGCGGCCGAGGCGCAGGTGCACAGGGGTGGGGCTGCGGTAGGTGATGGAGGCGTCCATTAGGGTAGGACGCCACTCGCCGCCGCTCATGGTCACGCCATTCTGGCCCAGCTCCAGGGCCGCAAAGGTGCTCCACATGCCCTGGGTTCCAGGGATCTCGCCGCGCACGCCCACGCGGACGCGGCGAAGGCTCATCGCGGTGGACTGGCCCTTCCCAGCGACGTGGTTGAAGACAGGGACCTGGCCGTTGTAGGGCGCCAGGCCCTCGCTCTCTAGACCCTGGACGGGGGTGGGCCAGGCGCCTTCACCCAGAACCTGGACAAAGCCGAAGCCGCGCAAGGCCGCGCGCTCTGGATCCACCGGCTCCAAACCTTGGAGCGAGACCCAGTCCGTCGCCATGGCGACGCTGGCCAACAAGAGTGCGGAGATCATGAGCCTTGCTCGGGCCCTTGCTCATGGAACGCGCAGTCGTGGTCGTGAAAGTCTCGTTCTGCCTCCCCCTCCGCGTAGCGTGGGTCTTGTGGCCGCTCTTGGCTGTCGATGTACAGCGCCAGGTCCCAGGACTCCTGTTCAGTCAGGGAGCCTTCTTGGCCTTGGGGCATGTTGGCGTAGATGAAGCCGGCGGCGGTGTTCACACGGTGCATGCCGGCCCCCCAGTTGAAGGACTGCGGGCCCCAAAGCGGTGGGAAGATGACCGTGCCATCTGGGCCGTTCACGCCCTGGCCCTCGGCGCCGTGGCAGGCCATGCAGCGCTGTTGGTAGAGGCTCTCCCCGCTGGCGATGTCGACGTGCTCGGGGCGCGCTAGCTCGGGAAAGCCCCGGCCCTCTGGGTCGCTGCCCACTTCGATGCCGGTGGCCAGCCAGTAGGCGTAGGCCTCGATGTCGGCGATGACGGGGTCGTCCGGTCCCGGGGCCGCACCAGCAGGGGAAGCCTGGGCGTTCATGCTGTAGGTGAAGCAGCCGCGGATGCGCTCGTTGAAGTCGTTGACGTGGCCGTTCTTGGAGCGGTAGGCGGGGTAGCTGACAAAGGCAGCCCAGAGGGGCGCGGCGTCGGCTTTGCGTCCATCTTCGATGTGGCAGTTCTTGCAGCTCAGATCGTTGCCGGAGAACTGGGGGGCGTGGGTCTGGGTGTCCTGCACGATGGCCTGCCCCCGACGCACCGCGTCTCCAAAGGGGCCCTCGGGGATGGTGTCCGGCGCTGGGGGCTGGTGGAGTGTGGAGACGGCGGGCTCCGGCTGCGGTGTCGGGGCCGGTGCAGGGGCGGGGCTGCCGCAGGCGAGCAAACTCAGGATGCTAGGCCACATGTTCCCGCTCCTCTTCCGATTGTGCAATCGAAGCCAGGTCCTCTGGCTCCTGTGTCGCTGACTTCTCCAGCTCCTCCACCAGGGAGCGCGCGGTGCTGTCCAGGGAGCCCAGGTTGTCGGTCTGGATGCGCACCTGGTGGACCTCTGGGCGCAGCTTCATGGCCGCGATGTCCTCGCGCACGGAGTCGGTGTTGCCGAAGTAAAGGGGACCTTCAATTTGAACGCTGAGGACGCCGTCTTCAGTGCCGAGCTCCTTCACCTTGGGCGTCGCTGTGCGCCAGAGAAGGGCGATGAGGCTGGCGCCGACGCCGATGGCCATTCCAATCTGAATGCCCAGGGTGAGGGTCGCCACGAAGGCGGCCATAGCCACAGCAAAGTCCATGCGGTTGTTCTTCCAGAGTCCCTGAAGACCCTGGACATCCACCAAGCCGATGACGGCGCTCATGATGATGGCAGCCAGCACGGCCTTGGGCAGGAAGTAGAAGTACTGGGTCAGGAAGACCAGGACCAAGACCACTACGCCAGCGGTGACCAGACCCGCCAAGGGGCTCTTGGCACCTGCCTGGGCGTTGACGGCTGTGCGAGAGAAGCCGCCGGTGATGGGGTAGCCACCGACCATGGCCGATGCCAAGTTCGCCAAACCCAGGCCGACGAGCTCGCGGTTGGGCTTGAGCTCCCCGGCCTCGTCGTAGCGCTTTGCAACCGAGATGGCCTCCATCATGGCGACCAGGGCGATGGCCAAGGCGATGGGGAAGAGCTGCCCGACGAGCTCCAGGTTGACCCAAGGTAGGGAGATGCTGGGCAGGCCCGCGGGGACCTCGCCGACGACAGCCAGGCCCATTTGATCCAGGCCGAAGGCCCAGGTGGTCAAGGTGCCAGCCGCCACCACCAAGAGGAAGCGGGGGAAGCGCGGGCTCACCTTCTTTAGGACGACCAGGGTGATCACCGAGATGGCGGTGACTCCCAAGGTGAGGGGGTGGATCTCACCCAGCTTCTCGCTCAGGGCGATGAGGATGACGTGTACCTGCTGGGAGCGGGGCAAGGAGATGCCCAGGGCGCTCTTGAGCTGGGAGAGGCCGATGATGATCGCCGCCGCAGCGGTAAAGCCCGTGATGACGGGTTTGGCGAGAAAGCGAACGAGGAAGCCGGCTTTGACGAGCCCCATGAGGAGCTGGATGCCGCCGACCATCAGGGCCAGGAGTGCCGCCGCAGTGGCGTACTGGGCGGGGTCGTTGGAGATCAGCGGGAGAAGCCCGGCGGCCACCATCAGGGAGTCCATGGCCACTGGACCCACCGCCAGAGGCCGAGATGAGCCGACCAGGGCGTAGAGGGCCAGGGGCAGGGTGGATGCGTAGAGCCCCACGATTGGATCCAGACCTGCGAGCATCGCGTAGGCCATGGCCTGTGGGACCAACATCACTGCGGTGGTCAAGCCCGCCAGCACGTCGGAGCGGAGCTCGCCCCGGGTGCTGGCCTTGAGGGTCTGGATCAGGGGGAACATCAGTCCTCCTTGGCGAGCGTGGCCTTGGGGGCCATGCCGCGCTCAACAAGCTGGAAGATGAGCATTCCACCGGTCAGCGCTGCCACGAAGACCAGTGCTTGGGGAGCCAGCGAGGCCGCGGAGACCAGCCCTGGACCGGGGCAGAAGCCACCGACGGCCCAACCGATTCCGAAGAGGGCCGAGCCGCCGACCAGGCGCATGTCCACGTCGGTACGGGTCGGGATGCCGAAGTTGACGCCATAGAGGGGCGACTCTCTGCGCAGGATGAGCTTGAAGAGGATCAAGTGGACCGCGATGGCGCCTGCCATGACCAAGGCCAAGCTGGGGTCCCAGGCGTCCTTGAGGTCCAAGAAGTTGATGACCTTGTCCGCTTTGGTCATGCCGCTGATGGTCAGGCCAACTCCGAAGAGCAAGCCGGCCGCCAATGCGCTCGCGGCGGGCTTCCAGTCCACGCCCAGTCCAGTTCCGTGTGCAGCGTTCACAGCGCACCTCCGGCCAAGATTTGAATGCCTGTTGCGGTCACCGCGCCGGTGGCCATGAAGGTCAAGGTGGCGATCAATGAGCGCTTGGAGAAGCGGGAGAGCCCACAGACCCCGTGGCCACTGGTGCAGCCGTTGCCCATGCGCACGCCGAAGCCGACAAGCAGTCCGGCGACCACGGTCGCGGCCATGGAGCGGGTCTCGCTCACTTGAATGAGCTCGGGTGCGCTCAGGTACATGGCGATTCCAGCCGCAGCCAGGCCCAGGACGAAGGCCAATCGCCAAGCGATGTCCCCCGCCTTGGGGGAGAGAAGGCCGCCGAAGATGCCGCTGATGCCTGCGATGCGGCCGTTGGCGAGCAGCATCAGAGAAGCGCTCAGGCCGATGAGGGCGCCGCCCGCCAGCGCGGACCAGGGCGTGAAGTCAGTCGTGAAGCTCATGCCCGTGCTCCTTGGCTGCTAAACCAAGCAGCGGTTCCGCCAGCGAGGTTGGCGACCTGGGCAAAGCCCATGTTCTTCAGGGCGATTGCGCCTCGGTTCGAGCGCGCGCCGGAGCGGCACACAATCACCAAGGGTTGCTCACGGTCCCAGGTCTCTGCGGCGTGGATGAGGGTGTCCAGAGGAACCAGCTCGGCGCCGGGCAGGTGCCCCATGGGGCCGATGTACTCCTCGGGCTGGCGCACATCGATGAGGCGAACGCTCTCCTTGTTCTCTCCCCACCAGCCCAGGTCTGCTTGAGGAACGCCGACCGCGTCACTGCGGAGCTGCTCGAAGGGGTCGGGTGCGCCCATGCGGCGGTTGGCGGGCACGGCTTGGTTGAGCAAGCGGGGAGGAGAGAGCTTGAGTCCCTTCATGATCTCTACGAAGGCCTCCAGGCTGCGACCGCCGCCCAGGCGCGGGTTGTGTGCCATCTCCTCGGCGATGCTGCTCTCTCTGTGGCCCTTGTAGTCGTGGCCCGGAAAGACGCGGGTTGTGCTGGGCAAGGAGAAGAGCTGCTCGTGGACGGAGGCGTAGAGTGCTGCTGCATCCCCGCCTTGAAAGTCCGTGCGACCGCAACCTCGCACCAAGAGGGTGTCGCCGGTGAAGACCATGCCGTGGGCGTGGTTGACGTAGCTGGCCGAGCCGGCCGTGTGTCCTGGCGTGTGGCGAACCTCCAACTCAATGGCACCGCAGACCAAGGTCTCCCCGTGCTTCAGGTAGCGGTCCGCACCCTGGCTCTGGCCGCTGTTCGGAGTGGCCAAGGCACAGCCGCTCAGGGTGCGCAGCTTGTCGGCCGCCGTGATGTGGTCGGCATGCTCGTGGGTCTCCAGGACCCAGCTCAGGGTGAGGTTGAGCTGAGCGAGCAGCTCCAGGTCCCGTGCTTCCTTCCCCTGGACGGGGTCGATGAGCAAGGCTTGGCCGCTGGCGGAGTCGCCGAGCAGGTAGGTGAATGTGTTGGATGTCTCGTCGAAGAGCTGGCGAAAGATCATGGTGACCTCCTGTGTGCAAGGAGGCATTGCAGGGGCTGTGCCAGCTTTCCTTCTGGAAGCAAAAAAGAGGGAGAAGCAGCACAATGGCCCCTTCTCCCTCTTCTTCGGAAACTGACCTTAGTCAGGGTGTTGACCCACTTTGACCCAAAAGTGGGTCAGCTGACCTACCAGCGTCCTTTGAGCATGCCGTGCCAGTAGAGCTGGGGCAGGGCGTGGGCTTTGCCGAAGTACATCGAGTAGCGCTCTTGGCTCTGGTCAAAGGGCATGGTCTCCATGATCTTGCCGCCGTAGCCGAACTCGGCCAGGATCAGGCGCCCGTAGCCGGTGACCAGAGGGCAGCTTGCGTAGCCATCGTAGGTGGCTGTCAGCGGCTTGCCGGCCATGAAGGCCTGGATGTTGGTGGCACAGACCGGCGCCTGCTTGCGTACGGCCGCCGCCGTCTTGGAGTTGGGCAGGCTGGAGCTGTCCCCGATGCTGAAGACATTGGGGAAGCGGGTGTGTTGGGTGGTGTACATGTCCACGTCCACCCAGCCCGCCTCGTTGGCCAAGGGGCTGGACTTGAGGAAGTCCGGCGCGCTCTGGGGCGGGGTCACGTGGATCATCTCGTAGTCCATCTCGGTGGTCTCACCGCTGTCCATGTCCTGGAAGACCGCCTTCTTCTCGGCGGCCTTGATCTCCACCAGGTTCCGCCGAAACTGGGTGTTGATGTTCCGCTCTTCGGCCAAGCGGTTCAAGGTCTTGGCGTAGCGCTGAATTCCGAAGATTCCGGCGGTGCTCGAGGCATAGACCACCTCGACCTGGTCTCGAACGCCGCTGCGCTCGAAGTGGTGCTCGGCCAGCCACATGACCTTCTGGGGGGCCCCTGCGCACTTGATGGGATTGGTCGGGTAGGTGAAGATCGCCCGGCCCTTCTTCAGCCCGCGGATGTTCTCCCAGGTGCTCTCCACGCTGTCAGCGGAGTAGTTGGAGCAGACCCCGTTCTTGCCCAAGGTCTCCTTCAGCCCTTTGATCTTGTGCCAGTCCAGCTGGATGCCTGTGGCGACGACGAGGACATCGTAGGTGAGCTCCTCGCCAGTGCCCAAGGTCACGCAGTTGCGTTCGGGTTGGAAGGTGGCGGCCTTCTCTTGAATCCAGGCCACCCCGGGTGGGATGACCTTTGCCATGGGGCGCCCGGTGTCTTCCTTCTTGGCGGCGCCGCCCCCGACCAGGGTCCAGAGGGGTTGGTAGTAGTGAGTCTGGGCCGGGTCAACGACGGTGACCTGTGGGCCCTCTCCCGACTTGGTGAGTACTGCGGCCAGGGTGATTCCGGCGCTTCCGCCGCCGATGATCAGGACTTGATGGTGGCTCATTTGGGCTCCGATTTAGGACTTTGCGGGGAGGTTGCTGGCCGACTGGCCGAGGGCGCGGGTGAGCTGGAGCACGACGCCCAGCCCTTGTTGAACCTGGGGATCCGAGAGGGCCCCCATCAGGCCAAAGGCACCGACTGGGGCCACCGCTTCGCTGGAGACCCGACTGAGGGAGGGCGCCAAGCGGGTGCCCAGATCAGCGAAGGGCTGCAGGTCGGGAGCCTGTGTCGCCAGGCGTGTCAGGGAGGCAAGCACCTTGGGGTCGGTGAGGGCGACCATGGCGTCGAGGCCTGCTGTGACGCGGCCGTTCATGGCGTCACCACCCAGGCGCTCGGCGACCCATTCGTCCGCCACGTCTGTGGCGATGGCGATGTTGTCTTCCAGGTCGCCGGCCAGGCTGGCCGCGAGCTCCAGCTTTGGAGCCAAGGCGGCCAGGCGCGTCAAGGCCTTGAGGGTCTCGGGCTCCGTGAGCTGGAGGGCTGCCGACTCGACGGCGGCCAAGCGCGCTTCCGCTTGGTCCCCGCCAATGCGGGTCTCTACCCATTCGTCCGCCACGTCCGTGGCGATGGCCAGTTTGGGTGCCACCTGCTCGACCAGATCGGTCAAGGTACTCAGGTGCGCTTCGATGCGGCTCAGTCGCGCGTCTAGCTGTTCAAGGGTCGTTGGGTCCATGGGGCCTCCGTGCGAATCCCTGGTTTGCAAGGAGTGTTCCAAGAGCTGATCTGCGTCAGGTGCGCACCTTGACGGCCTCATGTGCCACAATTGGCAGATGTCTCCTGCCATTTCTGACAGTCACCCCGCCCTGAGCCGCGCCCGAAAGGACGTCGACGGCGCCTTGGTCCCCGCCATCCTGCTCTCGCGCGACTATCGAATCCTGCACGCCAACCCCAGCTATCGCTCGCGCTACCAGGAGCACATCCGCCTGGGGGAGGACCGCTGTCATGAGATCTCCCACCGCTTCAAGGGCCCCTGCGACGAGCACGGAGAGACCTGCCCCCTGCGCCAGTGCATCGAGCGGGACGGTCCTGCTCGGGTGCTTCATGTGCACCAGTGCCGCTCTGGGGCCGAGCACGTGGACGTCTCGATGGAGCCGGTTCGAGACCGACAGGGCCAGATCATCGCCTTCATTGAGTTCATTCAGAACCTCACGGTGGCCTCGCCTTTGCCGGGAGTCGCTGGCTTGGTGGGGGACTCAGCGGTCTTCAACCGCGCCTTGGAGGGCATCCGACGGGTGGCTCCCTCCCAACTCCCCGTCCTGCTGCTGGGGGAGAGCGGGACCGGAAAGGAGCTCTTCGCGCGGGCCTTGCATGAAGAGTCCATTCGCGGCTCTGCTCCCTTTGTGCCAGTGGAGTGCAGCGGCCTCTCCGCCAGCCTCTTTGAGTCGGAGCTCTTTGGTCATGAAGCTGGCTCGTTCACCGGTGCCAGGGACCGCAAGCTTGGGCTGGTAGAGGCCGCGCGCGGCGGCACGCTCTTCTTGGATGAGATTGGGGACGTTCCCCTGGGGCTTCAGGTCAAGCTCCTGCGGCTCTTGGAGTCCGGAACCTACAGGCGCGTTGGCTCAGTCGAGGCCATCAAAGCCGACTTTCGACTGGTCTGTGCCACGCACGCGGATCTGGAGCTGGCCACGCAACAAGGGCGCTTCCGCCTGGACCTGTACTACCGGATCAACGCCTTCCCCATTCCCATTCCCGCCCTGCGCGAGCGCTTGGAGGATCTGCCGGTGCTCTGCGCCCAGTTCCTGGAGGGCAGCGGCAAGTCACTGGGCCAGAGCGCGCTGGCCCGTCTGCGTCAGCACACCTTCCCCGGCAACATCCGGGAGCTGCGAAACCTGATGCAGCGGGCTGCCCTGCTCTGTGATGGGGCCCGAATCGAGGCACAGCACTTGAGCCTGATGCCCAGCCGAGTGGGGGAGCGGGAGCTTGTTTCCCTGGAGCAGGCGGAGCGGGACTACCTGCGCTGGGCGGTTCAAGCCCACCCCGGGGACCGCGCCTCACTGGCCAAGGCCCTGGGGGTCTCCGCCCGCACCCTCTACCGAAAGCTCGCGGAGCTGGGCCTCTGATCCGGGGCTGGGGGCGGCCTGCACAACACGCAGAGTCGCCCTGGGTCATAATGGGTCATGCCCCTGATTCATCGACCCAAGCTCAAGGCCACCAATTTCCACGGAATGGTGGCGCGGTCTCCTCAGATGGAGCGCCTCTTCGTTCAGCTGGGGCGTGCCGCAAACAGCGACATCAACGTGCTTCTTCGTGGGGAGAGCGGGACCGGAAAGGACCTGGCGGCGCAAGCCCTCCACGCCGCTGGGGCCCGAGCCCAGCACCCCTTCCGAGCGGTCAACTGCGCCAGCTTTGGCTCAGAGCTCTTGGCCAGCGAGCTCTTTGGGCACGTCAAGGGGGCCTTCACCGGTGCCGTGCGCTCCAGGGATGGGCTGATGCTTCAGGCCCACCAAGGCACGCTCTTTCTGGATGAAGTAGCGGAGATTCCGCTGGACGTTCAGGGGCGCTTGCTCCGGGTTCTTCAGGATCGACGCTTCTTTCCAGTCGGTGGCTCGCGCGAGGTCAGCGTGGACCTGCGCATCGTCTCGGCGACCAACTCCAGCCTCCGTGAGCTCGTCGCAGCCAAGCGCTTCCGAGAGGACTTGATGTACCGCCTGCGGGTCGTGGTCGTGCGCCTTCCTGCGTTGAGAGAGCGGGATGGGGACTTGGAGCTGCTGACCTGGACCTTGATCGACAAGCTCAACCGCATGGGAGGACGCCAGGTGCTCAGCCTCTCTCAGGAGACCTGGAGAGCGATGCAGATTTACTCCTGGCCGGGGAACATCCGGGAGCTCGACAACGTGCTGCAGTCGGCCTTTGTGCTTGGGGAGGGCCAGACCCTGACCCTCGATGAGCTCAGCCCAGAGCTGCGCGGAGAGGGACCCGAGGTCTACTCCGGCAGCCCCGAAGCGGTCCCAGAGACGGTGGACCTTGCCGCCCTGGAGCGTACGCAGCTCGTGCAGGCTTGGCAGGAACACGGGGGACGCAGAGGAGCCATGGCTGAGGCTTTGGGGGTCTCGCGCTCCACCCTGTACCGGAAGCTCAAAGAGCACAGCCTGATCTAGGCGGGGGTGCGCAAGGGGCGCAGCACAGCCCAGGTGATGGACAGGGAACTCGCCAGCATGGCGAGCACCGCCCAGTGGGGTCGAACCCAGCCCGCCATGGCCATGGGTAGGGCGATGCCGTTGTAGACCGCCGCCCAGGTCAGCGCGCCGCGGGTGTCTCGATGTGCACGCTGGGCGATGTTCAGGGCTTGCTCTACACGCTCCAGGCCTCCCCCGGCCAGGACCACGGCGGCTGAGGCCTTGGCCGGATCGCTGGCCGCACCCACCGCCATTCCAATGTGGGCGCTCGCCAGGGCGGGGGCGTCGTTGACGCCATCCCCAACGAAGAGCACCCTCTGCTGCTTTCCTTGGATGTGGGCAGCTTTGTCCTCTGGGCTGCAAGCCGCCCGCGCCTCGCGAATGTTCAAGGCCTTGGCGACGCGGTCGACCGGGCCCTTGGCGTCTCCGGAGAGCAGCTCCAGCTCGAAGCGTTTTGAGAGCCGCTGAACGACCGCTGAGGCTTCGGGGCGCAGGGCGTCCTCGAAGCGTAGCCGGCCGAGGAGCACTCCGTCCTGGGATAGCCAGGCCTCGGTCGTGGAACTGGCGGGCAGGGGCAGGCCGTTGAAGAAGCTGCGAGCGCCCACCTTGATGTGTCCCTGTGGGCCGATCCACTCCACCCCCAAGCCCGGGTGTTCGATGAAGCGACCTGGCAACACCGGCCCCTCGCGGTGCAGCGCGCGGGCCAAGGGGTGCTCGGAGGTGGACTCGGCCAAGGTCGCCAGCTCGAGGATCTGCGCCTCGCTCTGGTCCGCAACGGCGTCCACCCCCACCAGCTGAGGGTGTCCGGCGGTCAGGGTGCCGGTCTTGTCGAAGCTCAGAGTCTGGACCTCCGCCAAGCCCCTCAAGGCGCCGGGGTCGCGAAAGAGGATGCCCTTCTTGGCCGCCCGTCCGATGGCCACGGCGCTCACCAAGGGACTGGCGATGCTCAGGGCGCAAGGGCAGGTGATGACCAGGACGGAGAGGGCCCGAAGGAGCGCTTGATCCCAGGTGGTGACCCACAGCCCGATCCCAAGGGCGAGCAGCGCAAAGACCAGCACGATTGGGAACCAGAGCTCCGCCAGTCGCTGGTCCAGGCCCATGGGTTGGCTGCGCTGCTCTAAGGCCACCCGCACCTGCTTGGCGATCTGATCGATGCGCCGCTCCCCGAGGGGAGCCGTGATGCGGGCCTCCAGGGTGCCCTCCAAGTTCTGGGTGCCTGCAAAGATCGCGTCCCCAGGTCTCACCAGGACGGCCTTGGACTCGCCGCTGAGGGAGGAAGTGTCCAGGTGACTCTTCCCCTCCAACACCTCAGCGTCCACGCTCAGATCGGTGTGCGGACGCACCCGAATGCGCTCGCCTACCGCCAGCGAGGACACCGTGGCCTCGACCCAGGCCCCCCCGCGAAGGACTTGGGCCGTGGGCGGCGCCAAGGCCAGCAGTGCGCGAACGGCGTCTGCACCTTGGGCGCGGACCCTGCCCTCCACCAAGCGGCCCAGGATGAGGAAGACGATGAGCATCGCCGCGGAGTCGAACCACACCTCGTGGGAGCCACGGAGGAGCTGGGCCATGGATAGGACCCAGGCGCCGATGCTGCCCAGGGCGACCAGGGCGTCCATGCCAGGGACTTTGGCGCGCAAAGTGCGCCAGCCCGCCTTGAGGATGTTGGAGCCCGCCCCGAAGACGATGGGGGTCGCCCCCAGACCCGCCAAGCGGGCCAGGAGGAGCTGCTCCTCTGGGTTCCCGACGTGGCCGGTGTACAGGGCGATCTGGGCCGCCATCACCCACATGCCCAAGAAGACGCCGATGGCCAAGCGGGCGGGCAGATCGCCGGTGCTGGCGGGGACGCTCAGGGACACGGGGGACCAGAGCTGAGCGGGGTAGCCCAGGGCGATGGACGCCGAGATGGCCTCGGAGAGGACCTGATCCCTGTCGGCGTTGGGGAGCAGCTCGATGCTGGCGACGCTGGAGGCGATGGCCACCTGAGCGCGCTCTACCCCCGGCAGCCTGTGCAGGACCGCCTGCAGTGCCCTGGCGCAGCTCACGCAGTACATTCCGTCCACCTGCAGGAGCAGGGGCTCCGGCTGGGGGAGGCTCGCCACCATCAGGGGTACAAAGCCTCAAGCTCGCTCTGCCCGTCCATGGGGCCGCGCTCGCCCAAGGCTTCCCGGACTGCGGCGACCTGCTCCGGCGAGATGGCTTGGGCTTGGTTGTCCCAGCTCTCACGGACGTAGCTAAGGACGGCGGCGGCCTCGTCGTCGGTGAGGGCCTGGGCGGGCATGGCCGAGGCGTAGTCCGTTCCGGCCACCGTGATGGCTCCCTGGAATCCGTACAGGGCGATGGCGATCGGGCGCTCGGGCGCGCCCACGACCCACTCACTGCCGGCCAGCGGAGGAAAGGCGCCGCTCAGGCCTAGGCCGGTCCCTTGATGACAGGCCACGCAGCGCGCCGTGTAGATGGCGCCGCCGTCAGGGCCCTCTCCGGCCGCCTGGACGGCGGGCATGAGCACCGCGGGGGTGCGCGCGTCTCCAAGGTCCTCTCCGCCCAAGCCGGCGAAGTTGCTGAAGTACCAAGCTCCCCAGACCCCTACGCTCATCACCAACAGGGCCATCGCAAAGGGCACGCTCCTTGGTGCCTCGTGGGGCTCCTCGCCCTCTCGGGCGCGTGCGTTGTCACCGGGCTTCATCGGAGGCCTCCAGTACGGGGTCGTCGTGGTCGAGGGTGAGCAGGTAGGCGGTCAGCTTGAGGGCATCCTGCGTCGCGATGACGGTGCCGGGCTTTGCCAGCCATTCCTCGGGTACGGCCACGATCCGGTCCCCCTCTGACGGCTCCGGGACGTGCTCGAAGAGGAAGGGGTAGCTGGGCATGATGCTGCCTTCGACCACCGCTCTGGGTTGGTAGAGGTGGATCAGATGCCAGTCTTCGCTGGCCAAGCGCTTGCCCACGTTGAAGAGGTCAGGGCCCGTGCGCATGGTCCCCAGTTGGTGCGGGTAGTCGTAGACGTAGTCCCCCGGCACGCTGGGGCGGCCCCAGCCGCGCTCTCCGTCGGGCGCCTGACTGGGGTCCCGTGGCTGCTGGGAGTGGCAGTACATGCAACCCAGAGAGACATAGAGGGCACGTCCTTCCGCTTCCTCTTGGGAGTAGGGCTCCAGGCCCGGGCTTGGAGGGGTGTCACTGAGCTGCATGTAGGGGGCCAGGACCAGGCCGCCGCCTGCGAAGAGCAGGATGCCAGTGGCCCCCAAGAGGGTAAACAGGGCTTCGTTTTTCATGCCGTCTCCGCAGCCGTGGGCTTCTTGAAGATGAGGGCGAGGGTGTGGCCGGCGAAGACGAAGTGCCCCAGGGTCATCAGGGTCCCACCTAGGCTGCGTCCCCAGAGCCAGGGGGCGGCCACCCGGACCGACTCCATGAAGGGTGTGTCAGCGTCCAACATCGCGGAGCCTTGGAGCAGCCCGCCGATGGACAGAGTGACGAAGTAGACCAAGAAGCCCACCATCACCAAGCCAAAGTGGACGTCCACCAGGCCTCGACTCGGCCACTCTCGTCCGGTCACCCGGGGAAGCAGGAAGTAGGCCGCCCCAAAGAAGACCAGCGAGGCGAAGCCATAGGCCCCCAGGTGGGCGTGGGCGATGGTGTAGTGAGTGAAGTGGGTGAGGGTGTTCAGGCCGCGCAGGCTGTGGGCCGAGCCCTGGAGGCTGGCCAGGGTGTACATCATCGCTCCGGCCACAATGAATCGCAGCACCGGAGAGTGGCGGAGCGCGCGGAAGCGACCGAGCACGGTGAGGTGGTGGTTCACGGCCACGGCGATCACCGGGATGATCATCGAGACGCTGGTGACGATGGAGAGGGTGACCACCCAGGTGGGCACTGGACCGCCGATGAGGTGGTGAACGCCGACTTGGCTGTAGAACAGCGCCAGGGACCAGAAGCCCAGCAGGGAGAGGCCGTAGGAGTAGATCGGCCTGCCGACGATCTTGGGGATGAGGTAGTAGGCCGCCGCGAGCGCCATGGGGGTGAACCACAGGCCGAGCACGTTGTGGGCGAACCACCAGTTGACCAAGGCGTGCTCAACACCGAAGTGCAGATCAGGCCAGTTGGCCACCGTGAACAGGATCGGGAACCAAGTCAGCGCCCCAATGATGTAGAGGGCGCTCACGTAGAGGTGCTTCACCTTCCGGTGGGGCAGCATCAGGAAGAGCGGGACGGCCGCCAGAGCCCCGCCCACCACGAAGAAGCCGTCGAGCTGCCAGGGGTACTCCAACCACTCCAAGCCGTCGGTCCAGCCAACGAAGAGGGCCGAGGTGGCGGTCAACATGCCGATGTTTCAAACCACCGCCCCAGCGGTCGCCCAGTTCGCGCCGCGCAGCGGGGTCTTGAGCAGGCGTGGCAGCAGCCAGATGGCCACGCCCATGCCGGCCATGGACAGCCAGCCGTAGGCGACGGTGTTCAGGTGAAGGGGGCGCAGGCGTCCGAAGGTCCCGGCTGCGGAGCCGCTCATCATGTCTGGCCAGTGGAACTTGAGCGAGGTCAGCAGTCCGAAGACGCTCCCCACGACCAACCAGAAGACCGCGGAGTACATGAAGGCAACGACAGGAACGTGTGTGGATCGATCCGCCGCTTGCCGGGTGGCGAGCTCCTCTGGATCGGGTGGCTCCCCGCCAGCACCCACCACGGTCTGTAAGCGAGGCCCGGCCACCGGGTCCTCGGTCCATCCACGCTCTCCTGATGCGAAGGGCAGGCTCGCCCCCTGCGCCAGGTCTTTGAATTGTCCCCGCGTGATGGCCACCACCAGCGCGAGTAGTCCCAAAGTGCCGACCAAAAATGCGATGGCGAGCAGCTGGGCGATCATGTTGTTCACAGGGCCCTCCTGCCGGGGCATTAGCATCGGGCGTGCCAAGTCCAACAGGGTGGGTGAAAAGGCCCATAGCGTGGGAATCTCGCGTGTTGGAGGGGGGATGCATCAGGGTCGACGTCTCAATAGTAGGCACCCCATTTGACCCTAAATGAGCGATTTTGAGTTGGGCGTACGCGAACCTCGACCCCCAGCGCGTCTTGGGCGCTTGGCACGCCCTTTGCTTCATGAAGAAACACACGGCCGGAAGGCCTCAAACCACGGAGCAGCGACATGGAGTGCATCACATTCTTCGACAAGGCAACTTGGACCCTCACTTACCTGGTCTACGACCCCGCCACTCGCGACGCCCTCATCATCGATCCCGTCTTGGACTTTGACCCGCTGGCTGTGGACATTGGCACCCAATCCGCTCAGCTACTGGTCGATAAGGCCCAAGAGCTGGACCTAAAGGTGCACTACGTCCTGGACACCCACGCCCACGCCGACCACCTCTCGGCCTTTCAGTTCCTGAAGGAGAAGCTGGGCGCCCAGATCGGCATTGGCCAGGAAATCCAGGCTGTACAGGGTGTCTTCAAGGGGGTCTTCAACTTCGACGATGACTTCGCCACCGACGGAAGCCAATGGGACATGCTCTTCTCCGAAGGACAGGAGCTCCAAGCGGGCTCAATCCAGGTCAACATCCTCCACACCCCGGGCCACACGCCGGCCTGCTACACCTTCCACATCGGCGACATGCTCTTCACCGGTGACGCCCTGTTCATGCCGGACTCCGGAACAGGCCGCTGTGACTTCCCAGGGGGCTCCGCAGAGAGCCTGTACACCTCGATCCAGAAGATCTATGCCTTCCCCGACAACACCCGGATCATGGTCGGCCACGACTACCAGCCTGGCGGACGCGAAGTGCAGTGGGAGACCACCGTTGGGGAGAGCAAGGCCAAGAACACTCACCTGCAGGGAGACACCACCCTGGAGGACTTCGTGGCCATGCGCACCACCCGGGATGCCACCTTGGCGCCGCCCAAGCTGATCTTTCAATCGCTGCAAGTCAACGCCAATGGGGGCGATCTGCCGGCCCCAGACAGCAACGGCTACCGCTATCTTCGGGCCCCCATCGGCCTGTTTCGGAGTTCCTGATGTTGCTCGTCGCACTTGATATCGAAGGCTGCGCTTCCCTTGTGGTGGAGCAAGCCCAGGTCCTCGCCTTGGCTCTCGGAGAGTCCCTGACCCTCTGTACCGCAGTCGACTTGCCGCCAGGGCTGAGCGTGGATGCTCACTTGGCGGGCTTCGAGCCCGAGAGGCCCCCGCTGGCGCTCTTGGAGAAGGAGGCCAAGGCCGCTCTGGAGTCACTGAGCACCTCGGCCCGGGCTGCTGGCATCTCGGTGCGCACGCAGGTCTTGGATGGTCCCCCAGTCGAGGCCGTGTTGGCCGCGGTGGACACCTTCCAGCCGCGCATGTTGGTGGTGGGCACCCATGGGCGTCGTGGACTGGAGCGCTTCTTCTTGGGCAGCGTCGCCGAACGAATCATTCGGGAGAGCACCCTGCCTGTCCTGGTTGTGCCTGGCCCTGGCACCGAGCCCCATCCCAGCGCCTTGCGCATGGCTCTGAGCGCAGAAGGGGACGGCTGAGCCGCCGCTTCAGGAGGGTCACTGCACGCAATCTGCAGTGGCCCCGTGCCTCGGTGCGCACTAGACGATGCCTTGAACCACTTCGAGGCGACAAGCACCATGCGCAAGCTGCTCCTAGGCATCCAAGGCGGACTGATTGGCGGGGCCCTCATCGGGCTCATTGAGGCGCTGTATGTGCTCTCGAGCGCCGGCTCGGTCAGCGACTACGTGGCCCTGTTCTACGCCGCCGTGCTCTACGGCCTGATCGGTGCCGGAATGGGCATCGGCGTCGGCGTTGGCCTGATGGTGCTCTCCAAGATCTGGAAGGGCATGAGCGATGCCCAGGCATGGACCTTGGGGGCCCTTGGCGCCTTCTTGCCCCTGGGAATCGTCATCGCTCGCTACGTCGCCAACAAGGTGGTCTACGGCGAGCAGGGCGTGCCCATGAGCGGCCTGGCGGTCATCTTGGGTGGCGCAGCAGCCATCTTCGTCTTGGACATGTGGATTGCGCCCATCGTCCTGAACAAGACCCCGCTGCGCATGCTGACGGAGATCAAGGGCACCGCGGCTCTCTACGCCGTCATCCTGGCCATCGCCGCGGTCTTCTCCTTTGTGCCCAGCGGCGAAGGGGAAGAGGGCGTGCAGCGTGTCGCCCGGGACCAAGGTGCCATGGGCGAGCGGCCCAACGTGCTGCTGATCATGGTCGACACCCTTCGTGCCGACTACCTGGCGCCCTATGACGAGAAGTGGGCCGGAACCCAGCCCACCATCGAGTCCCTGGCGGCCGACTCCGTGGTGTTCGAGCAGGCCCACGCCAACAGCTCCTGGACCCGCGCCAGCTTCGCCAACGTCTACACCTCCCTGGTGCCCAGCAGCCACAATACGGCGCTGAAGAGCAGCCGCTTGCCTGGGGACGTAGTGACCCTGGCGGAGACCCTGCAGGACGCGGGCTACGCCACCGGCGGTCTGCCCAACAACACCAACGTGACCAGCACCTTCGGCTTTGGCCAGGGCTTTGACCATTACCCCTACTTGGCGCCCAACATGCCCTTCTGGGCCACGGAGAGCGTCTACCAGCTGAGCATGTACGCCGTGCTGCGCAAGGTCGCCGAGAAGGCCAAGGGCGATGCCCACGAGGTGGCTGACTTCTACCAGCCCGCCGAAGTGGCCGTGACCGAGGCCCAGGCCTTCATCGACGCACAAGAAGGGGACAAGTGGTTCCTGATGGTGCACCTGATGGAGCCCCACGACCCTTACTTTGAGCACCCCTACAACGGGGTCGCCTACGGTCGCGCCGAGCACGAAGTGCCCGAGGCGGAGAAGGTCGAGTACCTCAAGGACACCTACGCCGCTGAGATCGCCTTCATGGACGAGCAGCTGGCGCCCTTCATCGCCCAGCTCAAGGCCAGCGGCCAGTACGACAACACCTTGATCGTGCTCTCGGCCGACCACGGTGAAGAGTTCATGGAGCACGGCGGCTGGTGGCACGGCACCACCCTGTACGAAGAGCAGACCCACGTCCCGCTCATCGTGAAGTTGCCCCAGCAGGAGCAGGCTGGAACCCGTGCCCCTTGGGTTGTCCGTCACATCGACATCGCGCCCACCATCACCGACATCGCTCAAGCCACAACGCCTGAGAGCTGGCAGGGTCGCTCCGTCTTGGACGAGGACTTTGAGACCTTCACCGCGCCGGCTCCGCCTCCAGTGGTCGACGAAGACGGCAACACCACCGTCGTGCGCCGGGACTTCGTTGACCCACGCAGCTACGACCGCACCGTGCTCGCGGAAGAGGACTTTGAGGGCAACCAGATCACCGCCGTGATTCAGGGTGGCTGGAAGCTGATTCAGAGCAACGAGGGCAACCCTCGCGGCCTGGAGCCTCAGGAGCTTTACGATCTGCGCCTGGACGCCGGCGAGCAGGACAACCTGGCCGCCAGCGAGAGCACCCAGCTCTCCGCGCTGCAGACCGTCTCCAAGATGGAGGTCGCTGCCGCCAAGGGCGAGGCCGTCGCAGCCGAAGAGACCGAGATGGACGCTGCGACCGAAGAGCGCCTGAGGGCCTTGGGGTACATGGAATGAGCGCGTAGCGAAGAGAGAACCAAAGAGGGCCTGCTCAATTGAGCAGGCCCTCTTTGCGTTGCGCTCGTCCGAAGCCGTAGATTCGAACCTGTCGGCGCCGGAGGCTGAAGCCGCAGTTTCAGCCCTGGCGCGACAGAATCACAGCCCGAACTGAATCCAGGTCCCAGTGCCCGGTGTGCCGGTCGCCCAGTCATCCCGGTCATCGATTGGAAGACCGGTCACAGGCTCGGTGCCGGTGGTGTCGGGGTCGCCACTGTCCAGGTACTCCGACTGCTCGTTCCACTCGCGCACATCCAGGGTGATGCGGGCCAGCAGCTCTTCTGCGTGGTCGTAGCACTCAAAGGTGTGGTGGGTGTAGGAGTAGTCGGCCATCAGGCCTTCTGGCGCCATTCCGTCGTGGTCGTTGGGGTCGTAGTAGGACGCCAAGACCATGTTCGAGAAGTAGTCGGTGGACAGGGCGTCCCACTCGAAGCGCTTGGTGAACTCCGCACCGTAGAGCGGCACGATGGTCGCAAGTGGGAAGCCGTTGACCGCAAAGCTGGCCTCGGGATTCCAGAAGGCCGCGCCGTCGTAGCAGTCGGACTCCAGCCCACCCCAACCCAAGGCTGGCGACGTGGAAGACAGGCTCGTTCCATCGTCCTGCTCCACCGTGGCGGTGATCTGGTAGGTGCCCGTGCAGCAGTTGGGCGCGTACTGGTCGGCCCAGCTGTAGTCGTACTGGCAGTACGGCACGCCGTTGATGCTGTTCACCTCGTCGTAGAAGGTGCCATCGGAGTTGAAGCTGAAGCTCACCTCTGTGGGGCCCGTGCCGACCTCCCAGACCTCGAACTGCGGGTGCTGGTAGACCACGTACTCGCAGGTACCGGTGGGGATGTACAGATCGAAGGACATGCCGGAACCGTACAGGTCCAGCTCGGACTGATCGATGCGGCAGTTCACCTCTTCGTAGCCCTCTACGGTGCCCTCTACCTCCAGGCCGCAGTTCAGCTCCATGTCGTCCACGGTGCCCAGGCGCATGGGGTAGCCCAAGTCGTCCGAGGCGTTGAGCTGGAAGCGTGCTGGGTCTTCAACCACAACGTCGTCAGCCTCGTATCCCTCGGTCCAGTCGGACAGGTCCGGGGTTCCGGGCTCCACACAGGCAGCGAGTGCCAAAAGGAAGGTCATGATTGCTCCTAGAGCCCGGTGTCGACGGGGGAATCCTCGTCGGCGATGTTCTTGTAGACGAATGCGAACTCGACCGGGTCAGGGGACCAAACGGTGTCGTCGTAGTCGTAGCCTTCCAGGGTCACGGTGGCGGTGCCGGTGACCTCGTCCGAGCCGAAGCTATCGAAGATGATCTCGCGCTGGCTGCGCCCGCCAGCGTCCAGGTTGATGCCGAGGGTCTCGCCCTCGGCGACGCTGCCCGTGATGGCGTCGGCGTAGAAGTCCATTGGGCGACCGTCTTCCAACACGTAGTCGATGCGGTACTGCGCCAAGTCAAAGGTCGCGTCTGCGGGGCCTGGGGCGCCCGAGGCGTAGGCGATCGTCGCCGCCACCTGGGTACTGCAGCCGCTGCACACGGTATCGATGACAACCTCAGAGGGATCATCGATGGTGAGGCGCAAGGCGTCTCCCGTCGAGAAGCAGCCTGTCAGGGCCAGAGTCGTGCTCAGCATCAGGGGCAAGAGCCCCGCCGTCGTCCACCGCATTGTGCAGCCTCGGTTCTGCGGCGTCGGGATGCCGCGTGAGGCAGTATATGGAGGTGCTCCCCCTGCTCGCAAGGTAGGGACAGACGCTAGGTGTCCCTTGGACGAACTACAGGCCAGAGACTTTCTACGTGCCTTTCCACGCGCCCGCAGCTTGGAGGGGGTCTCCCTCAACGAGCTCTTGATGGCAGGAGTGGCCATGCGCGCCTTGGAGAACAGCGTGCTCTTCGACGCGGGAGACCCCTCGAGCTGCGCCTACCTGGTGGTAGACGGCGTGGTGCGCGTCGAGAGGCTGCTGGAGTCCGGAGAACGTCTGACACTGGGCCGGTTGGGCCGCGGGCACGTTGTGGGAGACATGGGCTTGCTCTCGGGTGAGGCACGCTCCGCGACCGCGATTTCAGAGGATGACACTCTGGCGCTACGCCTAGATCGGGGGAACTACCTGCGCCTGCGAGATCAGGGGCATCCCGCCGCCATTTGGCTCCTCGAAGAGGTACACCTGCGCATGGGGGAGCGGGTCGAGTCCAGCTACGAGCGGATCGTTCGCATGCACCAAGAGCCTGAGTTGGCCCGGGAGCTTCCTTCGGATCCTGTTGTGCAAGAGGGCTTTCTTCGCCGTCTTTGGGCCAAGGTGAGGTCCTGATGTTGGAGGAATTCCTGGGTGAACACGCCCTCTTCAAGGCCTTGGATGAGCAAGCAATGGCCCACCTGATGGCCCACTGCCAAGTCGTGGACTTTGGCCCAGCACAAGCCATCGCTCGAGAGGGGAGCTCGGCGGACAGCTGCTTTGTGCTGCTGAACGGGCTGGCTCGGGCCACGCGAACGCGCCCCAATGGTGCCCAAGATGAGCTGGCCCGCCTCGGCCAAGGTGGGGTCTTTGGGCTCGTTGGCTTTGTTGGAAAGGGGCAGCGTCCCTGCACCTACGCAGCCCTGGGGCCCTGCAAGGTGCTCTGCATTCAGGCCACGGTGCTGGACGTGCCGCCCAGGACCCCCCAAGCCAAGCAGGTCCTTGTGCTCCGGGAGCTCCTTGCGTTGGCCTTGCAATCTCAGCTTCGCGTCGCCAACGAGCACCTGGTCAACCGTGCGGCCGCGGTGCGTGCACCGGACCTGAGCGCCAGCGAGTGGGAGGCCCTGACCCACGGCGGTTGGAAGGTGCCGGTGGATCTGGGGGACGCGGGCTAGGTTTGGACCAAGCCTTCTTGAATCAAGCCTGACAAGAGCCCGCCGGCGCGATCCATGTCCAAGCCCAGCGCTGAGATTCGCGCTTGTGCCTCTGCCACTGGCATGGGGTGCTCCAGGGCCAGCAGGGCCAAGCACGCCATGCGGCCCAAAGAGACCAAACGCACTTGGCCGTCGATGGGACGGGCGACGAGGTGCAGCGGCGTCTGTGGGGCGGGCTGGACGGACGCTGGGCGTGGCGCGTCATCTGCCAGACCGGCGGCCGGCACCAAGCTCAGGGCGAAGAGGGCCTGCTCTGCGCTGTTGAGGGCATCCAGTGTCGCGCCATCAAACTCTGCCGCGTCCACACCGGCGGCACGCACGACCCAGTCGGTCTGCATGCCGTGCAGTCTGGGACAGAGTTCCAGCTCGCGCCGGCAGCGGGCCTGCATCCACTCCAGGGAAGCCACCTGAGCCACCAAGGGGTCTGAGCTCAGCTCTCCCAGAAAGACCGCGTAGCCCTGGGCCAGGGAGCCGCGTTGTTGCACCGCCTCGTGGAAGTGTGTGCTCTGGAAGAAGCCCTGCAAGCTGGCCAGGCTGCGCGTTTGGCTCAAGGCCAGTGTGGTGCTCCCCTTGAACTCGTCAAAGAGCTTGCGCAGGGTCCGGGGGCCTCGCTCGTGGTCTACGGTCCATGCCCTTGGGTCCACATCCAAGAGCCAGCCGCGCTCCTCGCTGGAGATCTCCAGACCTGCGAGGCTCTCGTCCGGCGCGGCGTAGACCTGAGCGGCGAATTTGGGGTCGAAGAGCATGCGCATGCTCACCCGCTGCAGCGCTTGGTGACCCATCTCAGCCGCCCTTCGGGAAGAGCTGGTTCAGGCGCTCAAAGCCCCCATGGATCTCGGCGGGCGCGTTGTGCTCGGCCTCGAAGACCACCGCCTTGAGGTTGCTGGCCCCATCGATGATGCGCTCGGTGATCTGCCAGGTCTCCGGAAGCACCTCGGGGGAGTGGCTGTCCTCGACCCAGCCAAAGCCTTCGTGATCTCGGTGGGCGCCGCCAGCGACGTGGATCTCCACGATTCTCTCTAGGGGAAAGTCCTCCAGTCCAGCCAGGGGGGCGTGTCCACGCATCTTCTGGTAGACGGCCAAGTGGGCACAATCCAAGAGCATGCCGCAGTCCGCTTGCTCGCAGACCAGAGCGAAGAACTCCAGCAGGTGCAGGGGGCCGATGTAGGCCACCGCGGGCGGGTTCTCGGGAAGCACCAGCATCCCGGCCCGGGTTTGGAGCTGGCGCACGGCCTGGGCCATCTCCTCTGCGGCCCCCCGAGAGAGGATGGGCGGTAGGAGCAGCTCGTGGCTTCGCTCCCGGGGACCCAGGTGCCAGTAGCCAGCGTCGCCACAGAGCCAGAGCGCGCCGACAGCCCGCGCCTGCGCCAAGGTCTGGTCCAACCAAGGCTGGTCCAGGTCGCCCAGCTCGGCCAAGTTCAGGTCCAAGAAGTGGTAGGTCGCCGGCAGGCCGCTCTGGCCCCAGCGCAGCATCATCTCGTCCAGGCCTCGGGCGGTGTCAGCGCCCACCTCCAAGAAGTGCACCAGCTCCGGCCAGGCCTGATTCAAGGCCACCGCGTCGATTCCAGCGCCGCGCTCGGTGCCCGTGAACTCACAAGAGATGCCCACGCCCAGTCTGGGCAGGGCGGCGATGCGCTGAGCAAAGGTCATTGAACTACCAGGGGAGGGGCCCGGTGTGGGCCGGCTCTTCGGGGGCCAGGGCGCGTTTTAGAGCATTTGTGAGCGTACGAGCAGCGTCGCCGTCCGCTTCCCAATCCAAGGCCCGTCGCAGCTCAACGGCCCGGTTGAACAAGCGCGAGGCCACCACGGGGTCGCCCAAATCTCGGGTGAGCAAGTCCACCACGAAGAGCTGCTTGGAGTGACCGAGGCGCAGCACCTCCATGGGCTGGAAGCCCAGGGCGCGCACATGGGGTTCGAGCTGCTTGAGGCCCCGCATCTCGGTCAGGAAGAGCCGCAGCTGCCAGGCGGCCAAGTCGGCCTTGCGCACCCGGGACAGGCCGCGGACCCGGTCCGGCAGGATGCCCAGGCCCACGCTGATGTGGCGAACCTCCGTGTCCTCCAAGGTGCGGAAGAGCGCGACCAGGCCAGGGGAGACCGCCTTGGACTGCATCAACCGGTAGAAGGTCAGGGCGGTGGGCTCCAGCATCAGGTGCAGGCCCGTCAATGCGCGAGAGGGGTCCCGGGTCCGGTGTACCTGCTGGATGACCCGCAGGGCGGCGGGAGGGGGCGTGGAGACCGGCTGGCCCAGACGCTCCAGGGTCTCTTTGAGCAGCATGACGTGGCGGGCCTCGTCATGGGCCTGGGCGGTGACCGCCAGTCTGGCCTCGATGGCGGGGAGATCCACAGCCAAGCGGGCGCTGATCTCCCACGCCGCAGCGGACTCCCACAGTGCCAGGGACAGCAGGATCCCCAAAGCCTCCGGCGCCTCGGCGCTCAGAGGGCCATGCTCGGCAACGATCTTGTCGATGACCTGGACCGGATCCCAGCCGTCGTTGGCCCCGCCTCGCCAGATCTTCGCCAGGCGATCTCGGGCCAGGGGCGGCAGATCCCCTGCCGGGAGGGGGTCTAGGTGTTTGCGTCGTAGCAGTCGGCGGATCACCCCGTCACACTATCGCCACTCGCCCCGAGCTTCCATGAAGGATGACGTTGGCGTCCAGGGTGCTACCTTTCCAATCAAACGGAGGTCAGCGCTATGGGCGTATTTGATCGCCTGGGAAACCTGGGCAAAGGCATGGTCGGCATCATGAAGCAGGGCTCGGCCAGCGGCGAGGACCGCATGGCTGCTCTGGAGGCTGAGCTGGCCTCGATGCGCACCAAGCCCGGTCTGACCTCCTCTCAGCGCAAGGACGTGGACGAGGGGGACAAGCGTCTGAAGCAGCTCAAGGCCCTGCATGCCTCGGGCTTGCTGACCGACACCGAGTACGCCGAGAAGCTGGCGGCTCTGGCCGGCACCAAGCTGCCCAACCCCAGCGACTATCTGCAGCGGGCCGCTGAGCCGGAGATCCAGGAGGCCCCCCCCAAGGCGGCGCGAAGGGACGACTCTGCGCAAGATGACCCCGATTTTGACGACGACGAGCCCCGGATCAAGAAGACCCTATGAGCCACTCTCTGGACCCCATCGCAGCGCAACTGGGCCTTGGCCCGGACGACCTGATCCCCTACGGCCGCAAGCTGGCCAAGGTCTCGCGAGAGATTCTGGATCGCCCAGCCACAGGCAAGGGTCGGCTCATCTTGGTGACCGCCTTGACCCCGACGCCGGCGGGCGAGGGTAAGACCACCACCTCCATTGGCCTGACCCAGGCCCTGCATCGCTTGGGACACAAGGCCATCGCGGCGCTGCGGGAGCCCAGCTTGGGCCCGTGCTTTGGCGTGAAGGGCGGGGGCACCGGCGGCGGCAAGTCCAAGCTGGAGCCCAGCCCGGAGATCAACCTGCACTGCACGGGAGACCTGCACGCCATCACGGCGGCAAACAACCTGCTCTCGGCCCTGATCGACGCACACATCCACTTCCGCAAGACCCCGCGCATCGATCCCCGCAAGGTGGTCTGGAGGCGGGTGGTGGACGTCAATGACCGGGCGCTTCGCTCGATGGTCACCGGTCTGGCCGGTCAAGGTTTGGCCAGTGAGACCGGCTTTGACATCACCGCCGCCAGCGAGGTCATGGCGATCTTGGCTCTGGCCGAGAGCGAGGATGATCTGCGCGCCCGCTTGGCCCGCATCATCGTGGCCTTCGACGAGGACCGGAACCCCGTCACCGCCGAGGACCTGAAGGCCGTTGGCGCCATGATGGCCCTGCTGCGCGACGCCCTGGACCCCAACCTGGTTCAGACCACCGAGGGTGCCCCGGCGCTCGTCCATGCTGGCCCCTTCGCCAACATCGCCCATGGCTGCAGCTCGGTCATCGGCACCCGCATGTCCAAGCACATGGCCGACTGGGTCATCACCGAGGCCGGCTTTGGCGCCGACTTGGGCGCCGAGAAGTTCATGCACATCAAGTGCCGCCAGACCGGGCTGCGTCCGGACGGCGTGGTGGTCGTGGCCACCATTCGCGCCCTGAAGATGCACGGCGGCGTGGGCATGAAGGAGCTCACTGAGCCCAACCCCGAGGCAGTGGCCAAGGGCATGGCCAACCTGAACCGGCACCTGGACTCCATCGGGCGCTACGGCTTCACCCCCGTGGTGGCCATCAACCGCTTCCACGCCGACACCGACGCCGAGCTGGATGTTGTCGTCAAGCTCTGCGCCGAGCGGGGCATCCAAGCTGTGCCTAGCACGCACTTCGCCGACGGTGGCGCGGGCGCGGAGGCCCTGGCCCACGCGGTGATCAAGCAGGTCACCGAGGGGCCAGCGCCACGCTTCAACCTGCTCTACGCTGACGAGGACCCCATCCCTGCCAAGATCAAGGCGGTGGTCCAGCAGGTCTACGGTGGCGCCGATGTGGTGCTGGAAGGCAAAGCCAAGCTGCAGCTGGGTCGCATCAAGCGCCTGGGCCTGGGCCACCTGCCCATCTGCATGTCCAAGACCCAGAACAGCGTGAGCGACAACCCCAAGCTGCGCGGGGCCCCAGAGGGCTTCACGGTCACAGTGCGGGAGCTGCTGATCTCGGCTGGAGCGGGCTTTATCGTCGCCCTGGCCGGTGACTTGGTTCGCATGCCGGGCTTGGGCCGCGTGCCTCAGGCTGTGAACGTCGACCTTGTCGACGGCGAGATTCAGGGCGTCGGATAGCCGGAGTCGGCGGGCTTATTCGCTGCGAATGAGTCCGCTGGCTGCCCCACCAGGGCCCATGTTGTCCACCGGGAAGAGCACCAAGCTCAGCTCGCCGGCGTGCGCGTTGATCCGGGTCCAGGTGCCCTCGACCTGCCACATGGAGGTCGGCACCTCCTGGTGGTCTTGGTACCAGTAGCCGCTGACCAACTCGCCGATCACCTCGATGAGAAGCACCATGGTCACGCGGGTATCGGCGGGCACTTCGTGCTCGCTGAGGCGGTAGCCCGTCAGCTCATAGGTGGTCGTGCCTTCGCGGCGCAGCAGCTTGGGCGTGAGCTGGGTGGTGATGGGGTCCACGAGCTCGGCCGCAGAGGCCAGCGCCTTGTTCTCCCAGCGTCGGGTCTCTTGGAGGGAGACTGACATGGGCGCAGCGTCAAAGGTGAGCGTCAGCGAGGCCAGGGTCCCTGGTGGAGGGGCAAGGGCAGTGCCCAGCATCAACGAGGCCATGCTCAGCGCTCGTACTTGGGCTTGAAGAAGCGGATCTTCTTGCCGTCCGTGTTCTCGTTGGTGCCCTTCTTGATCTGGTGCACGCGCTCGGACTCGGCGGCCCGGTCATTCTCGGCGCCGACGATGGAGAAGGTCCACTGCTCGATGTCCTCGGAGATGTCCTCGACCTCGACGAAGGAACTCAGGATGGCGTTGTGGGACTCGTTGGAGCCGGTGCCACCGAAGCGCTGCCAGCCGCAACCCGGAGCCGCCTGAGAGACGTTGACCTCCTCGAACTGCCGGGACCAGTGCAGTTGACCGGCCAATCGGTAGTGGTCGTTCTCGGTCATGTCCGGCTTGTAGCCAGCGGAGAAAGCGACATCGTGCAGGAAGACCGAGCACTTCCAGAAGTCCACGCCCCAGTTGACCCGGTACTCTGTCTCGCCGTTGATCTCGCTGGTTCGTCGGCTGCTGGCGCCGGCGATCTCAGGGTTCTGGGTGTAGAAGACCCCGTCCACCCCTGCAGTGCCGTAGCCCAGACCGACCTCGCCGCTGGCGCGCTTGCGTGCCTGCTCCATCATGCCCAGGTTGTAGCTGCCGGAGAGCTCCTTGAACTTGGCCACAGCCTCGCTCAGGGACTTGGTGCGCTTGCGGCACTGGGCCAGCAAGATCTCAGCCGCAGAGGGGATGTAGATGCGAACACCGGCTGCCAGGGCAGGGGTGATGGTCTCGCCCACTTCCTCGACGCTGCCCTCGGCCACGCTCTCGACGTGCTGGTTGAAGGGAATCAGCAGGTCCTCGGACATGCCGTGGTTCTTTGCGATGGTCTCCCAAGCCTGGGACTCCCCACCGCTCATGTGCTCGGTGGTCACGTCGATCCAGGTGCCTTGAGCCAGCTCGATTCCGCCGGTCGCCGCGGAGCCGGAGCGATACTCCACCAGGTTCTCATCGGGAGGCAGCTCCTCGACGGTGGTGCTGGTCTCTTGGGCAAGAACTTCTTCTTGCTCTTGGCTTCCGGCTTCGACCTCGGAGAGCACCTCTTCCGCCACCGAAGGGCTCGGGGTGGGCACAGGCACGGCGCCGGGAATGATCAGGGTTTGGCCAACGCGCACAGAGCCAGGGCTGCTCAGGTGGTCCCGGTTCGCCTCATAGATCTCCATGTAGCGGCCGCCGTTGCCCAGCAGGTTCTGAGCGATTTTCCACAGCGAATCCCCAGATACAACCGTGTAATTGCTGATCGCTTGGGTGCTGTTGTCCGCTCCAGTCTGAGGCGCGGTGGTGGTGCTCGTGGTGGCACTCGTTCCGTTGGCGCTGGACTCTTGTCGACTTTGGCTCGGCATGGAAGATCCCGTCAGGTTGCCCACCCTATCCCGCAAAGGGGCAGGGGATCACCTGCTTTCTTTCTGCTCTCCTGGCTGCGTCTCTTGGCCACGGTCTTGAGGGAGCGGGTGCACCTTGATCCCGAGCATCACCTGTCGGGGGGCGCTTGGCCGCAGTCCCACCGGGCGCCAGGCCGTGGGAGCGCTGTTGTTGAGCAGGTTCGTGCCGCTCAGGTAGAGCTGGGTGCTGGGGCTGATCTGCACGTTCAGGCTGGCGTCCACCAGGAAGAGGGAGGGGACTGTCAGGTCGCTTTCGAAGTCCCCTGCGCTGTCCAGCATCTCACTGCGGTAGATCAGGCCCAAGGCGCTGGAGAAGCGCTTTCCGCGCAGGCCAACGCGCCCGGCAGCTTGGTGCTCCGGCAGGTAGGGGAGCGCGTCTCCGGTGGAGACGTTGCCGAACTGGGGGAACTCGGAGGCGAAGCTGGACCGAAAGCGGCTCTGAGTCAGGGTGTAGCTGCCTTCGAGCGGGATGCTCAGGTTGCCCGGCAGCAGGAAGCTGTGCCCAAAGCCGAGCTCAGCCCCCCAGATCCAGACCTCGCCTGCGGAGAACTGCTGGTCGATCTGCTCACCCACACAGCTGCCAGAGACCGAGCACTGACCGGTCAAGTTCTCATAGTCATTGAAGAACCCGACCACCTCCAGACGGGTCGCGCCCTGGTCGAAGCGCAGGCCACCCTCGTAGTTCCAGCTGGTCTCTGGACGCACCTCTTCAGGCTGCCCTGGGGCAACCGGCGAGAAGCCCCGGTTGGCGCCGGCAAAGAGGCTCATCCAGGGGGTGGTCTCGTGCAGTACCCCCAAGCCCGGCAAGGGGGTGATGCGCAGGGCGGGATCGGCGCTCTCGCCCGTGTCGTGCTTGAAGGAGGAGATGGTCTCGAGACGGAAGCCGGGCAGGACGTGCCAGTCGCCGATGCGCACGTCGTCTTGGGCGTGCAGCGCCAGGGCCCGTGCTTGGGCGAAGGAGTCTTGGTCCAAGCGGGTCTCGCCGCTGTCCACCAGCGCACCGCTGCGCATGTCGAAGAAGTCTGCCGTGTGGTAGCGCCAGACTTGGTCTTGATGGACTCTTGCGCCCAACTCGATGCTGTGGGTGAGCTGCTCTCCGACCTGTATGTAGCGGGCGGTGCTCTGCAGTCCGGTGGCCAGGTACTGACGGTCACGGGTGCCAATCTCGATGCGCTCAGCCGCGCTGCTGTCGCTCTCTCCCCGCAGCACGGCCATGTAGAGGGCCGCCTCTCCCCCGGTTCCGCCGTTCTGTACCAGCTCGTACATGCCGGGGCCGTCCTCAAATCCGTTGAGTTTGGTCCAGTATCGGTCCAGGCCGTGTCCATAGGCGACGGTGCGCACTTTCCAAGCGCCCGGTGAGGCCAGCCAACTCAGCTCGGCCTGTCCTCGGGAGAAGTCCATCACGCCCTCGGAGGTGGCTGCGTAGCGGGCGTAGGGGTCCTTCTCGTAGTCCTGCGCGCTCAAGCCGGTGTAGGTCTCGTTGCTGGTCTCTCCGGTGTATCCGAGCTTGAGCTCCAGGCGCTGACCCGGGGTGGGCATCCAGTAGAGCTTCGCCATGGCCTCGCTGTGGTCAAAGCCAGTTGGGCCTCCGTTTGGCAGGCTCTTGAAGCCCGCGGTTCGCAGGTGGACGCCTTCGATCAGAAAGCCCCCCTTGTCCCAGCTCGTGCCGCCGTAGACGTGCACCTTGGCGGTCTGACGCAGTCCGCCGGCTAGATCGATGCGCAGCTCCGGGGTCAGGGGGACGGGACGGGTGAGCAGGTTGACTGCGCCGCCGACCGTGTTGGGGCCGTAGCGAATGGCGGCGGGGCCCTTGAAGACCTCCAGGCCCACCATGCGTGTGCTCATGGGGAAGTAGTAGGCGGCCGGCGCGGCGTAGGGGGCGGGCGCGAGGAGCACCCCGTCCTCCATCAGGCTGACCTTGGCGCTGCGCTCGGAGTTGGCGCCTCGGATGCCGATGTTGGGCCGCAGGCCGTAGCCGTCTTCGCCTCGGGTCGTCACGCCAGGGACCTGGGCGCTGAGCACCCGCTCGATGTCGTTGTACTCGAACTGCTCCAGGTCCTCTTCGCTGAGCTCGTGGGCTGAACCGGCGACCCGAGGAGTGCCCTGCTTGTCCTTGACGATCATGCGCAGACCTGGACTCTCGTCGGGCTCCGTCTCCTCTGCTTCCTCCTCGCTGCTCTCGTAGCTGTCCTCGGCCTGTGCCGCGCCGCTCAGCAGAAGCAAGGCGGCGGAGAGGACTGGGAGGGTCTTGAGGGGAGCGAAGGGCGCAAACCAAGCGCTCAACAGGCTGGGGCTGTGGTTGGGCTGTGCCAAGCCAAAGTGGGTGGGAGGCACGTCCGAGGCCAGCCAGCTTCCGGTCAGGCGGTCCCACACACTGAGCCAGGTCCCGAAGTTCTTGTCGAAGTGCTCCGGGTCAGCGGAGTGGTGCACCTGGTGTTGGGCGGGGCTGATGAGCCACCGCTCCATCCAGGCGGGGTAGGGCAGCCAGACGTGGCTGTGTCGCAGGTTGCCGACCAGCATGTTCAGGCCCAGTCCGAGGGCCGGCACGCCCAGCCAGGTCAGGGGCTGCGCTTGGCCGCGAAAGACCCAGTAGAAGAGCCCGGCGACCACGCCGGTGACCAAGGCGCCGCGCCCCTGGTAGAGCAGAGATTCGACAGGGTGGACCCGGTGGTAGGTCAGGGGGGTGAGCACCGTGGCGCTGTGGTGGATCTGGTGAAAGCGCCAGAGCAGGGGCACCCGGTGCAGGGCCCAGTGCACGGCGAAGCGGCTGGCGTCCCAGGCCACAAAGAGGGTGGCGCTGTAGAGCAGGGTCAGCAGAGTGGGGGAGAGCTCGGGCGCGGTGGGTGTTCCGGCCCAGGCGTCCATGCGCCGGACCAGGTGGGTCGCCAGGAGCCAGGCGAGTCCGACGCCGCTGCTGCCCTTGAGCAGTCCCAAGAGCTGGCTGCCCAGGAGGAGCTGAAGATCCAGCTTGACCGAGGGGTCTCGCCAGGAGTCCCGCAGCTTGGAGGGGGCCTTTCCCAGCAGGGCCAGGGCCAGGGTCAAGGCGGCGCTCACAGCCAGAGCGCCCCACCAGGTACGACTGGCGGGGTCCAGGAAGGGGGCCGCGAGGCTCCCAAGCAGCTGGGCGGCAGCCTCAGTCAGCGTCACCGGCTGCCTCGCTTGGCACGCTCAGAGAGAGCACGGTGGCCAGGTCGCCCTTGAGCAGGGAGCTGAGCTCGGAGAGGGTGGCCAGCAGGTCCTCGACTGCGGAGGGCTGGCTGTCGATGGCCCGCATCAGGCTTGGGTCCAAATCGGCGCTCTGCTCCAGGGCCAAGTCCGTCAGCTCCCGAATCTTCTGGCTCAAGTCGCCGTGGCCTTGGTCTTCGAGCAGGGCGTCAAAGCCGGTGCTCTCGTCCATGAAGAAGAGCTGCTCAAAGCCCAGGATGTTGTGGTGGATCCACAGAGCGGAGGAGGCTGCAAAGGGGCTCTCGACCTCGCCGTCCGCCAGGGGCTCGACCAGCTTGCGGTCCTTGGTCTCGGTCTCCAGGTAGAAGAGCGCGTCAAAGACGGCGTTCAAGGCCTGCAGACTGTCCTCGTATGGGGAACTCCCATCGGCCAGGGCTTGGCCAAAGTCGCCTTGCCAAGCAGCGGAGAGCGCTTGGGCGTGGGTCAGGGTCCCTTCACTGAGCACCACAGCAAAGTCCGCCCGGTTCTGCTGTATGCCTTCGGGGCCCAGCTCCTGCCAGGCCGCATCGATGCCGACCTGGCTCGGGCAGGCACTCTCCAGTGGACCGAAGAGCAGGTACTCGATGCTGTCCAGGCCATAGGAGTTGGCCAGGTTCTCCTCGAAGAAGGCCGCCTCGTCCCAGACCTCCTCCACCGTCTCTTGGTCGCTGCGGCAGCGGTTGACGTTGGGGTAGCTGTAGATCTCATCGCGCAGGTCCTGTCCACCGACCGCGTAGAGAGACGACGCCGCTGGGCCAATCTGCAGGCCCTCGAGCTCTTGCCAGGCCGCCATGGTCTGGACGTACTGGGCCTGTGCCGCGTCGGTCTCTGCATCGCTGGAGCCGGAGGACAAGGCCGCACTCAGGGACTCCAGGGAGGAGATGAGGAGCAGGTTCTCCGTCTCGAAGCGGGCCAGCGCGGGCTGAACCACCACGGGACCGACGGCCTGGAGGAGATCCTGCACCGCCTGCGAGGTCTCTCCAAGCTCGCTGCCCGGATCACAGGCCACCTGCACGCCCAGGCTCAGAGAGCCCAGAGCACCCAGGAAGATCCAGGACAATCCCTGTGGGCTACCAGCCGCCTTCGCCATTTTCATCTCCCATGTTGGCGCTCTCAAATCCGTAGACTTCTTGGAGCAGGGTGCGTGCGTTGAGCAGTGAGGTCTTGTAGACCTCAAAGCCAAAGTCGTTGGGCTGAACCGGGGCGACTCCAAGCAGGGTGTGCAGCTCGGAGAACTGGGCATCACTCATCGGAGAGTGAGGATTGAACTGCAGGATCAGGGCAAAGCCCTTGAGCTCCGCGTAGTGCTTGGCGTGGCCCTCAAAGTCATACTCAGTGGCGCTGGTGTCCTGGAGCACGTCGTTGATGTAGTGCACCGCTGTGGAGGCGATGGCCAGCTCCCACGCGAGCACCGCTTGGTCCCGGTAGCCCTCCAGCTCGCTCATCTGCTCGGAGCTGAGCTCGGTGCCAGCGGTCTCCGCCAGGAGCAGCCGTCCGTTTAGGAAGGCCTCGAAGGCCTGTGCGCTGTAGTCCGTGGCGCTCGTGGCCCCCAGGTCGCGCTTGGCGGCGTTCACGGCGTGGCCGAAGACCAGCTCGCTCTTCAGGTCGATGCGACCGTCTCCGTCCACATCCTTGGCGCCGTCTGCGATCTCTTCATCCGACCAAGAGTTGTAGGTCGGGGTGGCCCCAAAGTAGCCAAAGCCCTCATCCCAAGCGTGCTCCAGGGCGGTGTAGCTCTTGCCCTCTTCGACGGCAGTGTGGTCGCTGAGCAGGCCCTTTCCTTCGGTATCGGAGTCCAGGTAGTCGTCGGTGCCCTGGGAGTAGGCCACCCCGCCGCGCAGGAACTTGTCCATCAGCTGCTTGAGGTCCTGGCCGTTCTCGGTGATGTAGACCTGGGTCACAGCCGTTCCGTCGGGCTGAAGGGGGTAGTTGCCCTGGACCCAAGCGGCGGCCTGGGCGTCCAGCTTGCCGGACCACTGCTCGACGAGTGCTTGGGGCGTGGGGTTCTCTGGCCACCCTGCGATGCCCTGGGTGTTCCAGTCCACGTGCTGACCTGTGGCGTCGTTTCCTGCCAGCTTGCCCAGGATGTCCTTGTCGCTGGAGACCGCATCGTAGCTCTCTTGGAGCAGCGCGGGGTCGGTGCTCAGCAGGGGCGGAATGGCGCCGGAGGTGCTGCTGTCAAAGGAGAGGTAGAAGTCCAGGTCCTTGGAGACGTCGCCCTGGGCTGGGTAGTAGTCCCCAGCGTTCAAGCGCTCGGTCAGGCCGTCCGTATACAAGGTCAGGTCGCTGATCAGCAGGTGCCGAAAGCTCTGTCCGCTGTAGGAGACGCTGTTCTCGCCGCTCAGAGCGGACACGACGCTGTAGCTGCCGTCGTTCTCGATGCTGGTGTCTGCGGTGTCCGCGGTGTCGGCTGTATCGATGACCAAGTCATCGGAGACGGTGCAGGACAGGAGCAACAGCAGGGACATGGTGGCCTCGTTCTTGGGCGGGGGTTCAAGTCGTTCGAGCCTTGGGCTTGAACTTGTTGATAGTCAATATCAATAACGGCACTCTAATGACAATGACTTTCAGTGTCTACAGGCCTCCCCACAAAAACTCAGTCCCTCACCCGCCACACTGAGGCAGATCAGTCTGCGTCGCCTTCGGTGGCTGCTGGAGTCTCCAGCGTCTCCGGTGTCTCTTGGCCGGCTGCCTTGCGCTTGTTCCACCAGGTCCCCACCGGGGGGACCAGGGCCAAGGTCAGCAGAATTCTCAGGGGCTGCAGGATCTTGGTCGCGGCATAGGCCACGGCCACGGTTCCGGTCTTCTCGGCCGCCTCGCCCCACTCCATGCCCATGCGTTCGATCAGAGCGCCCACGTCTACGCCGCGTTCAAGGGCGATGTAGAAGACGCCCAGGGTGCTCAGGAAGATGGCCCAGTACACGGCCAGGGCCACGTAGCCGTAGTCGTCGATGAGCTTCTTGAGGCGATCTTTTAGGCGTTTGAAGAATGCGAACATCTGTGCTGCGTAGCACGCTGTGTGTCTACTGGCCGTCTTGGCAGCTTCCTGACGAACCGCGCCGGTCCCTTCGTACTCCGCTTCAAATCAGGAGGCTCCATGACCCAAGGCAGCGCCAACCCCAGCGAGCGCGTGCGAAAGCTCTTCGCTCTGGCTCGAGATCAGGAGGGAACACCAGAGGGCCACGCCGCTGCGCGTGTGGCTCGAAATTTGCTGCGTGAGCACAGCATAGAAGTGGCCGGTTTGGACGCCACCGCCCTGAACGCGGCTGACCCCTTCGAGCGGGGCGAGGTCCTCCTAGGCGGGCCTCGAATGTGGCGCTGCAAGCTGCTGACCTTGGTCTCGCGGCACTGTGAGTGCGTGGCGGGGTACAGAGCGGGTAGCGGCAAGGGTGCGCTCTATGGCCGTCGCAGCAACGTCTCGGTCGCCGAGCATCTCTACGGCGTGCTCAGCCGCACGATGACCCTGGAGCGGGCCTTGCTCTTGGGGCAGCATCAGCATCTTGGGGAGTCGGGACTGGCCCGGAAGGCCAACGACTTCACCATGTCCGCGCTCTTGGCCTTGGAGATTCGCCTCAAAGAGATGGTGCAGGAGGAGGAAAGCAAGGTCAGCACGGCTCTGGTGCGGCACTCGCGGGCGGGCTTGAGGGAGTGGATGGCCTTGAGCGGACACGCGCTGAGTCAGGAGGTGCCCTTCGGCTATTCCTGGGACGCTGGCGGCTATCAGGCCGGCTATAGGCTGCCCTTGCAGAAGGCGGTCGACGGTCGCTGAGCGCCTCAGGGCTGCTTCAGCTAGCTGACTCGGGTTTAGTTGCGCTGCTGGCTTCGCGCTGCGTAGCGGATTTCGCACCGATCTTGGCGATTGGCGCGGCTCTCCCCACCTCATTACCAGCCGCCGTCAAGCACGGAGGCATGGACGTGAGCAGCACCGCATACTTTGATGTGGATGGCACGCTGGTAGGCACAAACCTACTGCACCCAACCGTCTACTTCCTGGCCAACCAGGCCTCGGTCTTCAAGTCCGCTCGCAGGCTGGGCCAAGCCCTGCTTGGCGGGCCCATGATGGCAGTCGCTGAGCTGCGTGACCGGCGGCTCTTCAACGAGCTCTTGTTCTCGAACTTCCGTGGCATGACCGAGGACCGCATGCATGTGCTCTCCTCAGAGGCCTACGAGAAGACCGTCGCGCCACGAATCTTTCCGGGTACCCGCGATTTGATTCTGAAGTGCAAGGACGCCGGGATGCGCATCGTGTTGATCACGGGCTCCTTGGACTTCACCATTCGGCCCCTGGCCGAAGAGCTGGGCGTCTCCCAGAGCGACATCATCACCAACCGCTTGGAGTTCAAGGATGGCTACGCCACCGGAAAGCTCATGCGCCCGGTGGTGGCTGGCCCGACCAAGGCCCGCTTGATGGTGGCGGACTCAAAGAAGCACGGCCACGACCTGCAGGACTGCCACGGCTACTCCGACAGCTACTCGGACGTGCCAATGCTCTCGGTTGTTGGGCATCCGCACTGCATCAACCCGGACAACAAGCTGCGCCGTCTCGCCAAGGCCTATGACTGGCCAATCTTGGACATCGAGACCCCCTCCCGCGTCGACATCGTCCGCGCCTGACCCCCTCCCGGAAGCACGCACCATGGCCAAGACCCCGCACCCTTGCGTTGTCACCATCGACCACCGCTCCAAGCCTCGCGCCCTGTTCTCGGGCACTCGGGTCAAGGAATACAACCTGCCTGTGGGCTCGCGGGTCATGTACCCCAAGGCCCCCATGACGCCGTTGAACGACGTCAAGGCTGCGGTCCGCTACGCCATCAACCACCCTCTGGGCAGCGAGCCCCTGTACGCCATGTTGCGTCCAGGCATGAAGGTGACCATCGCGGTGGACGACCTGTCCATGCCGCTGCCGCCCATGCGTCGTCCAGACGTGCGCCAGCACCAGGCCGAGGTCGTGCTGGAGCTGTTGCGGGACTACGGGATCACGGACATCCACTTCATCATCGCGACGGCCTTTCACCGTCCCATGACCGAAGACGAGATCCGTCACCAGCTCGGCGATGCCATCGTCAACGAGTTCTACCCAGAGCGCTGCTACAACCACGACGCTGAGAAGCCCGATGGGCTGACCTACTTGGGCACCACAGCCCAGGGCATCGACGTGGAGATCAACCGTCGGGCGGCCGAGTCCGACCTGGTCGTGTACTGCAACTTGACCTTCGTTCCAATGAACGGCGGACACAAGTCCATGGGCACCGGCCTGGTGGGCTACCGCACCCTCAAGAAGCACCACAACCCAGCGACGATCCGCGCCTCCAAGACCTACATGGTCCCCGAGGACTCCGCGCTCTCGGACAAGATGGTCGAGGTGGGCAAGCTCATTGAAGACAAGCTTCAGGTCTTCCACATCGAGTCCACGGTCAACAACCGAATGTTCGACCGGCCTCTGGAGTTCCTGGGCAAGAACGAGGACGAGCTGAGCACCAACGAGGCCCGCGGTCTCAAGGCTCTGATCCGCTCCTTGGAGTGGCTGCCACAGCCCGCTCGCCAGGCCATCTTCGAGAAGGTGCCTGCGCCCTACGGCGTCATCGGCGTCTGGGCCGGTGCCTGTGAGCCCGTTCACGAGGCCTGCCTGGAGAAGTGCTACGAGCAGCTCTTGGTGCCCATCCACGGTCAGGCGGACATCGGCATCTTCCCGGTGCCCTACATCAGCCCCTACAACGTGCACAGCTACCTGAACCCGCTGCTCGTCTCGGTCATGGCCGAGGGCTACCTGTTCAACCTGTACAAGGGTGACCCCATCGTAAAGAAGGGCGGCACCGCCATCGTGCTGCACCCTTGCTCGGACATCTTCGACCGCGACCAGCACGCGGCCTACACCGAGTTCTTCCACAAGCTCCTGCCCCGCACCCGCGATGCCAAGGAGCTGCACAAGAAGTACGAGCACGAGTACAGCCGTCACCCTGGGTACATCCAGATGTACCGCTCCGGACAGGCGTATCACCCCGCTCACCCCTTCTACATGTGGTACTGGGGCGAGAACGGCCGCCAGCACTACGGTCGGGTCATCGTGGTCGGTGCCGACAATGAGTATGTCCCAGGAATCCTGGGATACGAGACGGCGCCCACCATGGAAGAAGCCCTTCGCATGGCACGGGAGGAGCACGGCTCCGACCCCGCAATCACCTGCTTCCGCATCGCACCGATGCTGATGGCAGACGTCACGGTCGATGAGCCTGCCGAGAGCTCCGTCCGGGTCGAAGAGAAGGAGTCCTGAGTCATGTCCCAGGTCAGCACGCCCGACACTCCTCAGCCATTGCCCTACTCCGGACGGGTCAAGGGACCCCTCTCGGTCGCGGACCAGGTCCGCGGAAAGACCCTCTTCGTCATGGGCGGAACGGGCTTTCTAGGCAAGGTCTGGCTGTGCATGCTGCTGACGCACTTCCCTGAGGTCGAGCACATCTACATGGTGGTTCGTCCTCGCAAGCGCAAGGACGGCTCCGTTCGGGTCAGCTCCAAGCAGCGCTTCATGGACCAGGTCGTGCCCTCGGAGGTCTTTGACCCCCTGCGTGAGCAGCACGGCAAGGGCTACGAGGACTTCATGCTGAGCAAGCTCACCCCCATCGCCGGGGACGTGAGCGAGGACTTTGCAGGGGTCTCCCAGGAGATGCGGGACCAGATCCGCGGCAAGATCCACGCCCTGGTCAACGTGGCCGGTGTGGTCGATTTTACGCCCCCTCTGGACTACGCCCTCAACGCCAACGCCTTCGGCATGCAGAACCTGATTGCGCTCTGCAGGGACCTGGGCGAGGGCTGTCGCATGATGCACACCTCCACCTGCTACGTCGCCGGCGACCGCACCGGTCAGGTCGACGAGATGGACCCCAAGACCTTTCCCTTCCCACGGGCGGATGTGTTGGAGCCCAGTCACTGGGACCCGGCTCGCGAGATCGCCGAGTGTGTGGACATGGTCGAGCATGTGCGGCACCGGGCCAACGACGCCTACCGCCAGTCCGAGTTCTTGGACGAGGCCAAGTCCAACTTGGAGAAGAAGGGCGAGCCCACGCGCGGCACCGCGCTGAAGGCCGAGCTGGAGAAGGTCAAGCGCCGCTTCATCGACAACCGCCTGCGGGACGACGGCATCGAGCGCGCCAAGTTCTGGGGTTGGCACAACACCTACACCTACACCAAGTCCATCGGCGAGCAGCTGCTCTGTCACTCGGGTTTGGAGTTCACCATCGTGCGCCCAGCGGTCATCGAGAGCGCCTTGGAGTTCCCCCGTGTGGGCTGGTGTGAGGGCATCAACACCTCCGCGCCGCTGATTTTCCTGGCGATGAAGAGCCCCATTGGGGTGCCTTCCCGCAAGGAGTCGGTGCTGGACATCATCCCTGTCGACATGGTCGCCGCGGGCATGATTCTGTCCCTGGCTGAGCTGCTCGAGGGCACCCACGAGGTGGTCTACCAGTACGGCAGCTCGGACACGGCACCGTTGAACATGCACCGGCTCATTGAGCTCACCGGCCTGCACACCCGTCAGTGGAAGCTGGAGAACGGTGAGAACCCGCTGCTCTCCCAGCTCAGCGCCCGTTTGGAAGCGCATCCCACCACGGTGGACCGCTACCACAAGATCGGCCCGACGCCGATCGCAGGGTGGCTGAAGACCGGGTCGGAGCTGATCAAGAAGGTGGGCGGACCCTTCGCGCCTGTGACCAAGCCCGCTGCCAAGCAGCTCAAGGGCCTGAGCCGCAGCCTGGAGATTCAGGGCAAGATCCTGGACATCTTCATCCCCTTCACGGCGACCCACAGCTACCGCTTCAGCTGCCAGAACACCCGCGCGGCCCTGGCCCGGGTGAGCGCCGAGGAGGCCGCCAACATTCCTTGGCACCCAGAGGACATCGACTGGCGCCACTACATGCTGGAAGTGCACGGTCCTGGTCTCCAGGAGAACGTGGCACCCGAGCTGGAAGAGAAGCTCAAGAAGGTCACACGCGCCCTGCGGCCCTACGACAACCTGCTGGATCTGCAGGACGAGCTGGCCGAGCGCCACGACTTGGCGACGGCCCTTCAGGTCACCCACAAGGATGGCTTTCAGAGCACCAGCTTCCGGGCCTTCAAGCAGCGCTCCGAGGCCGCCGCTGTGCGGCTCATCGCTGCTGGTGTTGAACCGGGTGACAAGGTCATCCTCAGTGGCGACAACCACCCCGCCTGGCCGGTGCTCTTCTTCGGCATCCTGCGCGCCGGTGGCGTGGCGGTCCCCGTCGAGTCGGGCATGTCGCTGCCTCAGGTACGCAACATCGAGCAGGCCTCGGATGCGAAGCTGGCTGTCCTAGACGTGGACATGGCCGAGAACCTGGGCGGCGGCTTGGATTGCCCGGTGTTGGATCTGCTCCAGACCGGCGACCACGGTCCCAGCGAAGGACTCCCCGAGCGCAAGCCAGAGACGGACGAGATCGCCAGCATCCTGTTCACCTCGGGCACCACAGGCACCCCCAAGGGGGTGATGCTCAGCCACGGGAACTTCTGCTCCCTGCTGGGCTCCCTGGCCGCCACCTTCCCGCTCAAGTCCCATGACCGGGTGCTCAGCGTGTTGCCGCTGCACCACACCTTCGAGTTCAGCTGTGGCTTGCTGTTGCCCCTCTCGCTGGGTGCGCGGGTCATCTACCTGGACGAGATCAACGGCGAGCGCCTGACCTACGGCCTCAAAGAAGGCAAGGTCACCGCTCTGGTTGGTGTTCCAGCGCTCTGGCAGCTCTTGGAGCGCCGCATCCGCACCCAGGTCAGCGACAAGGGAGTCGTGTTCGAGGCGGCCTTTGACGCCGGCTTGGAGCTCAACCGCATGATTGGCAAGAGCACCGGCCTGGACCTGGGCCGGGTGATGTTCGGTCAGGTGCACAACCGCTTGGGCGGGAACATCAAGTTCCTCATCTCCGGCGCTGCAGCTCTGCCCAAGCAGACCCAGGAGCTCTTCCAGGGCTTGGGTCTGCACTTGGCCGAGGGCTACGGCCTGACCGAGGCTGCGCCAGTGCTCAGCGTCGCCAGAGGCAAGCCTGGGGCCAAGTCCGGGCACGTGGGCAAGCCCATCCCCGGCGTGGAGATCAAGATTGACTCTCCGGACAAGGACGGCATCGGCGAGGTCATCGCACGCGGTCCGAACGTCATGAAGGGCTACTACGGCAACCCGGAGGCCTCTGCGGACGCACTCAAGGACGGTTGGCTGCGCACGGGCGACTTGGGCAAGATGGACCACCGCGGTCAGCTGACCATCATGGGCCGCGCCAAGGAAGTTGTGGTCACCGCCTCGGGCGAGAACATCTACCTGGACGACGTCGAGAACACCCTGGGTCCCGACCACGAGTTCGTGCTCGAGTACGGACTGGTGGGTCTGCCGGATCCCCGTGGTGGAGAGCGCTTGGGCTTGCTGGCTGTGCCGGACGCCGAAGCGCACAAGGACATCGACCGCCACACCCTGCATGCCAAGGCCAAGGCCAGCCTGCAGTCCGCTGTGAACAAGCTGCCCAACAACCAGCGCCCCAGCGTGATTCACCTGGTCGATGCCGAGCTGCCTCGCACCAAGACCCGAAAGGTGAAGCGTAAGGATGTCAGGGCTATCCTGGAGAAAATCCAGGCCGCCACTATCACCGTTCGCAAGGGCGACAAGCTGGATGGTCCCGTCGCCGAGGCCATCGCGACGGTGGCTGGCGTAGACACCAACAAGGTCACCACGACCACCCACATGGTGGAGGACCTGCACTTCGACTCCCTGATGTGGGTCGAGCTGGCCTCGGCTCTGGAAGCGATGGGCGTGGGTGCTCCCGACGCCGACGAGCTCTCGCACGCCGAGACCGTTGCCGACGTGGTGCGACTCGCTGGAATCCCTGCCAAGACCGTGGTCGTGGAAGAGGATGTCCGGGAGAAGGTCGAGCTGCCAGACATCGTGGCTGAGCCCCTCAAGGCCGGCCTGGGTTTCCTTCAGCGGGAGCTCTACGGCACAGGCTTGAACTGCAAGATCTACGGTCGCGCGTTCATCCCCCAGAACCGCCAGACCATCGTGGTCAGCAACCACTGCTCCCACTTGGACATGGGCCTGGTCAAGTACGCCTTGGGCCCCTACGGCCACAAGCTGGTGGCCTTGGCCGCGCAGGACTACTTCTTCGAAGGCAACAAGTACGTCGTGGCCTACTTTGAGCGCCTCACGAACCTGCAGCCCATCGACCGAAAGAGGGGCTTCCGCGCCTCTCTTCGTCAGGCCATTGATGTGGTTCGAGCTGGCAATGTGGTGCTGCTCTTTCCAGAGGGCACCCGTCGCACCGACGGCAGCATTGGCGACTTCCGCCCCCTGGTTGGCTGGCTGTCCATGGACACCAATATCGACATCCTGCCCATGCACTTGGACGGGACCTTCGAGGCTTTGCCAAAGGGCGCCGTGCTCCCACGTGGTCGTGACCTGAAGGTGCGAATCGGTCCTCCCATCGAAGTGCGCGAGGTCAAGCGTCTGACCGTGGGCATGAAGCCCGCAATGGCCGCCCGTCACGCCGCCCGATTGGCCCAGCGTGCCGTGGAAGCCTTGCGCGACGGCGAGGTCCTGGACCTTCGCCGGCTTGAGGCGGATGACCTGGAGGAGCTAGGTCAGGTGCGGGTCAATCCCACCGAGTTGGCCTTCAAGACTCTGAGCAGCAAGTTCGACACCGAGCGGGTCAAGAAGCCCGTCTCTTGGTACTTCTCGCTGGGTGGAAAGGACGGCCTTCGCTCCCATGTCATCGTGAACACCGAAGGGGTGACAGTCGGCAAGGGCAAGCCCCCGAGTGGCGCGGCCGACTGCGTCGTGAAGACCTCGGAGGAGATGATGCGAAAGATCATCTCCGATGGCTACATTCCCGAGCCTCCGGAGTTCTTCTCCGGCGTCATCAAGACCAACGACATCCCTCTGCTCATTGAGTTCAGTCGGGTGTTTGGCCTCTCCGAGGTGCAGCAGTGAAGGTTCTCGTCACCGGCGCCACAGGCTACCTGGGCCGCCACATCGTCCGTGTTCTTGCAGCCGCAGGCCATCATGTCGTGGGCGTCTCCCGCTCGGGCTCACCCGTTGAGCATGCCGCGGAGATGGTCACCGGAGATGTGACCGACCCGGCCAGCTTTCAAGGTGCTCTGGAAGATGCAGACTGGCTGGTGCATGGCGCTGGCTTGGTCTCCCACGATGTCGAGGACGCTCGGAAGCTCTACCAGCTGCACGTGTTGGGGACGGAGCGTACGCTCGAGGCGGCTCGCGCTGCTGGCGTGAAGAAGGTGGTCTACCTGTCCACCTCGGGCACCGTCTGTGTGACCGACAAATCGGAGACACGGGATGAGACCGGCGGTACCCCCATCGAGGTCATTCAGAAGTGGCCCTACTACCGCTCCAAGCTCTTTGCGGAAGAGGTCGCGCTCAAGCTCTCCTCCGACGAGATGCCCATTGTCAGCCTGAACCCCAGCCTGCTGCTGGGCCCCGGGGACATCACTGGCGAGAGCACCAAGTCGGTGCGGCTCTTCCTGGAAGACAAGATCCCCATGAGCCCGCCGGGTGGTCTGTCCTTTGTTGATGTGCGTGACGCTGCGGCCGTTGTGCCCACCGCCTTTGAGAAGGGTCGGGGAGGGGAGCGCTACCTTCTCGGTGGCGGCAACATGACCTTTCAGGTCTTCTACAACCGCCTGGCTCAGATCCTGGACAAGCCGGCTCCGAACTTCACGGCGCCACGCATCCTGACCCGGCGCCTCTTTGAGAGCGTGCCGCGTCTGGGCAGGGACGGCCTCGGATTTGGGTTTTCGGTGGATCGCGTCGGTCTGCTTCAAGCCAGCCACTTCTGGTATGTGGACGACTCCAAGGCCCGGCGGGAGCTGGATTTTGTGACCCGTGACCCCAATGTTTGTCTGCGGGACACCTGCGCGGATCTCCTCTGGGAAGGTGGCTCACGCTTTGCGCCACCCGAGCGCACGGGCCTGCCCTCCTGAGATTCTGCACGAGCAAGCACCTTGACGGGTCAAGCTGTCCGGGTCAGGTTGCTACATGACTCTCACGCTACTCCTCGCGCTTCTCGCCGCTCAGCCCGTCTCCGAGCTGGGAGTGCTACCCCAAGAGCTGCGCTTGATGGAAGACCCAGGGGACACCTGGGTTGGCCGCGTTGGGCTCGGGCTCTCGCCCGATGGCCTCTGGCTGGGTGGCGAGGCCTTGCCCCACTGGGGACAGACCCCCGAGCGAGGCTTTGACCCGGGTCTGGTCGCTGCTCTGGAAGAGAGCACTCAGGCTGGACGTGCCGCTTCCGGGGACCGACGCTTTGTAGGTGAGCTCTTTGTGGAGCTGGAGCCGGAGACCTCGTTTGGGGATCTCTTGGTTGTTTTGGGCTCAGCGGAGCGCGCTGGATTCGCCCAGGCCCGGGTGGTGCTGCGGGGAGATGCCTTGCCTCAGCCCTTCTCAACACGCGTCGGCGTGCGGCCAATGGGCGGGCGTCAGATCTTCAGGCTCCACGATGGAGAGTGGGTCGAGGATGCTCAGTGCTCAGCGCAGGGCACGCCCAACGAGCGGCTGCTTGTGGTCGAGTCGACCGCGCCCGCCTCCCAGTGGCTTCAGGCCGTACAAGCGGAGCAGGGCGCCTTCCGCTTGGCGGAGCTTGGGCTTGAGAGCTGCATCTAGCACCCAGAGCAAAAAACGCCGGCCCCAGGGTTGGGGACCGGCGTCTTCTGTCAGGCTTGGACGCTACTCGAATGGGTAGCTGAAGTCGATCCCTTCGGTGGCCTTTCCTTCGGTGACGTTGACCGAGCCGCTGTACACGGAGAAAGGGTCTTGGGCCTTGTCGGCGATTCCGTCTCCGTTGGTGTCAACGGCGAGGATGACGGTGTAGGCGCCAGCCGGCAAGGGTTCAGAATCGCCAGTTCCGCCTGGATCTCCTCCTGGGTCTCCCCCGGGATCGCCACCTGGATCCTCACCTGGATCTCCTCCGGGGTCACCACCTGGGTCTCCACCGGGGTCTCCACCAGGGTCCCCGCCGGGGTCACCGCCTGGGTCTCCACCTGGATCTCCGCCGCCGCCGGTGTTGGAGCTCTCGCTGATCTGGTAGTCCTGGGGCCAGGTCCACTCGCTGTTCGCGGTGCCGTCGGGGCCCTTCGGGGAGGCGTAGTAGATGCCGACGGGGAACTCGGAGTCGATGCTCTCCAGAGCGGCGACCACGACGGTTGTCTCGGGGTCTGTGCCGCTCAGAGTGCCGCAGATGCTCGTCTCGGCGGAGTTGCATCCGGGATCGGAGTCTGCATCCGAGTCTGCATCCGAGTCGGCGTCTGCATCGGCGTCTGCGTCTGAGTCTGCGTCTGCGTCTGCGTCTGCATCTGCTTCCTCGCCGGAGTCATCGGTCCCGGTTTGGATGGGGTAGCAGTTGCCGTCTTCGCCTTCTCCGAAGCCTTCGTCGCAGGGGGCGCCGCAGGCCACCAGGGTGGCCAACAGGCCAATGGTCAGTTTTGTCATCTGGGATGGCTCCTAGCTGAGTTAGGACAGCACTATACTTTGCTTCTAGGTCGAGTTGGGCGCAAAGCTACAAAGGCTGACGTCACACTGGGTTGAATGGCCTGAATCGGCCAGGACTGCTCCAAGTTGAGGGAATGGGCGTGCACATCGTTCAAGCAGCAGCCTTTCCATTTCCTTCGCCGCAGGGATCCCAGGTCTACGTCGCAGGCATGGCCAAGGCTCTGGTTGCGCGAGGGCACCGGGTAACGGTGGCCTGCTACGGGCACGGGGAGGGGCCGGTTCCTGATGGGGTTGAGCTCGCTCGGGTGCCCAAGCTCCCTGGCTACAACAACCTCAGGGCGGGGCCGGATTGGGTCAAGCCGGTGCTGGACGCAGGCCTGGCAGCGGTACTCACCCGCTTGGCCCGGAAGGCGGATCTGATACACGCCCACAACTACGAGGCCCCCTTGGCGGCCTACATTGCTCGGGCGGCGACAGGTATTCCGGTGGTCTACAACAACCACAACACCATGGCCGAGGAGCTTCATCGCTACTTTGAGCACCCTCTGGCTCAGTCGCTTGCGACGCGCTTTGGCGGGGTGCTCGACCGGCAGATCCCAAGGCGTGCGGACGCGAGCGTTGCGATCTCGCCGGCTGCTGTTCCCGTGCTCGAGGCCCTGGGTTGTCGGAGGGTCCACCCCATCCCACCGGGGGTGAACCCGGTCGATTTTCAGGGCGCCAGGGGCGCCAAGGCTCGGGCGGAGCTCGCGCTTGGCGAGCGGATCTGGGTGGTCTACGCTGGAAATCCAGATCCGTACCAGGATCTGGAGCACTTCATCGACGCCATGTTGCAGGTCCCGGACTTGGGCTTGCTGATGGTCAGCGCCAGCGATCTAGGGCAGTGGGAGAGGCGCGCTGCCGCTCTTCCGCCGGAGAGAAAGCGCTTTGTGAATGCCCAGCACTGGCCCGATGTTCGAGACATCATCGCAGCGGCGGACATCGCCGCATTGCCGCGCACGGTCTGCACCGGCTACCCGATCAAGCTCCTGAACTACCTTGGCTTGGGCAAGCCCACCGTCTGTGCCCAGGGGTCCGCTCAAGAGCTCCCGGGTGTGGTCGAGGTCCCCAACGCGGATCCGAAGGCCTTCGCGGACGCCCTGTTGGCGCTGGCCGCTGACACCCCAAGACGACGTGCCCTCTCTGCACAAGCGGCCCGTGGCATCGCGCAGAACTGCACCTGGGATGCGCGCGCTCAGGAGCTGGAGCAGCTCTATGGGCTCATTCTGGCGCCAAGTCAGGGGCCTTGAGAACCCCGAACAAAGGCCCCCAGCTTCGCGCCCAACCGGTTATTTGGGCAAGGTGAGGAAGCTAGAAGGAATCATCCGGTTGTCGCTCGGCATCTCTTGGGTGTTGGGCACGGCGAGCATCTTGGTGCTGATGCTGCTCTTCCTACTTCCTTGGCGGGGAGCGCGGATTCGTCTGTGCAATCACTATGGACGCCTTATGTCGCCCGTGGTGCTCTGGGTGGTGCGGGCCCGTGTTCAGATCATCGGCAAGGAGCACCTCGTGGATGCTCCCCCGGCGATCTACGTCTCCAACCACACCTCGATGACGGACATCTTCATCGGGATGTGGGTGTGTCCAGTTGGCGGCGTTGGCATCGCAAAGAAGGAAGTGGCAAAGATTCCCTTCTTTGGCTGGGCCTACCGGCTCTCCGGACACCTGCTGATCGACCGACAGAATCGGGACCGGGCCATCGCGGGCATGAAGGAGACGGGCCAAGTGGTTCGGGATCTGGGCATGTCCATTTGGATGTGGCCGGAAGGCACCCGCTCCAAGGATGGCCGCCTACGCTCCCTAAAGAAGGGGGTCGTTCACTTGGCCATCGCTACTGGACTTCCAGTGGTTCCGGTCGTTGTATGCGGTGCACACAAGAACTGGCCCCTCAAGGAAATGACCAGCTTCTACCTGACCGACATCCCCATCTACGTCCTGCCGCCGATCGATACGAGTGGCTGGACGGTTGAGACGATGGACGAGCACCTTTTGGAAGTGCGCGACGTCATGAGCGCTCGGCTTCCAGATGACCAGAAGCCTCTTGAGCAGGTCGAGAGCGTCTAGGGTGCTCCCGGGCTGCAGAAGGCCCTAAGAGCTGGTCTCGGATGCCCGCAGAATGGCGGTGCGCAGCAGCGGCTCAAGCTCAGGCTGTGGGAAGTGCAGAGGCTCCTGCAGGGTCTCGCAGAGCTTCCGCTGGGCGCTTCTCAGCTCCTCGATGACCACCAGGGCCATCTGGTGGTGCAAGGAGGCCGCAGCGTCCCCATCAGCGTCCCAGAGCTTCTGGAAGGTGATCTGGTCAAGCACCGCGATCTCGCCATCTTCCATGGCGCGCAGCGTTGCGGTGCGAGGGCCCGGATCGATCAGGGAGACCAAGCCCAGCAGTCGGCCAGCCTGAACGTCGGCCAGGTGGGTGCCCTCTCCGGGACCTTCGTGAACCAGCTCGAAGAGACCGTCCAGGATGACCACCAAGGAGTGTCCCTGCTCGCCTTCACGGAAGATGACCTGGTCAGCCTGTACCGAGGTTCGGATGAAGAGGCCGGCGATGGCCTTGGCGACCTGGGGGTCCAGGGAGCGGAAGAGGGAGACGTCGAGGAGCTTCATCCGAGCCTCACCTTGCCCAGGGACTGGATCTGGTTGACCTGTGAGAGCAGCTCGGCCTGCGGGGCAGCGCGGCCCACGTCGTGTGCCAGAGCAATGCGCGCGTCCAGTTGCCGGAGTCGTCTGGAGATGCGGTGGGTCGCGAAGCGCAGCAGCGCCTCCGCCGCGGCATCCCGTTCCCGGAGACGTTGCCTGAAGCTCTCTCGGTCCACGCGGAGCACGCGGCTGTAGCCGACGGACTTGGCTGTACCAGGACGGGAGGCAGGGGAGATGACCGCCATGGCGCCCACCATGTCGCCACTGACCACGCGATCGAGCTCCAAGGTGGTCCCGTCTGGCAGCGGCCGCGTGACGACGACGCAACCGTCGGCGACGATGTAGAGCACATCTCCGGTGGCGCCCTCTTGGAAGAGGACCTCTCCGTCGATCAAGCGGCGCGTGCGCAGGGATTGGAAGAAGTCTTTGCGGGAGAGCAGGTCCAAGCCATCGAGCATCGGACCGACCAGGAGCGCCGCGGGGAGTGGAGCATCAGTCATAGGGCAACCCTATCCCGAAGCAGGCCTGGGCAGTACCTCATGTAGTTTCTCAAGAAAAGTCTTGACGCGTCCACCTTTACTGGTGATCCTTGGCTCGCGCTGATCTCTGTGTCTGCTCCCGCTGTCTCTCTCTACGCTGTCTCCCGCTGCCAGGTCCTGCTCCCACCATGCGCAATGATCGCTACCAGGCCGATGTGCCTCCTTACGCCCTGTACGCTTTGCTTGGCGCCTCCCTCATCTTGAACGTCGTCATGGTCTTGAAGCTGGAGGGTGGGGATGAAGCTCCGGCCTCTGTCGCAGCGGTCACGGACGCACCTGTGCAGGACGCGGGTGCGTCCGCTCCCGCTGCTCCTACGGTCCAGCCTATCGCTGCTGCGGTCGAGCTTGAACTGGCTCCAGTGGCCGATGCGCAGGGCTGGCAAGTGGCCCACGCCAGCGTAGAACACTCCCTGGCTCGTACCCTGTCCAACGCTGTTGACAGCGACGCGGATGCCCTCTCGGCGGTCTACAGCCGTCTGTTCATGTGGGACTTGGACCTGCGCCGCGATGTGCAGAAAGGCGACCAGATCTGGTTGGTCTGGCAGCCCGTTGAAGGCGAAGAGCCTGTCGTTGCCGCTGCTTGGTACAAGAGCCAGAAGCTGGGCAAGACCCTCCAAGTCTACCGCTACCAAGCGCCGGGCGATGCAGCCCCATCCTATTGGCACGCGGATGGAAGTGAGGCGCCCTTGCGTCTCCAGAGCGGCCCAATCGAGGGCTATGACCAGATCACCTCGCTGCTCAAGGATCGGCCTGACCATCGCGGAATGGACTTTCGGGCGCCTGTTGGTACCGACGTGGTCAGCCCCAAAGCTGGCACCGTCACGCGGGTGAACTGGAACCACAGCGCGAACGGAAACTGCGTGGAGGTTCGTTTCCCCGACGGGACCCACGCCAAGTTCTTGCACTTGGACAAGCTCTCGGTGCGCGCTGGCCAGTACGTTCAGGCTGGACAACTCTTGGCTGCCAGTGGGAACACGGGCCACAGCACCGCAGCCCACTTGCACTATGAGCTGGAGAAGAGCGGGAAGACCGTGGATCCCGTCGACTACCACGGTACCCAGCGGCGGGCGCTGCCCACTGGCGGTCAGGAAGGCTTGGCTGCGGTTGTGAACGACATGGACGCCCGCTTGGGTACCGCAGTCGCTTCACGCTGAGGGCATCGACCCAGCAAAGAGAAGGTCCGGGCCGCAAGGTGCCGGGCCTTTTCTGCTCTGGGCCTTTTTGCTCTGGGCGCTGCCTTGAGTCAGTCCCGGCGACGGCGCATCAAGCACGCCATTCCGAGCATGCCGAGGAGAATCAGGCGGTTCGGAATCAGCCACCGGCGACTGGTTCGCAGTTGGCCGTTGGGAGAGGTTGAGCAGCCGCTGTCCTCGCAGCCGGCCCCCTCCGAATCGCAGCCCAAGCCACCATCACAGCCCAAAGCGGCCTCGATGTCGATTCCTTCGCCGCCGTCGCAGCCCAAGGAGCCACCCTCACAGCCTGGTGCGCTGATGGGCTCCACGCTCTCCAGGTCCAGGAGGACGAATCCACCCTGCCACTCTCCGGAGGCGCTGGGCTCCCAGAACACGGTGTCCAGGCCGATGCCGTAGATCTCCGGGATCGCGATGGTGGGGAGCAGGTCCTCGGGCAGGAAGGTGCCCAAGACCGTCGGAACGAAGTCCACCAGGCCCTCGGAGTAGCCCGGCTCCATGAACTCATTGACCGACTCTTCGAAGAGGATCTTCTCCGTGTCGATGATCAACTCAGGGGCCAGCGCGGTGCTGGTCAGGCCAGGATCAATGCCGATTTCGGCGACGAGGTCAACACGGGTCAGGCGCAGTCCGCGGTCGTCCAGACGGGAGGCCACGTCCAGGCCAAAATCGTTCAGGTCCAGCCGCAGCGGGGCGCCGTCCGCCTCGAAGCGGATGGTGGGCACCTGAGAGGGCCGTGTGGCGATGGCCATGGCCTGAGCATCGTTCTCGTACAGGGCCTGGAAGCTCTCCCCGAAGATGCTGCCGAAGAGATCGGTGCTCAGCTCGGCGCCGCCCAGGTCAGCGACCTCCAAGCACAGGCCGCCGCTGACGTAGGCGCCGTAGAGCACGTGGTCCAAGAAGTCCTTGGAGAGGAAGAGACCGGCGTCGTACTCCAGGGAGCTCTCCCACGCGGTGTCATTGAAGTTGGGCCAGGGCGAGTTGGAGAACTCGGAGCCGCCGGGGTCAACCACGCAGTCGGAGGACTCGCTGGGGGTAGAGGTGCCGCCCAAACCCAGGATCAAGCCTTGCTCGCCCAGCTCCAAGAGGGTGGGGTAGAGGGTCAGATCCAGGCTGCCAGCGCCGAGGGACAGGCTGGTGTCGATGACCAGTGCGTCCAAGGCGTCCTCGACTGTGGTCTCCAGGTCAGCCCCGATCCCGGCCAACTCCGGCTCCACCAAGCCCACGACGAGTTTGCTCAAGAGCTCTTCATCCGTGTTCAGCAAGGTCCCGATGGCGTTGGACAGGGTGCAGTTGTCCAATGGGTTGCCGATGGGGGAGAGATCAAAAGTTGGATCGCTGACGGTGGCGTCCACCATGGGGAGCCCATCGGGGCCGTCTACAAGCTCCAGGGCCATCTGCATGTTCACCACCATCAGGGTGGTGGGAATCTCAACGTCACAGACCTCATCCAGCTCCGTGAGGAAGCTGCAGTTTCCTTGAACAGTGAGCTGAGCTGGGGTGCTGGCCAAGCTCATGTAGAGGGTGATGTCTAGGAGCCCGTTCTCCGTGTGGATGTCCACATTCTGGGCCGTGAGGACCAGGTCCGTGCTGTCCAGGTTGTAGCTGAGCAGATCGCCGCTGCCGGCGTCGCACTCAAAGTCTCCTCCCAGATCGCTGACGGGGATCGCGGCCGGTACCAGGCCTTCCACGCCGTCACCCAGTCGGCGAAGGCCGTTCTGAGAGAGATGAATGGCGACGGCACGCTCGACCTCGCTCCCGGCTGGGAGGGTTTCGGCGTGGACAAGAGAAGAGAGGAGAAGCAGCATGGGAGGGGAGTATACCTTCCAAGGCGGCCATTGGTGACTCAGAGCTTGCGGCGGGCTCGGTCCAGCTTCTTGAGGGCCTTGTCCGACTTGGGACCGCCGTAGAGACGCTCACCATTCGGGGCGTAGACCAGGATCCAAGGGAGGACGCCGCGCTCTGCCAGTGTGGCGGCTGGCAGGCTCATGCTCTGGTGGGGTTCACCCTCTAGGTTCACCACCCGAATCGCGGTGTCGGGATGCTGCTCGGCGTAGCCGCGAAGAGCCCGGGCGGCGTCGTGACATGGGCTGCACCAACTGGCGCCTACGTCGATCACCGTGAACTTGTCTTGGACCAACACGTCCTGGAGCTCAATGGCTTGGCCAGTGGAGACGATCGCCACGTCTCCACTGCCTTTTGCAGCCCATGGGTCTGGCCATGTGCCTGCGAGCAGAAGCGCACCCAACAACAACAGCACGGCGCCTCCTGAGACAGCCCCTTTGTTGGGGAACGCCTGGGCCAGGGTATCGCGTCCCGAGCAGAGGGGGCCCTGGCGAGATAGAGCGGGCGACAATGGAGCGATCATGGCACTGACTGGAAAACAACGGCGTCACCTGCGGGCCCTTGGCCACCACCTCAACGCCACGGTTCAGCTTGGGCAGAAGGGGCTGACACCTGAGCTTACAAAGAAGCTGGTTGAGGAACTGGAGCTGCATGAGCTGGTCAAGCTCAAGGTGGGCCAGGACACGGTGCCCGCCAAGGAAGCTGGTCCAGCAATCGCAAAGGCCGCGGAAGCGGAGCTGGTTCAAGTGATCGGGCGCACCGTCTTGCTCTACAAGGCCCGAAAGAAGGACCCGGAGATTCGATTGCCTCGCAAGGCCTAAGACGTGAATCAAGGCTTGCTTGGGCGTGAGGCGGAGCTCGAGGAGCTGCGCTCTCTGATCGACGATGGACCGCGGGTTCTGACCTTGCTGGGTCCTGGTGGAGTGGGCAAGACCCGCTTGGCCCGCGCCCTCGCGGCCGATCGCCCTTCGGCTGGCTTCTGTGAGCTCGCAGCGCAACGAAGCGCGGACGAGGTCGCTGGCGCCGTGGCCCGCAGCTTGGGCATGGTTCTGCGTTCCTCGGAGCCGGCCGAGGAACTCGGCGCTCTGCTCCAGACCAAGGGCAGCGCCCTGGTGTTCCTGGACAACCTGGAGCAGCTCGACCCCCAGGCGACCGGGGCACTTGAGAGTTGGCTGACCCGGGCCCCGGCGCTCCGGCTTGTGCTGACCTCGCAGCGCCGCTTGGGCTTGCGGGAAGAGCACGTCTTGGCGGTTGGTCCCCTCAGTATAAAGGCTGGGTGTACGCTCTTTATTGAGCGCGCACGTGCTGCTGGAGTGCGCCTGGAGGCCGCGGAGGTTGAAGCCCTGGTGGAGGCCTTAGATGGTCTGCCCTTGGCGCTGGAACTCGCCGCAGCGCGGTGCAGGATCCTGGCACCTGAGCGCATCCTGGGCCGCCTCTCCGAGCGCTTCAAGCTGCTCTCTGGGCGACGTCATGGGCCAGCGCGTCATGCCTCGCTTCAGGCCGCCTTGTCTTGGACCTGGGAGTTGCTCAGCCCCGTTCAGCGTGAGGCCTTGGCGCAGCTGGCCGTCTTTGAAGGCAGCTTCGAGCTTGAGGACGCGGAGCATGTCTTGTCCTTGGATGAGGCCTACGCCCCCGACATCCTGGCCGAGCTCGTTGACTTCAGCTTGGTGCAGGCGGCGCCCCGCATGCAGCTCTTCAGCAGCGTGCGCGAATTTGCTCTGGCCACCCTTGAAGACCCGGACGGGGCGCGTGGGCGTCACGCCGCATGGGTCGCTTCCTTCTCGGTGCCAGCCTTCCCCGAGCAGCGCTTGAGCGCGCGCTGCCCCAGGAATGTGGAGCTGATGGCCGACGCCGAGGCCGCGCTGGCGTGGTGTCTGGAACGCGGGGACCTGCGCGCGGCCCCTTGTGCCTTGGTGGTGAGCGCCATCCGTGAGCAAGCAGGCCCCCAACAAGGAGTGGGGGATGCCCTCAGGCGTTGCCTGGACTTGGAAGGACTGGAGCCCGAGCTTCGCTTGCGCCTCTGGCTGAAGTACAGCCGAAGCCACCGCTATGCAGCCCGCCTAGACGCCGTCGGGGAGGCCCTGGATCAGGCCCAGATCATCGCGGAGGGGCTGGGACCGGTTGCGTTGGCCTCGGTGGCGCACAACAGGGCGACCTTGCTCTGGTACCAAGGGGACCTAGAGGGCGCGGTGCGGTGCTGCGAGGAAAGCCTTGCTCGCCTCCCAGAGACCCGCGAGTTGGGGACTCTGCGTGCTCGGGTGCTTGGAGCGCTCGCGACCATCTCCAACCTGCTGGGCCAGGTTTCTCGGGCCCGGTCTACCTTTCAGCAGGCCCTGCGCGAGGTCTCCGATGACAGCGAGCGTGCTGTGCTCTCAGGGAATCTGGGGCTGCTGGAGTTCGACGATGGCCAGTTTGGCCCGGCCGAGGTCTACCTGCAGCGCAGCATCCAAGGGGCCAAAGAGCTCGGATTCCGGTCCCTTGAGAGCGTGATGCTCGGCAACTTTGCGCTCTGTCGCTCGCTTCAGGGCCAGCAAGAGGAAGCGCGCACTCTGTTGCTCCAGGCTGCCGAGATGAGCGTGGCCATCGGCGATCTGCGCTCCCTCCGCTATCAGCGTGCTTCTCTGGCTGAGATTCAGCTTCAGTTGGGGGAGCTGAGCGCGGCTGGGGAGAGCATCCTCTTCCTGTTGCAGGACTTGGAGCGCGAGAGCAGCCTTGGGGCTCTGGTGCGCAGTCTGCACTTGGAGTGGATGGCACGCACCGGCGCAAAGGACGTGGCTCAAGCGGCCTTGCCCGAGGTCTTGGACGCCGCAGCAAAGGCAGGTCTTCCAGCGTTGGAGGGCCAGATCTATGCCCAACTGGCTCGCCTGTGCCGAGATGAGCTCTTGGATGGGGACGAAGCTGCGTTGCTGTCCAAAGCCGAGGCCATTGCCAGCCGCATGCAGGCCAAGCCCAGCTCTGGATTGGCGCAGGCCATCGCGAGAGCCCAGCCGCAGGTGCAGCCCGCAGCGGACCTGTCCATCGTAGAGGGCGAGAAGGGCCCGGTTGACTTGCGCCGTCGGCCTCTGCTCCGGCGTTTGTTGGCCCCGCTCATGCAAAGCCCGTCGGTCGCAACGGCGGATCTGCTGGAGGCCGGCTGGCCCAACTCGAAGTTGGCCCCAGACCGTTTGGCGCCGCGCCTCTATTCGGCGCTGCATGAGCTTCGCCGCCTGGGCATCCATGTGGAGAACGAAGACGGGGAGTACCGCCTTCGCTTGACTTCTCAGACTTAGAGCCCCGAACCTGCGAAGAGCCAAGCAGCTCCGCCATAGCTTGCGCCGTCCGCTGTGTAGGGGGCGCCGATGAGAACGTCTGGAATGGCGTCGCCGTCTGTGTCTGGCACGAAGCGAATGGGGGAGCCAAAGGCGGCCTCGCTCTCATCGTGTCCCCAGCTGGCGCGGGCGCTCTCCAGGGTGCTCTCTCCCTCAAATGGGCCTGTGAACAAGTAGGCGCGGCCGTAGTTCTCTCCAGCCGGAGTCTGCCAGGCCCCCATGAGCAGGTCGGCGTTGCCGTCCCCGTCCATGTCTTGGCTCATGTCGACGTGCGAGCCCGCTTGGTTGGTGGTGGTCTCCTCGCCAATGAAGGCGGTGGCCTCGGACATGCGCAGGTCGCCGTCGACGGGACCGGCGAAGATGTACGCGCCGGTTGCACCCTCCTCGTAGTTGGAGACCACCATGTCTGGGTAGCCGTCTCCATTCATGTCACCGGCGGAGAAGGCGTGACCCACAAGGGCCTCGGGCGCTCCGATGACGCGGCCTTCGGCGTCGTCAATGAGGTAGGCACCCAGCAGTGGGCCGGTGAACCAAGCCACGGTTCCACGCTCCTCATCCTCCAGGGCCGAGCCGCCGCGTCCACCGGAGATCACGTCAACGACGCCGTCGCCGTTCAGGTCCACCAGCTCGATCTGGGTGCCAAAGCGCTCTCCTTCGCGGTTGTGTCGGATGACCGCGTCGGCGTCTGAGCTGCTCATCTCCGCCTCGAGGGGGGAGGTGAAGAGGTAGACAGCGCCGGCACCATCGGCGACCATGCTCTCGTCGCGTGCGCCGACGGCCAGCATGGGGCCGCCCAAGTCGGAGAGCGCTGCGGTGGTCCCGAAGTGCAAACCGGGCTCATGTCCGGTGAGGTGAATGATGGCCCCTTCGCGGGCGTCCACCTTGCCGCTCAGGTCGCCGGAGAAGACAAAGACCTCACCCCGGTCTTCGTTGGCCAAGGCGGTCTCACGGTTCACATCGCCAGGGGCACAAGCCAGCCAGTCCAGCTGCGCGTCGTCGTTCAGGTCCACGCCCCCGCGCACGCAGTAGCCCAAGAAGTCCCGCTCCAGCCTGGAGGTGATCTCTGCATCGACGATGGAGGTGACCTCGCTGACGCCGGATGGTTGGCTGCGCAGCAGGTAGGCCGCTCCGGACTCGGGGACATCGCGTCCACCCTTGAGGGATCCCACCAGAACATCCCCCCGCCCGTCTCCGTCCAGGTCCTCTGTTCCGAAGACATCCAGGCCCAGCAGGTCCTCTTCTTGGCCGCCCAGGAGGCCATAGACCGCGCTCTGGGTGTCGATTTCGCCGGAGGGGGCGCAGTCATTGGAGCCGCCATCGCAGTCGTTGTCTACGTTGTCTCCGCACACCTCTTCCAGGCCCGGGTGGGCCAAAGCTTCCGCGTCATCGCAGTCGCCGTCCTGGTCTGCGTAGCCGAGGGCATCGGGGCAGGCGAGCTCGAGCTGGCTGGCGCCGTAGCCGTCCTCGTCCAGGTCCACGAAGCGCTCTACCAGGAGCTCCTCGTCGATGAGACCGTCGCAGTCGTTGTCCACGGCATCGCAGGTCTCGACCGCTGAGGGGTTCACCTCCCCGTCGGTGTCGTCGCAGTCCAAGTCCGCCGTGAAGCCGTCGCCGTCAGCGTCGAGCTCTTCGAGTGCGCTCTCCCAGGCGGTGTCCTGGGCGGTATCGAGGGGCTCGCCGTTGTTTCTGCACGCCGTGAGCGCGAGAATGAAGAGGATGGACATGGGGACTCCTTTGGTGTTGCGGCTCACAGTCCTGCTCCTGCAAAGACCCACACGGCGCCTCCGTAGGGGGTCACGCTGCTCGAGTAGCTGGCACCCACAACAATGTCGGGGGTCGCATCGCCGTTGATGTCCGGCACGTAGTGAACCGGGAAACCAAAGGCGTTCAGGCTCTCATCGTGGGTCCACGTCGCTCTGGCGTCCGTCAGGGGCCTCTCGCCAGTCATTGGGCCCTGCACCATGTAGGCCTGTCCGTAGCCCGCACCGCCGGGCCAGGCCCAGGCACCCACGAGCAGGTCCGCCTTGCCGTCTCCGTCCATGTCTTGGCTCATGTCCACGGTGCCGCCAGCCTCGTCCTGCTCCGCTTCCCCGGAGAGGAGCGCCACGGCATCCTCGGTGTTCAGATCTCCGGAGATGGGGCCCGTAAAGACGTAGACAGCGCCCACGCCGTCGATGGCGTTGTAGGCGCCGGCGGCCAGGTCGGTGTAGCCGTCCCCGTCCATGTCTCCCATGGAGAAGGCGTAGCCCAGGCTGTCCTGGGGGTCGCCGAGCAACGCGCCGTCAGCGTCTGAGACCAGAATGCTGCCGCTGATGGGGCCCATGAGCCAGGCCAGGGTGCCTTGCTCGCTGTCGGCCTCCTCGTCCTCTTCCCAGATCTTGCCGGGCCCGCCCGCCATCAGGTCGGCGATGCCGTCTCCGTTGAGGTCGTCCAAGGAGACCGCGACACCCAGGTGGTCCAAGACCTCTACGGCGAGGAAGACAGCGTCTGCATCTTCGGTGCTGACTTCGGCGCCCGCCTCTGTGGGCAGCGCGGTGGTGAAGAGGTAGACGGCTCCGGCTCTATCGGCCTGGGTGCTGTCCTCGTAGGCGCCCAGGGCCAGGGAGGGGCCGCCCAGATCTGAGAGGGCGACGGCGTAGCCGGCGTGCATGCCTGGCTCGTGTCCCTGGATGCGCACCAGTGCGCTCTCGCGGGCATCGTGGCTGCCTTCGACATCGCCCGAGAGCACGAGCACCTCGCCCCGGTCCTCATAGGCTTGGCCGCTGTGGTTGGTGAGGTCTCCAGGGGCGCCGACCACCCAGTCCAGCTGTCCGTCGGCGTTCAGATCCACACCACCGCGCACGGCTGCGCCGAGGAAGTCCCGGTCCACCGTCGAGGTCATGGTGGCGTCGGCCACATCGGTGACCTCGTTTACGCCAGTGGGCTGACCCCGGAGCATGTAGGCGGCTCCGGCGTTGGCGGACTCCCTGGAGCCGTAGAGCGCGCCCATCAGGACCTCACCCAGGCCGTCGCCGTTCATGTCCACGCTGCCGGACACCTCCCAACCCAGCACGTCGTTCTGCTGGCTGCTGGTCAGGCCGTACAGGGCCGTCTCAGTGGTCAGAGCGCCGCCTGGGGCGCACTCGTTGGAGGTGCCGTCACAGTCGTTGTCGATGTGGTCATCGCAGACCTCTTCCAAGCCGGGGTTCGCCAGGGCCTCGGCGTCGTCGCAGTCGCCCTCCAGCTCGGACAGACCCTCGTAGATCCCGCAGGCGGTGGTGGGCAGCGCGCTGTCGCCGTAGCCGTCGCTGTCGTTGTCGATGAACAGATCCAGCAGCAGGCCCTCGTCGATCTCGCCATCGCAGTTGTTGTCCACCTCATCGCAGATCTCTTCGGCGTCGGGGTTGACCAGCGCGTCGTTGTCATCGCAGTCGTCTTCCTCAGCGAAGCCATCGCCGTCGCTGTCGATGGGCTCCACTTGGGTGTCATCGCCCGTTCCGCTGTCTTCGGTCAGGCCCGAGGTGTCCTCGACCGTGCCTTTGTCGGATCGGCAAGCAGCCAGCGAGAGGAAGAGAAGCAGGGACATGGGGACTCCGTCTGTGGGTCCACCCTCGCCTCAACCCTGACCTTGAATCAACTCAGATGACCTCAGATGTCCATCTGAGCATCTTGGATGCGCAACACACGGCCCTGTCCGTAGTCCAAGACATAGAGCTCTCCGGCGCCGTCTTCGCCAAAAGAACTCACCAGAACGGGCCAGCGGCCTAGCGCGCGCGCGCTCTCGACCGGGGTGCTTCGGCTCGCAGGCAGCGCGATGGCCCAGATGCGGCCGCGCACAAAGTCCCCAAAGATGTACTGGCCCTCCAGGGCAGGCAGGCTGGGACTGCGAGAGACGTAGCCGCCGGTGATGGACTGGCCTTCCTCGTGGTCGTACTCGTAGATGGGGGGCACGTGCTTGGGAGGTGCTTGGCAGCCTTCCTCCAGGCAATGGGTGCCCTCCATGGTGTTCCAGCCCAGGTTGTCGCCGCCTTCAACCAGGTCGATCTCCTCCCACTTGTCCTGGCCCACGTCGGCGACGATGAGGCGCCCATCGGGGGCGAAGCTCATGCGCCAGGGGTTGCGCAGGCCGATGGCCCAGAGCTCCGGGCGGGCGCCTTCTTGGCCGATGAAGGGGTTGTCCGGGGGCACGCTCAAGGTGCCCGGGACGGAGACGTCTACGCGAAGGATGGACCCCAGCAGGCTCTCTGTGTTCTGGCCGTTGCCTTTGGGGTCAAAGCGAAAGCCGCCGTCGCCCATGGTGATGTAGAGCATCCCGTCCGGGCCAAAGGCCAGCTGGCCGGCGTTGTGGTTCTGGTAGGGCTGCTCGACGCTGAGCAGGATGGGACCGGGGATCAAGCGGCCGCTGTCCAGCTCGCCCTCCAGTGTGAACTCTTGGATGACCGAGAAGTCCGAGCCGTTGCGGATCACGTAGTCCAAGAAGACACGCTTGGAGGTAGAGAAGTCAGGGCTCAGCGCGGCACCGAGCAGCCCTTGCTCGGACTCGGTCACCACCTCCAAGTCCAGGAGCTGGTGTTTCTTGCCCGAGGTCAGGTCGGCCCACCAGAGCTCTCCGGTCTTCTGAAGCACCAGGGCCTGATGCGCGGTGCCAGGGATGGCCTGAAGATCCACCGGTTGGCTGAGGCCATCCAGCACGGGGACCAGGGCCACAGCCACCTGCTCGCGGTCTGCATCGGGCCCATCAAAGCTGGGCTTCAACTCGGATGTCGTGACCGCATAGCCTACGTCAAAGGCCAGGATCGCGCTGCGTCGCACGCTGTCCCACTTCAGCGCAATGCCGCCCGCAGTGAGCAGGGCCAAGCTGGCGACGATGATCTTGCTGCGCGCGATGGGCAAGGAGAGCTCCAATGGGTCTGTTGAGACTCCTATCGTTGTACAGTCAAAGCAAGCATGGAGCTTGTAGAGGTGGATGCTCGAGTCCTTGCTCTGAGAGCTCAGCGCCTTGAGAGAGGTTTGAAGCGGCGTGTGTGGCGCGAGGGCGTCATCGCGCTTGTTGGTCTGCTCCTCCTTGCCCTCCGACTCTGGATGAGGCCCACTGGGGCCGAGAGCATTGGGTGGGGACTGTTCATGCTGGGCGTTCTCTTTGCGGTGGGCACCTTGCTGCGCGCCTCGGCCCGGGCCCCCAAAGTGGCCCTGAGCGCGCCCTTGCCCAGTACCAAGCGGCCCTGCGTTTTCAAGCCAAGCTGCTCGTAGAAGTGCCGCGCTGGTATCTGGCGCCTTTCGTGCCAGGGACCCTGTGGATCTTCGTGCAGGTCGGCTGGTCAGAGGGGGGACTGGCCTGGGTGGCATGCGGCGTGGGCATCCTGCTCGCCGCTGCAGTCTTTGCCGCCATTGCCTGGTTGAACCTGAAGGCCGCCAAGGCACTCGCGGCGGAGGCAGACGCCATTGGGCCGAGCGAGCTTGCCTAAGGAAGGGCGCCACGCGCGATGCGGAATCCAAAGGCCTCGGTCGCGGCGTGCGGTTCCTGTGCGGCCCGCGTGCCGACCTGGGCGTAGCGCGAGGCCATCTGGAAACTGCCACCTTTTGCAAGCTTCTTCTTGCCCTTTTCCGGTCCTGCCGGATTGCGCAACGGGCCGTCCTGCTCCGGCAAGGGGCCCTCCCAATCCCACACCCACTCCACGACGTTCCCGCTCATGTCGAAGAGGCCCCAGGCGTTGGGGTTGAGCTGGGCGACGGGCTGTACCTTGCCTTTGGCGTTGCCCTTCACCGGCGGCTTGGGGTCTCCGCTCCAGGTGCCCTCGCCGAACCAAGCGATCTCCTTTGGCTGACTGGAGCCGGAGAAGGCCAGGGTGGTGTCCGCTTGGGCAGCCCGCTCCCACTCCGCCTCCGTTGGCAAGCGGTAGCCGTCCGCCTGCCGGTCCCAGAAGGCGCCCTCTGCGGTCACGAAGTAGGCGGGGGTCTTGTTCTCACGCAGGCTCAAGGCGTTGCAGAAGTTCACCGCCTCCATCCAGCTTAGGCCGTGGACCGGACGCTGAGGACCGCAGCCATGGGTGCAGCGGAAGGGGCCCATGACTTGGGTGTAGAGCTCCTGGGTGACCTCGGTGGTGGAGATCTCGTAGCTGTAGTTCAGGGAGGCGGGGGTTTCGCTGAGGCCGAGGGTGAGATCGCCGGGGGGAACCTGCACAAGCTGGGTCCCTGTTGCTGCGAGCACCGGCCCAGACTCGGGTCCCACAAGCGAGGCCAGGCCGCCACACATCCCCAGGGTCGCCGCGCTCGCCAAGGCCAAGCCCCCCAAGATGCGCAGTCCCCAGCGCTTGCGTTTGGGTGGGGCCGGTGGGTCCTGCATCTCGGCGAAGGGTGCCTGCTTTGGATCCGGCTCCAGCTCGACGGTGTGTACAGGCTCCAGGACGAGGCTCCCTGGGGCCGGCTCCTGCTGAGGAGCCGACAGGGGCTCCGGCTGGGGCAGTACCACGTCCTGGGGCTGCGCCCCCCCAAGCCCGGCGCGTTCCAGGGCTTTGAGCAAGGCCCCAACGCTGGCGAAGCGGGCGGTCGGGTCCGGGTTCAGTCCAGCGGAGAGCACCTGGGAGATGCGCGCGGAGAGTTTGGGCCGGTAGGCCGCCAAGGGGAGCAGGTCGCCCTTGGCTTTGCGGGTGAGCACCTCGAACTCGCTCAGGTCAGCGGGCCAGGGCAGGGCGCCGGTGAGCAGCTCGTAGGCGAGAAAGGCCAGGGCGTAGACATCTGCGCGGGCGTCCACACCCTTGGCGTCGGTGTACTGCTCCGGCGCCATGTTGGCGACGGTGCCCAAGGCCAAGCCGGTCTTGGTGCCGCCCGCAAGCCCCTCTTTGGCGATGCCGAAGTCCAGCAGCACGACCCGCCCCTCTGGGGAGAGCATCACGTTGTCGCACTTCAGGTCTCGGTGCACGATTCCGGCGGCGTGTACGGCCTCCAGGGCCGCGCCCACCTGTTGCAGGATGTCCCAGGTGCTCGGGTCGTTCAGGGGCTTGGCCAGGGCGCTCAGAGGCTGACCCTCGACCAGTTCCATGACCATCGCAGGGGCATCGCCCTCATCGATGATGGCGTGAACGCGCACGATGCCCGGGTGGGAGAGACGCATGCCCAGCTCGGCCTCGCGGGCGAAGCGGTCCCGAATCCCTTGGTTCAAGGCCAGGTGCCGGTGCAGCAGCTTGATGGCGACATCTCCACCTTGCGCCTCGTACACCTCTGGATCCAGCGCCCGGCAGCGGTACACCAAGCCCATGCCCCCCTCGCCGATCAGGCCAAGGATGCGGTAGCGACCAAGGGTGGTGAGGGTCTCGCGCAAGGTGCTCTAGCTTCGCTCTTCCAGCTTACGCAGGGCGGCCTCGATCTCTTCGAGTTCGGACTCCAATTCCTTGATGCGGGCCTCCCAGGCGTTGCCCTTGGGCACCGGCGCCGCGTTGTCTCTGGACTGAATGGAGCGAATCGCCTCCTCGCAGCTCTCCGTGGTGCCCGGCAGCGTCGTGGACCGCGCCAAGGCCTTCAGGGTGGCGATGGCGCTCTCATCGCCCGCTCGGTCTAGGGCATAGATGGCGCGCTGACGTGTGCGCAGGGCATCACTGAGCAGCAGCTGGCGGGCTGCCTCCGAGAATTCGGCGGCCGCTTGGTCTCTGGCCCGGCCCGGCTCGTGGCGGATCACCAGCTTGGTCGCTGTGCTCAGGGCGGCGTGCGCTGGGCCGGCGGGGGTGTTGGGGCCCACCCGTCGCAGGACGGCCTTGAGGTCCTTTGGCTCGCCCACGGTCGAGAGCAGGGTGAGGGCCGCCGTCTCGGTGACCTGTGCTGGCGCTCCAGGGTCGCGCTTCAACTCCCTGAGGGCGATGTCCCGGCCCCGCTCCGGGTCGTGGGCGGCGATGGCTCTCATCCAAGCGACACGGACGTCTGGCAGCATCTGGGAGAGGCCGAGCAGGTGGTCCAAGGCCGCAGGCTCCGGGCGCTTTCCCAAGGCCTTGATGGCGGCCAATTGGATGCGGGGCTCAGCGCTCTGGCTCAGCTCGGTCAACCACCCCAGGCTCTTGCCGTGGGTCGCTGCGCTCTCAATGGCGATCTCACGGAAGACGAGGGCCTCCTGTGGGTCCTTGGCCAGGGCCTCCAGGACCTCGCTTGCGCGGGCATCCCCAAACTCTTCCAGGCCTCGAATGGCCGAGAGGCGCGCGTAGGGGTGCGCGCTGTCCAGCTGGGCCACCCAGGACTCCAAGCCTTGGGAGTAGCTCAGCTCGGCGATCAGACCGCCCTTGGGGTCCACCGCGACGTAGGTGGGGGCCTGATCCAGAGAGAGCCGCAGGGTGCTCTGGCCTTCGCTCAGCCAGAGACGCTCACTGCGGGTTCCGGCCTCGCTTCCGATCTCCAGGTCGATGAAGAGTGTGCGCTGCGGTCCGGCTTTGAAGGGGGTCTGCTTCAGAGTGACGACCAGATCCTTGGCGCTGGGGTCGTAGCGCGTGCTGACGCTGACCTTGGGCGCGCCAGGCAGGTGAACCCACTGGTCGAAGAACCAGCGCAAGTTGGCGTTGGCGGCGCCCTCCATGGCCTGGCGAAGATCTGCGGTCTCCACCAGAGCCATCTGGTTGCCGGCCACATAGTCTTGGATGCCTTGCCAAAAGATCTCCTCTCCAAGCAGCACCCGCATCATCTGCAGGACCGAGGCCCCCTTGGAGTAGACGTTGTTGGAGGGGCTGCTGTGGTCGCCAGGGCTCCAGCCACGGTCGGCCAGGGGACCGGAGGTCTGAGAGGACCTGTACCAGCGGGAGACTCCGACGGCGTAGGTCTCCGGTCCATCCAGCTCGGCCACGATGTCGGCGGCCATGAAGGTTGCGAAGCCCTCGTTGAGCCACAGCTCGCTCCAAGACTCACAGGTCAAGGTGTCGCCGAACCACTGATGGGCCAGCTCATGGGCGACGATGTTCTCCGCGCGGGTGCGGGTGGCGGCCAGCGCTTCGGGGACCAACACGCGCTCAGCGGACATGACGGTGGCGGTGGTGTTCTCCATGCCGCCGTAGAGGAAGCGCTCGACGTAGACCTCCCGGTAGACCCGCCAGGGGTAGGCCAAGCCGGTGCGCATCTCCAGGTGGGCAAACATCTGGGGCATGCGGTGCCCGGCGTTCTTGGCGGACTCTGGATCGGTGCCGCGGAGCACCCACTGCTCGATGGGCACCGGGCCGCCGTCGATGGGCAGCACCTCAAAGTCTCCAGCGGCCACCATGATCAGGTAGGCCACCAGGTCGTGCTCCATCTCGTAGTGCCAGCCGGCGCTGGACTGGCTGCCCACGCCGTTGGAGAGCACCTTGAGTCCGTCGGGCACGCGAAAGTCCGCGCTGTAGGCGAAGCGGTCGTTGGGCGCGTCGGGGAGGGGAATCCAATGACGGTTGTCCTCGCCCTCGCCTTGGGACCAGAGGTGCAACACCGTGTCCGGGCTCTCGTTGCCAGGGCGCCGGAAGTGCAGGCCGGTCTGGGGACGGGCGCTGTAGGCCACGCTCAGCTCAGCCTCTTGGCGCTCACCGAGCTCGATGTAGACCGACTCACCGCGCACATCGAAGGGCAGAGGCGTGCCGTCTTGCAGGGTGACGGAGGCGATGTCCAGAGCCACTTGGTCGAGCACAAAGATGGTGCTGGAGGTGCCCGCAGACTGGATGGTGAAGCGCGCCTGACCGCGTACTTCGCCATGGGTGGGGTCCAGATCCAGATCCAGATGCAAGGCCTGAACATCCCAGCTTCGGTCAGGCGCCATGCTGCCGGGGCCACCGTAGGGCAGCTCAGGGGTGGACACGTTGACCAAGAAGGGGAGGACGGCAGCAGACATGCCGCGGAGTCTACCCCCTATTCAGGGTCGTCTACGCCTACTCGGGCAGCCCAAGAGGTGCGCAGGATTCGCTCAGGGTCGCACTCAGCCCGCAGCCCTCGGAAAGTGGAGATGGCTTCCTGGCCGAAGGACCTGCGGAAATGAGCGGGTTTGAGCAGGCAATCCTTGGCGGGGTAGAACTTGCCGCCCGCCTCCAAGACCAGCTCCGCCAGCTCATGGAGCATCGCCCAGAGTGGCACCCGGTTGGCCCGGGTAATGGGGTAGTCCAAGGCCATGGAGTAGCCATCCAAGGCGTGACTGAGCAGGAACTCATCGGGGCGGTAGCGCTTGAGCACGCCCAGGTAGCTGACCAACCCGCGGGACTTGCTGACCCGCAAGATCTCGCTGAAGACGTGCTCGGCGTGCTCAGCGGGCACAAAGGGCTGGAACTGCAGGAAGCCGCCGGGCTCGTAGGCGTTGCGGAAGCCCGGCATCTGGTCCAGCAGGAAGTGAAAGCCGGCGTGGGACTGGTAGAAGTCCGAGGTGCTGCCGAACTCGCTGGCCCGGTACTTCACCTCGTTGGTGATGCCGACGCCGAAGTTGGAGGAGTAGAAGAACTTGAGCACCAGGGGGACCAGGGGCATGGGCACGCCCATCATGGTCTTGGGCAAGCTCTGGCCCTCTACCGTCATCGAGGCCAGACCCATGGGGTCTTCACCCTCTTGGGTGTAGCTGGCGCGGTGGATCTGTCCGCGTCCAGTCGCGCCGCCGCCGATGCAGTCCACCCAGCTCACGAAGTAGTCGCTGCGTCCGGCGTCTTGGAAGGCGTCGAACTGGGCCTTGAGGTCGGGCACGGCCCACTGCGCCACCCGCAAGTGACCGCCGTAGACCCGCTTGAGCTTGATGCGCACGCGGGTGATGGCACCCAGCATGCCAAAGCCAGAGATCACGGCGTGGAAGAGCTCTGGCCGGCTCTGTCGGGAGAGGGTGAGCTGCTCGCCGGCTGGGGTCACCACGTCGATCTCTTGGACGTGGTCGCCGATGCCGCCCAGCTTGTAGTGGTTCTTGCCATGAATGTTCATGGACAGGCAGCCGCCCAGGGTGGGGAAGCTGGTTCCGGGCACAACGGGGGGCCACCAGCCATGGGGCAGGCTGTGCTGCCAGAGCTGCTGAATGGTCAGGCCGGGCTCCGCGTCGATCACCCCGGTCTCGGGATCCCAGGCCAGCACCTTGTTGAAGTGCCGCATGTCCAGGACCAGGCCGCCTGGGTTGATGGCGGCATCGCCATAGCTGCGGCCGTTTCCGCGAAAACAGACCGTCGTACCCAGCTCGGAGGCGCGCACGAAGATGGCGGCCAGCTCCTCGGCGCTTCGGGGCGCCAAGAAGGGACTCAGTCCTCGGTTGTGCAGCCCAAAGCCGTCAAAGACCCGGCGCGGGAGCTGGTTCAGTGGACGCTGAGGCGCTGCCTTCTGAGGCGCCGCCTCCTGAGCCGCTGTCTTCTGAGCCGCTGTCTTCTGAGCCGCTGTCTTCTGGTCAGCCATTCAGATGTTCGTCTTTCGGAAGATGAAGCTTGGAACGAGCTGGATGACGTTCATGATGGGCGCCCAGGTCTTGGGCACGTAGCCCGAGCCGGTGCCGGACTCGGCCAAGTTCAGGATGCCCTCGGCGGCCTCGTGGGCCTCGATCATCAGTGGGAGCTTCATGCCGGCGGTCATGTCGGTGCGCACAGGTCCTGGCTTGGCGGTCACCACCTTTACGCCGTAGCGGTCCAGGCGATTGCGCATGGCCTCCATGTGGGCCGTGAGCCCTGCTTTGGAGACGGTGTAGACCGGGGAGCCGCGTCGACCGCGGTCCCCTGCGACCGAGGACACACCGACCAGAGTGCCGTGACGTGCGGCCTCCATCGTGCCGCCGACCAGGTTGATCCAGCGCACGGCGCCGAGCAGGTTGACCTCGAGCATGAGGCGGTCCTTGTCCCAGTTCCACTCGCCCTCTTCTACGGTGGGCATGACACCCGCGTTGTAGATGAAGAGATCCAGCTTCCCCCCCAAGTCCCCGAGCATTTGCTCGTAGAGGGCGGGGGCGCTCTCGTAGTCCATCACGTCGTGGGCGTAGGGCAGCACCAGGTCGGGCCAGTCGCTGGCGATGTCCTGGAGCCGGTCCATGCGGCGGGCCACAGCGGCCACTTTCGTGCCACGTGCTGCCAGCTTGCGAACGATCTGCTCGCCAATGCCCGAGCTGGCGCCGATGACGATGGCGGTCTGGAACACGGTGTCTCCTACAGGGGGACGCTCAGACTAACCCGCTGCAGGGGAGCTCTCCTCTTCGCGAGCGTCAGCCCCCTTCTTCTTGCGCCGCCGGGTGCGCACCAAGGCCATGGCCAACCACCCCAGAGACATGCTGGAGAAGCCCGCCGCTGTGGTGCAGCCGCAGTCGAAGTTGAGGTCTTCCAGGAAGCTCAGATCCAGAACGGGCGCCTGGATGTCCGCCAGGTCCACGCCGCAGCTTGGGATGTTCTCTCCCAGGGCGTCGGCCTCCTGCTCTGAGAGGCGGGTGGCGTGCAGATCGAGCAGGTTCACGTTCAGGCACTCGTGCCCTGGCTCGCCGACCAAGCAGTCGCCACAGTCTATGCCCAGGCCTTGAATCAGGCTGCAGCTCTCGCCATCGCCCCAGTCTGGGTTGTCGGCCTGCATCAGCTGGTCGACGGCGCTCATGTCCACGACCATGTGGGCCTGGCCGCTGAGGATTTCGCTTGCGTCCTGGCTCAGGGGCAGGTCGGTGAAGATCCCGTAGCCGCTGAGCTGTACGCCATCCTGCTCGATGTGCAGGCTGTCCTGAGACCATGCGAATCCGTCTCCGCTCCAGTCTGTCCAGGTGTTCACGGCCACGCAGCGGTAGTCGGACTCGATGATGAGCTCCAAGCGGGTGCGGTCCTTCTCGCGCTCTGCCACGCGGATCCAGGAGCTGCCCTGGTCGTGGAGAACGCCCTCGATCCCCTGGAGGTGGAAGTCCTGGACCAAGAAGGTGTCTCCAACAACAAGCAGCTCGGGGTCTTGGGCGGTCGGCTGCACGTCGAAGCCCACTTGGGGTGAGAGTGCGTAGGGGGTCTCGTCCACGTCGTGGGCGGTGATCACGGTGTACTGGCCGGGCGCGAAGCCCCCCAGCGCTGACCAGCCCTGAATGGCGGGGGGCTGGCTGTTGTAGGCCTGGCTGAAGGTGGGGTCCGGGGCCGTCTCCAGCTCGACCACCTCGCCGTTCTCATCGAGAATCACGGGCCTAAAGGGGCCCTCGCTGAGCACCTGCGTCTCGGTCTCGCCGAACTGCTGCGTGCGTTGAACCAAGGCAGCGTCAAAGCGCAGGGTGGCGTCGGGGCCGATGCTCTCGGGGCTGGTGCCCACGTCCAAGCTCACATCCTGCAGGCGGATGTCGACCTGGATCGCGCCCCCGGGGCCCGGGCAGGCGAGAAAGGCGAGAAGAAACATGGTGACCTCATTGAAGGAGACCTGTTTTTAGCTGTGTTCTCGCGGAGTTGGCAACCGCGACATCGGTGTCAGTGTGCGTCGCCGCGCGACGCAAGGGCAGGGATACGTTTGCCCAGCCAACGCCTGCCGCGGGCCATCTCGTCGGGAGAGAACAGGCAGATGTAGTAGGCCAAGGACACCCACGAGAAGGGACCGACCTCCATGACGGCCCAGATGCCGAGGTGCAGGCCGACGCCGATGGCCGCAAAGATGGTGCGGAAGTCGATGAAGTTGAAGAGCTTGCGCAGGCGGTGTCCGAAGCGCCTTGGGCCGCGACCTTGAGGGTTTCGCCTGAAGTAGAAGGCCAAGAGCAAGAAGGGCGCGCCGATCTCCCAGAACCAGGTCAGGCCCGTGGCGGCCTGGGTCAGGGGGTAGAGGTAGGCCACCCAAGACATGTCTGCGCGCTGCCAGCTGGGCTGCTGCATGATGTAGTAGAGCGCGGACCACTCTCCGCCAGGAACCCAGTAGAAGCTGAGTTTCTGCATGCCTGTGGCCCAATAGACCAGCACGAGCTGGAAGACGGCCATCCACCGGGGGAAGGCGTAGACCGGCGTGTCATCGCGCCAAGCGCCCGTTCGCAGGCGACAGTCCACGGACAAGGTGCGTGTGGCGGGGGTGAGCAGGAGCAGGAAGACCGCGGCGCTGAGGAGCTCGTCGTAGCTGCCCGAGGCCTGGCTGTTGAAGTCCGTCGCCGCCGTGAAGGTCCACAGATAGGCGAAGACCATGAAGCGTCCGCCGGCGCCGATGGTGACCAGGATGGCGGTGACCAGGGCGGCGATGCTCATGCCCCAGACCATCTTGGGGCTGGTGCCCCCCAGCCACTCCACTAGGAAGTTTCCGCGCTTCAGGGTGCGATAGCCGCCGTGGGCCACGTCCATCCACACGTCATCGACCACGCCGTGCAGCATGACGGTGGCGATGGTGTAGACCCCACAGAGACCCAGGGCGATGCGGAAGAAGGCCAGGGCGCGGGGGTGCTCCTGGGTGGAGAAGAGCTCGACCAGGCGAGACCAGAACTTCATCGGTACTTCGCCAAGGGCTGCACGCGCTCCAGGATGACCTTGGGGGCGGGACGGGTGTCTGTCTTGACCTGCTCAGGGGAGGCGGTCTTGTACTTCTGGAAGCGGGTGCGCACATGGCTGGCTTCGGGGAAGTCTTCGGCGGCGCGGGTGCCCACCCAGGTCTGGAAGCTGCGGTAGGTCTTCACGTAGGAGGACCAGGAGAAGCGGAAGATGGCCGAGCGGAAGCGGTCGTGATCCAGCGCTTGGCCCTGCCAGTTGTGGTCCGGGTCGCGTGCGATGTACGCCGGCTGCCACGCGTCACCGATCTTGACGTGAATCTCCAGCTTCGCCGGGAAGCGGTGGGGCGCCACGAACATGCGCCAGGACTGGGTGGTGCCGGTGTACTTGTAGTAGGGCTTGAGGGGCGTGAGGATCTTCGTACGGCCCTCGGTGTACTGAACGGCGAGCTTCCAGAGCTCGTCCTCCAGCTCCTCCTGGTTCACGTCCACGCCCCAGCCGTTCAGGCGGCCGGTCCAGGCCTTGAACTCTTCTTGGACCGTCGGGTCCTTCCACGCCGCGCGCTTCATCGCGCCACCGGGCGCTGGGAAGGCCATCAGGAAGATGGCGGTGAGGTGGAAGAGCACCAAGACGACGCGCAGGTGTGCCCCAAAGCGCGAGGACAGAGTGGCGTCCGGCGCGCTGGTGTCTGCAACGCCGGACTCCTCCGCGTCCGCGTCCCCTGGATTGGCGCCCGTCTCGCTCATGCTGGTGTGGCGTTCCCGGTGGGCTTGGGCTCGAAGCGCATCGCGCCCTCGGGCAAGAAGTAGAGGATGTCCATGCTGCCACCGCTGACGGTGGGCACGTGCCAAGAGTTGGGAGGGTACACGGTCCAGCCGGGCGCTCGGCCATCAAACTTCGGGTCGCCGTCCACGGCAAAGCAAAGGTCGAACTCACCCATTGGGTGCGTGTGTCCTGGGCCCGGGCCCTTCATGTGCACCGCGTCGATGCTCATGTTGCCGCTCATGGGGTCGCTGGCCTTGGCCACGCGGGAGTAGAGGACCTCGCCGGCCTCTCTGTCACAGAGCCAGCCCTCTTCAACGCCGATGCGGAAGAAGGCGGCCAGCTCAGAGAGTGAGGACACCGGGTGCTTTTCGTTGAGCACCGCCAGGGCCGTCTTGGGATCGCTGGAGTCCAGCGAGGCCAAGGTGTCCAAGATGGGCTTGAGTGCTGCGATCAGCGCGTTTCGTTCGGCCATGCGTATCTCCGGGCGTCGTCGCCTTACCGGAGTGGGCCTGCGGGGGCAAGGCTCAGCTGTGCCCACCCGCTCCGACCTTCTTTGGCGGGAAGCGCGGCGCCTGCAGCCCGGCCAACCAAGCGTCCAGAGCGGCCTGCAGGGCCGGGGTCGCTGGACTCTCATGAACCAGGTTGGCTCGACCGTGGGGGTCGGACTTGCGGTCAAAGAGCTGCAGGGCCTTGGGTCGGTCTCGGCCCAAGCCATGGGCCACCAACCGGTGCTGCTGGGTCGCGAGCATGCTCAGATCGACGCCACGGCTGCCCGCCATCATCGCGAACTGGGCCTTGGGGCCGCCCTCTAAGCCCATCAAGGCGCCCGAGAGGTCCTGGCCGCTGATGGGTTGGCCGTCGGGCAGCATGGCCGGGAGCTCCCACCCAGCGAGGTTCATCAAGGTGGGCAACAGGTCTACGCCAGCGAGCAAGACCTCGCTCTCGGCGCCAGGCTCCAGCTTCCCGGGGGCCCGAATGATGGTGGGCACGCGAACGCTCCCAGGGTGCATGGTCCCCTTGAACCACAGCCCATGCTCTCCCAGCTGCTCGCCATGGTCGGAGATGTAGGCCACGACCGTATCTTCGGCCAAACCCAGCTTCTCCAGGTGGTCCAGAATGCCGCCCACTTGCGTATCAACATAGTCAATGGCGCCGTAGTAGCGCGCCCGACAGACCGCCACCTGCTCGGGGGTCATCGCGTCCCAGCCGTAGCGAGAGGCGCGCTCGCGGTCCCGCCGGGTCATGCCTTGGGGGAGCACCGGTGCGTCGATGAGCTCCAGGGCGTAGCGGTAGTAGTGCCGCCTAGGCAGCGTCCAATAGTGGTGAGGTTGCCGAAGGCTGCAGTAGATCAGCCAGGGCCGATCGGCGGGGGCGTGCTCCAACTCTTGCTTCGTCAGCGCGGCGATTCTCTCGTCGGGCAGCAGGCTGGCATCGTCCAGCGGCATGCCCCAAAAGCGGTGATCTTTGGTGGAGAGGGCCTTCCAGACCGCCTCATCCTCGGGGTCCAGGCGCCCGGGTGGTTTGCTGGACTTGAGCTGCTTCTGAAGTTCGGTGATGTACCAGAGCTCGGTGGTGTAGCCGGCGTCGAAGCGCTGGAATCCCGCGCACGAGGCCAGGTCTTCCTGCCCGTTGTTCAGGTGCAGCTTTCCGAACCCGGCGGTGTAGATCCCGGCGTCACGCGCAGCGTCCACCAGCGTGGGGTGTCTGGCGTCAAAGACAAAGCCGTTGCCGAGCTGCCCGTGCTCCGAGGGCAGCAGTCCCGTGAGCATGCTCTGGCGAGCCGGCGCACAGAGAGGTGCCGAGGCCACGGACTGGGTCAGGCGCATGCCTTGGGCGGCCAAGCGGTCCAGTCTTGGGGTCTGAAGGACCGGGTGTCCGGCGCAGGACATGGCGTCGTGGCGGTGCTCGTCGCTGCTGATAATCAGCAGGTTCTTGCGTTGCCTTCTTCTAGCGTGGGCCGGCCTGGAGGCGGCGGTGATGGCTGCCAATCCTCCTGCTGCAAGACCCTTGAGCAGCTCCCGTCGTGTCGTCATGTGTCACCCCTGAGGAGACACTTTAGGTGGGTTTGGTCGTGGTTGTCACCTGATGGTTGTCAGCTTTTGGTCTGGACCAGTCCGCGCTGAGCGAAGAGCTTGAACCAGTCCGCGATCCGCTCGCCCAGCTCTGTCTCGGTGCAGAGGCCCTCTGCCAGCACCCGGCCCACGGCTTGCTCCAGACCCAGCTCGATGTGCTCCAGCAGCGCGAAGCAGGCGGGCTCTACCTCCAGGTGGCGAACGCGTCGGCCCTTTCGGTACACGATGACGTGGAAGGGGCCTTGAATGAGGGGATCCGCTGCTTGTCCGCCCAGAGCTTGTGCCCGGAAGTGGTGAACCGATTGCTGCAGGGTGAGCAGCTGCACCGCCGGCGAGGTCACCAAGTCCGGCATTCCGCCCAGGGCAGCTGGATCCAGGGGCACCGGCTCGGCCGCGAAGAAGATCTCTTGTACGGCGTGATCCAGGCGGGCCATCTCTTGGTGGGCCAAGGGGGCCCCTCGCTGGGCCAGCCAGGCCTCCAGGCGGTCCGCCAAGTGGTCCAAGGACCAAGAGCGTGGTGGGCAGTCGGCGAGGTACTGCTCAAAGAGGGGCTCGATCTCAGGGCCCACCAGTGCGGCCAGTCCGGGGGCGTCTTGGTGCAGAGCGGGTCGAATGCGCAGGCGGAACTGCTGGGCGTAGACCCCCACCTGCTCCTCGCCGCTCAAGGTCTCGCTGCCAGCAAAGAGGGCGCCGTTCAAGGGGGCTGCACCACGAATCATCTCCAAGAGGCTGCCCTGCCAGTCCGGTGGCAGCGCCTCGCTCTGCACGCCCTGCTCGGATTTAGAGGGCATGGAGTCGGTCCCGGGCCGCTTTGGCCTCGGCTGCGAGGCGATCGAAGGAGGGGATGTGCTCATCCCACTCAATGAGCGTGCTCACCGGGCCCCGCATGCCAATGAAGGCTTCATACAGCCCCCAAACCTCGTCACAGACTGGCCCATCGTGGGTGTCCAGGCGATGGGTTGGGGTGATGCTGTGGCCGGCCAAGTGCACCTGGACGACGCGCTCTAAGGGGAGCTGAGCCAGGTAGTCCGCAGGCTCAAAGCCGTGGTTGCAGGCCGAGACAAAGACGTTGTTTAGATCCAGCAGGATGGCGCAGTCGGCGCGGTCTGCGATGCGCTGGAGGAACTCGGCCTCGGGCATGACGCTGGCCTTGAAGGTGGCGTAGGAGCTCAGGTTCTCCACCGCGAATGGCCGTCCGAGCTTCTGCTGCAGAGCGTCGATGCGATTGGCCACATGCTCGATGATCTTGGGCACGTAGGGCAGCGGCAGCAGATCGTGGCTGGCCACGCCGCCTGCGCGGGTCCAACACAGATGGTCACTTACCCAAGGCGGATTGAGCTGGTCCACCAGACGCAGCAGCCGCCGGGTGTGCTCAGGGTCCTCTTCACCGCCAAGGTTCGCGCTCACGCCGTGGGGAACGACCGTGTAGTGGCCCGCCAGGCGCTTGAGAAAGCTGGCGGGCGAGCCGCCGTCCCCCATGAAGTTCTCCGAGATGACCTCGAACCAGTCCATCTCCGGATGGGTCTCCACCACCAAGCTGTAGTGGGGCACACGAAAGCCCACCCCGACGCCCAGCATGGGGACTGAGAACCGGGGTTGGATGGGCGCTGCTCGTCGCTCGGACGCTACTCGTCGGCCGGGCAGTCAGTCTTTTCCTTCATGGTGCAGCAGCCACCCTTGCCCTTGCACTCGTTGCCGCCGGTGCAGCTGTTGGCGCCTTCGACGTGGCAGCCGCCTTGGCCCTTGCATTCGTTCATGCCCTTGCAGCCGTGCTCGGGGATGGTGGCGGGCTGCTCGGCGTCGGCCATGGCCTCTGGGGCGGCGGCGGCGGGAGCTGCAGCAGCAGGTGCCTCAGCAGCGGGAGCTTCGGCAGCAGGGGCAGCCTCTGGCTTGGCGTCGCCGCTGCAAGCGACGAGGGAGCCGGCCATCAGGCCGGAGAGGGCGGCCATGGCCAGGGTCTTCTGAATGTTCATCGGGGATCTCCATTGAGGGTGGCCAGCTCGGCCAGCGCACGTCGTACTTCTACACGAACCATCTTCTTTCGCCAGGTGCTGGCCCAGACATGGGTCGCTAGGGGGAATGCTTGGGAAAAGGCGGCCTGCGCCACCGCGTCGATGTCTGCGTCCAGCATGCTGTCCTGGATGCCGGTCACACGTTGGGGTCTCGGGCCCAGGCTGCTCAGGACCACCCCCTCGGCGCTCGCGGCGACCAAGAGCATGGGGTAGTCGATGGCCGCGCGGGCGCGCACTTTGCGGTGAACGGTGGGGCCGGTCGGTGTGGGGATGTGGACGGCGACCAGGACCTCGTCTCCAGCGATGAGCAAGCGAGGGCTGCGATCCGGTGCTGCCTCGCGGCCATCTTCGCCGTAGAGCGCCTCGACGGCCAGGCGCCGGGTCCCGCGTACGCTGGCCAGCTCAGCTTGGGCTCCGAGAAGAATCAGCGTGGGCACCGTGTCGGCAGAGTGGGCGGCGTAGCAGCCCTTTCCCTTCGGTGCGATGTGGCAGATGCCGGCGGAGTCGCACTTCAGACAACCTGTGGCGGGCTTGGCGTTGGCGCCCCCGAGGGCCTCTCGCCAGAACTGGCTCTGGTTGTAGAAGCGGCAGCGGGTGTCCAGCAGCAGGTTGCCGCCCAGGGTCGCCATGTTCTGGAGGGTAGGCGTCGCCACGCTCTTGCAGGCCGCCACCAGCCCTGGCACCAAGGTGGCCAAGCGCGCATCCCGCCTCATCTCCGTCAGCGAGGTCAGTGCGCCCACCCGGATGCCGTCGGCGTTGACCGTGATGCCTTTCAGCTCGGCCAGTCCGGCGATGTGGAGCACGTCCTGGGGCGTGAAGAGCCCCTGCTTCATCGAGGGGATCAGGTCGGTGCCGCCGGCCAGGATGCGGGCCTTGGGAAGCGCCGCGCGCAGGCGCAAGGCCTCGGGAAGGGTCTGCGGACGGTGCAGGTCAAAGTCGGGAAGCGGCAGCATCAGCGGGCCTCCTTCGCATCTTTCCGAGCTTTGCGCTCAATGGCCGTCAGCACCCGGTCTGGCGTGAAGGGAGCCGTCTCCAATCGAACGCCCACCGCGTCGAAGATGGCATTGGCGATGGCCGGGACCGTGGGGAGCTGGGGGCCCTCGCCGGCCTCCTTTGCGCCGCGCGGGCCCTCTTTGTCCATGGACTCGACCAGGATGGAGTGGATCCTGGGGGTCTCGTGCAGAGTGGGGATCTTGTACTCCAGGATGGAGGCGCTCTTGTGCAGCGGTCCCCTGCGGGACATGGGGCCGGTGAAGTTGTGGTCCTCCAAGATGGCCTCGCCAACGCCCATGTAGACACAGCCTTCCAGCTGGCCCTCAACGATGACCGGGTTCAGGGCCTTTCCGCAGTCATGGGCACACCAGACGTCCACGACCTTGACCATGCCGGTCTCGGGGTCCACCTCCACCTCCGCGACCTGGGCGGTGAAGCTGTAGGCTGGAGAGGGGCCGACGCTCTGTCGGCGAAAGCGGGATCCGATCTTCGGCGGCGTGTAGTAGCCGGTGAATCCCAGGGTTCCGTGCTCTTGTTCAGCCCACTCAACGGCTTGCGCGAACGAGGCCACGATGGGCTCGCCGTCGGCGTTCACCCCCCCGTGAACCTGGCCGTCCTCGAAGCGCACGCTCTCCACTTCCCAGCGCTTGCACAAGGTCTCTTCCATGGCCGCTTTCAGTTTCTCTGCAGCGCGAACGGCTGCATTGCCGGCGAAGAAGGTGACCCGGGAGCTGTAGGAGCCCAGGTCCACGGGCGTGAAGTCGGTGTCCGCCTCCAGGACCCGGCAGTCCTTGGGCTGGATGCCCACGGTGTCGGCGACGATCTGGGCCAGCATGTGGTTGCTGCCCTGACCGATGTCGGCGGTGCCGCTGAAGATGGCGATGCGTCCGCTGCGGTCCGCGCAGATCTGCACGGCAGACTGGGGGAGCTCGGATGCGTAGATGGCGTGCAGGGCGCCGCACATGTAGGCGCTGGCCGCGATGCCGATGCCCCGATTGGGGGGCATCTTGCCGACTTTGTCCTCAAAGCCGCTGGCCTTGACCACCGCGTCGATGCACTCGTTGAGGGCCACGGAGGTGATGCGCAGGCCGTTGCTGGTCTCGGTGTCTGGCTGAACCGAGTTGATGGAGCGCAGCTTGGCCGGGGACATGCCGATCTCAAGGGCCAGGCGATCCAGGTGCTGCTCCAGGGCGAAGCGCGGCTGGATGGCACCGTGGCCTCGCTTGGGGCCACATGGCGGGTGATTTGTGTAGCAGCGGTGGGTCTCAAAGCGCCAGTTGTCCAGCACGTAGGGCAGGGGAAGAAACACCCCAAAGTAGTAGGCCGTCACCACGCCATAGCTGGCGTATGCCCCGCCTTCTGCCCAGGCCTTAAAGTCGGCGGCTGTGATCTTTCCCTCGCGCGTAATCCCCATCTTGAGCCACATCTTGGTGCGGTGGCGTCCGCGGTGGGCGTAGAAGACCTCCTCGCGGTCCAAGATGATCTTGATGGGCCGGCCCGTTCGAATGGCCAAGGCCGCTGCGCAGAGCTCGTTGGCGAAGGGGTCAGACTTTCCGCCGTAGCCGGCGCCTACATGGGGCTTGACCACACGGATGTCCTGCATGCGGCGTTCGAGGACGCGTCCCAAGATGCGGTGCAGGTAGTGGGGAATCTGGGTGGAGGAGAACAGGGTCAGCAAGCCGTCCGCGGTCACCTCGGCCAAGGCCACCTGGGTCTCCAGGGGCACATGGGTGGAGCCGGGGTAGTCGTACTCCGCCTCCAAGATCACGTCTGCGGCCTCGAAGCCGGCGTCTGCATCGCCGTAGCGCTGGCGAACCCGTCGCAGCACGTTGGAGGCCTTGCGCTTGCCCTCGTGCAGCAGGGGCTTGTCCTTGTTCATCGCATCTTCGATGGAGAGGACGGCCTCGAGCACTTCGTACTCGACCACGATCGCTCTGCTCGCGCGGATGGCCGTCGCGCGGTCCACGGCGGCCACACAGGCCACTTCCTCGCCCACGAAGCGCACCTTGTCGATCGCCAGAGCGTGCTCGTCCATCGCGACCGGGATCACGCCGTAGTTGACCGGCAGATCCTCCCCAAGGAGCACCGCGTGAACGCCCTCCATGGCCAGGGCGGGGGCGGTGTCGATGGACAGGATGCGCGCGTGAGCATGAGGACTGCGCAGGAAGGCCCCGTGGAGCATGCCTGGGCGGGTCATGTCGTCGGTGAACTGGGCCCGTCCAGTGATCTTATCCAGGCCGTCGATCTTGGCGCTGGTCTTCTCGCTCACAGGTCCCTCGCGAAGGTAGGCGTTGGGGGCTTGGCCGGGCGTCCGTTTCGGCGCTCCCGGGCGTCGATGGCTGCGCTGAGGATCTTCGTGTACCCCGTGCAGCGGCAGATGTTGGACCCCAGCACCTCGGCGATGGCCTCTTCGCTGGGGTCGGCCTGCTCCTCGAACAGGGCCTCGAGCACGAGCACGATGCCCGGTGTGCAGTAGCCGCACTGGGCGGCCACGTGCTCATGGAAGCACTGTTGGACCAGGGTTGGCTCGCTGCCTGCGACCCCCTCGATGGTCTGCAGCGATTTGCCCTCGACCGAGGCGGCCAAAGTGATGCAGGAGAGGGTGGGGGCGCCGTCTATTCGCACCGTGCAAGCACCGCAGTCGCCCACGTCACAGCCGTGTTTGCTGCCCGTGTAGCCCAGGTCTTCGCGCAGGAAGTCCAGGAGGCTGCGGTTTGGAGCGATGAGCTCCGTCTTTGGGGTGCCGTTCAGACGGCATCGCAGGATGATTGGGTCGGCCATGGAAGGAAAGTAACCGACGCGAGGCCAAGGAATCAGCCCTCGTCGATCACCTGGGCCAAGATCTCGCGCAGTGCGGCGGGATTGAAGGGCTTGCGCAGCAGTGGACCGGGCAGCTCATCGAAGGAGCCTTCGTCATCCTCAGCGACAGCGCCGCCGGACATGAAGACGGTGCGCTGACTCAGGTCCATCGCCGTCAAAGACTTCACGATGCTCTTAGGGCCGGCGTCCGTCAGGTGCAGATCACAGACCACCGCGCTTGGGGGCCTCTTGCGCATCAGGACTTCGGCCTCCTCTAAGGAGCGAACGCCCTGGACGTCGTAGGTGCGCCCAAGGAGACGAAGGAGGGTCTTCAAGACTACGCCTTCGTCTTCAACGATGATCACACTATGTCGGGTTTCGTCGGTCACATGGTCCATTGGGTTCCCATACAGGGTGACCGGTTTCATCGAGCTTGACCTCTACAGTTTACTACAGCAGGGAATTGACAGCTTCGGGTAGTGACTTGACGTAGCGACCACAAGGGGCTTTGGTGGGGCATGCTTCTTCTGATCTCTCTCGCCTGCATTGGCGAACCGCAGGAGCCCGACAGCGGGATCCTTGTAGACACCGAACCCGACACGGGGCTCGAAGACACCGGGGATACCGGCGATACGGGGCAGGACACCGGAGACACGGGAACGAGTGAGCCCAGGGACCGGGACGAGGATGGCTTTGCAGAGGACGTGGACTGCGACGATCTGAACGCAGAAATCTTCCCCGGGGCCACCGAAACCTTTGACGGCGTGGACCAGGACTGCGACGGCGTCGTGGACGCATCCGGTGAATACAGCGCCACCATTGAGATCTCCGCGTCTGGGTGGTTTGAGGGAGAGCGACACGACTTTGAGTTGAGCTGTCCGACCACCATGACCAGGGACCTGGTGGACTTCGAGATGGAGGTCGTCTGTACGACTCCGGAGACTGACTATTGGGGAATGCTGTTATTGGGGGAACTACTTACAATTGTACCAGATGACCCCTATCTTTGGGAGCTGGACAAGTGGGAAGGGCCCACCGTCGTCACGAGCTCGAACGGCTGGGACACGATGGGCGAAGGGGTCTTGGTCTGGCAGGACATGAACACCGCGCGGCTGACGGTGGAGCTGGACACCAAGTACTTGGACTTTGATGGGACCGGGAAGCTGCGCCGGCCCTGAACTCAAGGAAGAGAAAGGGCCCACCTCCCGAAGGAGGCAGGCCCAATGGCTCAAGCAAAGCGCGTCTCGGTCTTGGTCGGGCCTTTAGAGGCGCACGTACTCAAAGTCGGGGCCCTGACGGTTGATTCCCCGCAGAGGGGCCGCGATCCAGTGCGCCATCTTGCCGGGCTCGGTCACGGGGACCATGAGCGACTTGACGTAGGCGCGGTCCTCGTCCGTGGGCAGCCACTCGTTCTTCTTGGCGTTCCACTCATCATCGCTGATGGGCTCGCCCTGAGGGTTGAACTCTTGGCCGGCGTAGATGCCTTGGCGACGGAAGAAGCGGTTGTGGGGCAGGGAGACCTGGAAGTCCACGTCCTGCTTCTTCAGCATGCGGTTCCAGCGCTTGACCACGCGCTGGCAGTCAGCGATGTAGTCCTGGCGGAGCACCTCGTTCATGGCGTTGCGAAGTGGGATGTCCTCCACGCCCATCTTGCCGTTCTGGACCACGGGCATTTGATAGAACTGGTTCATTGCGCTGTGCTCGCTGTGGTCGGCGGCCTCGCGCCAACGACCCTTCAGGCCACTGGAGAAGTAGTCGGCCGAGTTCGAGCTGATCTCGCTGCCGAACAAGTCGATGCTGTAGCTGAACCAGTAGTTGATCCACTTCTGAACGGTCTGCAGGTCAATGCCGCCTTGGTTGCGGGCGTCTCCGTTGGGGTCCAGCTTTGTGAGCTCGGCGGCCCGCCGCAGAACGCGTTCAATGCCGCTCTCGCCGACGCTGAGGTGATGCGCCTCCTCGGTGAGCATGAAGCGACAGGTGCGGGAGAGGGGGTCAAAGGCGCTCTCGGCCAGTGCACCCAGCTGGTACTTGCCGTCCCGATCGGTGAACATCGTGAAGCAGAAGAAGGTCAGCCAGTCGCTGCAGGGCTGGTTGAAGGCATCCAGGATGCGGGGCTTGTCCTCGTCACCTGAGCGCCGCGCCAGCAGCTCCTCGGCGTCGTCTCGTCCGTCGCGTCCGAAGTAGGCGTGCAGCAGGTACACCATCGCCCAGAGGTGACGTCCTTCCTCGACGTTGACCTGGAAGAGGTTGCGCATGTCCATCAGACTGGGGGCGGTCTTGGCCAAGAGACGCTGTTGCTCAACAGAGGCCGGCTCTGTGTCGCCTTGGGTCACGATGATGCGGCGCAGAGCGTTGCGGTGCTCGCCCGGGACTTCCTGCCAGACAGGCTTGCCGGCGTGGTCACCGCCAGGGATGACCCGGTCCTTCTCGCGGTCTGCCAGAAAGATGCCCCAGCGGTAGTCGGGCATCTTGACGTGGTCGAAGACAGCCCAGCCGCCAGGCTCCGTGCTCACTGCGGTGCGCAGATACACGTCCTTGGCTTGGTAGCCCTCAGGGCCCATGTCCTTCCACCAGTCCAAGAACGCCGGCTGCCATTTCTCCAGAGCCCGCTGAAGACGACGGTCGTTGTCCAAGTCGACGTTGTTGGGGATCAGAGATTGGTAGTCGATAGAGGCCATGTTGAGCTCCGAGACGTTGGATTTGTGGAGGTCGAAGGCGCCGCGCTCCTAAGGAGAGAGCGCCCGAGAAGGGCAGGGTCGCGAGATCAGGTGCGGCGGAAGTCGAAGTCAGGGCGCTCTGGCTGACCGTAGAGGGTCAAGGCGCCAGACTCACCGACAGCGTTGGGGCGCTGGAAGATCCAGTTCTGCCAAGCGGTCAGGCGGCCAAAGATACGGTTGTCCATGCCTTCTGCACCGGTGAAGCGGAGGTTCTGCTCCATGCCGGTGAGGGCATCTGGGGAGAGAGAGACGCGCTCTTCGATGGCGATGCGGACCTCGTCCTCGTAGTCGATGTCGTCCAGGGACAAGGTCACCAGACCCAGGTCTTCGGCGTCCTCGGCCTCGATTGGGGAGGCCTTGAGCGCCTTGGCCACGCTCTCCGGTTCACCGTAGAAGCGGTTCTCCAAGCGGGTGAGGCCATTGGCCATGGGGAAGGGGCCACCCTTGTCGCCGTTGCCGTTGGCTGGACCCAGGTGGATCTGGTTCTCGCCGTCGTCGTCCATGAACATGTAGGAGCGGTCAGCGGAGACGGTCAGCTCGAAGAGCACGCCGGCGAAGCAGTGTCCCTCCTCGATCAGGGCGAACATGCTGCGGGACATGTTGTCCATTCGCTGCAGGGTGCGGCGCTGGAAGGAGACGGTCTGGCGGGCGAGCCAGTGATCTTGGTTGTCAGCGACGAAGGCGTCCCAGGCCAGGACCTTCTCGGAGTCGCCCTGGGTCTTGATCAGGATCATGCCCACGGTGGCGTGGTTGAAGCGCAGCTCAAAGATGGCCTGCTCCAGCTCGCGGAATGCGGCGATACACCAAGCGCTGGCACCCATCTCCTGGAACTCTGCGGCCGAAGATGGCGGAGCGCTCTGAGGACCCGTGAGGGTCAGCGTCGCGGTGCGCTGCTTCTCGTCCAGGTCCAGGCTCAAGTGCTCCCAAGCGAAACCGGTCTCGGTCTGGGTTGGAGCCAGGGGAGTCCAGGAGATGCCCTTGTCCTGAGGTGCGCCCACCTTCTCGACTGCGGCCAAGGAGACCCGGTCCATGCTGGCCTCCCACTTGCTGCGTGGGAAAGCGTCGTCAATGAAGCGGCCCTTCTTGGCGGGCTTTGCGCGGAAGCCTTCAGCCTTGGTGCAGAAGACGTCGGCCAGATCGCGGCGAACGCGGCGCTTGTCCGTCAGGCGGGTCAGGCCACCGGTGCCAGGGAGCACACCCAGCAGGGGAACCTCTGGGAGGGAGACCGCGGAGCTGCCGTCGTCTACCAGGTAGATGTCATCGCAGGCCATCGCCAGCTCGTAGCCACCACCTGCGCAGGCGCCGTTCAGGGCAGCGATGAAGTGGGGGCTCTCAGGCTCTTCCATCGAGCAGCGGGTCTCGTTGGTGAACTTGCAGAAGTTGACCTTGAAGGGGTGCGAGGAGCTGGCCAGCATGTAGATGTTCGCGCCGGAACAGAAGACACGATCAATGGCGCTGGTCACGGTGACCACGCTCACTTCCGGGTGCTCGAAGCGAAGGTGCTGCAGCACGTCGTAGAGCTCGATGTCCACGCCCATGTCGTAGCTGTTGAGCTTGAGCTCGTAGCCGGGACGCAGGCCACCATCTTCCTGAATGTTCATCTTCAGGGTGGCTCGCGCGCCGTCCAACTCCAGGAGCCAATGGGTCCAGGCGTAGGGTGTGGTGGCGAAAGAGACGGTGGGCTCGTGGGTCACATCGGCCATGTAGCAGTCCTGATGGGCGTTGGTGAGCATTATAGTGCGCTTGCTCAGCCTTTCAACACTTCTCTTCATGCACTATAGTGCGGTCATGCCCACTCCCTCCCAAGTCCTTGGTCGCCGACTCCGACGTCTGCGCACTGCGCGTGGCTGGTCACAGAAGGTTCTCTGCGAGCGGGCGGGCCTCTCGCCGCGCTTCTTGGTTCAGCTTGAGCGGGGCCAGGCCAACCCCTCTCTTCAGCGCCTGCTGGAGCTTGCTGGGGCCTTGGAGATGCCGCTCTCGGAGCTCGTCGCCGATCTGACCTCGCCTGCGAAGGTGGCTCTGATCGGCATGCGTGGGGCAGGGAAGTCCACCATCGGGGCACGCTTGGCCAGCCACTTGGGGTGTCCCTTCCTCTCCCTCGACGAGGTCATTGAGGCGCAGGCGGGCATGCGCTTGGGGGATCTTTTCGAGTTCCAGGGCCCCGAGGGCTACCGGGCCTTCGCCAAAGCTGCGGTGGACTCCGTACTTGGCCAGCATGGACCTGCGGTTTTGGAGGTCGGTGGCAGTTTGGTCATGGAGGAGTCTGCGTATTCAGCGCTGCGTACAGGGTGCGAGGTAGTCTGGCTAAAGGCCAGTCCAGAGGTGCACTTAGAGCGGGTGAGGCAGCAGGGGGACCTAAGGCCGATGGCGGGTTGGGCCAATCCCCTTGCGGAGCTTCAGGCCATCTTGAAGCGGCGGGAGCCGCTCTACGGCTTGGCCCACCGCCAGATCGATACCGAAGATCTCGGAGTGCAAGGGTGCGTTAGGGAGATCGCACGCGCGGTCGAGTAGGGTTGGTTCGATGCACCTTGGCCCATATGTACTGATCTCCCGGCTGGGGGCAGGCTCCAGCGCGGTGGTCTGGCGGGCTCGTGAGCCCGATACCGGCCATGTTGTCGCCATCAAGGTGCTCACGGGGGACATCCGAGCAGATCCTGAGCGCCTCTCCAGCTTCAGGGTTGAGGCGCGGGCTGCAGCACGTCTGAGTCACAGGAACGTCGTGCGCCTGCTGGATCAGGGCGAGGTCAAGGTCGGCCACCGCTTGGGCGAGGAGGTCGCTGATGGCGCGCCCTACCTGGTGATGGAGTACATGCCCCGCGGATCGCTGGCGCCACTTCGGGGACGCTTGGGCGGCCAAGAGCTCATCGAGGTCTGCCAGGACGTGCTGGCCGCTCTGGCCCACGCCCACGCCCACGCCCTGATCCACCGGGACGTCAAGCCGGCCAACCTGATGCGTGACGCCCATGGCCGGGTGTGTTTGGCGGACTTTGGTCTGGCGTGGCGCCCCACCAGCTTGCTCGCCGGCGGCCCACTGGCAGGCACCCCAAACTACATGCCGCCTGAGCAGATCCTCGAGAACGAAGTCCTGGGCCCCTACTCGGATCTCTATGCCTTGGGCTGCACCCTCTGGGCCCTGGTCACCGGTCAGGCGCCCTTCGCGGGTCGAGGGGTTCGCGAGGTCCTCAGGGCGCATCTGCGCGAGGCCCCCGGCGACTTCCGCCCCTTGGTGGATGTGCCCGCAGGCTTTGAGGCTTGGCTGCGAATCCTGATGGCCAAGGCCCCCAGGGACCGCTTCCAACGTGCCGCTGACGCCATGGCCTCGCTGGGGGATGTCTGCGCCGGACGTCGTCCGCGTGCGAGCACCGTTCCCGTCTTTGTCGGAACGGGCTGGCGGGAGCAGGAGGCCGACTCGCTGCCGGCCGGCGTGGGCTTGGGCGTCCTGCGCATCCGTCAGGTGCCCCTTGTTGGGCGCGAGGAGACCCAGCGCACCCTTTGGGGGGAGCTCGGCCGCGTCCATCGAGAGGGTCGGCCCCGTCTGGTCCTGCTCGAGGGCGGAGAGGGACTTGGCCGAGAGCGCCTTGGCGAGTGGGTAGCCCAGCGCGCGGAGGAGCTCGGTTTGGGCATGTCTCTTCGTCTGCGTCATGCCCCTGAGTTGGCCAGAAACCATGGGTTCTCCGGTGCGATCGCCAGGTTGCTCGGACTCTTGCCCTTGGCGCGAGATGAGCGAGAGCCACGCTTGGAGAAGGCGCTGCTGGACTTGAACCTGGAGAAGGAGGCCGACGGGGTTCGGCGTCTGCTGGGAAGCGCCTGGGTGGGCCGGGAGGTGAGCACGGCCACACCGGAGGAGCGCGCCGTGGTTCTCCTGCGGGTGCTTCAGTCCCTCTGCGCCGTCCGTCCGGTTCTGTTGCTGGTCGATGAAGTGCAGTGGGCCGGCGCGAGCCTGGAGCTGTTGAGGCGGGTCTTGGCCCTCTCCAAGTCGCTCCCGGTGCTGATCATTGGCACCTTGCGTCCAGACCTGATGCCCTCCCGCCCGACCGAGGCCAGCTTGTTGGAGCAGCTCGGCGAGCAGCTGAGCACCCTGCGCGTGCAGGTCTCGCCCCTCTCCGGTGCGGCCATGACGGAGTTCCTGGATCAGCTCATCGGCCTGGAGCCACCTCTGGTGCGGCAAGTGGTGGCCCGCTGTGACGGCCATCCGGTCTTCGCCTTCGCCATCGTGGGAGATTGGGCGGCCGCCAGCGCCCTGGAGCCTGGCCCCCATGGTCTACGCCTGAGACGGGGCACGCGGGTCGAGATCCCGGACTCCGTACACGTGGTCTTCTCCCGGAGACTGAGAGACCTGCTCAAGGGTCCCAGCGGCTTGGGGCTGATGGCCGGAGCCGTCTTGGGTCAGCAGGTCTCGCAGCGCGAGTTGGACAAGGTCTGCCGCAGTCTGCACGTGCACATGAGTCCAGACTGGATGGGCGTGCTCGTTGAGCGCGACCTGGTGCTCCCGGATCCCGACGCCGGCGGACGGAGCTGGAGTTGGAGTCACAACCTGGTGCGGGAGAGCTTGCTCCGCAGCGCCCGAGAGGCGGGACACTGGGCAGTCCTGCACCGCGCCTGCGCCGAGATGTTGGAGCCCCACGGTGGTGTCTCAGCGCGGGAGCGTCGGGCGAATCACTTGCGGGAGTGTGGTGACTTGGACCAGGCCATCGCGCAGTGGGTGAACCTGAGCAAGCACTACCTGCGCTTTGGAGACCGCATCGCTGCCGAGCGCCTGATCCACCGCCTAGAGGGGCTGCGCGCCGGGCGCAGGGACAGCGAGGTATGGGTGCGCCACGATCTGCACCGGGCGTGGCTGGCTTGGGAGATGGGACACGCCAACGCCTCGCCCTTGGTGCGCTCCGCCGAGAGGCGCACCCGCGCGATGGACAACCCCGCACTGCTGGCGGAGCTGCTGCTCGCGGACCTACCGCGACGCATGGAGGTGGCGCCCGACGGCGTCCCCGCCGTGCTGGAGGAGACGCTGAGCCTCACCCGTGAGCTGGGACGACCAGATCTCAAGCTGCGCCACGCCTCCCGCGTGGCGGTGTGGTTGGGTCGACAGGGTGCCCACCAAGCGGCGGTGATGCAGGCGCGCAAGCGTCTGGCCAAGACCCCGGCCAAGCTCTCGCCCGAGATCGAGGAGGAGCGGCTGCACCTGCAGCGCATCTTGGCGTGGAGCCTCACCCACTTGGGGTTGGTCCGCCAAGCGCGCGAAGTGCTCATGGATCAGCTCACCCGCTACCGAGAGCAGGGACACCGGATGATGGTCGCCCAGTGCCTCAACGCCCTTGGCGAGGCCTCGCGGGCGGAAGGCGATGTCAATGGCGCCCGCCGCTGGTACCTGGAGGCCTTGGCTGCGGGTCAACAGGCTGGCTTGGAGCGCTTGATCGCCTACCCCGAGCTCAACTTGGGCCTGTTGGAGACCCAGCAGGGTCAGTATGCTTTGGCCAAGCGGCATCTGGAGCGGGCGGGGCAGCTCTTCCGCCGGCTGAACAGCCCCGGGCCCTTGCTCACTGTGGCCCTCTGTGAAGGGCTGGCGGCGGCCAAGTCCAAAGACTTGAACACCCTGGTTCGGCGCCTGCACTTGGCCAAGCAGACTCTGCCGCGCTTGAGCGAGTCGGATCCCGACGTGGGCTGGGCCGTGGCCTCCCTGGTGCGGGAGTGTTGGCGTGCTGGTTGGCCTGCGCAGACAGACGAGGCCATGGAGCTGGCCCAGGTCGTGCTCAGTGACTTGGGTGAGATGGATGCCCTCAAGGAGCTGCGCTTTCTGATCCAAAACGGCTAAACTCCGCCGCATGATCACCGCACTCTCCCTGCTCTCTGTTCTCGCCTGCGAAGGCGAGCCCGCTCAAGAAGTCCTGACAACGGACCTGAGCTATCACCAGGACGTTGCGCCGCTGCTCTCGCGCTCCTGTGTGGGCTGCCACGATGCCGGCTCAAGCCTGGGGGCCATGGACTTGAGCACCTTCGAGCAGGCCGAGATCTGGGCACCGGTCATCGCCACCGAGGTCGAGGCCGGCACGATGCCGCCTTGGCGCGCCAGCACGGACTGCAACAGCTACAAAGACACCCTGGCTCTCAGCGACGAGGAGAAGGCCGACATTGTGGAGTGGGCCACCCGCGGCGCACCAGAGGGGGACCCTGAGAGCGCCTCGGAGCTTCCTGAGCCTCGCAAACCCGAAGTCTTGGACCGGGTGGACATGGAACTGACCATGCCTGTCGCATTTACTCCAGCGGCGAGCCCGGACGACTACCGCTGCTTCCTGATGGATTGGCCCGCCGAAGAGGAGGTGTGGGTCACGGGCTTTGAGATCACGCCAGGGAACTACGAGACGGTTCACCACGTGATTCCGTACTTGATCGACCCCGATGATGCGGACTCGTATCGCGCCTTGGACGAGGAAGATGAGGGCGAGGGCTATCGCTGCTACGGCGGGCCAGGGGGAGACGTGACCACCCTCATCAACACCCGTTGGCTCGGCTCCTGGGCGCCCGGCGGTGGCGCCCGCTCTTTCCCAGAGGGCACCGGGCTGCGGGTGCAGCCAGGCAGCATGGTGGCCTTTCAGGTGCACTACTACGTGGAGCCAGGCACCACGCCGGGCCCCGATCAGAGCAGCATCCAGCTGAAGATCGAGGAGGAAGCCCAGGGGTGGGGCGATGTACAGCCTTGGACCGACGTGCAGTGGGTGCTCGGCCTGGGCATGGAGATTCCTCCAGAGACCAATGGGACGACCCACACCTTCAGCTACGAGGTTGGAGACGGCGACCGCTTCGCGATGCACTCCCTGGCGCTGCACATGCACACCTTGGGACGCAGCGGACGGATGAGCGTCAAGCACGCGGACGGCAGCGAGACCTGTCTCATCGACGTTCCAGCCTATGACTTCAACTGGCAGCGCTCCTACGAGCTGGAGACGCCCTACGTCTCAGCCCCGGGGGACATCATCGAGCTGAGCTGCACCTGGGACAACCCAGGCAAAGACGCCGTCTCCTGGGGCGATGGCACAGGGGACGAGATGTGCTTGGGCGTGAGCTACCTGAGCGGGCCACCGGAGTAGGCCCCAAAGATCAGGCCTTCAGGTCTCGCATGGGCGCTCTGGCGTATCTGCGCTTGGCGGGGGGGCCTGCGGTCTTCATGAGCAGCACCGCACGTCCTCGATTGGGGGCGAACTGCGTCAGCTCGGACATCGCGCCATGCTCATCCAAGGCGTCCCGGTCACCCAAGAGCACGTGGCCGACCAAGCCGGGCAGGTTGTAGTCCCCAACCGGCACAGCGTCGGGGTGTCCCAGGCTGTGGAGCCCGGCCATGCCCACGGTCCAAGGTCCAATGCCGCGCACCTTGGTCAGCAGCGCGACGGCATCATCGGGTGCCATGGCGGAGGCCTTCTCCAAACGGCTGGCCACGAAGCAGAGTTCCTTCAGGGTGCGGGACTGGAAGCCCAGGACGCCCCAAGATTTGAGTCGAGCTTGGCTGCAGCGGTACAGGGTCTTTGGGGCCGGAGGGACGCGTAGGTCCAGGGGCCCCGGGGCATCTTCCCCAAGCGAGGCCACCATGAAGCGCCAAGCACGTGCCTTCTCAACGCCTTGCACCAGCTGTCCGAGGACAAAGGGCAGCAGGGCCTCAAAGACCCGATGCATCTTGGGGATGCGTATCCCTGGTTTCTGGTTGGCCAACTTGGCGATCAGTGGGTGGGAGGGGTGCCAGCTGTGGCCGGTGTCCCAGAGCCCGCTCAGGTCAAGGGCCCGCTCGCTGCACCACTGGGCGCCAGGTCCCCAGGCCTTGAAGTCCAGTGCTTCATCCCGCCTCTCGATCCGCCAGCAAGCCGGGCCGGCGGGCGTGAGGGTGGCCTTGGCGAAGTGCGTTTCGGACTTGATGTGACAGGGGTCCTTGCCCTCGTGGAGGGCGAAAGTGCGACTGAGGTCGTAGGCGCCGTCCAGTGGCAGTGTGCGGCTGGCGTCTGGGGTCACAGGCGCTCGATGGCCTCGTTTAGGGCATCCATGCACGCCGCGTTCCCCGCGATGGGCGGTCCGTGCCCCACGACGATGGCGGCCAGAGAAGCTTGCTTCTGCTCCTCAAGCCACCCCTTGTAGTCGGCGGCGCTGGCCAGTCCGAGCATACGGGCCAAGCGCGTCAGTCCAAAGAAGCCTGTGCTGCCTGTCAGGTAGCGCATCAAGAAGCCGTGTACGCCCGGCAGGTGCTCCCGCACGTTGAAGAGGGTGTCCGTGAAGATGAGCGCGTAGTTGTCATCCGGGCCGACGCGGTAGATGCACTCCAAGGGCTTAAGTCCGTCTGCGTGAATGACCCGGACTCCCAGGGGCGGCAGCACCGTCTCGCAGTCGGCTTCGGTGGCCAGGACCTGATCTGCGAAGCGGCGGGCCGCCTTGGGCGCGATGACCTGAATCTCGGGGTAGCGGGCCTTCCAGGCCGCGGCGTCCATTCGGTGGAAACGGTTGGGGATCAGCAAGATCTCCGGTGTACCCAGCGCCTCCAGCTCGGCCATGCCCTCCTCGCTCAGGTTCACGGCGCTGTGGATGCACAGGCCGCCACTGGGCAGGCGCCAGAGCACCATGGTGCGGGGCAGGGGGTTGCCCCCAGGAAGGGAGCCTTGCACTTGCCAGACGCCGTCGACGACCGGGGAGATGGGGCCGTGGGGGCAGAACTTCCAGGTCACGGGGGCTCCTTGCAGTCGCGCTGCTGTTGTCGTCTGCGGGTGCGTTCAGACCAACGCTTCGATCTCCGGGTCCAGGTAGAGCGACTCGGCGCAGTCCTGGGCCCAGCTCGCGTCCACGAGCTTGATCAGGCGCACCGCCTGAACTTGAACAGGCTGAACCTCCGACCAGACGGCGGTCTCCAGAAAGCGCAGGGTGTTGGCCGGCTCATCCTTGCCGTTCATCAGGCCCTCGCAGCGATCGCAGATCATCAGCGCCCACTGCTCATCGGGCTCCTCGAAGGGCGAGCCCTCAACCTCGACGACCTTGAGTGAGGTGCTCTCCGCGCAGAGCTCGCAGTGGCTCTTGGCGCGGCGGTTCAGACCCCGTCCCAGCGCGTTGACCGCGTCCTTCTTGGCCTTGTGTTTGTCGCGTCCCTTTGCCATTCAGGCCTCCTTGCCAGGTTGAAGCGTCAGGGCGCGCTGGCACTCGGGACACTGGTCGTTCATGGACTCTTCGGCTTTGCCGCCATCCAGCACCGCGTCCTTCTTGCAGCCGGGGCAGCTCACCTTGATCTGCTCGACCTTCAAATCAACCGACCAAATCGTCCAGCCCACGTAGGCCAAGACCAAGCCGATGGGCAGGGTGATGATGACGTGGGGGCCGAAGAAGACCGTGGGGCCGATCAAGAAGAGCAGGGCACCCAAGCCACAGGCGCCGGCCTTGGCGCCGCGCTGTCCCACTGGGACTGGAACGAGCTGGCCCGAACCCAAAGCGGTCTTGCCGGTATCCGGGGTCTTCACGAGCACCGGAACCGTGCCGGGCGAGCATTGGGACAGGCTCATCTCAGTTCTCCTCAGCGCCGGACTCGGCGTAGAGCATGCGGTAGAAGCGCTCTACGCCTTCGTTCTCACCGAATGGGCAGTCCAAGCGAATCGTGGCATCGCGCACCCAGACGCCACCGCCGGTCTCATCGTCGCCTTCAAGGCCAACTTCCGCGCCTTCGAGCACCACTTGGCCGCTCTCCAGCTCTTCGTCCCAGCGCACCAGGGTGCCCTCGACGACCATGCAGCCGCTGGTGCCATCCGACCAGTCGCTGTGGTCGTGGTAGAGCTGCGGTGTGCGGGTGTCCAGGACCTCCCAGCGGCGCAGCTCGGACAGACGCCAGCCTTCGATCTCTACGCCACTGGCCAGCTTGTTTGGGGCGTTGGTCATCAACATCGCGGTGTTCAGGGTCAGGCCCGCGCAGACCAAGGAGCCGCCACCCAACAGAATCAGAAGCGCGGCGTAGCCCACCAGTCCAAAGCTGGCGCAGCCGATGCGGCCGTCCTCTTTCTCGACGGAAATCTTGCGCTTGGGATGAAGGTAGCGGGCCATGGCGAGGCTCCTAATCGATGTAGAGGAAGCTGGCCCCGTGGCAAGCTGTCCTCGTGCGCGGGTTAGCTCCAGAGCCTCCATGCCATGCACCCCGTCTCGCACCCGAGGTCACCATGTCCACATCAGAGCGCTGCTCTCCTGAATCCCACCCTCAGGACGCGCCCTACGACCCCGTCTCTGCCGCCAAGGCCGCCGGCAAACAGCGCGCACGCCTAGAGAAGCGCTTGATGCGCGACATGGCCAAATGCAGCGCGGACTTCGGTCTGATCGAGCCCGGCGACAAGATCATGGTCTGCCTCAGCGGGGGAAAGGACAGCTGGGTGATGCTGCATCTCTTGCGGCGCATCCAGCAAAGGAGCGCGATGGACTTGGAGCTGGTCGCTGTGAACCTGGACCAAGTGCAGCCAGGCTTTGAGCAGCACCGCATCTCCGACTACCTGGAGGAGCACGGCTACATCTACAAGATGCTGCGAAAGGACACCTACAGCATCGTGCTGGACAAGGTGCGGGCGGGCAAGACCTATTGCAGTCTCTGCTCCCGTCTCCGCCGCGGCACCCTGTACACGGCGGCCCAAGAGCTCGGATGCAACAAGATCGCCCTTGGCCACCACCGGGATGACTTGATCGAGACGGCCATGCTCAACCTGCTCTACGCCGGGCAGCTCAAGTCGATGCCGCCCAAGCTCTTCGCCGATGATGGACGCAACATTGTCATTCGGCCCTTGGCCTACTCGGCTGAGGAGACGATTGCCGAATACAGTCAGCTGGTCGGCTTTCCTATCTTGCCCTGCAATCTGTGTGGCTCGCAGGAGAACATGCAGCGCCAGAACGTCAAGGCCTTGATCGGCAAGCTGCATGCGCAAAATGGGAACGTGAAGGGCAGCATGTTGACGGCCTTGGGCAACGTTCGTACGAGTCATTTGCTGGACCGTGACTTGCTCGGTATCACGGGCGGAGCGGTCGCCAGCCCGGATGAAGATCCTCTTCAGATGTTGTAGGTACACCAGGGATCTACAGATACAGTCTGTAGAGGATTCCGCTTTGATGTGACACGCTCAAATCCGGCTTTCGTTGTGGTACTTCAAGCTCGATGTCTTTCACAAAACCGAATCCTTCGTGAAGCGCCTGCGAGGCGGTATTGGACTTGGCGGTGAAGTAGTAGACCGTGTCTTCTCGCCCCTGCAGGTACTCAAGACGTCTCTGGACCAGCCTGCTGGCTACTATCCCCTTGCGTCGGTGTTGCGGGACCACGCTCACGCCGTTCAAATACCAACCCTCGGGGAGCTGCGGATGCGCTTTGTATTCAAGCCGTGCGCAGCGGGCGTAGCCCAGCAATTCCTGGCCGTCTTCGGCGACGAACACCGCCCAGTCTTCGCTCAGTTGCTCCAAGCTCTCTCGAATCCTCTCCCTGATTCTCTCTGCGGGCCAGCCATTGCAGAGCTGGTCGATTCGGGCGATGGCTGCGGCGTCGTCTGGTGAGGCAGGCCGTATCTGAGGCATGGCCCTAAAGACTCAGGCCGCCGTCGACCACCAACTCCGCACCGGTCGTCCACTGGGCCTCGAGCAGGTAGGCCACGGCCTCGGCGACCTCGCTCGGGGTGCCAAGCCTCCCCAGTGGATGTAGCTCGGCTAGCTCGGTCAGCTGCTGGCCGATGTCAGCGCCGGGGGTTCTGGGAGCGCGCGTCATTTCTGTCTCAACCACGCCCGGGAGCACGGCGTTGACCCGCAGTCTCTTTGGGGCCAGCTCCAGTGCGCCGCTCTGGCAGATCGAGAGCATCGCAGCCTTGGCTGCGGAGTAGGCGGCCTTCCCTGGAGCGGTCCTGCGGCCCAGAGTGGAGGCCACGCCGACGAAGCACCCTCCGGTGGGGGCTTGTGCAGCCCACTCCTGCATCAGCATGGCCGTAGCGAGGGCGTGCAAGGCCATGGTCTCCTGGAAGCCGGACATGCTCCAGGACCCGATGGCATCGTTGTTGTCGTTGCCTGCGCAGTGAACCAAGTGGGTGAGGGGCGTTAGTTTATGTATCAGTCCCAGTGGCTGGACCAGGTCCCAGGTCAAGGTCTCGGCGCCCAGCGCTTCGACGGCAGACAGAGGCTCAGGGCGGCGGCTGCAGACGCTGACACGCATGCCCTTGTTCAGGAGAAGGCGGGTGATGCCCAGGCCAATCCCGGTGGCGCCGCCCGTGACGAGTACGTGGGCAGGGCTCATCGGGGTACCTCGACCTCGTCGGTGGGGTCGAATGGTGGGCTGTCCAGACACAGAATGCTCCCCGGTCGGACGCCAGTGTTTTTGTATCCGTGAGGCTGCTTCTTGGCCCACTCAAAGACGCTCCCTTCGACCAGCGCTTTGGGCTGCTCCCCTTGCTGCCAGCCCACCAGACCCTCCGAGAGGATGAGTTCAGCCTCGCGCATGACGTGGTGCTCGTGGTTGGGGATCTCCATCTGGGGCAAGACGTTGAGCCGGTAGAGTCCCAGCAGGCGTGTCTCGGCGATGACGTCCACCGTGCCCCAGGGGTTCTCCTCCTGCTTGTACTCCAGCTCTCTGGCTGTGGCTTGGAGTTCTACGGCAGGGGTTGCCTGTCCGGGGAGAACGCCGAACTTGGTCAGGCGCAGGGTGGCTGCAATCGGCTGAGGCCGGCCTTCGGATGGACCTGGGGGCGCCAGCAGATAGCGCAGCAGGACCTGGGCAGCGGCCTCCAGCAGGTAGAAGCGACCTTGCTGAAGCACAAAGGTCAGGTCGCGGGCCATGGCCGCGTAGTCCCAGGTGTCGTCCAGTCGGTCCGAGAGGCTGGCTGCGTTGTGGTCCAGATCCAAGCTCAGGTCCACCCGGAGGGTCTGGGCATGGAGGCGCTCTCTGGCCAAACAACCGATGAGGCAGTCGACCCGAAGATCTGTCACATGAATGGTCGCTCTCATCCGGCCTCCATTGGGCCACCAACGCTGCGGCCGCCATCGACGTTGATGCTCTGACCCGTCACGTATTGGGCGCCGACGAGGTAGCGAAGGGCACCGACGATGTCGTCTGGGCTTCCGAAGCGCTGGGCTGGGATGCTGTCCCGAATCTCCGTCAGGGCCTCTTGGGACAGATACTCTGGGGCCAACACAGTTCCCGGATTGATGGCGTTGACCCGTACCTTCGGCGCAAGCTCCAGAGCCAAGGCCTGGGTGAGCATCAAGAGACCCGCCTTGGAGACGCTGTAGTGGGTGTACCCAGGCGAAGGGCGCTGGCCGCCGATGTCGCCCAGCATGACCACGCAGCCACCGCCGGGCTGCTTGGATGCGCGTAAGCCGGGCAGCAGCGCCTGGGTGAGCAGGAAGGGCGCGCGGGTGTTGACCGCCTGCATCTGCTCCCACTGTTGAGGCGTGATGTCCTCGATTGGGACGGCCTTGTAGAGGGCCGCGGAGTTGACCAGAAGGTCTACAACACCGGCAGCCTCTGCCACCTTGCTGCAGTCCTCTACCCGACTCAAATCTCCCTGCACGATCTGGACTTGGGCGCCGTGGGCGGCACACATCCTCTCTGTGACTTGGACTGGACCCTGGGAGCTGCGGTAGTGCAGGACCAAGTCAAAGCCATCTTGGGCCAAGGCCACTGCCATGGCGCGCCCCAAGCGGATGCCGGCTCCAGTGACCAGTGCGCGGGGACGTGAGCTCATTGGGGTCCTTCTCAGGGCGCTGGTTTCAGCGGCGCTTCTTGTTGCGGGTGCGGGTGCCCTTGTTGGGCTTGCGACGCGTAAACTTGCGCTGTCCGGGAGGAGGCTGCTCCTCTGGGTGGAGCAGGTTGTAGCGGAAGCGCGCCATGTCGTCGGCCAGTCCGATGTCGAATCGCAGGGGCTCTTCGGTCAGGGGATGCACGAAGCCGAGAACGGCAGCATGCAAGGCCAGGCGGGGGAAGGGGTCCCGCTTGCGTCCGTAGAGGGGGTCGCCCAGCACTGGGTGCTTGCGCTCGCTGAGGTGAATGCGCACCTGGTGGGTGCGGCCAGTCTCCAGGGTCGCGCGCACGACGGAGAAGCTCTTGGGCAGGGCCTCCTGGCGCACGAAGTGGGTCGTGGCGTGGCGGGCGTCGGGGTCGTGGTAGTGCACCGAGGCGCGCAGGCCGGTGTGCGGGTTGCGACCTAAGGAGCTCGTGATGGAGAAGGGCTCGTCCTTCATCTCATTGTGGGTGATCGCCAAGTAGCCGCGCTCAATGTTGTGCTCCTCGAGCATCTTCTTGAGGGTCTTCTGGGCGATGGGGGTCAGGGCGACCATCATCAGGCCGCTGGTGCCCTCGTCCAGGCGGTGGACGGGGTGGGCCTGGCCGTAGAGGCGGGCCAGTGCGCTGACCAGGTTGGGGTCCTTCGCCCGGCTGGGCGCGCCAACGGAGAGCATGCCGCTGGGCTTGTAGACCACCACCATGTGCTTGTCCCGGAAGGCGACAGCGAAGTCCTGTCCCGGGTGGAGGCGGGGGGCGTTCTGGTGGATGTGCACGTCGGCAGGGTCCACTTCGCGCTTTCCGTAGCCGGTGGGTACGCCGCGCAGGAAGACCTTTCCGGTCTGGAGTGCTTTGCGGCGGGTGGCTCCGGTCAGGCCGCGCTCGGCCAAGACCTCAAGCAGTGTCATTCCCACGTGATCTCCGTGATGACCACGCTGCGTGGTCCTTGAGGGGTCTGGATGGTTGCTGGGTCGTCGACCGACTTTCCCAGGAATGCGCGTGCGATGGGACTGTTGAAGGACACGCGCCCGTTGACGGTGTCTATCTCATCGGTGCCGACGATCTGCACTTGCTTCTCATCGCCGCTCTCGTCTTCTTCAAAGCGAACGGTGGCTCCGAAGCGAACGATGGGGCCCGCGACGTCTTTGGGATCGACTGCTTCTACCGACTGGAGGCGCTTCTGAAGGTAGTGCAGGCGCTTGTCGATCTCGCGCAGGCGCTGCTTGCCGTACTTGTACTCGGCGTTCTCAGAGCGGTCGCCCAGGCTGGCGGCGTAGGCCACCTCGCGGGTCATGATGGGTCGCTCGACCTTGAGCATGCGCTCGTATTCGTCGACCAGGGCCTGAAAGCCCGCTGGGGTGATGTAGCTGGCCACCATTGCTCCGGGTGCCGCCCATATCGCGTTAAGTGGCCAGGGTGAGTGATGGCATCGAGCTCCTGGGTCAGACCGCGCGCATTGCGCCACTGCTTGAGCGTGCCCGCAGCGGGCGCCTTCACCACTGCTACCTCTTCGAGGGCCCCCCCAGTGTGGGCAAGCACACCGCCGCAGAGCTCTTGGCTCGGACGGCGGCTTGCACGGCCGAGCAGGGCCCTTTTCCCTGCGGTCAGTGCCTGACCTGCAAGCAGATGCTCAAGGGCATTCACCCGGACCTGATTCAGGTGGTGCCAGACCCAAAGCGCAAGAGCGGCACCATCGGCGTTGAACAGGTCCGCGAGCTGATTCGCAAGGTCCGGCTTCGTCCCTACAACGCCTCCTGGCGCACGGTGATCATCGACCCGATCGATGCCTTGATGCCCCAGGCGGCCAACGCCTTGCTCAAGACCCTGGAAGAGCCCCCGCCGGACACTGGCTTTGTGCTGATCACCTCCCGGGTGTCCTCGCTCTTGCCGACGGTTCTGAGCCGCTCCCAGCGGGTTCGATTCGCTGCAGTGGCTGAGAAGGAGCTGGTGCCCTGGCTCAACTCAAAGCAGCTCCCGGACGCGGAGCGCATCGCGCGTCTCTCACTGGGCTGCCCGGGTGCAGCACTGGCTTTGGGAGAAGGCGGCTTGGAGGCGATGGACCAAGTCCGGGCCGAGCTGATCTCGGTTCTGAACGGGGACATCCCAGCGGTGATCGACGCAGCCGAGGCCATCTCGCGCACAAAAGACGCCAAGGCGGCCTTGCTGCTCTGGCTGGCGGTCCTGGAGACCTTACTGCGGGACACCGTGATGTGGGCCTGTGACCGGGAAGATGCCTTGATCCACTCGGATCAACCCAAGCTGATCGACGCCTGGTCCGGTGTGCTTTGGCCTGGCGGGGCAGGGCGCTTGCAGCTGCTCATCGATCAGACCCGTCAGCGCATGCTGGTGAACGTGAACAACCGCCTGCTGGTTGAAGCGCTGCTCTCTTCCACGCTGCGAGAGCTGGGGCCTGCGTCCCGAGCAAGGCTGCAATGAACCACGCCATCTTTGACTCCCACTGCCACATCGATCCCGTGAACTACGGAGGGGACGCCGGAGTAGAGGCGGTGATCCAGACGGCACGGGCGGCCGGGGTGACCCGCATGCTCACGGTGGGGGCTGGCTACGGAGATGGCTGCGCGGCTCGCGCCGTGCAGGTCGCCGAGCGCTTTGAGGGGGTCTGGGCCAGCGTGGGCATGCATCCACACGACGCCGGCCAGGTCGATGACGCGGTCATGGCTGGGCTCGTGGCGCTCTGTGCTTCCAAGAAGGTGGTGGCTTGGGGTGAGATCGGCCTGGACTACTTCTACGACCACAGCCCTCGAGAGGTTCAGCAGCAGGTCTTCCGGCGGCAGATCCGCCAGGCGCTCGAGCTGAAGCTGCCCATCATCATCCACGACCGGGACTCTCAGGGTCAGGTCATGCGCATCCTGGATGAAGAGCAGGCCTGGGATGGCGCTGGGGTGCTCTTTCACTGCTACGCCGGTGGCATGGCTGAGTTGGAGCCCTTGATGGATCGGGGCGCTGTCCTGTCCATTCCGGGCACGGTGACCTACTCCAAGGCGCCCGAGCTGCAAGAGGTGGCCTCGCGGGTGCCGGCCGATCGCTACCTGGTGGAGACCGACGCGCCCTTTCTGACCCCGGAGCCTCTGCGCGGGCGGAAAAATGAGCCCTGTCATGTGGCCTTGACCGTAGACAAGGTGGCGGAGCTGCGGGGGAGCACGGCGGATGAAGTGGCCAGGGAGACCTGGGAGAACGCGGGGCGCTTCTTCGGAATCTGAACCGCGACGGTCCCCTGGTGTCCAAGCCTCCAGAGGTGAGCATGCTGGTGTTGATGTTGACGCTCTGGACCGCGGAGGCCGAGGCCTGCGGCAGCCAGCGGCACTACTTGGGCGGCTTTGTCGCCTTTGATGCCGCGGGTGGCTGGTGGGCTTGGGACGGCCTGACCCACACCGATGTCGAGGTGGTGGGGGACAAGCTCTCCGACTTCAACAGCGCGTTCTTGGTGCGCTACGACAGCCAGGGCGTACCAGTGGAGGTGAGGGAGGCGCCCAAGGAAGCCCTTGAGAGCGCCTACTTGGCCCAGCCCTACGTTGGCCAGAGCGATCGTGGCGACCATGCCATCGATGTGCGCGAGGCCATGGACGAGGCTGCTCTCAAGGCGCTGGTTCCGCTGATGCTCGCAGACCGCACGCTGCTTGTAGCAGTGCCTATGACCGACCCGGTTGCGGTCTTTGAGTTGCCTCCTCTGGAGCGCCCCTGTGAGGCCCAGCTGATGCTGCTGAAGACGCCGGATGGTCGGCGCCAGTCCGTACACCGGGTCGAAGGCTATGAGGCGAGCCCTGGGACTGACAGTGATGCCGAGTGGGGCCATGGGGTGGTGATCACGGACCAGCCCGTGATTCAGCTTCACCCAGATGGGAGCTTCGCCGTGGTGGAGATGATGTGGGGCGTACGGGGGCGGGCCCACGGTGCTTCACGAAGCGCCCATGTGGTGCTTCCTCTCGGTCCCTGCCAAGAAGAGAGCTGCTCGCCTGCACCACTGGACGGTGGCAGCTGTGACCTGGAGCGGTCAGCTGCCTTCGACGGTCAGTCCAAGGGGGCTTGGTTGCAGGTCGCACATGTGGCGGACGACGATGTGCTGTACCTACGGGATCGGCCCACCAGCAGGGGAGGGGAGCTGGGCAGCCTCCCGCCGGATCAGGGCTGTCTCTGGGGCTACTTGCCACGAGAGGGGCAGGAGCGGGCTTGGGCGTGGCTGCCTGGCCGCGGCTGGGCCCATGGCTATTACTTGGTCGAAGATGTCTCGGGGACCTGCCCGGGGGAGTGAGCCCGGCGTGGGGTGAACGCAAAACGGGCCGCCCGATTGCTCGGAGCGGCCCGTTTCTCACGGTTTGACCCGTGTCACGTCCAAGAGGGCATTCAGCCCTGCTTGGCCTCCTGAGGGGCGTTTGCGTCCGCCTCCGGGGTGTGGATCGGGAAGATGGGGGTGGTGCCCTTCTTCTCGCGGTTGGCGGCTGCTGCGCGGCCGGACTTTTGGTCGCGGAGCTTGCGCTTGTGGCGGGTGGTCTTGGTGTAAGAAGCCATCGGGTACTCCGAGGAAGATTTAGGCTCCGGCCTTTAAGCCTCTGGCTGCAGGCTGTCAACGCACACCCTGCTTGGCGGGGCCTGGAGAGAAGTCAGGGCCCTGTCAGCGCAAGCTTGGGCAACCCTGGCGCGTGCGGACTACACTGCTCCTATCCAAATGGAGGATTCACATGCTTGTGCTACTCGCACTGACGGGCTGCGACCTATTCGCCAGCGGTCAGGAACAAATCGATGACCTGCAGGACACCCTTGATGGCCTGACCAACCCCCTCGTCGTTCAGGGCTTGATTCTGGGTGTTGCGGAGCCCGACTCCGAGGAGATCGATCTCTCGCAGACCGACTTCTCCAAGGGCACCGCGGTCACCGTGTTCGCCGCTGACGCCGCCAGCGTCAACGAGATCGAGAATGCTCCGGTCACCGGCGCGTCCATCTCGGTCAAGATCGGTGAGCAGGCTGCTGTGGATCTGGAAGAAGCAGGCGGCGGTGCCTACAAGGTTGCCGGCGAAGAGGTCGGCTACAACGCCTCGGCCATGGCAGAGCTCTCCGTTGGCATTGGCGACTCCGCCGCCGGGGCACAGGTGATGTTGCCTCCTCCAGCCAACGCCACGCTTCCAGAGCAGCACGATGGCTCCGAGCTGGTCATCGACCTGAGCAGCCAAGAGTTCGACCAGATCCTGGTCGTGGTCTTTGACGCGGGCAGCGGCGAGGTCACCTTCTCCAACGAGCCCAAGGACGTGATGGAGCTCTACGAGTTCTCCACTGCCGACGATGCAGGCGCAGGCGTGACCATCCCCGCCAGCGCATTCCCCGGCGAGAGCGTCTACGCCGTCGGCATCGCTGGCTTGGTCAAGGGCGACAGCGACAACTTCTCGAGCATGAACACTGCGCTGTCCTCCATCCAGGCCGGTCAGATCAAGTTCTACCCCGTGAGCACCCTCGCCCTCCCATAGAGCGCGAAAACAAAAGGGGCCCCAAGATCCTCGGATCTTGGGGCCCCTTTTTTGTGGGGGCGCGCATCAAGAGAGCCTCAGGATGGCGCTACTCGACGGTGAGAATCACCGGGTGCATGGCGACCAGGCCGCCGTTCTCTGTGATCTGGCCAAGGGTCTGGGACCAGCCGATGGCCTCGCTCAGCTGTGGGCCCATGAGCTCCTCCAGCGCCGCTTGGTCACGGGCCTCCATGGTGCTCTGCACCTGGCTGCCGGCCATGCCTTCCAGCAAGGCTTCGATGAGGGTCAGCTGCTTGGGCAAGATCTCGCGGCCGATGACTTCGTCGTCGGAGACGCCGGCCTCCTCCAACGCGACCTCGATGGCGCGCTCCAGTCCACCCAGCTCGTCGACCAGGCCCACTTCCAGCCCCTGCTCTCCAGTCCAGACGCGGCCACCCGCCACGGCATCCAGCTCCTCCCAGCTCATGCCACGGGAGTCGGCTGCCTTGGTGACGAAGGCATCGTAGAAGGCCTCGATGCGGATTCGAATCTTGGCGCGCTCAGGGTCGGTGAAGGGCTCGGTCATGTTGTAGAGACCGGCCAAGTCGCCGCGCTTGGAGGTCCATGTGGACACACCGACCTTCTCGAAGAGACCACCCAGAGCGAACTTGCCGCCAAAGACTCCGATGGAGCCGGTCAGAGTGCCTGGCTGGGCCACGATGTGACGGGTGCCCATCGCGATGTAGTAGCCGCCGCTTGCGGCGTAGCCGCCCATAGAGGCGATCACGGGCTTCTTCTCGTCCAGCTCTTCGATGGCGTGCCACATCACGTCGCTGGAGAGCGCCGAGCCACCAGGGCTGTCGATGCGCAGAACGACGGCGATGACGTCGTCATCCTCGGCCAAGTCGTTGAGGATTGGGACCACGGTGGCATCGCCGATGGCGGTGCTGCTGCCGAAACCACCGGAGGTGCTCTCACCGTCGATGATGTTGCCCTGTAGGTGAACGACGGCCACGCGCTTGTCGCCCTTGGTCCATCCTTGGCGCATCTTGTTGATGTAGGGCTTGAACTTGCGGAGCTCCTCGGGGTCGCCTTCGGCCTCGAAAAAGTCGTCGCGGTAGGTCATGGCGTCGATCAGGCCACGGTCCAGGGCGTTCTGTGCCGTGACGGGCGGGTCCATGATCAGAGCAGAGACGGCCTGAGGGGTGCTGCCACGGCCGACCGCAGCGGTCTCTGTGAAGCCCGCGTAGAGGGAGTCCAGGAGTGCGTTGTACATCTCCATGGTGGGCTCGGAGGGGGCCGTGTTCTCGTAGGTCTCGATGGCGGACTTGTAGGTTCCGACCCGCTCAAAGTCAGGGGAGACGCCCAGCTCTGCGAAGAGATCTGCGTAATAGGTGGTGCTGACCGAGAGGCCGATCACCATCGGCACGCCTTCGGGGTGAATGTGCACCTCGTCGCAGGCGCTGGCCACCAGCCAGTTCACGTTGTCGTAGCTCTTGGACCAGACCTTGCACTCTTTACCTGCCTCGCGGAAAGCGGTCAGGCCAGCGTGCAGCTCTTGTGCGCCAGCGAAGCCAACGCTCAGGTTGTCCAGCTCGATGAGCATGCCTTCGATCTCGGGATCCTCTGCGGCCTTGTGCAGGCCTGCGGCGACCTCGTGCACGGTCAGAGGCATGTCGTTTGGATCGACCAGCAGCCCGCCTGGCATGGGGCCATCGGGCAGGGATCCGCCGAGCTTCAGCTTCATCCAAGCCGAGTCGCCCTCGGGTTGACCAAAGTCCCCGTCTCCCAGGAGAAGGGCCACCCCTACGCCACCTGCGACCACGAGCATTCCGCCCAAACCGAGTGTCCAGACCAACAGGCGGGTGCCCTTGTCGAGTCCTTTCTTGGGTGCCTGCTGGGGGGCGGGCGCTGCTTGATCGCTCATTCGGCCTCCGTGAACGTGCCCTTCCGGGCGTCACTGCCCACTGGCCTAATCACGGCTCGTGTCGCGGGCTACCGGGTCCAGCACGCTCGGCGCAGGCCGTCGAGCCAAGTCGCGATGTGCGGAGTGAGCTCAGTGGGGGCTCTGGGGCCCATCACCAAGTCCAAATGGGCCCACGTGCCAGGGAGCGAGAGATGGGTGACTGGGCCCCGCCAAGTGTCTTTGACGCCGACGGCGTAGTCAGGGGGGCAGAGGGAGTCGCCGCGGGCTGTGATGAGCTGCAGCGGGATTCGCACGCTGCTCAGAGCGTGGGCGTAGTCCAGCCGGTCATCTCTATCGACCAAGGAGCCCGACTCCAGCCAGAGCAGCGCCTGTCGCAGCATGCCGCCGCTGATGTCTTCGGTGCCGTGTACCAGCAAGCCGCGGGCGCGGTCACCTTCCAACTCTCCGCTGGCTCGTGCGCCCGGGGAGAGCAGGGTGGCGGCTGCGGATGTGGGGAGGCGCAGGCTGGCCGGCAGCAGGGAGCGGGCAAGACTCAACGCGGAGCGGCCGCTCTTGGGCCGCGAGAAGCGGACCGCGGAGTTTAGGGTCACCGCCCCTGCGAGCTCCGCATCGCCAAAGTGCGCCAAGTAGGCGTAGAGCAGCTGGCCACCCAGTCCGTGCCCCAGGACAAAGATGCGCTCAAAGCCGCTGTCTCGCTGCACGGATTCAATGGCAGCAGGCAGGTCCGCCGTCGCGATGTCGTCAAAGTCAAAGGGCTTCGGGGATCCCGGGGGCAGGGCGCTTCTGTCCGCGCGGTTCTCGGCCATGTACACCGCAAAGCCAGCGGCCGCCAAGGCCCGAGCCAGGCTGCGTTCCCGGTCAAAGTCCAGGCTGTGCCGGCTCAATCCAAGACCATGGAGCAGCAGGATCGGCTCGCCGCTGCTGCCGGGACTGGCGGGCACTTTGAAGAGTGGGCAGCGCCAACCATCGTGGGACTCGGCGTAGACCCGCGTGAGCAAAGGTCGCTCGGGCGGAGTCGAGAAGCGCTCGGGATTGTCCTGTTGCAAGCTCCGGTAAGCTGCGCTCAGAACGGCGCCGACTGCGCCGGCGACCAAGTCTTTGCGCACTTGGAGAGGCAGCCCACTTCTGGTTCGGTCAGGCAGAGCGCCTGTGGAGGCGGCCGAAGGGGCTGAGTCTGAGGTGGCTTTCACCACCCCAGACCCATGTTTGAAAGGTCGCGCGGGGCGTTCAACAACAGCATCGGTCCCTTGGGCACACCCGCACCCGTACCGGGACCGTTCGCGTCCGCTTCTACTTTGCCGGTTGGCACCAGCTCCTGATTCTGCTTCAGCTTCAACATCAGCGCGACCTGAAATGTGGACGGGCACTTGACCTGTCAACAGCGCCGTTCTACCACGACATGAGGGTCGCGCAAAGGCGAGGGTCTAACTTTTCTTGCGCTCTGCCCCTTGTCTTCGGCGTGCGCGGCGCGTAGGGGCGATCAAAGTCGGCCTTGGACCCAGGCTTTGATCTGCCGCCTTTATTCCCCTTAGGGGGTGGGCAGTGTGTGGCTCTCATCCACAAAGGTGTTGGGCCAGGGGCCGCTGTAGCTGCCGTCGTAGCAAGCATCCTCGGGGCAGGAGGAGTTGCACACCGCCTCGCTCAGCTCCCAGCTCACTGCAGTGCCCCAGTGCAAGACCATTGGAGAGAGGGCCTTCTCGCAGTAGTTCTCGTCGGTGGCGAGCACCCGCAGAGTGGCGCCAGGCTTGGCCTGAAACTCCAGGGGCGGGTGGCTGCTCTTGGCGTTGTCGTCGTCGTCCAGCAGCACCGCGCCGTCCAAGGTGATGCGCACATCGTCGTCGGCCACGATGAAGTCGAAGGTGCTCTCGCCGCCGCTCAGGCGCCAGAGGGTGGGCTCGCCGGCTTGGAAGACGCCCAGGTCTACGCTGTCCTCGTCGCTCTGCCCCTGGCTGTCGATGACACGAAGGGACAGGCGCACTTGGTCGGCCACCGGCAGTGTGGTGTTCAGCAGGACCTCGCCGCTCTCATCGGGGGTCACGGTGCCCAAGAGTGCATCGTTGGCGTACCAGGCGACCAGCAGGTCCGAGGGGGCATCGCCCAGATCCACTGCCAGACCGCGCAGGGTGACCGTGTCGGTGCCCATGAAGTAGGTGCCCCACTCTGGGGCGAGGATCTCCGCGGTGGGGGGGCCCTCCTCAGTGCCGGTGTTGGCCAGCAGGCGCACGCTCTGGGTTGGGTCTTCGGCGGCGTTGCTCTGGATGACCAAGCGCTCGTCCAAAGCTTCCGTGGAGGAGGGGGAGAAGGTGACGGTCAGGGTCACGCCGGAGCCGGGCTCCAGGTCCAGAGGAAGCTCGGCGTCCTGAGGGAGGGACCACTCAAAGTCATCGTGGGATGCCGAGATATCGCTGACCCGCAGGGTGCCTTGGCCCCTCGCGCTCAGGCTGATCTCCAGCTCTTGGGTCTCCCCAGTGGCCACGTCGCCGAACCAGAGGGTCTGGGGCGAGAGGTCCAGCTCGGGTGAGATGGCCGAGGTGGTGATGGGGATCTCGACGCTGGGCAGGTCGGGATCGTTGCTCTCCAGAATCAGTGTGCCGCTCCCAACCCGCACTTCGGTGGGGGTGTAGGAGATCTCCAGGACGCCGATCTGGCCTCGTTCGAGGGGCTCGGTGGGCAGCGGGCCCAGGGACAGGAAGCTGTCCGAGTCCGAGGTCAGACTGGCGCTCACCAAGACCAGATCCCCAACCCCACGGCTCTCGATGGGCAGCTCCAGGGTGGCCCGGGTGCCGGTCACCACCTCGTTGAAGGCCACGCTGTCTTGGACTTCGAGCCGGGCCTCGCCTGCGGCCACCGTGTTCTCGGGGCGGCATCCCAGAGACATGCTCAGTGGGAAGGACAGGCTGAGGGCAAGCGTGGCAGAAGAGACGAGCATCGGGGTAGAAGCTATCCCCGTGTCCCTCGACCTGCTTGGAGCTGTCATGCGCGTGTTGGGAATTGAGACCAGCTGTGATGAGACCGCGGCCTCTGTGGTGAGCGCCGATGGGGTGCTCAGCGACGTGGTCTACACCCAGACGGTTCACGCCGCCTACCTGGGTGTGGTGCCCGAACTGGCCAGCCGAGCCCATGCCGAGAAGCTGGCCTCTGTGGTGCAGGACGCCTTGGACAAGGCCGGCATTGAGAAGCCCGATGCGGTCGCTGCGACCAGCGGTCCCGGGCTGATCGGCGCGGTCTTGGTTGGCCTGTCGATGGCCAAAGGATTGGCCCTGGGCTGGGGCGTTCCCTTCATCGGGGTCAACCACCTGGAGGGGCACCTGCTCTCGCCGATGTTGGAGGATCCCGCTCCGGAGTTTCCCTTCTTGGGGCTGGTGGTCAGCGGAGGACACACCACCCTCTACCTGGCCAAGTCCCTCGGGGACTACGAAGAGATCGCCAGCACGGTCGATGACGCAGCGGGCGAGGCCTACGACAAGACCGCCCGTGTCTTGGGCCTGGGCTACCCCGGTGGGCCGCTGATCGATCGCTTGGCCCAGCGCGGTGACCCCCTGGCGATCCCTTTGCCCCGGCCCAAGGTCAAGGGAAGCCAAGACTGGTCCTTCTCGGGACTCAAGACCGCCGTTCGCCAGCGGCACCAGAAGTTCCCGGGGGACAAGCCCGAAGACATCGCCGCGAGCTTTCAGCGTGCGGTGGTTGAGGTGCTGCTACAGCGGGTACGCGTTGCAGCCAAGGAGACCGGTGTGACGCGCTTGGCCCTGGCCGGTGGGGTGGCCGCCAACTCCGAGCTGCGCGCCGCTGCCCAGGCCATGAAGGGCATCCAGGTCTTCTTGCTGTCTCTTATACACATCTGACGCT
>CAJXRZ010000002.1 GCA_913060515.1 uncultured Pseudomonadota bacterium | reverse complement strand
TCGCGCCTTCCCAGCGGGCCCAGGTTCTTCGCGCCAGCAGGATCAACAGTTCGGACCACGTCAGTAGTCGCCGGACAGAACCTGACAATAAGGCGATTCAGACGCGCACACTTCTTGAGTTGATGGGCTCAACTCTCTCCAAACAGCGCCTTCTTGATGACTGCCTATACAAGGGTAGACTCGTGCGGCGTTGGAGGGCGAATGGCTCTCTGCGACTCCCTCAAAACGCCGAGAAACAAGATATTTAGCACCCCATTGCTCCTAGCCCTGCTGGCCGTAGAAGCCCAAGCCCCCTCCCCCATGCAGGCACGCTTCTTGGTTGAGTGCGACGCGATCTCCACAAACCAAGTCGTCGTCACCGTCTCCCCGCTTCCTGCAATCGTCGTGACCGATTGCGAGACGGAGATTCTTGCACCGGGGCAGACTCAAGTGACCCTTAAGCGGAAGGACAAGTTGGAAATCATGTTCATTCTGGAAGACATCCAAATGCTCTATCGCTTTGGCAGTGAGGAGAGCACCCAAGGTCTGACGGTGCTGCTGGAATAGCCAGTACCCTTGACGGTCCGTCTGGGGTGCCTAAACTCCCCCGAATCAGCCTCTGGAGGGCAAGATGACGCCCTTTGCAACGAGACAAAACTGACCTTTCCTCTTTGAGGATTCTGCGCGCCTCGCCCTAAGAGCAGGGCACAGCGCGCCCCAGTCAGAGCCGCACCTTCAGCACGCCATCCGTGGCGCGGTGTGGCCCATTGCCCAGAAATACAGACATGAGCATTCATCACCACATGCGTCAGCGCATGGTGGCCTTCGACGACGACGGCCACGAAGAAGTCCCACGAAAGAAGACACCCAAGGTGTCCTACATCAAAGAGAGAGACCCCTACGCCTCGAGCAAGAAGAAGCAGGACCTGCGCAAGACCCGGCAGCTCTGCGGCCAGATCGCCAAGATCCTGCACCTCTGCTTGCCCGATGCGGCCGACCCCCGTCTGTTCGAAGTGCACATCGTCGATGTGCGCAGCTTGGATGTGGCGAGGCTGGAGGTCCTGGTCCTTGGACCGGGCCCCGTGGACACCACCCTGGCAGCCCTGGCACACGCCAAGCCCTGGCTGCGGGACGAGGTCAGCCAAGGCATTCGCCGAAAGCGCACCCCGGAGCTTCTCTTTGTGTGGGCGGGAGACTGATTCCCCGAGCCGGGCCCTTGTATTGGGGTCCGGCTCTTTTCACTTCGGGGTAGCCTTCGCCAAAGGAGTTCCCCATGTACTTGACCCGCGGCAGCGAGACCGAAGAGCAGTCCTGGTTCACCGGCAAGATCGGCCACCACTTCAAGGTCCTGACCCCCGAGAACCGCGAGCTCGGCTGCATGGGCGCCAGCCTGAACCGCCTTCCCCAAGGCTGTGTGGCCGTGCCCTTCCACTGGCACGCCATGGAAGACGAGATCTTCTACATCCTGAGTGGCAAAGGCATCTTCCGCTACGGCGAGGAGCTGGCCGAGGTGGGCCCTGGCGACACCATCAACTGCCCAGCAGGCACCCGCATCGCCCACCAGATCGGGAACCCATTCGCCGAAGACTTGGTCTACCTCTGCATGGGCCCCCACCACGCGCACGAAGTCTGCGGCTACCCCGACAACGGCAAGGTGATGGTGCGCTCCACCAAGCAGGTCGGCACGCTCCAGGTCGCGCCCTACATGGAAGGCGAGCCCGAGCAGCCCAACATCTTCGAGCTCTGGGAGCAGTCGAAGAAGTGATCTTTGCGCTGCTGGCTTGGGGGCTCACCCTCGGAATCGCATGCACGGAGCCTCCTAAGGCGCCCCTCGCCGTCGAGGTCCCCGCGGTCCAGGCCACAGCCCTGCAGCGCCCAGCAGCGCCAACGCCCCCACCTCCTCCGGAACCCAGTGTCCTGGAGCAGGTAGACGCCATCCTGGCCCGCATCGGCGGCAAGAGAACGCCACAAGAGCAGCACTGGTGCTTGGCCCGCGCCCCCTTTGAGGATCAACGCAACGCACTCTGCGAACACACCGAGCTGGAGGGTGCCTGGACGCTCTGGGGCCCTCACCCAGGGAGCCCCAATGGGGTCAAGGTGGAGCTCAGCCAACACCGCTTCCTCGACGGAGAGCGGGCGCTGGCCCTGGACCGCGCTCTGGCACAGCTGGGAGCCGGCGCCGGTGGCCACGACGGCGGCATCTCTTGGTGCCACACCCAGGCGAGCTGGACGGAGACAGCGCTGTGGGGCTTGGACCGCAGCTGCGGCGTGAGCCACACGGTGCTCTGGGTTCAGGAGATCCTGGCCCTGCTACGAGAGAGCGCCAGTCCCTACGACGAGATTGTCGCCGTGAAGGGAACTCCAGGGGGATGGGCACACCTCGTGGACACCCAGGACCAAGAGCGCACCCTGACCATCGAGCAGCGCCGACGCATCTTTGTGCAGGTAGAAGAGGTGGCGCACGACGACGTGCTCTGGGTGCGCAGCCAGCGCCATGAGACCGGCCAACGCTACACCGAGCCACTCGCCAACACCCCGCCCACGTCTATGCCCCAAAAGATCGGAAGCCTGGCCCACAACGCGCGCTGTGTGCCGCTGCTCATGCGACCGCCGGACACCGACTGGGTGATGGTCGAGAGCCCACAGGGCATTGGCTGGGCCAACAGCCGCTATCTGGCGCCACAAGCCACCAGTGCATGCAGCGCTCCTTAGGGCACCAAGAAGCTCTCCCCCGTCGAGCGCGTGAACTCGTACAGGCTGTGGTTGAAGCAGCCCGCGTCACAGCCTTGGTGGTACAGCCCTTCTCGAGCAGCCTGCACCTCCGCCGAATCCCAGAGCTCCGCCAGGGGCGTCTCAAAGACATTGCCCACGCTGAGACCCTCTCCGCCCCACACGCAGCAGGGCAAGAGTTCCCCCTCAAAGGTCACGCCGTACTGGTCCACCAAGCCCAGGCAGCGCACGGTCTCTACGTGGCCAGCGTGGTAGCTCAAGCTCTGCTCATCGAAGTGCTTGCGCTCGGCGATGCGCTGCTCCCGGGCTGCAAGCGTCGCCACCGCCTCTTTCCAGGCAGCTTGGTCCGCAGGCTCAGTGAGGGCCAGCTCTGGCGCATCGTTCACCGGCCAAAAGTCAAAGCCGGCGCCCAGCTCCTGAGCCAGCTCGTAGACCGGCACCAGCTCGTGCACGTTCTCGCGGTTGGCCGTGAAGTAGATGCTCAGGCCAATCTCGGAGCTTGAACGCAGTTTTTGGATGCCCTTCATGGAGCGCTTGAAGCAGCCAACCTGGCCTCGTAGGCGCTCATGGGTCTCCGCGAGTCCGTCCAGAGACACGCTCAGGGAGTCCACACCGGAGTCCACGAGCTGATCCCACTTCTTCTCGATCAACGTGCCGTTGGTGGTGATGTTGACCGCCAGCCCAAGCTCTTTGGCGGCCTTGACCACCGTGAAGAGGTCCGGGTGCATGAAGGGCTCGCCGCCGGTGATGACCAGGGTCTTGGTTCCGATCTTCAGTGCCTCGTCCAGGAGCTGCAGCACCCGGTTCAAGGGCATGTTCTGTGGATTGTCCCAGAGATCGCAGAAGCTGCAGGTCAGGTTGCAGCCCCGGTTGATGAGCAGGAGCAGAGTGCGAGGCTTGGAGGGCTCTCGGGGGGGAAGGTGCCGCTCGATCGACGCGCGCGTGTCCGGCAGGGCGACCGGCTGAAGGGGGGGGCGGCCCAGAGCCCGCTGCTCCCGAATCCAGGCGTTGTAGTCCTGACCCTTGCCTGCCCCAGTGCTGTAGAGGTCGATGAGCGCCTGTTGAATGGGCCCCCAGTCGTACCAGGCCACGAACTCCCTGGCGGCCTGACCCATTCGCACCCGCTCCGCCTTCGAGGCCAGCAAGTCCACGACGGCCTGAACGAAGCGCTTGGGCTCGTCTTCGATGACATGGACCTCCGCGGGCGCCTGGATGCCTTCGGCCCCTTTGGAGTAGGACACCGTCGGCTTTCCAGCGGCGAAGTACTCCAAGATCTTCATGCGGGTGCCCCCCCCACTGGGGACCGGGCACAAGCAGACATCGGCCGCCTGAATCCACCCGGCCAGATCCACCACCGGCCCCAAGAAACGGATGCTGGGGTGGCTGTAGTAGGTGGGCGGGTTCATGCCCGCGATGAGCACCACCAGGTCAGGGTGGGCGCGCAGCAGGCCGGGCAAGAGCTCCTCGGCGATGATGCGCACCGCCTGGGTGTTGGGCCAATAGTGCAGGGTGCCGTGGAAGAAGAGCACGGGGGTGTCATCGTCCAGCCCCTGGGCATAGCGCTGCATGCGACCGGCTTTTCGCGCAAAGCTCAGGGTGTCCACCCCGTGGGGCAGCACCGTGATTCGGCTTCCGTCCACGCCGGCATCGGTCATGCGTACCTTGTCGTCCACCGACACGGCGATGACGTGGTCCACCCGCTCCAAGGCCCAGATCTCCAGAGCGCGGATGTCTTCGACTTCGGCGTCCCCCAGACCCAACACGTCTTGAAGGCGGTCCCACTCCACGTTGTGCTGAACGATGGCGCTCTGGCCGCCCAGGAGCTTGGCCGCCAGGATGCAGGGCAGCCCGTAGCCTGGGAACTCCGCTTGGTAGACCTGGATCTTCTCGCGACGGCCCACGTAGAGCACCCTGGCCCACCACTGCGGATCAAACTGGGGTTTGTAGAGAAAGGTCTCCTCGGCGGGGTAGCCAATGCGCTGACACATCGCCTCGGCCCAGCGACCTGAGGCGTTCATGCCCGGCCACTCCTGCATGGCGCGGAAGCGGGGGCTGTAGGGCACGCGCTCATGGACGCCCTTCTCGAATCGCCAGTAGGCGTCCCGGTCGTCGGTGACGATGCACACGGTGCAGCCCAAGAGACTGAGCACTTGGGCGGTGCGCACGATCTTGACCGCTGCCCCATGGTTGGTGGGGAAGAGGTCACCACGGGTGACAAGGGCGATTCTCATGTCTATTGGGCCGCGTGCTCGCGGATCATGACCTCGACGTCGTCATAGCTGCCGTAGCCAATCTGGCCGTGCAGGATCTCCATGTCCGGGCCGAGTACGACCCAAGCGGGAAAGCCAAAGTCCTTCTCCGACTGCTGCTCCACAAAGTCGTGCAGGGTGTTGTAGGCAAAGCCGCGGTCCAAGAACAGTGGGCCGTGGGTGCCGAAGCGCTCTTGCCAGTCGTCCACGATGTCCTGCGGCGGGGGCGTGAGGGGGTCGCTCAAACCGTTGCCCATGTAGGTGACCATGTCGATCTCAATGCCGTCGGCCGCCAGGCCCTGGTCCAAGACCTCAAAGTCGGTGGCCATGACCTGACAGGGGCCGCAGTTGTACTGGGAGACGTCGACGATGAGGTAGCGCCCGCTTTGGTCCCACAGGTCGACCTTGTCCCCGCACTGGTCGGTCTCCCGCGCGTTGGGGAAGCGCTGACCCAGCGCCAACTCGTAGCTCACCTCTTCCAGGCCGGGGCTCTCTTGGGGCCAACCACCAGCGTAAGGGGTCTGCCGCTCCGCCCATGGGTCGGGCAACAGGGTCTCGGTGGTCTGCAGGGTCATGTCCCCAGAAGCCCTCAGGTCCAGCTCACCGCCAGCGCTCAAGGCATTGACGCTGCCCCACGTGAAGGTGCCGCCGCTCAGGTCACCCTCAAAGGACTGCTCGCTCGGCGCGAAGAGCCGCAGGTTGGCGGTGCTTCCCCGAAAGATTTGTCCTTCGGCGTTCAGCCCCCACCACTCCTCCCGTGAGCCGGAGGCCTCGGAGATCTGCGTGAAGCACTCCTCGCCTTCGGTCATGGTGGCGTAGCCCGCGACAATGACCTCGCAGTCGGGACATAGGTACGGTTGGTCCACGATCTCCAAGCCCACAAACTCACGGGTATAGCTGCAATCCACCAGACCGGATTCCTCTGCGACTTCATCGAAAGCCAGGGTCCAGGTCGTGCTGCTGCTCAAGCTGCGCGATTGGATGCTTCCCGGAATCTCGGGCTCCGTGAGCTCGCCACAGGCAAAGGCCTGGCTGGCTGTGTCTCCGGTCTCGCCGGTGTCCACGGCGCTGTCAGCGCTGTCCACCACGCTGTCTTCAGGGGTGGTCTCTGGACTTTGACAGGCCAAGGCAAGCAGCAGGGTCATGGAACCTCCGTGGCCCAGGATACTGCTCTGACAGAGAAGTCGCGATTCTGCCCAGGGAGTTTGCGTAGATCCGCACACCGTGCGCTGGCACGTTTGCTGCAACAGCTCTCCTCAAGTGAGGCCACGATGACCCTGATTCTTTCCACCCTCGGCTGTGTTGACATGACCTGGCCAGAGGGGACCGGCGAGCGCGCTGTGATCGAAGAGACCGGATGGCAGGCGCCCGAGCAGGTCGAGTCCTTCTCTGCGTGCAGCGCCGCAGACGGGAACGGCGGCGTAGAGGTGCAAAGCCTGAGCATCAGCGGGGACACCCTCTCGGCGGAGCTTGGCTACGGCGGCGGATGTGAGCTGCACCTCTTTGAGCTCTGCTGGCCCGGCCAGAACTTCGACTACACCGACCCTCCCCAAGTCTCTTTGCAGCTCTGGCACGGCGGAACCCCAGATGCCTGCGACCTCTACGAGGTCGAGACCGTGGACTTTGATCTCTCGCCCCTCAAAGCGGCATGGCAGAGCGAGAGCAGCCTTGAGAGCGGCACCTTGCTGATTCAACTGGATGGCCAGAGCGCCACCTACACCTTTTAGAACCCTTGGAGTCCAGCATGAACAAGACCCTTCCCTTCGCTCTGATCTGCGCCTTGTCCCTGACGGCATGCGTTGAGACCATTCTTCCCGGACGCGCCCCCGCGGTCCCCGATGCCCCCTTCAGCGAATGCAGCGCGGACGACGGCCACGGACTGGATCTGGGCGGCTTTGACACCGGCACCGAGAGCCTGGCGATCGACGGGGACACCCTCTCCGTGTCGGTCGGCTTTGGCGGCGGCTGCGAGAGCCACATCTTCGAGATCTGCTGGCCAGATCTGAGCTTCATGGAGTCCGAGCCGGTGCAGGTGAACCTGGAGATCTGGCACGGCGGCACCCCCGACATGTGCGAGGCCTACCTGACTGAGACCTTGGAGTTCGACTTGAACCCCCTGAAGCAGTCTTGGAAGGACGCCTACGGCGAGGGACCCGGCACCATCAGCATCAACTTGATGGGCGAGAGCATCGAGTACAGCTTCGAGTAGGCCGGGTGTGCGCCTCGCAGGGGCCAGCGCGTTAGAGCGCGCGCAACACTCTGCGAGGACCCCCCATGGCTGACTTTGTCTACCAGATGATCGGCACCGAGAAGGTGCTTCCCTCCGGCCGCCGAATCCTGGACCCGACCTACTTGAGCTTCTTTCCAGATGCCAAGATCGGCATGTTGGGACACAACGGCGCCGGCAAGTCGACCTTGATGCGCATCATGGCCGGCCTGGACGACGACTTCGGCGGCCAGACCATCCTCAAGCCCGGCGCTACCCGCGGCTACTTGGCCCAGGAACCACAGCTGGACGAGACCCTCACTGTTCGCGAGAACATCGAGCTCGGTCTGGCCCAGTGGCGCACCCTGCTTCAGGACTACGAGGCCGTCTCCGAGGCCTTTGGCGACCCCGACGCGGACTTTGACAAGCTCATCGAGAAGCAGGCCCGCCTCCAAGACCAGATCGACGCCGCCGGCGCCTGGGACATGGACCGCACCCTGGACATCGCGATGGACGCCCTGCGCGTTCCCCCAGGCGATGCCATGGTCGACAAGCTCTCCGGTGGTGAGAAGCGCCGCGTCGCGCTCTGCAAGCTGCTCCTGGAAAAGCCCGACATGCTGCTGCTCGACGAGCCCACCAACCACTTGGACGCCGAGTCCGTGGGCTGGTTGGAGCGCCACTTGGCCGACTACCACGGCGCCGTCATCGCCATCACCCATGATCGCTACTTCATGGACAACGTCGCCCAGTGGATCCTGGAGCTGGACCACGGCAAGGCCTACCCCTTCGAAGGCAACTACTCCGGTTGGCTGGAGCAGAAGGGCGAGCGCATGCGCCAAGAGAAGAAGAGCGAGTCCCGCCAAGCCAAGCGCATGGCCGAGGAGCTGGACTGGATCCGCAAGTCCCCCAAGGGACGCCAGGCCAAGTCCAAGGCCCGCGTCACCGCATACGACGACTTGGTCGCCAGCTCGCAGAAGGACGACCGCCACGCCACTGGCGCGACCATCCGCATTCCGCTGACCCGCCGCTTGGGCAGCAAGGTGCTGGAGGTCGAGGGCGTGACCAAGGCCTACGGCGACAAGCTGCTCTTCGAAAACCTGAGCTTCAACCTGCCTCCCGGCGGAATCGTGGGCGTGATCGGGGCCAACGGCGCCGGCAAGACCACCCTGTTCCGAATGGTCACGGGCAGCGAGACCCCAGATGCCGGCACTCTGACCCTCGGCTCGACCGTGGACCTGGCCTACGTGGACCAGTCCCGCGACTCCTTGAACGACAACAAGAGCGTGTGGGAAGAGATCAGCGGCGGTCACGACTTGGTCGTCATCGGCGACAAGGAGATGAACTCCCGGGCCTACGTGTCCCTGTTCAACTTCAAGGGAAGCGACCAGCAACAGAAGGTCGGCACCCTCTCCGGTGGTGAGCGCAACCGCGTGCACTTGGCCAAGCTGCTCAAGACCGGCGGCAACGTGGTCATGCTCGATGAGCCCACCAACGACTTGGACGTCGAGACCTTGGCCAACCTGGAGGAGGCGCTCTTGGCCTTCCCGGGCTGCGTCTGGGTCATCAGCCATGATCGCTTCTTCTTGGACCGCATCGCGACCCACATCTTGGCCTTCGAGGGCGACTCGAACGTGGTGTGGTTCGAGGGCAACTTCCAGGAGTACGAGAAGGACAAGAAGGCCCGCTTGGGCGATGTGGGACCGACCCGCATCAAGTACAAGAAGCTGACCCGCTGATGCTGTTCTCCCTGTGGCTGGCCTGCGCCCCAAAGCCCCAAGCTTGGACGGCCCCTGCGCCAAGCTCCGAGCCCGATGCCTTCCTGGTAGACGCCGACTTTGGCTGCTTCCGGGACTGGGAGAAGGTCGGTCACAGCTACTACACCAGCGTGGTGGGAGATCCGGCCGCCGCCGCCCAGGCTGCCCGGGACAACACCCCCTTCCCCGTTGGCAGCGTCGTGCAGCTCATGCCGAACGAGGCCATGGTCAAGCGCCACGTCGGCTACGCCCCCGAGACAGGCGACTGGGAGTTCTTGAAGCTCCAGATCGTCAAGGGCCAAACTGTGATCACCGAGCGTGGCACCACCGAGGTGAAGAACCTCGCAGGTGGCTGCGCGGCGTGCCACAGCGCCAGCGCCGAGAGCAACGACTGGGTGTGCTCCGAGGGTCATGGTTGCGAGGAGCTGCCCGGTTTCATCCTGAAGCAAGCCGAGAAGGCTGTCGCCAAAGACCCACGCTGCGGGGAGTCAGGGTAGATTGAGCGCATGCTTGCTCTCCTGATCGCCTGCACGGGCCCCACCGCTACGCCCCCCGCCCCCTACGCTGCCGAGGTGAACTTCACCGTCGAGCGCGGCGCGTTGTCCCCAGAAGAGGTGGACATCGGCGTGGGCGGCGTGCACCTGGGGCCTGACTTTGCCCTGTTCACCGCCAGCGCGGAGGACGGCCTGCAGGAGCTGATGTTCCTGACCGGCCCCCTCACTGGCCCTGGAGACGTGGAGGTCTTGGAGGTGCGCTACCGCAAGGGGCAGCAGTTCATGTCCTCGGCCAACGCCGAGTGCAGCATCACTCTGGATGTGCTCGCCGACGAGGTCACCTCGGCCGGTTTTGCCTGCACAGGCCTGGCGCCTGCGGACGATCCAGATGCCGAGCCTTGGGCCCTGAGCGGGACCTGGTTGGGCGGCACTCTGACGGAGCTGGAGAACCAACCGGGGTGGTTGGCCGGCAGCGGCTACCGCGCCCGTCTGGAGTGGGAGGACGAGGAGGGTGAACGCGTCACGCAGCTGGGCGAGGCCCTGCTGATCCAATGGCGTCTGGAGCAGTGGTGGACCATCATTGGGACCGAAGAGGCCCGGCTGGACCTGGTGCTCAAGGCGACGATGGACGCAGACGAGATCCGCGTAGAGAAGTCCACCAACGCCACCCTGGGAAACGCATTTCTGCGGGTCGAGGCCGACAGCGAGATCTCCGTCGCGAGCGACACGGAAGAGCTCACCGGAACCGACCTGGAGTTCCTGATGTGGGAGGACCTGAGCGCGGACCCGGAGAGCCTGAGCTTCCGGGTCTTCTGAGGTGGTCGGCCGAAGCAGCGCTCAGAGGAGCAGCTTCAAACCGTCCAGGCTCTTTAAGGCCCCATAGGCCCCGGTGACCTCGTCCGGGGAGCGAACGACGATGGTCACCCGCACCGAGCTGAAGGCGCCCTTGGAGCTGGCCTGGACCTGGACTTGATCCGCCTTCCTCCCGATGGTCCCCTCAACGAGTGAGCGGCACTCTTCGGCCAGGGAGAGGCGGGAGGAGGCCACCGCTCTGAAGGTGAAGGGCGATGGGAAATCGATGAGCTCGGAGAGCGGTGGGGTCTCAGTTGCCATGGCCCGCGACCTATCTTGAAAACGTCTGGGTCTCAAACGCGCATGGTGCGCATCAGCGCCTGGAGGTAGCTGCCCTGGATCTCGTGGTAGCCGGAGACCTTGTGCTCGATGCACAGGGCGCGCAGCTTGGCCAGGTTGTAGTGCGGGACCGCCATGAAGAGGTGGTGGGCGCAGTGGTAGTTGAAGGAGAAGGGCGCAAAGAGCTCCTGCTCCAAGCGTCCGGGCACGATGTCCACGGTCGGAATGCGCTTGCCACCCCAGCCTTCGGGCATCTCTTTGGCCAGCGCCAGCGGCAGACCGTGCTCGATGAGGATGCGGCTGCGGTTCAGGAAGACCGCAAAGACAGCCAGGGGTCCAAACCAAAAGAGCAGGTAGCCGGCGGGCAGACCGATCAGGATGTGGGCCCAGCCCACAAAGCCCTTGTCCACCATCTCAATCAAATCCACGCTCATCATGTGGGCCAAGCCAAAGCCCGTCGCCACCAAGATGCTGCTCTGCAGGAGCAAGACCAGGCCTGTGTGAAGGACCTTGTCTCGCTTGACCTTGTCGGAGACCTTGCGCTTGGAGCCGTAGCCGCCGGTGCCCTTTTGGCGGATCTTGACCAAGATCTCGAAGAGGGTGCCGGCCGTCCAGACCAAGGTCCTACGCAGCCCACGGGGGGTCTCCACGATGCCGCGGTAGATGTGGGAGTCGGGGTCTTGCTCGGACTCTACGGCCCGGTGGTGGTCCATGTGCTGCAGGCGGTAGGCAGCAAAGTTGACCCCGACCAGAGCCTGACCGGTGACGCCGAAGAACTCGTTGAGACCCTCGGGGTAGCAGAGGGTCTTGTGTACTGCCTCATGGCCAGAGATGACGATTCGGTACTGCAGCCAGCCGATCAGCGGCCAGAGGAAGAAGACGGACCACCAGGGAGCGCCCAGGAAGACGGGCGAGGCCATCACCAAAGGCAGAGCGATCCAGGTCGCGATCAGGCCCGGCAAAGCTTGGTTGCTCTGCTCTTGGCGCAGAGCCTTGAGCTGCTCTTGAAAGGTGGCCCCGCTTGGGGACCCATTTCCAGGCCCACTTGGGGACCCAGAAGAGGACTCGGAGTGTGACAACACGCGGCTCCAGTGGATGCACATTATAGCGCCCGCACCCCGCAATGATGCGCCACCGCTCCCGAGGTCACCGTGCTCTACTTCCTCATGGCTTGCGCAGGCAAGACGCCCCCCGTCGACTCCCCCACCCTCCGGGAGCCTGTGGCCTTGCGTGTGGCGACCTACAACAGCTCCCTCTTCGGTGGAGAAGCCGGCGAGACGGCCGTGAAGGTACAGGACGCCGGAGAGCGCCAGGTTGAGCGGATCCTGAGCGTGATCACAGAGACCTCGCCTGACATCCTGGTTCTTCAGGAGCTGGACTACGACAGCACTGGCCAGACCCTCGAGACCCTGAACGGTCACCTGGATCAGCCCTACCCCTACGTGATGCAGTTCTCCAGCAACACCGGCGTGGCCACCGGCCTGGACATGGACAACGACGGCGAGACGGACGGACCGGGCGACGCACAAGGATACGGCACCTTTGAGGGGCAATACGGCTTCGCTGTTCTGAGCCGCCACCCCATCGACGAGGCGCAGCTGCGCAGCTACCAGGCGCTGCTCTGGAAGGACATGCCCGATGCGCGTCTGCCGACCCTGAGCGGTGAGGCGTGGTTCAGCGAGGAGGAGCTGGCCTTGCAGCGCTTGAGCTCCAAGAACCATGTCGTGGTGCCTGTCAACGTCTCGGGTGCGCTCCTGCACCTGCTCATCGCCCACCCCACCCCTCCAGTCTTTGACGGCGAAGAGGACCGCAACGGCCTGCGAAACGCCGACGAGATCCGACTGCTCGGAGAGATCCTGAGCGGTGCGGACTGGCTGGTGGACGACGCCGGCAATGCTGGCGGCTTGTCTGAATCCGACCACGCCGTGGTCTTTGGCGACATGAACGCGGATCCCGTGGACGGAGACGCCCTGGACGGTGCCATCCAACAGCTCCTGGAGCACCCGCGCATCCACCCGGACACAGCCACTGGCAGCATGGTTCCCTCCAGCGAAGGCGGAGAGGCCCTGGACTCCAGGCCCGATGACTCCGGCGACCCAGCCCACGACACGGCCTCTTGGGGCCAGCGCGTAGACTACGTCCTGCCCACCCGTGAGCTCACGGTCAAAGGCAGCGCGGTGCATTGGCCCGCTGGTGACCGAAGCGTAGAGGGCAGCGACCACCGCATGGTCTGGGTGGACCTGGAGATCTGAGGATCCGAAAGGTGCTGCCCTAGCTCCGAAGCATCTCTTCCAGTAGACCCGGCCAGGTCACGTCCAAGGGCTTGCGTAGAAAGCCCCGAACAGGCGCAAAGGCCTGAGCGCGCGCACGGTCTGCCTCCACCAGAGAGGAGCTCAACATCACGACCACGCTGGTGGTCGCCTTGAACTCCTCGACGTAGCGCTCCAGGAACTCAAAGCCGTTCATGCGCGGCATGTTGATGTCCAGGAAGATGAGGTCGGGCTGGTACCCAGGCTCCTGCAAGATCTTGAGCGCCTCCAGCCCGTCATAGGCCGCGCGGATCTCAAGGCCCGGCTGGCACTCCAGAATCCGGTAGCGGTTCAGGAACTGGTCTGCTTCCGAGTCGTCAACGACCAAGACCTGCTTCAACTCCATCGCTCAGCCCTCTCACTCACCGTGATGATGAAACGCGCGCCGGAGTCCGCAGCCTCAAATCGAGCCTCGCCCCCAAGCATTGTGGCCGTTCGGCCAACCATGAACAAGCCCAATCCAGATCCCGGCGCCATACGGGCGTGGAAGCGCTGAAACATCGAGAAGAGCTTGCTCTGGTAGTCCGGCTCAATCCCGAGCCCGTTGTCCTCGCAGCGAAGCTCGAGCAGGTCCCCCTTCCTGCTGGCTGAGATGCGCACCCAGCTGGTCTCCATTGAGAGGTCTCGGTACTTGATGGCGTTTGAGAGGAGGTTGTCGATGACCCAAACCAAGCGCTGTGGGTCCGTGGTGATCTGGTCGACCTGGCCCAAGTCGAACCGGAACTGAAGCAACTCCCCTCCGTAGAGCTTGCGGTTGCGCTCCACGCTCGTTGCGACCATCTCCACAAGCGAGACCTGCTGCGCGTGCGTATCCAACTGCTCGATGCGGGTGAGCGTCAGCAGGTCCTCTGCCAGCTTCTCGGCCTGGGTCAACACCTGCGAGGCGCGCAACAAGACCTCTTGAGCCTGCTTGGAGTGGCCTGCCGCCAGCATCTCCATGGCGATGTCCACCAGGGCGGCGCTGGAGACCACCGGAGAGCGCAGGTCGTGGGAGACCCGGTAGGCAAACTCGGTCAGGGCATCATTCTGGCGGCTGAGCGTGCGGCGCTGGTGGTTGGCCTCGTGCACATCCTGGGCAACGACAACGATGACGTCCGCCGAAGAGAGCCGGCCACGGAGGACCTGAGTCTCAACCTCGTACTGACTTCCGTCCAGACGGACGTGCGCACCGCTGATTGCATGCTGCTCCCCAGGGGCATCGGCCATGGCACCCCGCAGCTCCAGAAAGCGCTCGAGCAGGCCTGGCGCCAGAATGGAGGGAAAATCGATTGCTTGGCCCGGGTCTTCAGCCAAACCCAGGTTCTTGCGAGCACCATTGCTCATGCGAATGACACGGAGCGTCTGCTCATCGACAATGAAGATCTCCGCGGAGGTGTGGTCGATGAGATCCCAGAGCTGCGCCGCCTCGCTGCGGGTCTCCTCCAGCTCCGTGATGTCGACTGCCGCTCCGATGAGGTAGCGGCGACCGTCGACACCGGTCTTGCCCACCTTCTTAGTGAGCACCGTGCGCGTGTCTCCTCCCGGAAAGTCGATTCGCTCGACCACTTCAGACTCTCCGCTGGTCAAGGCCTTGAGGTCCTCCGCCAAGAAGAGGGCGCGCTGGTCCTCTGGGTAGTCCTCAAGTGTGGTCGTACCGATCACATGGTCCCGCTGCTCCTCCGGATAGAGAGAGAGGAAACGCTCGTTGGCCGCCAAGATCCGGTACTGCTCGTCCTTCACGAACAACAGACCTGGAAAGTGGTCCATCAAGAGCGTCAGGACATCGCTGTCCGCCAGAGGTGCTTTCCAGGTCATGGGTATCCAAGTTCAAAAGGCGGAGACGCCATCCACACTTGGCTATCGGCCGGCCTCCACGGATCTTGACCCAGGACGCAGAGACGTGAGCTCTACAATCTCTGCTCCGTGACTCTCCAGCTCTTCTCGGCTCTCATAAAAGACGCGGCCGTAGCGGTAGAAGGGCACCCTGGGCCAGAGATGGTGAACCAGGTGATAGTTCTGGCCAAGCATGAGCACATTGAGCCCGCGGCCCAGGATGACCCGAGCGTTGTCCCAACGTCCAAGCTCGCCATGGGGCTGGTGGGGCAGCCAATCAAAGGCCAAGGCGAGCAGGCCACTGGCCAGCCAAGCGGGAAGCAGCCAGAGCACGAGCAGCTCAAGCCCCAATCCAGCCCAGATCAGGCCGCCCATCAGCGCCGCCGTAAACACAAAGGCGACCACGGACTGGGCGCGGGCAACGCGGTTGGACTTGTTGGCCATCGGGCCAAGGAACATGCGGTAGTAGTGCGGAATGATGCTCAAACAGCGCAACGCGACGTTCAGCGGCCCGGTGCCGGCGACCCACAAGTCCGGGTCCCTGTCCGGCCGGTTCACCGCACCATGATGCCGGAGATGTACGGCCTTGAAGGCAGGGAATGGCGCCAGAAACAGTATCGAACACGCCCAACCGGAGAGCAGGTCCACCCACGCTCGTCCGGCGGAACCACCCACGTTGCCGTGGGCGGCCTCGTGCATGGGGGTGAAGGCCAAGTAGACCAACACCAAGACGATGGGCGAGCCCAGCCAGAGGGGGATCCGGCCAGAGAGGGCCAGCCCCCACACAGCGCAGAAACCCACCCAGATGCCGAGGGTCATCAGCAGACTTGGCCAGGCAAAGAAGCCACTGTTTTCACGCCACGGGGTCATGGCGTGGCCAGGAGTTGGAACAGCGCTCCAAGGATGAGGCCCTTGAGGCTCTCCTGGTCCATGTCCTCGCGCACCAGCCAGTTCATCACTGTGAACTCGATGAGGCCGACCCAACCGTAGAGCAACGCCTCGCTGCGGGGGGTGGCTTGGAGCTGGGTGCGCTCAATGACCCGCGCAACCGTGGTCCAGCGCACGGTCTCAACCACCTCCTCCAGGCCGTCGTCCGCCGCTGAACTGCCGCGTACGAGAGCCTTGTAGAAGGCTTGGTTCTCGCGGACGTAGGTCAGAAAGCCATCCACTGCGGTGGCGATCGACTCGGCCGCGCTTCCCTCTTCGCTCATCTCTGAGACCTGCAGCACGTCCAACGCAACGACCCGGAGCACCTCTACATAGAAGCTGCGTTTGTCCGGAAAGTAGTGGTACAGGAGGCCCTTCGACACCCCGGCTGCTGCAGCCAGATCATCGATCGAAACGCGATCGTAAGGAGTCGCCGAGAAGACCTCTCGGCCAGCGGAAAGCAGCTGAGCGCGGCGTGCAGCGGTAGAAAGTCGAGCCATGAATCCATGATAGCAGACTATTGAATCAGTTTCAATAACGCTTCCAAATGACTTTCTTTCTCTTCAGCTCGAAGATGCACTAAGCTTCAAAGCGTACATGTACCTGCGCATCCTGCACATCGAAGACCACCCCGGCGACCGCCTCCTCATGCGTCAGAAGCTGGAGTCCAGCAATCGAGGCTGGATCGTAGAAGGCGTCGCGACCTTGGCCGAGGGACTGGCCGCCCAGAACGTGGACATCGTACTTCTGGACTTGGGCCTGCCAGACAGTGAGGGCCTTGAGACCTTGGCCCGTTTTCGCCTCGCACGGCCCTCGATGCCCATCGTTGTGCTCACCGCCCACCGCGAAGAGGCCATGGCACTCCAAGCTCTGCGCGAGGGCGCTGATGACTTTCTGTGCAAAGACGCGCTCACGAGCGCCGCCCTGATGCGCTCGGTCTACCTCTCATTGGAGCGCCGTCGACTGCGAGTCGAGCTAGAGCAGTCCAAGCAGAACTTCAGCGCCATTGTGCACGCCAGTCAGGACCCCATCTGGGTCATAGACACACTCGGAGAGACGCTCTTCGCCAACACCGCGGCCCTCCAGTTGCAGGGCGACGACCACGCTGCGTGGGGTCCAAATCCGGTTCAAGACAGCGTGCACCTACTGGAGGGGCGCAAACTCCAGCTCCGAGTGACCCCCACTCTGTGGTTTGGGAAGCGGTGCACGCTCGTCATGGCGTACGACGTGACGGTGACCCAACAGCGCAAGGCCGAGACGGAGCGCCTGCGCCGCGCCTTGGACTTGACCCGCCGGCGGCAGGACCTGGAACGGCTGGCTACGGGCCTTGCCCACAGCATCAACAACGCCCTGGTCGGCGTGCTCTCGGTGGCATCACGGGTGGATCCTATCGACGCTGACGAGCTGACAGAGGCCACGCAACGAATTCGCGGAATCACCCATTTGATGGGCACTTTTTCAGAGGACCAAGCGCGCACAGCTGCCCCCAACAACCTCAGGGCGAGCCTGGAGCAGGCCTACCTAGAGTTGAAGGAACGGGCTGGGAAAAACATCGACTTGGCGTTCAAGCTCGACGAGGCGGTCTCAGGTGCCCACTACAGCAAGGAGTACCTCCGACCGATCCTATGGACCCTAATGGACAACGCGCTGCTTGCCGGTTGCTGCAAGGCCAGCCTCACAGCAAGCGTCGAGCAGGGTTTTGCGGTCGTGGAATGGAACTGTCAGGCCCATCGGCTTGGCACACCAAAGCGTGAACTGATGCCGTGGGACGAGCTCGGAAGCGGCACCCGCGGGCTGGCCTTGACCGCAGCTCAAGCCTTTTCGCTCTCGGCAAAAGGACACGCCAAGCTTTGGCTCTCTGAGCGACACAAGAGTGAAATTCGACTCCGCATGTACCTGCCTCTCGCAGAGCCAGAGACGCTCCCCAAGCCATCCGTCCCCCGGACGAAGGAGCCTATGCCCATTCCTGAAGAAGCGGACGGCCTCCGCACCTTGGTCGTCGACGACAACAACATGGTTCGTCGCGTGATCGCCACGACCTTGCGCAGACAAGGCCATCAGGTCTTTGAAGCGGAAGATGGTCGAGCAGGACTGAACACTGCCAAGGAAGTGGCGCTCGACGTCATCGTATGCGACGTGCGCATGCCGCAAATGGACGGACCAACGATGGTCCGAAAGCTGCGCGAGGCAGGCCGAAACACCCCGGTCTTGATTCTGTCCGGCTTCTCTGAGGTGGACATGCCAGCTGGAGAGAACATCGCTTGCTTGGCCAAGCCCTTCTTGCCGGCAGACCTAAAGGCCGCCATCAAAGCCTTGCTGGAGGACTCTCAGTCCTGACACGTGGGTCAAGGCCAAGCTCTGCAGGAGCCTGGCCCTGGGAGAGCCTCAGATCTCGAGCTTCAGGATCTTCAGGTTGCCCTTGCCATCGGGACTTGGGAAGTCCATCTCCGGCTCTAGCCACTCGTGCCGCACAATGGGCCGTTCGGCCTTGGCCGCGCAGCGAAGAACCGTCTCAAGCCAGCTCTCCCGGTCCACCTTGGCCGAGTGATGTGTGGCGATCAAGGTCCCCTTGGGGGCCAAAGTCTGCAAGCAAGGCTTGAGCAGCGAGGGGTAGTCGCGGTTGATGTCCACGGCTCCCTGCCGGCCCTTGGAGAGCGTGGGCGGGTCCAAGACCACCAAGTCGAAGACCTGTGGGGCGACCTTTACCAACGAGCGGCGCTTGGCACCGCCACGGTGCTTGTTGCCAGCGAGCTGACGCACCACGTCGAAGAAGTCACCGCGCAGGGAGTCCATCTCCAGCTCATTGGTGGCGGCGTTGACGCGTCCGAGCTCCAGAGCCCATGCGCTGTGGTCTACGTTCAAGACCGACTTGGCCCCACCCTTGGCAGCACAGAGTCCGGCCCCGCAGGTGTAGGCGAAGGTGTTCAGCACGCGCTTGCCGGTGCTGTTGGCCAAGAGCCAGCGACGCACGACCCGCAGATCCAGAAACAGCCATGGATCCTGGCCCTTGTGCCAGACCTGGCCCTGATAGGTCACGCCAAGTTCTTGGAAGGGGAAGGGAATGCTCTCGGGTCCACGTGCGCCCCGGTGCCGCCACTCCGCCTCGCCGAGCAGGGCATGGACAGCCTCCATCTCCGCCTCCGAGGCCTCCTCACCCCAGGTCTGTGCCAAGAGCACCGGACCGTAGCGATCGATGCTCAGGCCAGGACGGCCCTCGTTCCGGCCGTGAAAGACGCGGTAGCAGTCACTGCCTTCGGCCTCCCAGTGGGAGATTTGCTCTGCGCGGCGCTCAAGCGCTGCAGCTAGGGACTTGGAGAAGTCGTCCAGCCCTTCGGAAGATGTCGTCATTGGCCCTCAAAATCCGCAGTCAGCGGAGAAGCTGAGGCCGCCATAGGCTTCCGCTCCAAGAAAGTCCAGACCCGTCTCACTCTGTTGGGCAAGAACCCAACCTGGCGCAAGCCCAGCACCCAGGTAGCTCAAGGCCACCTCAACCACGGGAGGCTCAGGTAGCCAGACTGCCAGAGCCGGTGCGCCGGCGTAGCAGGCTGGCAGCACCGGCTGGTCCTGACCCAAGGTCCACTTCCCGTTTCCGTTGTTGTCCAGGTAGGCAAAGGGCAGGTCCAAAGCACCACCAGGCAGAGAGGGGTCATCGGCCGGTAGAAAGTGGGAGGCCGGGGGAGCCCCGTCCAAGGTCATTGTCCAACTCGAGCCCAACGCGATGTCGCCGACTACCTCGGTGAACCCCGGATCACTGAACCAACTCACCGGCAAGACTGCGGCCCGCGCTGGCCCATAGTTCTCGTCGTAGGTCCCCGAGAGGGTCAATGTCTCAACGGTCGCAAGGCTCGGCCGCAAGACCAAGCCTTGCAGATCCACGACCTCGGTGAAGTTCCCCAATGTACGGAATGCGTTCCATCCGTTGCGAAACCCCAGAAACTCCATCACAGAAGTGGGGTTCTGCACATACATCAAGCCGTAGTCCAAGCCACCGACGAAGACCTCGCCGGCATCGTGGCTTCCGTTCTCATTGCTGTCCGCAAAGCTCAAGGCCAAGGCGTAGCGAACGAGCAGCTCGGGATCATCGGGGTCCAGCGCCTGTAGATCTGCCTGGGCTGGAGGGAGAAGGTCAAAGGTCAGACTGCCGTCGACGAGCAGGCCGCTGTTGAGCAGTCCGACGCCTTCAAGTCCCCCAGCACCCAGGGTGAAGTCGAAGACCGCGACGCCAAGCTGCGTCTGCTCCGAGGCGAGGGTGACCGGCCAGACGCCGCTCGGAGGGCTGCCCGTGTCCACCGGCTGGGTGTCCACGGGGCCCGAGTCGCTGTCCCGCGTCTCGGTGGTGTCCGTGCAGGCGAGAAAGGCCAGGGTCAAAGTGAGCATGGCCCTACTCTACCGCAGGCTCACTCGAAGCCGCAGCTCCCATCAAACGCCATGTTCTGATACTGGTCTTCAGCCACAGGCCGCACGTCCTCCTCGCTGAAGACCTCGATGACATTCCAGCCACCACGGAAGCCAGCTCCGGAGTAGTAGTTGGCCTCTTCAACACTGGCCGCTGGCGTCAGCCAGGCAGCCGCGACCACGTTCCCGTTGGCGCTGCACATCGTCATGATCTGCGAGAGATCATCTCCGCGGCTCACGCTGCCTGAGCCATCGGTGTCCGGCGCAGCGATGCCGAGCTCCAGGAAGCCATCGGGACCCTCATGATCAGCCGGTGGGGCGTCCTTGAGCGTCACGCTCCAGTCCGTGCCCAAGACCTCATCGTAGATGGGCGTCAGGCTGGCCTCGCTCTCAAAGAAGGAGCTTGGCATCATCGCCATGCGCCACTGGGTCTCGGCCTTGGGAATGGTTGCGGTGCCGGCGAGCTCGACCGTGATGGGCGCGATGGTGTTGGCGATGGGCAGTTCAGCCTTGTCGTAGATCAGCGGGAGTCCTTCCCCCTGGTCCTCTAGCCCCTGCCAACCGTCCTTGACGATGAAGGCCAGCTCGCCCTCAACTCCTTCCAGGTAGATGACCAAGGCATCGCCAATTCCGTGAATCGCTTCCCCCTCTTGGTGCTCCCCATCGCTGTTGGTGTCGTCCCAGAGCGTCGTCGCATAGAAGGCCCCGACCGTGTCGTAGCCCTCTTGAATCACGAAGAGGCCGTCGCTCTCAGGGTTCTCGACGGTGAGCTCAGCACGACCGCTGGCAACCACGCCTGCAGCCAGGGTGTCACCAGGTGTGAAGTCCTCGTTCAAACGCACGACCCCCACGGTCAATCCGTCGACGTTTTCCCCTGAGACATCAAAGCCCAGGGTGTCCGTGATGGGATCCGAGTCCGCATCTGAGTCCGCGTCTGCGTCCGCGTCGGTGTCCGTGTCGGTGTCAGAATCGGCGTCGGCGTCCGCCTCCGTGCCGGTGTCGTCGATTTCAACCTCGCCTCCGTCACAGGCGACGAGAGCAAAACTCAGAGAGAGCAGGAAGGTGTTCATGGGGGGGGCTCCAAGGAAAGGGTTTGGCCACACAGTATTGCGAGCCTTCAGCCTTGATTCGACCCGCCAGCCTCAGAAATGAGAAAATCTGGCTGCCCATTTGTCCAAAATCGCTCCAAAAGCTCCGTGTCAAAGGCCCATTTTCCCCGATGAGTAGGGGCTTGTAGATGTCCGTCGAGCAACTCCAAGTATCGCTGCCGAGGAATCTCCCGCGCACCGAAGCGAGCCAGGTGATCGGTGTATACCTGTGAGTCCAGCAGCTCAAAACCCCACTGCGCGAGCTGGGAGAGCAGCGCAACAAAGCCGATCTTCGAGGCATCGGGTGCCAGCGCAAACATGCTCTCGCCAAAGTAGACCCGCCCCAAACTGACGCCATAGAGCCCACCCACCAAGGCTCCTGAGGCGTCCCAAACCTCTACGCTGTGCGCAAAGCCAGCTTCATGGAGGGCGGTGTAGCCGCTGAGCATCTCAGAGGTGATCCACGTGCCATCTTGTCCAGGTCGTGGCACCTGTCCGCATGCCCGCATCACTCCTTGGAAGTCTTGATCCAAAGTGAGGCGGTACGGGCGTTGGCGGATGCGCTTGCGCAAACTGCGACCCACCCGGAGCTCCTCCAGGGGCAGAATGAAGCGGGGATCGGGGCTGTGCCAGAGAATGGGCTGCCCGTGGCTGTACCAAGGGAAGATCCCGCGAGCGTAGGCCAGCAAGAGGCGACGTGGGTCCAAGTCCCCGCCCACGGCAAGCAGTCCATCGTCCCGGGCCAAGGCGGGATCGGGAAACACGTGTTCCGAAGGCAAGGAGAAGACCGGCACGCAGGCTCCCTAACCGGTGTGGACCGGGATAGTCCTTGGGCCATGGAACGACTTCAAGACCTGTTTATCGGCATCGCTGGCATGATCGGCGCTGGGAAGAGCACCCTGGCGACCGCTTTGGGCCAACACCTCAACCTGCCCGTGTACTACGAGCCCGTGGCCGACAACGCCTACCTGGAAGACTTCTACCGGGACACAGCCCGGTACAGCTTCGCCACCCAGATCTACTTGCTAAACCGTCGTTTTCAGCAGCACCAAGAGGTGATCTGGCGCGGCGGCGGCGGCGTGCAAGATCGCACCATCTACGAGGACGCCGTCTTCGCGAAGATGCTGGTGGACTCGGACTTGATGGACGCCCGAGACTACGAGACCTACCTGCAGCTCTTCCGGAACATGAGCAACTTCATGTGTAGACCCAACGTGATCGTCTACCTGGATGTCAGCCCAGAACGCAGCCTGGAGCGCGTGCGAATGCGCTCCCGCGGCGTGGAGTCCGCCATCACCCTGGAGTACCTCACCGGGCTGCACGCCGAGTACGAGAACTTCGTCTCCAGCATCTCCCGCACTGTGCCCGTCATTCGGGTGGACTGGGACCAGTTCCGCGACGTGGAGGAGATGGCTGCGGTGATCGAGAAGGAGTACCTCACCCACTCCTTCCTGCGGCAGGTGACTTGGACCCCGACCCAGGGCAGCTGAGTGGACTTGCACGCGGAGCTTCGCGCCTTGCTGGAAAGCCCAAGGGGGGCCCAGGCCCAGCAGGTTCGGAGCTTGCAGGCCCAGGCAGCCAAGCGCGCCCATCCCGAGGAGTGGAACACCCAGTTCGGCTCCGAATCCCTGTTTCAGGCCTGGACCTCCAGCCCCTTGATGCAGGCCTTGTACGCCAAGAACAGCGCAGTCATCCGACCCATCTTGGACCGCAATCCAGGTTGGCGCGTCATCGAGTTGGGCGGCGGAGACGGACGGATCTGGGATCTGCTCCGGCCCGATGATCGCGGAGAGATCTTGCTCATCGACCCCCAGCCGGAGGTCCACGCTCAAGTGGCCTCGCGCTTGCCCACCGGGGTGAGCCTGCAGTCGGTGGTCGACGTGGCCCAAGCCCCAGCCCAGTGGGGGCAAGCGGACCTGGTGCTCTGCTCCCTCACCCTCCATCACGTGGCCGGTGTGGACAAGCAGCAGCGGGAGACGGTGGGCTTGACTGGCCCTGGAAAGCTGGAAGTCCTTCGCCGGGCCAAGGCTGCTCTGCAGGACCGTCAGGGAATCCTGGTCTTGAACGAGGCCAGCGTGCACTGCGAGATCGACCTGCCCGTGGGCGATCCCGAGCTCACCGACAACCTGATCGACTCCTACCTGCGCCGCTGCGCCCGAGCGATGTTGGACGCCATTGACGCACAGCCCAGCCACCCCATGGCCGGCCAGTGGCTGAGCATCGCCCACCGCTGGTGCCTGGACCAGATCGCCGTCGCGGAGCTGCCTCTGTCCGAGCGTGACGTCTACGAGCTGGACGTCGTGCGCTGGATGGCCTTGCTCGATCGAGCAGGCTTCGCGGTCCAGACCCAAGGCTTCAGCGACCCCTACCGCCTCTTCAGCCAGTACATCTGCCGCTGACTCCCGCCCTCAGGGCAGCTCGCTGAGCCAGCGTACCCAGTCGCCTTTGTGCTCCTCGGGGACCTGGCCGAGCGCCAAACGGCGCTGCAGCTCTTCGCTGAGCAAGCGCAGCTCCCGTGCCCGGTTCGGAGCCAGTGCCCCGCCTGCTCGGTAGCCGCCCAAGAAGGCCTCTCGACTCCCAGAGAGCTGGCGAAAGACGCTGATGTGCAGCTCCACAAAGTCCCACTCTGGCGGCCCCCAGCCAGAGTTCACCCAGTCCACGACGCCGCTCACTTTGAAGGCCCCGCGCCGACGGTCGATGACCAGCTGCACATTGCCCAGGTGGTAGTCGCCATGCACCAAGCGGTGGGGGCCCTCGAACTCGCCCGGCAAGACCGGAATGGCGCCCTGGTAGTCCTCGGGCATGCGGTGGCGGTGAATGCCCGCGAGCTGCTTGCCCATGGAGAAGCAGACCTCGCTCAAGGCGGTGGTGCTCAGACGCCCGTGCTTGTAGAGGTAGTCGGCGGCCTGACCAGGCACATGCGCCATCAGGGCCCCGCCATCCAACAGGACATAGGGCGTCGGCACCGGCACATCGCGCATCAGCGCCAGAGCAGCCGCTTCGGCGCGCAGCCCCTGCCAGCAGCTCCGATCAGGGCCGATGCAGTCCACCTTGGGCACCTTGAGCAGTCGCTGGGGCTGGCCAGCCTGCACCACTTTGTAGAGCTGGTGCTGCTGACCACCGGCGTGGGGCTGGAGGCTCTCAAAGGGCACCCCACCCGCCAAAAGCATCGCCTCCGCCTGACCGCGCAAGTCCATGTCCCGCCGCTCTTGCTGCACGCCTCGTCCTTCTTCCTGCTCCATAGACTACCGCGGCCTTGCCATTGAGGCAGCGGGGAGCCACATTGCAGGTCCCTTCCCCCGGCTTGGAGCCAGGCTTGACCCTGCTGACCCTGCGCGGAATTCCCATCCGCCTGCACAGCTCATTCCTGCTTCTCGGGGTTCTCTACGTGGGCATGGAGGCCTGGACCGGGGGGCAGAACGGCGCGATCAACGCCGTGGTCTTGGCCTTGATGCTCTTCAGCTCCGTGGCCTCGCATGAGTTGGGGCATGCCCTGACTGCCCGCCGCTATGGACTGAACACCCGCGACATCACCCTGTACCCCTTTGGGGGAATGGCCAACCTGGAAGGCCGCCCCGAGCCCGGCTGGCCGGAGGCCGCCATCGCGGCCGCTGGCCCAGGCGTCAACATCGCACTGGCTGCCCTCGCTGCTCCCCTGGTCTACCTGGAGCTGCCCCTGGCCAAGGGCTTCGTGCTCGTAAACCTGCTCATGGGCGTCCTCAACCTGCTGCCAGCGTTTCCGATGGACGGCGGCCGAATCCTGCGCTCCCTGCTCACTCTGCGAAGCGACGAGGAGACGGCCACCGAGCAGAGCCTCTTCTTGAGCCGCATCTTGGCCGGCCTGATGGTCGTCGGCGGCATCTTCACCAACATGGGTGTGAGCTTGGTGGGCCTGGCCCTGCTCTGGATGGTGCGCCGAGAGGCCGCTCAGGCCTGAAGCGGCAAGTAAAGAGAGTTGGGGGATGGAGCCTGCTGCAGCTCGCCTTGCGCCCGACGCAGACGCCGAATGAGCGCGCCCACATCTTGATGACGGTGCTCCGCATCCGAGGCCACGCCGCGCACCACCACGCGCAGCAGCGCCTCCGAGACCGTCTCGGAGAGCACCTCAAGCATCTCGTCCAGCCCCCTTGGGTCTCGGTAGCTGAGCAGCGTTCCCAGGCTCGCACACAGGCTGAACACGTCCGCACGGGCATCCACGCGCTTGGCATCGTCCTTCTGCTCGGGCGCCATAAAGCCCATGCTGCCCATCATGATGCCCGTCCGGGTCGTACCGGCAGCGTCCAGCAGTCGCGCGATTCCAAAGTCGACCACCCGGACCCGCTCCTGGGGATCCACCAGGATATTCTCTGGCTTTAGGTCCCGGTGGATCACGCCCTGCCCATGGGCATAGGCCACCGCCTCACACACGCCCAGCATCGCGGTGACAGCCATTCCAGGCGGCATGGGCTGCCTGTGGTGACGCATCCAGTGGTGCAGCGACTGCCCTTGCACCAGCTCCAGCTCAATCCAAGGAAGTCCTTGGTCGATCCCGGCGGCATAGACCCGACAAATGCCAGGATGTTCCAAGCTCTTGAGCACCTGAGCTTCCCGCAAAAAGCGTTGCCGCAGGGCCCCCCGCTTGGAGAGGTGGGGGGCCAGAATCTTGACCGCGCGCTGCTCCCCAGAGCGAAGACAGCGCACCCGACGCACGCTGGCCATCCCCCCCTTGCCGATCTCCTCCAAGAGGAGAAGGCGGCCGTCGTCGAGGTGGGTCAGGGGCATGGCCTAAAGCTACACCCCCGTCCCTCGACTGTCAGTCAGTCCTTCAGCTTCTTCAAGCTGACGTGCACGCTGACTTCCTCATCCAGGACCAGGAGCTTCTCGAACATCAAGGCCTGTCCATCGACGGGCATCGAGATTTCGACCGGCGCCACGCCGCCCTGGGTGGCTGCGTTCTGGGCCTGGTAGTTCATCTGCATGTCCTGCTGAGCGCTGGCACCCAGGTACTCACCCTCTGGGGTCACGGGCACGTTGAACCACTCCACCTGACGCAAGCTGCTCACGGTCTCGCGCTTCTTGACCTTGGCCTCCCATGGCACGTACACGCTCCATCGGTAGTAGGTCACGGGCACATCGACCTTGGGCAGGACCAAGTCCACGCTGGCCTCGCCTTGCTCAGTGGGCTCCTGACCCTTCTCGACGTAGACCAGCTCCACGGTGAATGCAGCCAATGCACCGCCGGAAGCTTGGCTTCGAACCAGAGGAACCAGAACCATTCCGTTCTCATCAACCGCAGGCTTGACGGCCTTGCCGGCCACCTTGGCGCTCCAGATCTCGGCACCCTCGGGCATCTCCAAGCGCAGGAACTGGCGGCGGTTGTTGCGCACATGCCAGGTCACGCGGTTCATGACGCGGCCGTCGGCGGTGACCATCGAGATGGCCTCGGCGGTGTCGGCGATGGTGACGAGCACATCCACGTCTTCGTGCTGACGCACGGTCAGGGGCAGCGTGTAGTCGGCTTGGCGGTACTTGTAGCCCAAGAGCACGGGTTGGTCCGTGCGGCCCAAGATGCTGGCTGGCAGCTCACGTACGTCGACACGGCGAGCGCCATTGACCTCGCCCGAGGTCACCTCCAGGGTGCTCAAGGCGGCCACGCCCACAAAGCCCTTGACGCGCTCAACGTTCTTCACGCCGACGGTTGGGACACTCAGGGACTCGCCACCCTCGGCCAGGGCGCGCTCGTAGTCCAGCATCAGCCGGTAGCTGCCCAAGGCCTCGAAGTTCAGGTCCACGGTCACCAGCTGCACATCGCCGGTGGTCTGGGAGTCCCACTCCCGGATGCCGGAGCCGGAGACGTCCAGCAGCACGACGTTGGCAGGCAGCTCAACCAAGAGCTGCTCTACGCCCTGGTGAACGATGGTGTAGTTCACATCGCTGTGGCCCATGATGACGCCCTCGGACACGCCCACCAGGGAGTGCACCTCGGCGTAGGCGCGGCCCTCTTGCTCTACGCCCTCGACCTCTTCGATCTCGCGCTGCCAAGACACCGCCAGGTTGCCGGTCGCAGGGAGGATGGCCTCCATGTGGCGCATACCGTAGCGCTCCACGTCGGTCACCAGCTGGGCCTGGCCCACGCTGAAGGAGAGGTCCTGGCCGCCGGGCACGTCCAAGCTGACCTGGGTGCCGCCGCTTGGGGCCATCTGGAAGCTCAGGGAGTTGGACCCATCGCTCTCAAAGACCGAGGTCGCCAGCTCCATGGACACCGTGAAGGTGTCGCTGCGGTCGGTCACCAGGGTGTACCAGCCACCGGAGATAAAGATGGGCGCATCTTCACGGCCGATCTTTGCCGACTTGAGACCAACACTGGCGGGGGCCAGAGGCACCGTGACCCAGCCGTCAACCTTGTGCACCTGCACCTGCAGATCCACGTCGAAGACCGCCGCGGAGCCGTCATCGGTGACCACGCCGCTGTAGGACGCGGTGTTGATGGACCAATCGCGTGGGGCGGGAGGCGGCAACTTCTCAGGAGCCTTGCCCTGCTCGTAGAGGGTCTTGAACTCGTTCCAGGGCATCACCACCTTGGCATCGGGCAGGTCGCCTGGAGCGGCGGCGCTGAGGGTACTCAGCAGCAAGAGGGGGGTCATCGGGTCTCCCGGTAGCGGATAGTCAAAGTGGGCGCCTCGCCAGGGTCGAGGAGGCGCTGTACGACCACAACGGATTCGCCGTGGTCGGGTAGTGGTATGGCCAGCGTGGTGGCCGAGATGGCAGGTTTGCCGTCCAGGGACGCGAAGTCACCTGGCGCGGTCTTGCCGGTAGCTGGGGGCGGAGGGGGGGCATCTTCGCGCGGTGGTGCCATGGTCGCTCGGCCGCCAGGACGTGGCGCCTGGGCACCGGCGCCTCGGCCCGCAGTGACGCCATAGCTGGAGGAGGATGCAGGGGCGGCGTTGATGACCACGCCTGAGACCTTGGCGACGCTGACCGACTCCGTTCGGTAGTCCATGTCTGCTTCTAGCACTTCCAGATACACCGGCTCGGCCAAGGGCTCCGGCTCAGGCATGGGTACCGGGTCGTACATGGGCTCGTCGGGCGAGTCGAAGGCATAGAAGCCGTCGTCACCGTCAAAGTCGTCACCGCCGTTGAAGTCCTTCTCGGGCGCCCTCTCGTCGGCCATCACGACCTCTGAGTTGAAGGAGCGGCCCTGGTCAGCCGCAGCTCCGCTGGCGCCGTAGCCTTTGCTTCCCATGGTGACACCCCCAGAGACCCCCTCAACAACACCGCCAACGACACCAACAGCAAGGCCTCCGAGCTCGGCCCCGTTGGGATCCATGTCGGCACCGTCCAAGACGAGCCCGCTCAGGAGCTGAAGCTCGGTCTTGCTCTCGAAGACTGACTCCTGCAGTTCTGCGACCTGAGCGGCAAGCTCACCGCTGATCTCCGCGTCGTCGAACTTGTAGTAGACGGACTCGGGCTCTTCGATGACAGCCAGCTCGTCTTCCTCCCACCCATCCTCATCGATCCAGCCCATCTCAACATCGGCAACGACGGACTCCTTTGTGCTCCTGGACTCGCTCTCCTCGACGCGGTCGTTGCTGCCGAAGGTGAGCGCCTTGTCGCGTGAGCTGGCACGGTTTCGGGCTTCAGCTGCGCCGGAGCTGGAGCTGGAGCCATAGTAGGACTGCTTCTTGGACTCGACGTGCTCGTAGCGGGCCAGCTCCTGGGACATCTTTTCGACCTCCTCGTAGCTCTCGATGGCCTCCTCGTAGCGCCCTTCGTTCAGCAGTTGTTCGGCCTCAGCCAGCTTCTGCTCCTGAAGGACCTCGTCGTCGGCCACCTTAGCCTTGGCCATGTCCTTGACCCGCCTGGACATCGCCTCATCTGCGCCAGAGACCGCGCCGGAGTCCCCGCTCAATACATCGAGGTTGGTCTGAAGACTGACCGCGTTGTAGTTGTCCGCGTCCAGGGCCAGGGTCTGGTCCACATAGGATTGAGCGGTCTCAAAGTCGTTGTCCTGGTAGGCATCCAGGGCCAGGTTCCAGACTTCGCGGGCCTGAACCGCGGTCTGGGCCTCTGAAGCGGAGGCGTAGACCAGCTCGGTGGTGGTCTCCCCAGCGACTCGGGCGCTTCCCCCCTCGGCGGTGGCCTTGTAGCCGGGGGGCAGACGCAGCTCCCACTCCAAGCGAGCGACTGGCGCATCAAAGGCGGGCAGCTCGTGGGCGCGCTCGCCCTTGCTGTCCCAGGCCTGCTCATCCCCCAAGAAGGTCAACTCCACAGCGATCGCGGTGAGCCCTGCCAGGGTCTCGACGGAGCGCTCCAGCGGCACATTCATTTGCCCATCGTCCATGCGAACCGGCGAGACACCGTCTCCGTTCACGCGGGCCGACCAGAGGGTGAACCCCTCCGGGAGCGAGATGCCGAGGAACTGCTTGGAGGCGTTGCGCACATCCAAACTGCAGGTCATCAGGGTGCGCCCTTCGAAGGACTGGGCCGCGGTACAGCGCGCCAAGTCGACGACCAGGTCCGGACCATCCAGAGAGTTGAGCTTGAGGGCCTTCAGAGAGAGTGTTCCAGGTCCGGTCCACGCAGCGTTGGCTGGGGCATCTCCGATGGCTCGGGCCTTTGGAGGCAGCTCTTCAACGGCGACCGAGCGCATGCCCTGGGCGCTTGGGCTCAGGAGCGTCTCGGAGTCACCAGCGAGGGTCAAGTTGTAGCTGATGTTTGCGGCATCCACCGGTTGGGGATGAGAGACCTGAGCTTCGCCCTTTGTAAAGGTCTGCCGCCAATCGACCTGAACCTCCATGGCGCCGTCCAAGGCCTCCAGGGGTTCGATGAGCAGCTCATTCCCCTGGCGCTCCCATCGGGCCAGCCCAATCCCCGTCACGTCTACTTCGCTCGCACCCGCCGGGATGCGCAGGCGCAGCGTCGCGTAGCTGCCGCGACGGACCTCCCAACGCACCTTGCTGCGAAGGTTCAGTGCGCCCTCGTCCAGCCAAGCCGCCGTGCTGACCTCGGCCTGGATGACTTTGGCGTTGTTGGCCCGCTCGGCCCGCTCTGGGCTCCAGGCCACGCTGACGCTGCTGCGGGGAGCGATCACGCCCTGGGACTGTCCGTCGATCTTGCCGACCAGGGGGAACTCTCCGGAGTTGCCCTGGACGCGCACCTCCTGGCGCACCCCCTGGGCCATCTTCAGCGAGGCCACCTGGCCGCTCTCGCCGCTCACCGCCAGAGTGCCCTGGACCTTCAAGGTCAGCGGGCTGCTCACGTAGCCGGTGAACCACCAGCTCCCATCCGGACCTTGATGAAGGGGGAGGCTCTGATCCGTCAGGCGAACCCGACCGTCCAGCACGGGCAGGCTGACCCACCCCGGCTCGATCGGCACCAGCTCCACTTCCAAGGCCACCTTGCTCAGGGTGGGACCCGGCTTCAGCACCAAGGAGCTGGCAGGAACCAACCAGGACACTGGGGGGCGCTCCGCTTCGGGCTGCGGCACGGCCTGCTCCAAGGTCTCGAGGACCTCGGAGGCGGGCAGCACGACCTGCCCATCTTGGGCGAGAGCTGCCAGGCTGAAGAGTAGAGAGAGGTTCATGTGCGCTCCGACAACGCCTCGCGTGCAAAGGTCCTTACACCAGAGGATCACGTGTTAACTGAATGGCCTGATCACCGGTCCAGGAGCGCCCATGTCCAAGGCACCAATCACGCCCGCCTATCCCACTGGTCCCCAGGCAAAGCAGGCGCGCATGCGCGCTTTGAATGGCCTCGCCGAAGGCATGGGAGGATCTCGCATCCTGGCCATCGCCAGCGAAGTACGCGAGCTGGCCGCCCAAGGAGTCAAGGTCTGCAACCTGACTGTAGGCGACTTCTCTCCCGATCACTTCCGGCCTCCTGCTCCATTCGTGGAGGAGCTCAGCCAGCTGGTCAAGGACGGGCACACCAACTACCCGCCAAGCGACGGAACCCTGGAGCTCAAGCACGCGATCGTGGATTTCTACGAGCGTCGCTTGGGTCTGCGTTTTCCCATCGAGTCGGTGATCGTCGGCTCCGGTGCGCGCCCGCCCCTGTTCTCGGCCTATGACTGCTTCCTGAGCCCAGGGGACGTCCTGGTCTACGCAGTTCCAAGCTGGAACAACCACTACTACGCCTACCTGAACCAGGTGGAAGCGGTGGCCATCCAGACGCGGGCCGAGGACGGATTCATGCCGACCCTCGAGCAGATCAAGCCTCACCTCAAGCGCGCACGCGTTCTGCACCTCAACAGCCCGCTGAACCCGACGGGAACCTGCATCAGCGAAGAGGCGATGCGCGACATCGCTCAAGCCATCGTGGACGAGAACAAGCGGCGTGAAGAGGCAGACGAGCCAAGCTTGCTGCTGATCTACGACATGGTCTACTGGCTGCTGACCTACGGCGAGACCGTGCACCACGACCCCATCAGCTTGGTGCCGGAGGTTGCTCGCTACTGCGTGTACGTGGACGCGATCTCCAAGTCCATGGCCAGCACCGGACTGCGGGTCGGCTGGGGAATTGCCGCCCCCTACCTGCAGAACGCCTTCAAGGCTCTGATCGGCCACACTGGCGCCTGGGCCCCCAAGCCTGAGCAGCTCGCTACGGCAAAGTTCTTCAACAACGATGTCCAAGTCGACGCTTGGTTGGACGACTTCCGGGGCCGATTGCAGGAGCGCTTGGACCTGATCAAGCGACGCTTTGATGAGATGGCCGAGAGCGGACTTCCCGTCGCAGCCATCGCCCCGCAGGGCGCCATCTACCTGTCCATTCAGGTGGACTTGATCGGTCGCTCCCTCCCAGATGGAAGCGTCGTGACCTCGAGCGAGGACATTCGATCCTTCTTGCTCCACAAGGCCCAGGTCGCCGTGGTCCCTTTCGAGGCCTTTGGCCTGGAAGACGCACAAGGCTGGCTTCGCATGAGCGTGGGTGCAGTTGGCGTCGACGAGCTCGGCGCTGGTCTGGACCGCATCGAGGCAGCCCTGCGCCTGATCAGCTGAGCGACTGAACTGCTGAGCGGCTGAACCGCTCACCGCTGAGCCCCCGACGCCCTCGCACCTGCTAGGGAGGGTCGCGGCCCCGTTTAGTTGGCCAGATCAAATCGCACCTCCCGCACGACCATGGACTCCATGTCGACGAGCAGCAGCCCGTCGGGTCCAAATACAAACCAGTACTCCAAGAGCTGTCGCCGAGTGGGCGCGTAGCTGAGCTGGGGGGCCAAGGTGCCTGTCTTGACCTCGGCCACGAAGACGAGTCCGTCTCGTTGGACCAGCAGATCTGCACGCACCCCGGCGCGCATTGGCTCCCCATCGACCTCCATCTCCCACTCCCCTGTGAGCTGGCGCTCCAGCACCTCGTAGCCCAGGGACTCCAACAGCTCTTCTGCAGCCTGCTCTCCATCCTGCGCGCGTTGGTTGCGGGCCTGACTGGCCCACCCAGCGCGCCTGGAGGCACGCCACCACATCAGGGCGGCGATACCTGCCAGAGCAGCGATTAGAAGTAGTAGCAGTTGTTCGGAGCTCATCTGCTCCTACTAAAACCCAGGCAGAGACCAGAATCTGTCCGGGGGATCAGGATAGGCGGAGAAAATGCCCTCGTTGCTCCTACAGCGCAGCTCAGAGTGGATCTGGCTGAACAAGCCCAGCGGGCTCCCAGTCTTTCCCCTGCATCAGGATCCAGACTCAGACTGCGTGCTCCGGCGCTTGCTGGCCGAGCTGCCTGAACAGGCACAGGGCTTCGCCTCCGGCTTTGAGGGCGGCATCGCCCACCGCCTGGACACCCCGACCAGCGGCTTGCTGCTCGTCGCCCGCAGCCCCCAGGCCCTGGCTAAGGCCCGGAAGGCCTTCAAGGGCAAGCAGCTCAGCAAGAGCTACCGATTCATCTCTGCCAAGGCCCTGGATCCGAAGCAGCTCACCCTGCAGTCCGCCATCGGGCACCACCCGAAGAGCCGTCGCAAGATGGTGGTTCAGCGCAACCCGGGGTCCAAGTGCCGCGGCAAGTGGTATCCGGCGCATACGCGCCTGAGGCACATCCGGGGCGCCTTGCACGAGGCGGTCATCACCACCGGGGTGATGCACCAGATCCGTGTCCACGCGGCCTTCGCTGGGGTGCCGCTGCTGGGCGACACCCTCTACGGCGGAGAGCCGAGCCCAGATGGACCCGGCTTCTTCCTGCACCACGCCCACCTAAAGGGTCTGGGTGCCTGCCCTTTTCTGCCGCCACCAGCCAACTGGCCCGGCTAGCTCAAGCCAAGAGCTTGTCGATGGCCGTCAGAACCGTCTTGCGGTCCTTGTTGGCCTTCTCCCAGCGGCGCACGCAAAGCAGGCCGACGTGGTCCAGCTCGGCCAGGGCCTTCACGGCGTTTCGGGCGTTGAGCTCCGCGTAGCCCTCGACAGGCACAGCGGTCACATGGTCCAAACGGCCCTGTACAAGACGCTCGGCGGGCTCGGCGACGAGCTTGACGACTGGGAGCTCCTCGGCCTTCTCCAACAGCTCCTCAGCGCGCTCCAGAGTGCGCGTCTGGGCGCGCCAGAGGCCTTCGCGACCCTGGGTCTCCAGCTTCCGTGCACGCACCTGCAGATCCTCCTGCAGGGTGGCCCGGCGCTCTCTGAGACGGGCAGGCGCAGCCCGCAGCTGCTCTGGAGCCGCACGCAGTCGGTCGGGGGCGGTGCCAAGGGCGTCTACAACAGCTTCGAACATTGGATTCTCCGGGTGAATGAATGGTCATTCAGTCTTGTTGACGCCGATTTAGTCCCGGCCTTCTCCCCCGTCAAGGCCAGAAACGCCACAATTTCATGACAGGCCCTTGCATTGATGCCTGAGATGTGAGAGGGACAAGACCACGTGGCTGCCCCTCTACCCGAGCTCCCTGAGCGCTACCGCTGCGAACGCCTCTTAGGCTCAGGCACAACTGCCGAAGTCTATTTGGCCCGGGACTTGATCAGCGAGAAGGACACGGCGTTCAAAATCGTTCGCCGAAACCTCTCGATGCATCGACGTTTTCGCGCACGCTTCTCCAGGGAAGTCAGCTTGGGTGCACGCTTTGTGCACCCCCACTTGGTGCCTGTCCGGGACGCAGGGGTGCTCGCCGACGGACGCCCCTTCGTCGCCATGGCATTGGCCGACCAGGGCAACCTCTCCGATCTGCTGCGCGTCGGCCTGCGAACAACCCGCCTGCTCAAGCTCGCCGAGCAGGTCTGTCGGGCCTTGGCCGCGCTGCACTGCCGTGGCTACCTCCACCTGGACCTCAAGCCTGAGAACGTGCTCATCCACAGCGACTCAGACGGCGAACCCGCGGCATGGGTGGCCGACCTGGGCATCGCGGACGAGGTCTCGGAGCTGGTACGCGGCCCCCACCGCGCCGCCGGGACGCCGCCTTTCATGGCGCCGGAACAGCTCCAAGGGCGCACCCAGGAGCTCGGCCCCTGGACGGACCTCTTCGCCTTGGGTCTGATTCTGCATGAGGCCTTGGGCGGCGGACGAGAAGAGGGCCTCCGACCCGCCGAACTCTTGGCCTTGCGCGAGGCGGGAATGCCCGACCTGGAGCCGGCTCCGGGCATCCCTGAGGAGCTCATCCTGCTGGTGCGCAACCTGCTCGATCCCGAGCCCCGTCAGCGCTACGACCGGGCCGCAGATGTACGCCGCCTCCTGCGGGCCATCCGCAAGAGCATGGCCGGCCAGGATCCCGAGCTCCGCCTGGACCTGAACGACGGCGAGTGGTCGATGATGGAGCAGACCGGGCCCCTGCCCGGTGAGGAGCTTTTGGGGATCGACACCCCGAAGACCCCGGTGGCCTTGCGCTGGAACAGAGTCCCTCCCGGGCGTCTGCCGAAGTTCCCGCCTCTGCGCCCACCTGCCGTTCCACCACCGGCATCTCTGGCCTTGCTTGCCCAGCGGGAGCGGAGCTTGGTGGAGCGAGACGAGGAGGCGGGCATTGTATGGGCCAGCGCTCGAAAAGTCGCCGACGAGCAGTGCACCCAAGTGGTCGTCATCACCGGCGGTCGAGGCTCAGGCAAGTCCACCCTCGTGAACACTCTGGCGCGGGTCCTGGATGAGGGAGGTTGGATGGAGTCCGTCTCTCTGCGCTACCACAACCCCCCAGGTGTAGACGACGGAAGCATCGGCGCTGTCACTCAGCTTCTCCTGCCCTGGCAAGACACGGCAAGCGACCTGGAGGAGCGCCTCAAGCGCTGGATCGCACGAGACCGGGAGACCACCCTAGAGCAAGTCCAGAACGAGGCACGCATCCTCACCCGCTGGTGTGGCCATGCCGGAGATGGCCCTCCCCCAGATGCGGCCGTGGGCCTGCACTACTTGATCCGTCACTTGGACCGCCGTTCTTGGCGGGGTGGTTCCTGTTTGGTTCTTCACGACGCGCACCTGGCCGAGGAGAGCGGAGAGGGACTGGCCCTGGCGGAGGCCATGCAAGAGCGGGCCATGGGGGAGCGCGCGCTCTTGGTCTTGGTGACCCTGAACCAAGAGGCCCTCGCCGAGGACAACAGCCTTCAGCAGCGGGTCAACGCCCTGGTCGAAGGCGGCGCTGTACACATCGAACTTCCACCGATGGACGCGGAGCAGACACAGCGCATGTTGGTGCGCTCCCACCAGGTCTCCCCGGCCCTGGCCGCATCGCTTTCCAACCGCATGCCAAACCACCCTCTCTACGCCGGCGCCTTGCTGCGCGACTTGGCCCTGCGCGGGCACTTGGTCTCCACCAAGGAAGGCGAGCTCGGGTTGGCAGAGCACAAGTCTCTCCAAGACCTGGTTCCCGCCACTGTGGAGCAGCTCTTCTCCAGCCGCATCCAGGCGGCTCTCTACGCAGCCGAGGACAACACGGCCGCGAACACCGCCCTGTCCGCGATCTCCTTGGCTGGGCCCAGCCCACCCCTGGCCGTCATCAAGCACGTCTCAGAAGGCGGAGTCGACGAGCTCTTGGCCAGCGGTTTGGTCCGACAGGACGCCGGCTTGTTGCGCTTCGAGGAGAAGGGCTTGGCCCCCCTCGCCATGCGCCACGCCAAGCAGTACACCCACACCCAGGCCATCCACAGCGCCCTGGCGCAGGGATGGGCGGCGCTCGGGGAGCGAACCGGGGCGAAAGTAGACCTGCCACTGGGCCGCCACCGGCTCATGGCCGGCCAGCCTGCTCGCGCGGTCAGCCTCCTGCTTCGTAGCGCCAGGAGCCTGTTCAACAGCGCGCGCTACGCGGCCGCTGGGCGCGCCGCAGACCTGGCGATCCAGGCAGCAGACCAAGTGGCCAGCAGCGAGTCTCCCAACCTGGCTCCCCGCATGGAGGCCCGCCGCCTCAAGGCCGAGTCTCTCCTGGCTGGTGAGCAGCCCGAGCTGGCCTTGGAGCTGGTGAAGGAAGCGCGTGGCTTGGGCCGCGGAGAGCGCCTCGTCGACACCCGCCTGCAGTCCCTCGAGGCCCGCGCAACCCTGGACTTGGGCAACACCGAGCGCGCTACCCGCCTCCTCGAGGCCGCACACCAGTCCTTCTGGGCCTTGAGAGACCGAGAGGGGCAAGCCGAGATCGCCTTGGTTCGCGGACAGCTCGCCCGCAACGAGAACCGAATCAGCGATGCAGTAGAGCACTACGAAGAGGTGCTCTCCCATCGCCCAACTTGGCACCGCCATGCTGTGGCAGCCCTGGCCGGGCTGGCGGCTCTGGCCCTGCATCAGGGCCGCCCCAAGCGGGCAAGGCGCGCGGTTCACCACCTGGCCGATGCCGCCAAGCGCACCGGCAACACCCGGATCTCTGCTACGGCGAACTATGCCGCGGGCAGCGTCATGTTGACCGAAGGCCACTACGCCGAGGCCCAGCGACTCTTCAAGACCGCGCGCGCCAACGCAGCCTGCTCCGGTGACATCCGAATGCAGCTCAACGCCTTGAACGGCGAGGGCGAGGTTGCCCGTCTCTCGGGCGAGACGGAAGAAGCCGAGGCGGTATACGCCCGCTACGGAAAGCTGGCCCACCAGCGCGGCCTCGCACTCCTGGAGGCGGTCTCATACATCAACCGCTCGTTGATGGCTCTGACCGGCGGGGATCACGCCCGCGCGGAGCGTCTGGCGGCCCAGGCTGGCCAGATCCTGGCCCACCGGCCCAGGTCCTGGCCTTGGCTACACATCGCGATGATTCGATGCGCCCTGGCCGCCGTAAGGGGCGAACAAGGCAAGTGTCAGCAGTGGTGGGACTTGGCCGTGGATCGTGGCCTAGAACAAGTACGAAGCCCGGATCTGGCGACCTCCGTAGAGGTCCTGTTCCAGGCCACTCAGACCCAGGGCTGGTCCGAGATGGAAAGCGACGCAAAGCGAATTCTGGATGGCGTGCGCGGCTGAGATCCAAGGAATCGCGTTAGCCCTCCTGCAATGACACAGATCAACGACACAGTCCAAGCATTGGCTTTGGGCGAGATTCGCCGCAGCGTAGCCCTTGATGGCGAGCTGCCCTACCCCTCCGGTGGAAGCGCTCCTCCCACCCTGGTTCAAACGGACCACGGTGTCTGGCTGCTGGCCCAAGCCCACGGTCGGGACCCCCTTCAGCGCAACCTGTCGACGAACCCGACGCTGCGCTTGGAGAGCCGTCTCCTTGGGGACCGGCTTCACCTGGACGGCCTGAGTTTTGGCATCCCCCTGGGCCGGAGCGCCGATGTGAAGGCGGCAATCGGGGCGGGGCGGATCTACAGCGAGCACCCCGTCGAAGGGCTTGCACAGCCTCCCACGGGTCTCTTCATCGAAGCTGCAACGGCCATCGAGGACGCTTGGCTGCACGCCAACATCGCTGAAGACGAGCAGGTCTTGGCCTGGCTGGAGACCAGCGAGAGCCGCAGCGTGCCCAGCGAGATCATCGAAGCGCAGACCGCACCCATTCGCTACCTGCTCACCGAGCGGCGGGCTCTGCTCGTCGCCCTTAGCGAGGTTGGCGACAAGCAGGTGCTCGAGCTGCCCGCCAAGGCCCTGGACGTCGAAGATGGCGGCGGGCGCCGCAGCGTGCGCTGCAGCCACCACATGTGGGCCAGCACCCGCACCAACGGCGAACGCTTCCGGGCACTCTCGAAGATCCAAGCCAAGTCCCGGGCCGAGCGCTTGCGCAGAGTCGCGCGCGCCAACCATGGGAGCCACCCCACTCAGGCGATGGCCCTGCTCCAGGCCATCGGCGGGGACCTGGGCCCCAGCGACCGCGTGATCATCGCCCTCAGAGCCTTGAGCTTGGACCCCGAGTACGAGCTGGACGAGGCCGGCATCCTCCAGGACCTGCAGACTCTGGAGTCCGAAGACGAGACCGGCTCGGACTTGGTCGACCGCCTGGCCGCTTGGACAGTGTCCGGTACCGCCCTTCTGCCCTTGGTGCGCCTTGGGGTAGACCACAATCCAGAGCAAGCGGAGTGGTACCTCCCCCTGCATCGCAGCGCACACCAAGCCGCGCTGGAGTCCCCAGCTGAGGCTGCAGCCGCCGACCTGGCCCTCTCAGAGCACCTGCTCCTGGCCAAGCGCCAAGAGGAAGCGCTGGTCCTGTTGGAGGACCGCTTCGCCAGCTTGCCGGACGAGCAGCTCAGCGATCTGCTCCCCCCCGAGGACGCCGACCTCACCGCAGGCCAGGCCGGCCAAGCCTTGAGGATTCGCACTCTGGAGCTGCTCGCTGCGGCCCGGGGAACCGAGGAGGAAGACGTCGCCACTCTGGCAGAGCTGGCCCGGCTCCAGCCCCTCGTCCAGGCCAGAATTCAGAGCCTCATTGAGTCCGCCGATCGGGTTGATGCTCACGCTGGCCTTGCAGCCCGTGCCCAGCAGGTCCTGGACCTTCACAAGAGCTGCCAGGCCGAAGACACAGACTCCGGCTTGGTCCCAAGACCGACGGCACTGAGCAGCGATCAGCTCTCCGCCCTTCAGCACCCACTGGCCCGCAGCGAGGGCACCCTGGGCTGGCTGCAGAGCTGGCTTGCCAAGCAGCGGCGCCCCGACCAAACGACCATCAAAAACTACTGCGAGCGCCTGAGCCCCAAGCGGCACCAAGCTGCGGTCAGCGCCGTCAACGTGGCCTCGCTTGGGCTAGGAATGCCAGGGGTCGAGGCCTACATCAGCCACGGGACCTTGGCACACGGTCTGCGTGCCTATGACCATGAGCCTTCCTACCTGCTCATCGGCGGCGCCCACCTCTACGAGGAGGACGGGGACTACCTCAACCCAGCCGAGCTTCGCTTCGCGGTGGGCGCGGAGGTCGCACACATTTGCTACAAACACGCCCGGGTGACCAGCGGCGAGGTCTGGGACGGAACGGTGCACAAGCTGGGCTCTGCCCTGGACATTGCGGCCACCGCCCTGACCTTTGGCAGCTATGCCCCAGTGGGCAAGGTGCTGGACTCCACCGCCACACACCGCCTACTCAGCTCCATCTTCAACGCCACGACCCTCTCTCGGATCTACAAGACCGGCGAGGGCGCAAAGGCCATCACCACCGTCGGCGGGGATGTGACCAAGGCGCTGGCCAAAGGCAGCGACAGCATCGGCGCAGCCAAGACCCTGAGCAGCGCCGCTGGCACCGCGATGGACAAGGTTCGGGCCTTTGGCGGCGCGACCGGCACCGAGCGCAGCAGCCTGGGTGTAGACGAGCAGAAGCTCATCGCCGCACACCGCGTCATGCAGCTCACAGCAGACCGAGCGGGCCTGGTCTTGGCCGGAGACATCCGGGCCTCGGTACGCGCCGTCTTCCTCACCTCAACGCGCTACCTGCCTGAGCTGGCCATCGCCGAGGAGCATGGCCTGGGCGATGCCCTGAAGCGGCGTGACCCAGAGGGCCAGATGCTGCACCAAGAGCTGGCCATTCGCATCGGCGCGCTCATCCGCTTCTACCTGGAGGAGGACTATGTGCAGATGCGGGCTCAGCTCCGGTCTGAAGCGCCGGAAGCGGTGGCCTCGGATGCGTTTGTAGCCCCTGAGCCCGCCGCCGAAGAGTGAGGCTCTGAGCCGGCCAACTTGCGGGCGCGGAAGCGCTCCAAGTCCACCTTCAGCGACTCCCAGTTCAGCCAGATGACCATCGCAGCGACGTAGAGAATCAGGCCCCAAGACATCCAGCCGATCTGAATGACACGCCAGTCCTTCTCCGTCTGCTGGATCCAGTTGACCAGCGCCTCGATGGCAAAGAGCATGCCCAGCCCCAGGGCGTTTCGTCCCTTGTGCAGTGCGCCAGCGTGCATGGCCACCAGCGTCCCGCGCACGACGTAGTAGTAGTACGAGGCTGTGGCCATCAGGAAGAAGGGCACAAAGCCAAAGGCGAAGGCCTCGTGGTCCTTCTTGCGGCGAAGGCCCAAGCCCAAGAGCAACACCAAGGTGATGGCCAGCGGCTGACGCCAAGGCTTCTGGCTCTTGATGCGCTCGCGACGCCCCGCGTTCATTCGATGGTGGAAGTTGGGTTTTGGACGACCCTTGGCCACGAACCGAACGCTCTCGCCGATCTCGCTGGGCAAGAAGGCCGTGCCGATCGCGAAGCCTTGGCGCATCGAGGACAGGTTGTCCTCGGTGGTGTGCTCAAAGAGGTTGTCGAAGTGCTTCTCGATGGGCTGGGTGCTGCCAAAGCTGGCCGCGACCATTCCCCACAGGGCCAGGTGTGCCACGAAGAAGAGCCCGCCGAGCTTGGTGAGCGCCACCGGGAAAGGCCGGGGTTGAGCGACCTTCTTGGCCTTGTCCCAGGCCCACTCTCCCAGTTGAACGGCGCCCTTGACCGCTGGGCCAAAGAGCCAGACCGCTGGGAAGACGCGGAAGGCGGTGCTCAGGGCAACCGCAGCGGCGGCCCAGCCATGTTTGAGCTTGTGCAGCAGCCCGGTGGCAATGATGAGCAGGGCCACGTAGTCGTAGCGACCAAAGGCCCAGGTCAGGGTGGGCCACCGCATGCTGTAGGTGGTCATCAAGAAGAGCAAGAGCCAGCCGGCGCCCTCAAACCCAAAGGCCCAAGCGGTCACGCCGAGGGCCAAGAGCAGCCACATCAGATCGGTGTAGCCGAGCACCTTGACCGACTCGACGGGCGTGGCTTTGGCCAAGGGTTTGGCGAGCATCACCCAGGTGGGCGAGCCGTTGAATCCATGGTCCCAGACCATCTGCTGCCAGGTCTCGGGGGTGAAGCCGACCACGTCACGCTGCAGGTAGGTGAAGTCGTGCTTGAACTGGTCCCACTGCGCGTCCGACTTGAACAAGGCGCGGATGCGCTCGTGCTCCGAGGTGTCCTTCACGAAGTCCTTGTACTCCACAAAGTAGTAGCCGCGCTCCTCGGTCTGAAACTGGACCGTGGGCGGCATTCGATAGTACGGACCGCCCGTTTCCAGATCTGCCAACAACACCGCAGGGTAGAGCTCAAAGTAGCCCAACTCGTCGAAGTAGCGGGCGTTCAGGTAGTAGTGGGTCAGGTCGTAGGCATCGACCCGCTCTTGGTACACGTACTTCCAGTCGTGACGGGCGTAGTTCTCCACAGCGCCGACGCAGAGGGTGCCGAGCAGGCACCAGAGAATCCAGCGCGTGACCTTGGCCGCGCGGTCCTTCCTGGGCGCCATGAAGCGGTGCCAGAGCCACGTGAGCAGCACGAGCACGGCGGCTGCGCTGGCCAGCCAAACCTTCATCTCTTCGGTCTGGTTCCGGGTCAGGCGCTCGGCCGTCCACCAGGTGTTCAAGATGTCCATGTGCTCTCGCCTATGGCGCGCAAACTACACCGCCAACCCAAGACCGGCCACCGGAAGGGCGGGCAGCGGGTGGCAACCCTTGCTCTGAGCCCTGGAGAGGCTAGAGAGACCGACACTCTTTGGAGGTGCGCGTGACGGTGATGCTATTGGCCCTGTTGGGCTGCGCAGGCGGCACAAAGGCAGAGCTGACAGGCAAGGCCATCGTGGTCTCCGCTGCGAGTCGGGATGCCCGGGTCGACAAGGCCCTCGATCTCGCTGGCAACGCCCGCCTTCACGAAGGCATCGTGGCCAACCTGAGCCAGGGCGAGGTCAAGGTCTGGGCCGATGCGCCTGACAAGATCCTGGGCCTGCCAGGAGAGATGAAGGCGGAGGGGATCTACGACAACCCGGAGCGCCGAGCCCTGATGTGGGGGACCGACGAGGCCGCCCTGCACCAAGCCATGCTGGACGACGGCGCCCATGTCCTGATCCTTCGCTGGGACATTCTGGGCTCGGTCGATCGTGGCAAGTGGGTCGCCAGCCGGCTCTACCACGACGATTACCGCCAGCACTTTGAGCTGATGGCCGTGGACAACCACTACCGCATCTACAAAGTCACGCCCAAGTCCAAGCAGTTCCCCCCTCAGCTCGCCCAGCTGACCGCGGACATCATCCGCACCCGTCTACGGGGCGAGACCATTCCGGCGCTGCCTTCCTTCCCCACGGAAGACGGACGGAAGTGGAACTTGATGGCCAGCATTCGCTACGACGGCGGCCGAGAGTTGGCCACGGGAATGTGCTTCCGTGAGAGCTACGCCGACTGCGCCCTGGAGCTCGCCCGGGACCTGGAGCGGGAGCACCGCCGCTACCAAGAGTGGTTCGGCCACCCACCTGTAGATCAGGTCGCTGATGAGCTGCTCATCCACGTCCACCGGATCTCCGAGCGGGCCATTGTCTACGCGACAGAGCGCCAGCAAGTCGAAGCGCTGTGGGAGAAGGGCATCGACGGTGCCATCATCATCGAGCCAGAGAAGAGCAAGGCCGCGGTCATCCCCGGCAGCCTGGCCTACACGCGCTCTTACGTGGAGACCGATCGCATGCTGCGCCACGGTGCGGCCGAGTTCCACATGAGCTCCCTGCGTCCCTGGCGAGAGCCCCAGAACATGCTCGAGAAGGTGCGTAGCATCGAGTATGTGCAGTACCCCGAGAGCGAGGAGATGCCCTCCAAGGTGGTGCCCCTGTTCCGCGGCGTGCCTCCGGTTCCCATGGCCTCGGTCGATCTGCCGCGCCTGGAAGAGTCCGTGGTGGCCGCCGGTGAGTGGTACCTGGAGAACCTGCATCCCAATGACCAACCCCTGGCCTACGCGCCCGGCCAAGTCACCTACAAGATGTGGCCCAGCGAGAACCGCTACTCCGACGAGTACAACCTGGTGCGCCACACCCTGGCCACGTGGAACCTGGTTCAGGCCTACAACACCGAACAACGTCCCGAGTTCATCGAAGGAGCCGAGCGCGCCCTGGATTGGACCCTGACTTGGCGCAAGACGGAGACCTTGCCCGACGGCACCAAGATGACCTTCATCGAGTACCCGCAAGTGGACGAAGAAGGCCGCAAGATGCTGGTCGGTGACCCGAGCATTCCCCCCGCTCCAGTCGAAGACCTGCACCCGGCGCACAACCGCAAGCTGGGCTCCGTCGTGGTCGGCCTGATGGGCATCATCGATCTCGCCCGTGCCACCGACGATCACAAGTACGACGAGCTCATGGTCGAGATGGGCAACTTCGTCCTGCACATGCAGGAGGACGACGGCCGCTTCAACCCCTACTACGTGCCCGCCACCCACTCCTACTACGGCGAGCGAAACGACATCGTTCCAGGCGAGGCCGCCTTGGCCCTGGTCATGCTCTACGAGTACACCGGAGATGAGAAGTGGATCGCGCCCATCCCCCCATACTTCGCCTTCTACGAGGGATGGTGGGATCAGCGCGTGGGCAACGCCAGCACGGAGAACGCCTGGCCTGAGCGCTTGTATGTCAACGACCAGGACCGCTTGGACCTGGTTCAGTTCGGCCCTTGGTCCGTCATGGCGGCCAACGCATACCACCGCTCCACTGGCGACGACTCCGGAACCGACTTCGCGATGCGCGTCGGTGAGTGGATGATCGACAGCTACATGTGGGACGAGGAGCGCGCGCCCTGGCCCGACTACGTCGGCGGCTACTACAAGAACGCCAACGAGCTGCCTGCCATGCAGGCCTTCTGCTACGCCGAGGGGACCGCTGCGGCCTACCAGTTGGCCCTTCGCAGCCGGCCGGAGAAGGTGGAGTACTTCGAGAAGCACACGCGTGAGACCGCTCGCTTTGCACTTCAGATGCAGTACGACGATCTCAGTATTTATCCCTTCTCGCGAGGCCAGGAAGTCTACGGTGGCACCCGCTACACGATGACGGAGACCAAAGTGCGCATCGACTACGTGCATCACTCTCTGAGCGCCGTCTATCAGTACATCGAAGGCGCCAAGTTGGACCCCAACCTGCCCGCCGAGGTCAAGCGTTCACCCCTGCGCGTCCAGATGGAGGCCATGGAGCTCGCCGCGCGCGAAGCTGCAGCCGCCGAGGCCGCCGCCCAGGGCAAGCCTGAGTGAGCCCCGCGCTCAAAGGAGCACGAGGCGCAGCAGGGCAGCGCGAGAGCAACGGACTACACTGAGAGCGACGTGGGTTTGACCCACACCGCCCAAAGGACCGTCCATGCTCGCGCTCGCTCTCCTCACCAACGTGGCCTCGGCTGCGGAGCCCGCCTACTACAGCCCTGACGCAGTGGCCGGCGCGAGCGCCACCTTTGCGCGCTTCGCGGACGTCGCGGCGCCTCACTTCGAGACCCTCCAGCTCGAGCTGGCCCAGAGCGCCAAGAGCATCGACGTGCTCGACACCAGCGTGAACCTGCTGGGAGACCGCGTCACGCCCGAGCTGACCGCCTACCGAGACGGCCTGCGCCGTGACCTGACCAAGGGCTACATGCAGGCCCAGGCCCACGTGGGCTGGTTCGAGGACGCAAGCACCTCCATCTTCACGCAGGCTTTGGAGAGAGAGCTGAAGGCCCTGGAAGGGCAGTACGAGCTCAATGTCTGCCGCGCCCGCACCGGCATGTCCGCCATCACGGGCCCCGGCGCGAGCATGAAGCAGTGCGAGGGCAAGGACCTGAACCCACAGCTGGCCAAGAAGCTCGACGGCTCCCAGGCCCTCACCGATGTTGTGGACCAGCTCACCAGCGAGCCTTGGCCCAGCGTGCAAGTACAGGGCACAGAGCAGGCCGTGCTGCCGTGGATCGGCTCTCAGGACTACATCAACCTGGCCCTCGTCGACCGCGCCCTCTCCGAGCGCATGAAGGACTTCAACCAGGCCCTGGACGATGAGCTGCTCCCGTTGGAAGACGCACTTGCCGACACCAAGACCGAAGATGGCAAGGCCGCCTTGGCCAAGGCCGACGCTCTGCGGGAGACCTACGAGTCGGACGTGGCCGGCTGGGGCAACACCCTGCTGGGCATGATTGAAAAGCCCTTGGACAAGAAGGGCTTGGAGGTCGGCCTCTGCGCCAACCCCGAGAGCCTGGGTGGCTGCGTTGGCACCGACCGCACCAAGGAAGCCATCGAGATCCTCAAGGCCGACAAGAAGGTCCAGAAGGCGCTCTCAGCGCTCTGATCCTGTGCTGCGCTAGGCCACGACCAAGGCTTCGGAGTGCAGCGGAGGGAAGCGCGCCAGCAGGCGCTTGGCGTCCTGTTGGCCCGCCGCGCTCGTCTTGTTGAGCATGGCCTCTCGGTCTTGAGCGCTGCGCTCTCCTACCCCGCCAAAGGCGGTCTCCCGCAGCGGTGAGAAGCCACAGAACTTCAGCGTTCCTGTGCTTACTTGAGCCCGGGCCGCTCCTCGGTTGAAGACCCGGTCGTACCAGAGCGGCGCGTCCATGGTGACCAGGGTGCGCGCGGAGCGGCCCACAAAGCCGCCTACTGGGCGCCCGTCCACGACCGAGTAGGCCCACCCCGGCAGGAGCAGGCGGTCAAAGAGCCCCTTGAGTTTGGCCGGCGTGCTGCTCCACCACACCGGATAGGCCACCACCAAATGGGCCGCAGACTCCAGGCTGTCCCGCAAGGCCAACAGGTCTGCTTCTAGGGTCTGGTCCTTCCCATAGTCGGGCCCTAAGCCTGGATTGAAGTCCATCTGGGAGAGGTGGAAGAGCTGACTCTCAATGCCCACCGCACCGTCGACCCACGCCTGGGCCAAGGCCGCAGAGAGGCTGGCTGGGTGCGGGTGCCCGCAGAGCACCACGGCCTTGGCCTGGCTTGGAGGAGGCGGGAAAGCGCGGCGTGTAGATGGGGTCATGGGGGCTCCTGTTTGCCCACACAACATCACCTGTCCGATTCCGGGTCACAATCAACGAATTCGGGTACCATTAATCCGTTACCGGATACTACATGACCGCAAACGAGCTCTCTTGGCAGGACCTGGCGCTGCTCCTGGCCGCTCTGGATCAAGGCTCCCTGAACCGGGCCGGTGCCGCCCTTGGGGTCAGCCAGTCCACCGCCTCTCGTCGGCTACAACGACTAGAGGACGGCTTGGGCGCACGGGTCTTCGACCGCACCCCTGAAGGCCTCCTTCCCACCGCGCTGGCCCTGGAACTGGCCCCTCATGCACGCCTGATTGCAGGCCACATGACCGACATCCAGCGCCTGGCCAGCGGGCAGGAGGCCGCCCCCTCCGGCCGGGTGCGCCTCGCGGTCGTGGACGGACTTGCGCCGCACTTCATCTGCCCTCGATTGGGCAGCTTTTATGCGCGTTTCCCTCAGGTTCAAGTCGACCTGCTCGCAGGTCAAGCCGTGGTGGACTTGGTGCGACGGGAAGCCGACTTGGCCCTTCGCTTCGTCCCGCCCAGCGCACCCGATCTGGTCAGCCGCAAGCTGGGCGTGATCCCACTGGCCCCCTACGCTGTACCTGAGCTGGCCCTGGCCCCAGATAGGCCTTGGGTCGCGCTCCTGGACGAGCAGGAGAAGTTCCTGGAGACCCGCTGGCTCAAAGCCCACACCCGACCGTCCAGGCTGACCCGCGTGAGCGCGTGGTCCGACCTCTTCGAGGCCGTTCGCTGTGGGCTGGGCGCCGGTCTGGTCAGCCCACTGGTCGCTGAGCCCGCTGGCTTGGTCCGCGTAGAAGGACTGCCGTCCGTTCCTGGCCGGGAGCTCATGCTGGTCTACCACCGGGCGATGCGGGAAGTCCCCAGGGTCGCGGCTTTGCGCGGCTGGCTGATCGAGTCGGCAGAGCAGTTCTTCGCCACCTGATGCTCAGGCCAGAAGGTCCCGGGCTGCACCGACCAAGAACAGGCTGCCAGCGACGACGATCAAGCCCTCGGCGTCCATGGCCATCTGCAGAGCGTCTTCGATGTCTCCGGCCGGCATGACGGGCACGCTCAGATCCACCAGCTGCTGGGCCACGTCACCGGCGTCCGCTGCGCGCTCATGGGCACAGCGTGTGGTCAGGATCAGATCGAACTGGGAGGCCAAGGCGGAGGCGATGGAGCGGATGTCTTTGTCTGCGCTGGCACCCAAGAGCAGAGTGCGCTTTCCCGTCCGAGGCAGATCCGCCAAGAACGAGGCCAAGGCTTGTGCGCCTGCCGCGTTGTGGGCGCCGTCCACCAGGACCCGGTCAGAGAGCCACTCCATACGTCCGGGGTGCTTCACTTTGGCGAGCCCTTCGCGCATGGCGCCCGCCGGGACGCGGAGCTCCGCCGGAAGCAGGTCCAGGGCCCGAAGGGCGATGGCGGCGTTGTCCCTTTGGTGTGCGCCAGCCAAGCCAAGATGGATGCCGTCTACCCGGCGCTCTTGGTCCTCGTGGGACCAGTGCACGCTCAGGCCATCCTCGCTGCTGCTGTGGTCAAAGTCTTGGCCGAGCACGAAGAGGGGACAGCCCCGCTCATGGGCGGTCAAGCGCACCACCCGCATGGCGTCTTGGGCCAGCCGCCCGACCACAACGGGAACACCAGGCTTAAAGATGCCGGCCTTCTCCCCTGCGATGCTGGCAAGATCCGGCCCCAAGCGGTCCATGTGATCCAGAGCCACCGAGGTGATCACGCTGACCTTGGGCTGAACGACGTTCGTGGCATCCAGACGCCCACCCAGTCCGACCTCGATGATGGAGAGATCCACCTTCATCTGCGCGAAGTAGGAGAAGCCTGCCACAGCGATCAGCTCAAAGTAGGTCAGGGGAGGACCCTCTCCCAACTCTGGCGCGTGCTCCGCCGCCCAGAACTCCGCGCGGGCATGAATCTGCTCAAGCAGACGCTCCAGGGCGACATCCGGGATGTCCTGGCCGCTGATGCTCAGGCGTTCGTTGACGTGCTGAAGGTGTGGGGAGGTGAACAGACCCACCTGCCGATCGGCCACCTGCTGACAGGCCGCGATCATGCTGGCAACGCTGCCCTTTCCATTGGTCCCTCCCACATGCACTGTGGGAACCGACAGATGGGGGTGGCCCATGAAGTTCAGCAGAGCCTCGACCCGCTCCAAACCCATGCGAATGCCGCCGCGCGCGGCCTCGCTCAGCAGTGGATGGGTTCTCACTCGACGGGGGCGCTTGGGTTGGGCTGACCGAGCAGCCAACGCAGCGTGTGCGCCAACTCATCCCGCAGTGCGTCGCGGGGGATGATGCGGTCGATCATGCCGTGGTCCAGCAGGTACTCAGAGGTCTGAAAGCCCTCGGGCAACACCTCTCCGATGGTCTGCTCAATGACCCGGGCGCCGGCAAAGCCGATCAGGGCCTTGGGCTCGGCAACAATCACATCACCGAGCATCGCAAAACTCGCCGCGACGCCGCCAGTAGTGGGGTCCGCCAGCACGGAGATGTAGGGCATCTTGGCCTCGTCCCGCAGGCGCGCCAGGGCCGCACAGGTCTTTGCCATCTGCATCAAGGAGAGGATGCCCTCCTGCATGCGCGCGCCGCCGGAGCTGCTGATCACAATGGCCGGGACTTTGCGCTCACAGGCCCGCTCAAAGAGACGGGTGATGCGCTCGCCGACCACGCTTCCCATGGACCCACCCATGAAGAAGAAGTTGAAGGCTCCGATCTCCAGATCGATGCCATGGAGCTTGGCTGGCCCGCTGATGAAGGCGTCCACCTCGCCCGTCTTCTTCTGGGCGATCTCGATGCGCTTGGGGTAGCTCTTGGAGTCTACAAAGCCCAGGGCATCGCTCGGCGCCAAGTCGGCGTCGGCCTCGGTGAAAGACCCGGGATCGACCAGCAAGGCCAGGCGATCGCGTGCGCCCAGCCGGAAGTGGTGACCGCAGTGCAAGCAGACCGCGTCCCGCTCGGCGAGCGCCGGTTTGTACAGCACCTCCGTGCAGCCGGGGCAGCGCACCCACAGATCTTTGCTCTCGCGCTTCTTGGGATTGGGCTGCAGGTCCTTGGGTCCCTGCTCAAACCAGCGGGTATCGGCCATGGCTTCCTCGGGCGGGCTCAGTCGTTAACGCACCCAGCTCCAGCCTGTCTTGTGACAGGGTCGCTGGCTGGCCCCAGTAGAAGGCCTGATTCGCTGAACCGTGCCCCACTGGCAAATTGGCAAGAACAGGTACGTCCAAGCTTTCTAGCAACTCCACCATGAGCTCGCGCAGTGTCCACTCAGGGGGGGTGGCCGTCCCCACAAACTCCCCCAAGGCCACGCCAACCACCCCATCCAGCATGCCGCTGGCCAGGAGCTGGTGCAGCATTCGGTCCAGCTTGTAGGGAGGCTCCGCGATCTCTTCGAGGAGCAAGATGCAGCCCGATAGGTCGGGTTGAAGGCCCGTTCCCGCAAGGCTCGCGAGCATGCACAGGTTGCCACCAACGAGGGGGCCGCTGATCTCTCCGGGAATCCAAGACTCTCCTGCCCATGCCACATCGCTGCGCCCCAACAGGCAGTCAACCACCCGCACCTGCGAGGCCAGATCGGCTTGATCGTGCAGCGAATGCAAAACCGGGGCGTGCAGGCCACAGAGGCCCGCTTTCCAGAGCGCGGCATGCAGCGCCGTGCCATCCGAGAAGCCCACGACGGTGCGCCCAGGCGCGACCTTCGGCAGGGGCTCGCAGATCTTGGCCAGACCAAAGCCGCCCCGCGCCATCCAGGCCACATCTAGTCCAGGGCTGCTCAAGGCCCACTCCAGATCGGCTCGGCGCTCACTGTCCTTGCCCGCAAGGTAGCGATGGGTCCTGCCCAGGTTGGGCGCCGGCACGACCTGAGCACCCAAGCTGCGCAGCCAAGCCATGCCCCGCTCAAGTCGGTCCACGTCATAAGCCCCTGAGGGAGAGAACACGCCGACGCGCAGATCCATCAGTGGCGAGCCGGCGAGGGCCTGGGGGACGGTGTCCATAGAAAGAGAGGTTACTAGAGGCGCATGAAACGCACTCTGACCTCGCTCGCTGGCAACTCTCAGAAGCTCGACGGGGGCGCCATGTTCGGCAACGCTCCAAAAGCCCTCTGGGAGCGCTGGGCTCAAGCCGACGACCGAAACCGCATCGACTTGGCCTGTCGCTGTCTGCTCATTGAAGAGCCTGAGCGACGCGTGCTGTTGGAGACGGGCATCGGCGCGTTCTTCGAACCCAAGCTGGCGGATCGCTACGGCGTGCAGGAGTCCGAGCACGTGCTGCTCGAGAGCTTGGCCAAGCTGGGCCTGCGCCACAAGGACATCGACGTGGTGGTGCTCTCTCACCTGCACTTCGACCACGCCGGCGGCTTGCTGAGCGCCCACCAGGCGGGGAAAGAACCGGAGCTGCTCTTCCCGAACGCGCACTTTGTCGTGGGTGAGCTCGCCTGGCAACGGGCCCTCGCACCCCACACCCGCGACCGGGCCAGCTTCATCCCGAGGATCCAGGAGCTGCTCTTGGAGAGCGGCCGTTTGGAGAGGGTAAGCGGCGAGCGCTCCGAGACCCTGGGCGCAGACTACCGCTTGCACCGGAGCGAGGGCCATACCCCAGGGCTGATGTTGACCGAGGTCTCAACGGCCGAAGGACCTCTGCTCTTCGCAGCGGATCTGATCCCGGGGACCCCCTGGGTGCACACGGCGATCACGATGGGCTACGACCGCTTTCCCGAGCGTTTGATCGAAGAGAAGCAGGCCCTACTCAGCGACCTGCATGCGCGCCGAGGGCGGCTGTTCTTCACGCACGATCCCAAGGTCGCCGTGGCCACCGTCAGTCAGGACAGCAGGGGCCGCTTTGTTCCGAGCGACCCCCTGCCCCACTTGGAGCGCCTCCAAGCCTGAGCGCCTGCGGTACCCTTGCTCCAATCGAAGGGACCAGATGTTCTCGTTGTTGCTTGCGCTTGCCGCACTCAGTCCAGATGCTCAGGCCTTTGATGGCCACGGGCAGAATTTCGTCCCCGGGCAGACCGGCGCACCCTCCCCCATTGCGACCTTCAACCCGTGGCAACTCGACCAGGGTTCATGGGGTGGATCCGTGCTCCTGGAGGCCGCTGGAGCGAGCCTCGCGTACCAGAGCGGCGACTCGGAAGTCGTGCCCTACATGTTCGCCCTGCGCGTGGCCAATCTCTCTGGCAGCTACGCCATCAACGACCGCTTCGGCGTGGCCCTGGGCCTCCCGCTCTACCTGTCCCATCAGGATTTGATGGGAACAGAGTTGAGCGGCGCGCCCCTGGCCGACGGAGGCGGAGGCCGCCAGGGCGCAGGCCTTGGCGACCTAAAGCTGTGGGTCCCCATCTCCATTGTTCGGCCGGTCGGCGATGAGAGAGGCCTAGGCTTGAGCCTGGTGCCCCACATCAGCCTGCCAACGGCCAACCACCCTCTGCGCGGCAACCCCATGGGGGGCGGCGCCATCCTCGTTGCGGGCTACAGCACCGCTCAGTTTCAGTTCAGCGGGAACGTCGGCGCCCAAGCCTTCAACGGCCGAGACCCAGCCCTAGAAGCCCCCCTGGACACCCTGGAAGCCGACACCCAGCAGCAGCTCCTCGCCGGGGCAGCCATTGGCTACCGCGTCAGCGACGACGTGAGCATGACCGCCGAGCTGGTCTACACCCAGGCCCTCGGAGGAGACACTGTCAATGTCGCCAACACGGCCGAGGCCATCTTCAGCGGCAAGATCGACCGGGATGGGCCGGCGAGCCTCGTCGCTGGCGTGGCCACCAGCCTGAACAGCGGTGCTGGTGTTCCCCGATACCGGGTCTTCCTGGGGAGCCGCTTCGGCAAGCGCACCAACCCACCCGAGGGTGTGGTCAACGACGGCATCACCCAAGCCCGCACCCCCTACGACCTGGTGCTCGAAGTGCGTGACGCCGATGGCAACGCCCTTGAGGACGCTCAGATCACGGCCCTTGGCGGCGCGACTCCGATGATGGCCCAGAGCGACCGCAAAGGCCAGGTGATCCTGCCCCTCTCAGAGGGCGTCTGGCAGGTTGAGATCGAAGCCCCGGGCTACGGCCGTCAGGTGCGTGACCTTGTCCTCGAGGAAGGCCGGCAGGCCCCACCAGCCGTCATCGCCGTGATGCACCCGGACGCAGGAGAGAGCAGCTTGGCGCTGTCACTTCGAGACACCGAAGACCGAGGGATCGACGGGGCGACCCTGCTGATCGACGGCGCCGAGTTCGGTACGACTGGACCCGGCGGCGGACTGCAGATCGACGGCCTCCAAGAAGGAGAGCACCAGGTCTCCGCCAGCGCCGACGGCTTTGAACGCACCGAGCCCATGGTCCTGATGTCGACGGCCTCCGTCGGCGAGGACAGCGTGCTCTACCTAGAGCGTCCTCCGGGCACCCTGCTCGTGCGCGTGCATGACCGACAGGGCGCACGGATCCCAGGCGCCCAAGTCCGCATCATGGGCGATATCCCAATCGAGCCCGGTACTCTGGACGCCCAAGGCGAGCTCTACACCCAGCTTGAAGACGGCGAGTGGGAAGTTGTTGTCAGCTCCCCAGTCCATGGTCTCCAGCAGCGAGCCGTCACCATCGACACCGATCGCAAGGTGCTCAACACCGTAGATGTGGTGCTGGACAACGACCTCGGCGGCGCAGCCCTTCACCTCACCATCTTGGACCCGGACGGCAACCCCGTGCAGGGCGCCCAAGTCACCCTTGGCGGCGTGGACTTCGGAACCACCTCCAGCGGCGGCAGCATGCAGATCGGAGGACTGGCGCCAGGCGTCACCGCCCTTCAGGTCAGCGGCGAGCGCATGCGCGACGAAGCGGAGATCCAGGTCGAGTTGGTCGACGGCGTGCGTGAGCTCTTGGTCACCATGGACTGGAAGCCAGGCACCCTTCAGGTGGTCACCCGCGGTGCAGGCGAGCGCCCCATCGACGCCCAAGTTCGCTTTGCGGGCCCCAGCGATCTGCCTCCAAGCGGCGTAGGCCCAGACGGTGAGGCTTGGTACAGCTTGCCGCCAGGCGACTGGACGGTCGGTGTGAGCGCACCAGCCTTCGGCCTGCAGACCCGCGAGGTCACCATCGAAGCCGACGAGACCAGCTTGATTCTGGTCAGCGCCGTGCTGCGTGAGACTGCCGGTCAGTCCATCTTGGTTCTTCGAGTGACCGACCCAGAAGGCAAGCCTGTGGACGGCGCCCGGGTCGCACTGGACGGCGAGCCCATCGGCAAGACCAGCACCGGCGGCGCCCTTCGCGTCGAAGGCTTGGCTGAAGGCGAGAGCAGCGTGGAGGTCGCAGGCGCGATGTTCCACTATGAGACCGTGGATCCGCTGGCCTTGGCCGAAGGCGAGAACCTTGTCGAGCTACCCCTGCGCTGGCTGGACGGCACCGTAACGGTGAAGACCACCGGTCCTGGGGGCGTGCCCGTGGACGCCCTGATTCGTGCCTATGGTCCAACAGTCTTGCCCCCAGTGCAGGTGGGCAAGAGCGGCGAGCGCGTGCTCTACCTGGAGCCCGGCGGTTGGACTGTGGTTGCAAGCTCCGAGCGCATGGGCATCGAAGAAGGCGACGTGCAGGTCAAAGCCGGCCAAGAGTCCCTCCTTCCCGTGGCCTTCACCCTCTCCGAGGCCGTGGCCGGCGAGAACAGCTTGCTGCTCGTGGTCCAAGACCCCGACGGCAAGGGCATTCCTGGCGCCCAGATCACAATGGGCGAGAGCAGCCTGACCTCACCAAAGGGAGGCTCGCTGCTGATGGAGGGCGTGCAAGCCGGCGCCGTGGACGTGGGAATCACTGCCAAGGGCTACAAGCCGCTGGCAACCCAGACGCTAAACATCGTGCCCGGCGAGCAGCAGCGCACATACACCCTGGACTTCGTGCCTCAGGACGTTCAGGTTCAAGTCCAGAACGGCGATGGCGAGCCCCTTGTAGCCGAGCTCTTCTGGGTCGGCCCTGCCCGTGTCCCCCAAGGAACTACCCAGGAATCCGGCAGCGCAGCCCTACAGCTCCGACCCGGCGAGTGGGTGCTGGTCGCCCAAGCTGAGGGTCTTGGAGCGAAGCGTGTTGAGCTGGAGATCCTCCCCGGTGTGACCCCCGATCCGATCGACATCACCTTGGGAACCTCCAAGGTCGAGGTCACCACAGGTCAAGTTGTGATCAAGGAGCAGGTCTTCTTCGATACCGGCAAGGCCACGATCAAGTCCGAGTCCCTCCCCCTGCTGGACGAGGTCGCCAGCGCTCTGCTGCTGAACACGGACATCACCCTGGTAGAGATCCAGGGGCACACCGACAACGTTGGCAACTCCGAGACCAACCAGCGCCTCTCTCAACGACGGGCACAAGCCGTGCGTGACTACTTGGTCAGCAAGGGCGTGGATCGAAAGCGTCTGCAGGCCACCGGCTATGGCTCCGAGGTGCCCCTCGAAGACAACGAGACGGCCGCCGGACGGGCAGCGAACCGCCGCGTGCAGTTCGAGATCAAAGAGAGCGACGCACGCTGATTGCAGCGCGGGTCGCTCTGATTGACGGCACCCCGGCTTTGCCGCTGGGGTGCTCTCTCAACGCTCCGACTCAGTCCGCGTCGCGGGCCAGTCGGAAACCAAGAGCGGCCATGCGGGTGCTCGCTGGCTCCAAAGCGCGGGCCTTGGCCCAGCTCGCCATAGAGGTCTGCTCCCAGCTGCCCGGGTGGATCACGCAGTCGTCTCCGACCCGGTCTCCGGTCCACTCGGCCACGTTTCCGGCCAAGTCCGCGATGCCCTCGGGGGTGCGGTCGCGAACAAAGAGACCCACAGCGCAGGGCTTGCCCAGCACCTCTTCGCGGGTGTTGGCGTTTCCACGTCCAAAAGGCTCACCCCATGGGTAGGGCCGACGCTCGTCCCCACGGGCGACTTGCATGCGCTCGTTGAAGCTGAGCAGTCGCGCGGCGTACTTGTTGGCGTAGGCCTCGGCCTCGAACCAGGCAACGCCCACGACAGGCTGGTTGGCGACCACCAAGTGCTTGATGGAGTCACGCGCAGCCAGCTCTGGCCAGAGGCGCTTGACGCCATCCCGCCATGCCTTGCCGTCTTCCGACCAGAGGCTGTCGTCTTCGTAGCCACCCTCGGCCACGAAGCGCTTCCACTCGGCGATGGTCACAGGAAAGCGACCGACCTGCACAGGGCCGAGATCCAGCTCGGCCTTGACCCAGTAGCCGTCCTCGCTTGGCGCGTTGAGCCGGGGGTCTCCAAGACGACCGAGCGCCTCGCCGATGCCCAAGCGCAGCTTGGGGCTGCCCTCGCCGCTGCGCACGACTTCCATCAAGGCGTCGACGGTGGCTTTGACCATCTCATCGGGCGCGGCTTGACCAGCGTCGGCGCTTGAGGCCAGCTCTTCGGCAAAAGCCGTGAGTTTTTCCAGCCGAACACCAGCTGGATGGGCCAGGATTTCGGAAAGCGTTGTGAGGTTCATCTCGGACACAGACATCTCCTACTCCTCCATGGCGTAACGCCCTTTCGGCTACCCTGTCAGGGTGAGCGCGCACGACCGAAGCTCGATGGCCCCAATCTTGCTGGGGTGCGTGGTGGCCATCGCGCTACTGCACGCAGCCAGCCAGCCTGTGTCCACCAACGACCTGCACATTTTTCTCGCCATGGGCCGTTGGATGACGGGCAGTGGCGAGATCCTGCGCAGCGAGGTCTTCACGTGGACCGCCCAGGGCACCTCCTTCACCAACCCCACCTGGGGCTTCTCCTGCCTGTCCTGGGCGCTGTACCAGGGGATCGGCGTGGAGGGGCTGCGCCTCTTCAACGGGGCGATGGTCGCCCTGGCCCTGCTCGCCGTAAACGGGTCCTGCAAGGCCTTGAAGCTGCAGCCCAAGGCCTGCGCCCTGTCCACCCTCTACGCGTGGATCCTGCTGCTCCAGAATCTGGCTGTTCGCGGCCAGACCTGGGTCTTCCTCTTGCTGCCGCTGGCCATCTGGCTGGGAGTGCAAAGACGCCACCCAGCGCTGCACATCCTGGGTGGTCTGATGCTCGGCGCCCTCTGGTCGAACCTGCACGGCAGCTTCCCGGTGGCCTTGATCTGGCTGGGGATTTGGGGAGGGGGGCGGATCTGGGCCTCCAAGGAATTCTCGGCCGCGGCGCCGGCGTGGCTGAGCGCCCTGGGGCTGGCCATCGGCACCCTCTGCAACCCCGAGGTCACCGGAGTCTGGTCCTTCCTCTACGAGAACTCCAGCTCCCCTCTCGCGCGCGGGTTTATCGAATGGTATGCCCCGGACTTTCTAAGCTTTGCCGGTGCCCGCCTCTACGGCGCACTGGCACTCTGGGGACTGCTGGCGCTGCGCCGCCGCCCAGATTGGGTCAGCGTCATTCTGGTCCTGACCTTTGGGGTCTTGGCAGCACGTGGGACACGCTTCATCGCCTGGTTTGGGTTGGCGAGCGCCCCCCTACTTGCGCTCTGGCTCAGCCAGCGGTGGCCGGCAGACACGAAGGAAGGGTGGCCTCGACGGTGGGTCCAGATCCTTGGCGTGACTCTGGCCCTCTTCTTTCTTGCGCTCGGGGCACGCCTTCTGCCGCCGGATCGAGGACTCAAAGAGACGACCCCAGTCGCCGCCATCGAAGCCCTGAAGCAGAGCTGCGGGGCGTGCACCGGGGAGCGCATCCTGAACCCGCCCGAGTTTGGCGGCTACCTAAACGTTGAAGCGCCGGGACTGCAGACCAGCGGCGACATTCGCTCTTGGGTCTTCCCTGATCCAGCTTGGCAGATCTACTTGGATCTCTGTGAGGCGCCCGCCGACTGGGAGGAGCGCTTGCGCATCCAGCGGGTCAACTACATGCTTCTCTGGCGGCCCACCCAAGCCCAGACCCTGATCCCCGCTGCCTTGGCCTCCCCCGACTGGGAGCTCTTGGCCGAGGATGAAATGAGCTTGCTCGTGCGTCGTAGGGAAGGTGGCGGCCTTGTCCCGCTGTCCAAGCCACCCAATGGACAATAGACTGGCCTTATGGACGAGACCCCCATCCGAAAGCTGCGCAACATCGTCGAGGATCGACTCGACCAAGACCTGCTGCCCAGCCTCTACGCGGCCTGCAGCCTGCGCACCTCCGAGATTCTCTCGGACTTTGGGGCCAAGTCCGTCGTCTTCTCCGATTGGCGTTCAGAGCAACGTCGTCCTGGACTGAGCGAGTTGGACATCAGCGCCGATCTGCTCATCGACCAAGCCAAGGTGCGCGCCGGCGTGATCGGCGCCGCCGGCGGCATTGGCGGAGCGGTTGGTGTGGCCCCAGAGGTCTTGGCCAGCCTGGTCCACACCCTTCGAATGGCACAGCGTTTGGCCGTCATCTACGGCTTCGACCCGGAGACGGACCGCGGACGGGTGATGCTCTGGCGCGCCTTGGCCGCCGCCTACGACGTGCAACTCCCGGAGCAAGCTCAGCTCGATCTGCGGGTGCGCGACCTGCCATCTGCCGCTGCCAAGCAGGTTCCCAAGGGTGGCGCTGCAGCCGCGATGGTCCTTCGACGCGTGGTGAACACGGCGACCAGCCGCATTATCGGGCGCGGCATCCGACTCATCCCAGGGCTGACGATTGGCCTGGCTGCGAACCGGGCCTACAGCCAGGGCCAGAAAAAGGGCGAGTACATGAAGGAGGTCTTCCGGAAGGGCTGGTCTGACCCGCCTGAGATGGCCGACGACGTGATCGATGTGCTGGAAGTGAGACAGAGCCCTGCCCAGCCCGAGGGTGCGCGTTAGGGCACTCCTTTAGAGAAGAAGCCGCTTTTCAGAAGGATCTACTCATGTCGGTCGTGCGGGACTTGATGCGCCTCACTCCAATCTCGGTTGGCACCGAGGCACCGCCCCTTTCGCTCACGGCGGACCAGGGCACCTGGGTCAAGCTGCGGGACTTCAAGGGCCAGATGGCCGTTGTCCTGCTCTTCTTCAAGTCTGAGGACAACGACACCGAGGCCTGGCTCAGGGCTTGGTCCGATGCCAAGGACACTGCAGAGCAGCTCGACGCCGTCCTCTTCGGGATCCACACCGCCTCAACCGAGCGACTGCGAGACCTGCGCGCACACCTGCGCTGCAGCTTCTTCTTCCTCTACGACCCTATGGCGTTGACCTCCCGGGCCTTCGGCATGAGCGGCCGCTTGCGGCCTCAGTGTCGTGACGGACTGGTCTTGATCGGCAAGGATCAGCAGGTGCTCTTCTCGGAGCGCGGTCTGCACTCTCCAGAGCAGGTCTTGGGTCTGCTGGCCAAGGCTCAAGGCATGGCCATGCCAGGCGAGGATGCACCTGAAGTGGATCCAGCCGCCACCAGCAACGCCCGCGTGCCCGGACAAGCCCAAAAGGCCGTAACGGACATCGACGGGGACCAAGCCGAGGCCATGCTGACCTCCGACGACACCCCGTACATCCTGGTCGATGTGCGCACCAAGTCCGAGTACGACGCGGACCACAGCATCCACGCCACCCACGTGCCCGTGGATGAGCTGCCTCACCGCTACCAGGACTTGGGGCAGACCACCCACATCCTCTTCGTCTGCCAGGGCGGTGACCGCTCCGCTGCCGCAGCGGAGTTCATGGCCAGCATCGGCGCCCACGAGATCTTCAACGTGATGGAAGGGATGAGCGCTTGGACCGGCCCGCGCGAGCGCACCAAGCTGGAGGACCAGTAGTCCTATGGACAGCGTCATCACCGCCTACTTGGCTGCGGTGGCCGTGCCCGGCGCGGCGCAGCCCAGCATGTTGGAACTCATCACGGAGGCAGACTTCGTCGTCCAGCTGGTCTTGGTCAGCTTGGTCGCGATGAGCATCGGCTGCTGGGTGATTCTGATCAACAAGGGCCTTCTCCTGCGCAGCGCCTCCAAGCAGTCCACTGAGTTCCTGGAGCTTTTCTGGAACAGCCGGCGCCTGGATCAGGTCTATGAGAAGGCCGGGGCCTACCCCCAGTCCCCCATCGCTGAGGTCTTCAAGGCTGGCTACGTGGAGCTACACAAGCTGACGCAGAACGACGAAGGTGGCGCCCAAGGCCAGATGGATCTGGGCGGCATCGACAACTTGATTCGCGCGCTCCGAAGAGCGGCCAGCACCGAGCTGACCTCGCTGGAGCGGCTCATCCCCTTCTTGGCGACCACCGGATCAACCGCCCCATTCATCGGGCTCTTTGGCACCGTGTGGGGAATCCTTCGCGCCTTCCAAAAGATCGGCATCGAGGGAACCGCCAGCATCGCTGTGGTTGGCCCGGACATCGCCCACGCGCTCGTCGCCACCGCCGTCGGCTTGGCCGCCGCCATCCCGGCCGTGATGGCCTACAACTACTTCAACAGCCGCATTCGGGTCCTGACCACGGAGATGGACAACTTCTCCGATGACTTTCTGAACATCGTCAAGCGCCACTTCTCCAAGAGCACCCGGAGCGCCTAATGGGCATGAGCGGCGGCAGCGGACGCGGGGGCATGGTCTCCGAGATCAACGTCACTCCCTTCGTGGACGTGACCTTGGTGCTGCTGATCATCTTCATGGTGACCGCCCCGATGATGGTCCAGGGGGTGGACGTCGAGCTGCCACGACAGGACACGCCGGCCTTGGAGACCGACTCCGAGGACCAACTCATCTTGAGCATCGACGCCGATGGCCGCACCTACATCAACGAGCGGGAGATGACCTGGGAGGAGCTGCCCACCAAGCTGGCGGCCATCCACACGGCCAACCCCGACCAAGCGGTCTTCGTAAAGGCCGACGGCAGCTTGCCCTATGAGCGCGTCATTCAGCTGATGGGCATCGCCAAGCAGTCCGGCATCGGCAAGGTGGGTCTGGTCACCCAGCCCGGCGGACCTGAGTGAGCCGCTCCCTGCTGGCACCTCGCCCCTTCAAGCCGGGCATCGCTCTGCCCCTCTCCTTGGGCCTGCACACCGCCATCGCCGTCGCCATTCTGCTCGCCGCCAAATTCTCCCCCGACTCCGGTCCGATGATCGACCCGGACGAGGTGCTCATGGAAGTGAGCATGCTGGCCATGCCGAAACAGACCACGGCCATGCCCCAGAAGGCCGAGCGCGCCCCGACCCCGGTCAAAGGCACCTCAGAGCCCCTCCCGGTCGAGCCCATCAAGACCACCTCGGACCTGATCGACCCCACCCTGCCGCCTCCGGAAGTGAAGGGCCAGGACGTCAAAGAGGATCCTGACCGAGAGAAGGCCCTGCGGGACATGCGCCGCGCAGAAGCGATGGCGAACTTGCAGCCCGATGCCCCCCTGGGCACCCAAGACCGCGCCCGCACCAGCCCCGATGGTGTGGAGGGGGCCACCGGGAGCAGCGCAGGCAGCGTGGGCGACCCGGTGCTCGCCGCTTGGCATGAGCAGATCAAGGGCGCCGTCTTCCCCAACTTCAAGCCCATTCAGACCGACAAGGGCTTGGAAGTGATCCTTGCAGTCACCATCGACCGCCAAGGGAACATCGTCGGAACCAGTGTGCGAAAGAGCTCCGGAAACGTCAGCTTTGACGCAGCCGCCCGTCGCGCACTGGACAAAACGGGCGCAGTCCCGCCTGCCCCTCCTGAGCTGATGCGGAAGGACAAGGTCACCTTGCCCCTTTCCTTTACACCAAAGGATGCAGCTTGAAGCGCCTGACCGCATGGACCCTCTTGCTCGCTGCTGGTGCGCTCACCTTGGCCATGGACCCCATGGCCCAAGCCCAAGAGCCACCGGAGCAGCCAGCTACCACCACCAGCGACATCGAGAACATCGTGGTGCGGATCTCGGCCCCAGGCGGCCAGGACCTGCCCATCGCGATTCCCAAGCCCAAGGGCGACGGCTCCGTCAGCGACACCGTCTGGGAAGTGGTGCGCAACGACCTGAACATGTCGGGCTTCTTCAACGTCATCGACCCCGCCGCCTACATCGAGCCGGGCAGCGCAGGCATCCAAGAGGGTGAGTTTCAGTGGAGTGACTGGGACGTTCCAGGGGCCGTGGTGCTCGCAAAGACCTCCCTCTCGGAGCTCTCTGGGGATCAGGTCTCAGCCGAGGTCTGGGTGTACGACGTCCCCGGGCGGGACCGCATGGGGGCCAAGCGCTTCACAGCCTCCTCCAGCAACGCCCGTATGGTCGGACATCGGATCTCCGATGAGATCATCCGTCTGGTCAGTGGAGAGCCCGGCATCTTCACCACCCGCTTCGTCGCCGTCTCAAAGGCCAGTGGCAACAAAGAGATCAAGCTCCTGGACGTCGACGGACACGGCGTGCGCAGCCTGACCAAGAACGGCAGCATCAACCTGCAGCCCGCCTGGAACAGCAGCGGAACCCAGATCGCCTACACCAGCTACCGCGGGGGCAATCCAGACCTCTACGTGGCGGACCTCAGCACGGGCAAGGTGCGAAGGGTGTCCTCGCGTTCCGGGGTCAATACAGGCGCCGCATGGGCGCCAGGACGGGACCTGCTGGCGCTCACCTTGAGCAGCGGAGGGCGCGGTGACACCGACATCTTCGGCATCTCGAGCGTGGACGGAAAAGTCGTCGCCCAGCTCACCAAGACCCCCGGAATCGACGTCTCGGCCAGCTTCTCGCCCGATGGCTCTCAGATCGTGTTCGCCAGCGAGCGCAGCGGCGGCCTCCAGCTCTACGTCATGTCTGCGGACGGCGGAGACCCCAGGCGCCTGACCTTCCAGGGCAACCACAACACCGATCCACAGTGGTCTCCCAAGGGCGACCGGATCAGCTTTGTTGGACGTGACGGCGGATACGACGTGTTCACCGTTCGCACGGACGGCTCCGACATGCAGCGGGTCACCCAGGGCCAAGGCAGCAACGAGGACCCGAGCTGGTCTCCAGACGGCCGCTACTTGGCCTTCGTGAGCACCCGCAGCGGCGGGTCCCACATCTGGATGAGCACGGCAGATGGCCGTCACCAAGTCCAGGTCACTCAAGGGGGTGGCTCCTGGAGCAACCCCGCCTGGTCCCCACGCCTCACCTGGTAGGACGCTCCCGTGAAAAAGGCCTACGCCGCGGTAGATCTCGGCAGCAACAGCTTGCTCTTGGCGGTCGAATCGACCGATGGGGTCCTCCTGCACGACCAAGCAGAGGTCGTTGGCCTGGGCAAAGGCTTGGGTGACATGGGTCAGTTTGAGCCAGCTCGAATGGCTCACGCAGAACAGGTCTTGCGTGAGTATGTCCAGGTGGCCGGTGACCATGGCGTTCCCCCCAACGAAATACGGATCTGCGCAACCAGCGGGGCCCGCCGCGCGAGCAACGCGCCCCAGTTCTTCGACCAGATGAAGCGAGAGCTCGGCATCGCAATCCAGACCATCTCCGGAGAAGAGGAAGCGCAGCTCTCCTACCTGGGAGCGCTACGCGGGCTGGAGCTTGCTGACGGTCCGGTGCTGGTCATTGACTTGGGCGGCGGCTCGACCGAAATCATCATCGGGCAAGGGGAGCTGATCAGCTACCGGACCAGCCTGGAGGTGGGCGCGGTTCGCTTGACCGAGGCCTTCGGCCTGGAACAGGACGATGCGGACATCCAAGGCGCTCTGGAGCATCTTGAGACCCTCCTGGCCTCGGTGGTATTGCCGCAGAAACCCAGTCAAGCAGTCGTGGTGGCAGGAACAGCGACAACTCTTGCCGCAATGGATGCAGGCCTAAAGTCCTACCAAGCCGAGGCGGTGCATGGGCGCCACCTGACGCGGGAGCGACTGGACTACTGGCAACAACGAATGCTCGCGGCGACCACAGCCGAGAGACTCGAGCTGGCAAGGGTAAGCCCCAAGCGCGCCGACTACCTCGCAGGGGGCGCCGCAGTGATCAGTGCGGTTCTTGATTTCTGCGACCTGAACGCCTGCCTCGCATCAGACGCGGGCCTGCGCTTCGGCATCCTGAAAGTCGCACGCGCTGCCGATTAGCGCGTCTTTCAGGGGTTCTTCTTCGGGCGGGGAAGATTTCAGTCGGTTTCGGCCCGCAAAACGCAGCTTGCATTTTGCTGACAAGCCGGTAATCTCAGCAGCAGAACCCTGGTATAGGTCAGTAAACCTGTGCCCTATTCTGTCGCGGAGCCAAGATTATGAGCGCAACCAGCATCCTGCTCGCCCTCTCCCTCGTCGCATGCAAAGACGATGGCGGAGACGCTGGAATTCCTCTCGACACCGATACCGGGACCGCTGTCTCAGAGACAGATGTGGACGGTGACGGCTTCTTCGCCGACGAGGACTGCAACGACAACGACGCGGGCATCTACCCCGGCGCTGTTGAAATCTGCGATGGCAACGACAACAACTGCAACGGTGACATCGATGAGTCGGTGACCACTACCTACTACCAGGACTCGGACAACGACGGCTTCGGTGACGACGCGGTCAGCCTCCAGGCCTGTGAGAAGCCCAGTGGCTACGTCCCCGTTGGCGGTGACTGCGACGACGGCGAAGTGGCAGCGAACCCTGGCACCGCTGAGATCTGCGACTACATCGACAACAACTGCGACGGCGACATCGACGAGGGAACCACCTCGACCTACTACGCCGACGCTGACCTGGATGGTTTTGGCGACGCCGCCGCCAGCCTTGAGGAGTGCCGCCAGCCCAAGGGCTACGTCACCAACGACAAGGACTGCGACGACACAAACGCCTACGCATGGCCCGGCAACGCCGAGGTCTGTGACGAGGCGGACAACGACTGTGACGCTCGGGTCGACGAGGGTGTGACCACCACCTTCTACGCAGACCTGGACGCCGACGCATACGGCGACGACTCCCTTGCGGCCGAAGCTTGCGCCCTTCCCACCGGCTACGCCGAAGTGGGCGGAGACTGCGACGACTCTGAGCCTCTGGCCAACCCCTCCGAGACCGAAGTCTGCGACACCATCGACAACAACTGCGATGGTTTTGTAGACGAGGACACCGCAGAGGATGCCTCGACTTGGTACGCCGACGCCGACGCCGACACCTACGGCGACCCCAGCAGCACCACCGAGTCCTGCTCTCAGCCCAGCGGCTACGTCACCGACGCCACCGACTGCGATGACACGGACGGAGCCGAGTACCCCGGCGCTGACGAGTACTGCGACGGCGACGACGACAACTGCGATGGCAACATCGACGAGGACACCGCCGTCGACGCCAGCACCTGGTACCGCGATCTGGACACGGACGGCTACGGTGACTCAACCTCCACCGATGTTGAGTGCTACCAGCCCAGCGGCTACGTCTCCGACGCCACCGACTGCGACGACTTCGACATCACCAGCTACCCAGGTGGAACCGAGGTCTGTGACTCCGCAGACAACGACTGCAACGGTGTTGTGGACGACAACCCAGCTGACGGTGACACCTACTACGCGGACGTTGACGCAGACGGATTCGGAGACCCAAGCAGCACTGTCTTGGCTTGCTCCACCCCCTCCGGCTACACCGACAACACCTACGACTGCGACGACGCTGACGCTCTGGAGCCCATGGTTGTGGACTCCGGCACCGGCTCCGCATCGGGCGACGGCTCCTCCTCCGCTCCCTTCGACGCCATCCAAGACGGCATCGACAACGCCACCGAGTGCGTCGTCGTGTACGGCGGTACCTACTACGAGGCGCTGGACTTCGGCGGTCGCGACTTGATCGTGACCGGCGTGGAAGGCTCCGACCGCACCCGCGTGGACGCATCTGGTACCGGCTCCCCTGTGGCGACCTTCGCCTCCGGCGAGACCTCCGCCTCAGAGCTCTCCGGAATGACCCTCACCAACGGCGAGGGCTACTACTACAGCTACACCGAGACCCGTAGCTGCTCCTCGGTGACCACCTGCACCGACACCTACTACACCTACTGGGGTGGTGGCGTGTACGTGGAGAACTCCGACCCCACGCTCTACGACCTCATCGTCACACGCAACGATTTGGAAGACTACGACTTCGTGGACGGCGCAACGGAGGAGGCCACCGGTGACACCTACACCTTCTCCTACGGCGGCGGGCTGGCCTTCATCGGCAGCAACTCACAGATCTACGACCTTGAGATCGACAGCAACGATGCGATGGAAGGCGGCGGACTCTACGTGGACTCCTCCTCGGCCATCACCATCGACAGCAGCTTCATCCTGGACAACACCGGCTTGGACGGTGCGGGTGTAGAGATTGACGGTGGGCAGATGACAGAGACCAACGTCGTCAACGCCAACAACGTCGCGACCGAGGACGGCGGCGCAGCCATCGTGCTCTCAGGAACCCTGGCCACCGAGAACGTGACCTACTCCGAGAACGACGCCGGCACCTACGGCTCCTCGATCTACTTCCAGGGCACCTCCAGCGGCACGATGTCCAGCAGTGTGGTCTACGCAGACAGCAGTGTGGCGGCGCTCTACTTCGACGGCACCTCCAGTTTCTCGGGCTCCTACAACAACGTCTACAACGCAACGGGTAGCGGCTACAGCGGAATCACCGACCCAACGGGCAGCTCGGGCAACATCAGCTACGACCCGCTGTTCACGAACTCCTCCGCCGACGACTGGACCTTGTTGCCGACCTCCCCTTCGGTGGACGCAGGCGACCCTTCGAACTCTGACTCCGACGGCTCCACGACGGACCAGGGTGCCTTTGGCGGTCCTGCATCCGACTGGAACGACTGAGCTGACATCGACCCAGGCGCTGAGCCTGGGTCCCTGGCTGCTGAAAAGAAAAGGCCCGCCTCATCTGAGGCGGGCCTTTCATGTATGGAGCGGGAGACGGGATTCGAACCCGCGACAACAAGCTTGGGAAGCTTGGACTCTACCAACTGAGCTACTCCCGCGTAGCCACCCGAATCTAAGCCCCAAGACCAGGCCGAGCAAACTACTTCTGGAGCCGCTTCCGAAGCAGACGCACCCGGGCAGCGACATCCTTTGAGCGCCAAGTCGGGTCCTTGTCGTGCACTCGTTTCAAGGTCCGCAAGGCCAGCTTGGGCTTTTGGCCGCGGCCGGCCAAGTCCGCCAGCTCGAAGAGCGCCTCCATCCAGTGGGGCTCTCCCTCGTCGGCCTCGTCCAGTATGTCCCGCAGCGCGCTGAGTGCCCCGGAGGCGTCTCCCAGCTCCCGCTGACAGCGGGCGCGCAAGGTGGCGGCCTCTAGGCCACCAAGTCCGCTGAGGGCACTCAGTGCCTCGGAGAACTCGCCCATTCCGATGAGCCCCCGGGCCTCTTCAATGGCATCCGCCGCGTTGTCCTGTCCCTCATCTTCGTCCTCGTCCAGATCCAGGCCCGCAAAGGGGTCTGCGTCCATAGATGCATCGAGGGAGGCATCCACATCGACAGTCTGCATTCCACGGGACTTGATGGCCTGAGCGAATGGGTCCAAGTCGTCCGCGAAGGGGTCTGGTGCCGAGGAGAAGGGGTCCAGCTCGTCCTCGAGCACATCTCCAGCGTCCGTAGGCGGGTCGTCGATGTACTCCTCATCGTCGATCAGCTCGTCCTCGTCTGTGGAGTGCGCGGCGGGATCCGGCAGGTCGACCTGGGCTCCCAAGCTGCGGAGTCGATCCGCAGCGCGCATCGCTTCGTCTCCTGTAACCGAGGCCAGGAAGAGCTTGCCCAGACGAATGGCCAGGGGCTTGTCTTCTTGGATTGCTGCGACCTCGGCACGCCACGCCAGGAGTGCGAGATCCTCTGGAAGCTCTTGGCGCGCTGCGTCCAAGGTCGACGCAGCGCGATCAACAAAGCCGTAGCGCACAAACACGTCCGCCTGAACGCAGGGCCGGCCTTTGGCCTCTCCCTCCGGTGCAGCCGAGGGAAGCTGGTGCAAACGCAGCTCAGCGAGCGCCAGGGCCGCTTGAGCTTGCTCCAGTTCAGCACTCAAGCCCGGCTCGCCCGCTTTGTCTGCCCGTTCCAGCGCGGAGAGCCAATCCCCGGGCTTTGAGCTCGCCCGCTGCACCCTGGCCAGCTCCATCAAAACCCGGCGGGCCTTGGGCAGATCTCCCGCGTGCTCAAAGCAACGGGCCATCAGGTCCAAGACGACGGGGTCGTTGGGGTTGTTGGCGAAGGCCGGCTGCAAGTGCTGAAGAGCGGTCGCTGCGTCGTCCACAGAGAGGCTGGCCTCGGCTGCGGCACGAAGCAGATCCGGCTCGTCAGGCTTGAGCTCCAGCGCACGAACGGCCAAACGTCCCATCTCTTCAACCTGGCCTCGGTCCCTGTAGAGACGAATGCCCTTCTCGTAGTAGCCAAAGGCCCGCAGGTTCATGTTCAGGGAGACGAGTCCCTCCGCGATCTCGGTCAGGAAGGGAATGTCTGAGGGGTCCAAGCCCAAGCGCATGTCGGCGAAGCCCAGGGCCATCTCGATGTCTTGGCGCATCAGGGAACGCCAGGCATCCTCCAGCAGCGGCTTGGCCTCGCTGGCCCTTCCCAGGTTCCGGTAGCTCTCCCCCAGGCGTCCACGCATCTCGAAGTCTTCTGGCGCGAGCTGCTGCACCTTGAGAAGCACCGCGACCAGCGCCCGGTGGTTGCCGTCGTGGCGATAGGCCTTGTACAGCTGCCTGTACTGGCGCTCCGCGTCACGCCGCCGGCCGCCCTTTAGGTAGAGCTCCGCCAGCTTCTGCCGGATGCGGCGGTCCCGCGGCTCCATGCGGAGGATCTCGATGTAGGTCTGCGTGGCTCGGTCGAGCTGGTCCCGCGAGAGCTCTCGCAGGGCCCGCTGTTCGAGCTCGTTTCGATCCAGGTCCGCCACAGGCACCCTCCGCCCTCCGAGTGCCAGCTCGAAGGAAACAGATGATGCCACATCAGGGCCTAGCGCAGCCTACTTGGCGTCTTCTCGGCGCTTGGCCAGGTAGGCGTCCAAGGTCTTCGTCGTCATGGTTCCAGCGACAAAGTCGGGGTGCACAAGCAGCTCCTTGTGCAGAGGGATCGTCGTCTTGATCCCCTCGACCACCGACTCGGCCAAGGCGCCACGCATCTTGATCAGCGCCTTCTCCCGCGTGGGCGCCCACACAATGAGCTTGGCCACCATGGAATCGTAGTAGGGCTGGACCACCGCTTGCTCATGCACAGCGGAGTCCACGCGCACGCCAGGACCGCCTGGGAGGAAGAAGCCGGTCACCTTGCCCGGGCTGGGCACATGGGTGAAGGGATCTTCGGCGTTGATCCGCGCCTCGATCGCGTGCCCGCGCACGACGATCTGCTCCTGAGTCACCGGCATGGGCATGCCAGCAGCCACCTGGATCTGCAGCTGGATCAGATCCAGTCCCGTCACCAGCTCCGTGACAGGGTGCTCGACCTGAATCCGAGGGTTGACCTCGAGGAAGAAGAACTCTTCACCGTCCACCAGGAACTCAACGGTCCCGACGGTGTGGTATCCGACCGCCCGAACCAACTCGACCGCCGCGCTGCGGATGCGTTCCACGAGCACCGGGGAGAGGTTGGGAGCAGGCGCTTCTTCCAGGACTTTCTGGTGCCGACGCTGCATGGAGCAGTCGCGCTCGGCCATGTGAACGGCCACACCATGCATGTCGCCTGCGACCTGCACCTCAACGTGACGGGGATTGCGCAAGAAGCGCTCGATGAAGACATCCCCGTTTCCAAAGGCTGCGAGGGCCTCGTTGCTGGTGAGGGAGAAGACGCGACGCAGCTGGTCGGCGCTCTCCACCACACGCATGCCCTTCCCACCGCCGCCGGCCGCAGCCTTGAGCATGATGGGGTAGCCGACCTCGTCGGCGACGGCGACGGCCTCCTCCACATCTGCGATGGAGCCCTTGCTTCCTGGAATGAGGGGCAGTCCGGCCTTGCGTGCGGCCGCCTTTGCGCTCAGCTTGTCGCCGAAGGTCTGGAGCAGCTCGGGGCGGGGACCGATGAAGGTCATGCCATGGCTCTCTACAACCTCAGCGAAGCCTGCATTCTCAGCCAAGAAGCCGTAGCCAGGATGCACTGCATCGGCTCCGGTGATGTCCGCTGCCGAGATGACATTGGAGATCTTGAGGTAGCTGAGCGAGGCCTGGGGAGGCCCAATGCAGACCGACTCATCTGCGAAGCGCACGTGGAGCGAGGTCGCATCGCACTGGGAGTAGACCGCGACGGTCTTGATGCCCAGCTCACGACAGGCCCGGATGATCCGCAAGGCGATCTCACCACGGTTGGCGACCAGAATCTTCTCAAATGGGGGCTTGCTCACGGATCAGGCCGGGTCGATCTTGAACAGCACCTGACCGAACTGAACCGGCTGGCCGTTCTCAACCAGGATCTCCAGCACGGTGCCGGACACCTCAGCCTCAATCTCGTTCATGAGCTTCATCGCCTCGATGATGCACAAGGTCTGTCCCTTGGACACCTTGTCGCCCACCTTTGCAAAGGCAGGCTGCTCGGGGCTTGGTGCGCTGTAGAAGGTGCCCACCATGGGGGACTCGATGCCCACACCAGGACTCACAGCGGGGGCTGCATCCACTGCTGCCGCGACGGGCGCCGGTGCCGCCATTTGAGGCGCCGCCATCATGGGCGCCATGCCTTGGACCACTTGGGCCCCAAAGTTGACCGACAAGGACAGAGCCTCGGTCTCGTATGTGAACTCGTTCACCTCTTGGTCTTTGAGGATCTCAAGCAAGTTCTTGATCTGGTCCAAGTCCATTTCAGCCTCCGCGTGGCCGGAGGCTATCCCCTCCCTCGCTTGGACTCAACCCCCGGCGCGAAGCTCTTGGACAAGCGCCTGAAGACCCAGGGTGTAGCTGAAGGCTCCAAAGCCGCAGACTTGGCCGACTGCGACCGGCGCCAAGAGGCTGCGGTGCCGAAAACTCTCCCGTGCATGCACGTTGGAGAGGTGCACTTCCACGAATGGAATGGCCACGCCAACCAAGGCGTCACGCAGGGCAACCGAGGTGTGGGTGTAGCCGCCTGGGTTGAACACGATACCGTCCAAGCCCTGATCCATGGCCAGATGAATGCGGTCGATGAGCGCACCTTCACCGTTGGCCTGAAAGTGGTGCAGCACCACCCCGAGATCGGATGCGAGAGAATCCAACCCAGACTGGATCTGGGTCAGCGTCGTGGTGCCATAGGTCTCTGGCTCCCGTGAACCCAAGAGATTCAGGTTCGGCCCCTGGAGCACCAGAAGCTGCTCAGACACCACTGTCCGGGGAGAAGGTGATCACCGCGAAGCTGTTTGTGATCTTCGCGCTCATGAACACGGCCGAGTAGCCATCGTCGCCGGAGCTCGGAAATGCATCCACGTAGACCCACATGCGGGCATTGCCAAAGCGGTCCGTCTTGGCCACAACGTAGTTGGGCTTGTAGTCGCCAGCGTAAGAAGGCGAGAGCTCAAAGTAGAGCTCCGTGTCGATGTCGTACCACGCGCAGATTTCGGCGTCGTAGGTCTCGCTCTCCAGATCGCAGTCTGCGCCTTCAGCGTCGGCATCCGGCGGGTCAACCTCACGAATCGCCGCCTCTGGCAGAATGTACATTCCCCCGTACTCGGAGGTGAACTCCACCTCGGTGTCTGGCAGCGGAATGCCATTGAGGTCTTGAACCATGGCATCGACTTTGACCAAGTAGCCTCGGCCGTCGTCGATGGTGCCCGCAAACTCGGGCGCCATGGTGTACTCATCCGGCGTGGGATCGATGGTCGCGTCCGCAGGCGCAGGGTGGCCTGTCTGGGGTAAACATGCCAGCGTCAGCAGGAGTGGGGTCAAGACGGACATTCGGCCTCCGGAGGGAGAATCGCTTGGGCGGCGACAGAGATCTCAGCGGGTGTAACAGCAGACAGCGTGACTCTGCCCGGCCCGGCGGGCAGCGCCGCCGTGAGAATACCATGGGCGCGTTTCTTGTCATGCCGGGTCGCTTGGACAATCGCCGGAACCTTCAGCTGAGCTGGGGCTACTACTGGGAGCCCCAAGGCCAGAGTGAGGGCGCGTAGCCGCCCTGTCCACGCCGAATCGGCCCGGCCTCGGGACACGCAGATGGCTGCCTCGCCAAGCATCCCGATGGCAACAGCCTCGCCGTGACGCAAGCTGCCAAAACCCAGTTCTCGCTCAAGAGCATGCCCGAGAGTGTGCCCGCAGTTGAGCAGAGCCCGGATTCCACCCTCCCGCTCATCTTGGGCCACGATCTGCGCTTTGTAGGCACAGCAGCGCGCGATGGCCTGTTCCAGGGCCTGGGGCTCTTGAGCGAGCACCGCCTGGGCGTTGTCCCCAAGCCACTGGAAGAAGGACTCCCCCTCCAGAACAGCGTGCTTGAGCACTTCTCCAAGCCCACATCGGAACTCCTCCGGCGAGAGGGTCGCCAGCGTGTCCATGGCTGCGAGCACCAAGATGGGCTGGTAGAAGGACCCGACAAGGTTCTTGCCCTGAGGGGTGTTCACCCCTGTCTTGCCCCCGACCGAGGCGTCTACCATCGCCAAGAGCGTGGTCGGGACTTGCACGAAGGGCAGTCCACGCAGGGTCGATGCGGCCGCAAAGCCAACGATGTCCCCCGTCACCCCGCCACCAAGCGAGATCAGTGGGGTCTGTCGGTCAACACCCGACTCTAGGAGCTTGGCGACCAAGCCCTGCCAAGTCTGCAGTGTCTTGTTGGCCTCGCCGTCGGGGATCTGCAGCAAGGTAGGCTCAAAACCCGCCCCCTTCAGACTCGCCAACGCAGCGCGCGCATGAAGCGGGGCCACCACCTCATTGCTGACCAGCACGCAGCGTCCAGGGCGCCTCTCCCGTGCCAGAGACGGCCCGAGTTGCGCCAGGTGACCGAGCACGATCGGATAGCTGCGAGAGCCGAGCTCAACCTTCAACTCCACGGATGCTCCTGGATCAGCTTGACGAGCGCCGTGTGCTCTAGGGTGCCGTCTACCCTCAGGTCGGCCTGTCTGTAGTCCGCTTGGCGGCGGTCAAAGCGTGCCGAGAGCTTTGGATCGGTGGACAACGGACGACTGGGGTCAGCCCCCATGCGCGCCATCGAGGTCTCTAGGTCCACCTCCACAAAGACCGTCTTCCCCCAGCTCTGAAGCGCTTGAAGGTTGCCAGGTGTGTCCAGAACGCCGCCGCCGCAGGCCAGAACCACTGGACCCAAGGCCAGGACTTGCCGCAGCACCCTGGCCTCGACTTCCCGGAAGTGTGCTTCCCCGTCTCGTGCGAAGAGCTCCGGGATCGTGGTCCCCATGTCTTGGACGATGGCTTCATCCAGATCCACAAAACCCAGGCCGAGCGCCTGGGCAAGCGGAGCACCCAGGGTGCTCTTTCCGGCGGCCATGAAGCCCACCAGAGCTAAACCGAACACGATTAGTCGTTCCGGCGCACGATGCTCGGAGTCACAAACACCAACATCTCTTGGCGGGAAGACTGGTAGTTCTTGTTCCGGAAGAGCACGCCCAGCACCGGAATACGACCAAAGAAGGGCACCATGGTGGAGGAGTGGTTCTCCTCGGAGGCGTAGACGCCGCCGATGACCATGGTGTCCCGGTCGGAGACCAGCAGTTGCGTGCTGGCTTCCTTGATGACGATGGCGGGCTGGCCCTGGACCACGTTGGAGAAGTCCGGACGGTTGTTCTCCACGTCGATGTCCATGAAGATCTTGCCGTCGGAGGTGATGTGCGGCTTGACCGTCAACACCAAGGCAGCCTGAATGAACTGGACCTGGGTACCGCCTGCAGAGGTCGAGAGGAAAGGCACGCGAGCACCCTGCCGGATGATGGCCTCTACGTTGTCCAGGGTGGTGACCGTCGGCGAGGAGATGATCTCTCCCCAGCCCTCGGACTCCATCGCGCTCAGGCGTGCGTCGATGTCGATCAAGCCCGGAATGCTTCCCAAGCTCAGGGCCAGCGAACCGGCCTCGCCATCGGGAGCCAAGTCGACAGCCAAGTTGTCTTGGTCCGGCGAGTAGAAGACGCCGCCACTCTGGGCGCCCTGTTGCTGCTGCTGGGCACCACCGCTCACACCGATGGAGTTCGGGAAGAACAGTCCGGTACCGTAGCCAGTGGTTCCGCTTGCATCGAGCTCGCCGCCCCACTGCACACCCAAGCCACGGCTGTAGCTGGAGGTCGCCTCGATCACCCGAGCGGAGATCTGAACCTGGGGGGTCTGACGGTCGATGTGGCGCAGAAGCTCACGAATCTGAGCCAAGCGGTCCTCGGTCTCCTTGACGATGAGCTGGTTGGAGCGTGCGTCGACCTCTACCGAGCCACGCGGGCTCAGCATGGAAGAGACCTGCTGCGCCATGGCATCGGCCTGGGCGTAGTTCAGCGGCACTACCAGAACCTTGAGCGGAGTCAAGTCTTCCTGGGCCTTCTGAGCCTCCAGGGCAGCTTGTTGCTCTGCCTTGATGATCTCGATGGGTGCGACTCGAACGATGTTTCCGAAGCGCTGCGCGCCCAGCCCCTTGGACTGGAGAATGGCCGCAAAGGCCTGGTCCCAAGGCACATCTTCCAGGGTCATGGTGACTTTGCCCTGAACGTCATCGCCAGCGACGATGTTCAAGCCAGAGACGTGATGGATCAACCGGAAGACGGAGTGAATGTCCGCTTCGACCAGGTCCAGGTTGATGCGTCGGCCGCTGTACATGGCGTCGGCGGCCGCATTGCTGTCGATCATGAAGCCGTTTGCGGTGCCGGTAAAGCCAGAAGAACCGCCGCTTCCGCCGCCGCTTCCCCACACTTGGGAGGGGTCACTGGTTTGACCGGACTCTCCGATCAAGGTCTCGCTCGTGGCGTAGCCAGCGACGCTGGGGTCACCGGTCTGACCGGGGTTCGCGGGGGAGACGCTCAACCCAGACTGCATGGCCAGAGCCCGGTCTTCCTGCATCTGATCCGGAATCTGAACGTCCAGGTAGATCAGGTCGTCAGGGCCGTTGCTCACGCTCCAGGTAGAGGAGGTGTTCAGGCTGATGGCCACGCGCACGCCGCTGCGTGTCTTGTAGGCACGAACCATTTGAACTGGCGAGATGAACTGGGAGGTGTCGAGCACCCGACCCAGCGACGCGGGCAGCTTGGCGCCCGGGAAGTCCACGATGAGCAGGTTGGGCTCGGGTTGGCTGGTGCTGTAGTCCACGCCTCCCGTTGTTCCGATGACCACCCGCGCGACAGTGTCCTGGTGCTCGTAGTCCAGCGAGGCCAGTGCGGCGCCGTTCAGGTCGATTGGGCCGGAGACGGCGCCTACCTGTTGACCGCGCTGGTCCTGGTTCTCAAGCTCCGTGTCCGGCGTAGACATGGCCAGAGGGTCCGTGCTCATCGAAGTGACAGGCGTGACCCGGATCGAGAGGTCTTGTCCGACCAAGTCCGAGAGCACGTCAACCTGGCTTGCGGGCACGCTGAGCGCGAGGGTGACCTTCACGCCATCGCTTCCGAAGGCGTCAAAGCGGACGCCCTCAACCAAGCCTGTTCCCTCAACGGGCGCAGGCGTGGCCATGGAAACACCGGTGACCTCGACAACGACGAGGTTCCCGTCCTTGTAGTAGGAGGAGCGCGCTGCGCTCAGGTCACCGTCAAAGCTGACCGTGACGTCGCTGGAGTCTCCCTGAGCAGCCACGACGGCGCCCGAGACTTCAGGCCCGCTCTGCGCGAGCAGAGGGGTGGCGAGCAGGGCCAGCGACGTGACCACGGCCCCTATGGCGATGCGGTTTGCGGTGCGGCGGAATGACATGGGGGCTCCACGCAGGTGCTGCTTACAGCTCAAGCTCTGTGACCGGAAGGTCAAGGGTCAACTGGTTGGTGACCAGCTCCCCATCAATGTTCGTAAACTCCTCCGTGATGACCACGGAGGTGCTGGTGATGGCGCTAACTTTGCCCCAGTTCTTCCCAATGTAGGTGCCCGCCTGAACGACGTGCCCCGTACCTTCGGGATCCTGGACCATGGCTTTGGGGCTCGAGACACCCCAAACCACTCCCACGAGCACATACTGGTCCACTTCAAAGCGCTGCAGAGGCGTTGGATTGACGATGGTTCCGTCATCCTGGCCCTTGAAGAAGCTGCGAAATGGATCCCGCTTGCCGATGGGGTTGTACGAATAGGAGGGGGCCATGTCCGCCAAGGGATCGACGGCCTCCTCAGCAACAGGCGCCTTGGGCGCCTTGGGCGCAATCGGCCCCTGAGCAGGCTTGTTGGCCGGTGCCGGGTCATCCCCGCAAGCCGTAAGCCCCAGGGCGAGGAGCGCTGTCAGACAAAGAATGCTGCGCATCAGCCTCTCCCCTTGCCCTTGCCACGACGCTCACGGTTTGCACCCTGAGCAGCAATCTCTTCGTCGCTTAGGAAGCGGAAGGTGACCGCAGTGCCGGTGACCTTGAGGTAGACCTTGCCGCCACGCTCGGAGGGACTCTCCAGCTTGACGTCTTGCACGTAGACAATGCGGTCCAACTTGGCGAGGCGGTCGAAGAACATCGCCACTTCGTGAAAGGAGCCGTAGACCTCGAGAGCGACGGGAACCTCAGCATAGAACTGCTGTGGAACCTCGGGCATGGTCTTGAACTTGCGGATCTCCAAGCCGGAGCGGCGGCCCTCGTTGGAGATGCGGCGCACGAGCTCCGGAATCTCCTTTTGGTCGGGCAGCTCACGAAGCGCCTGCTTCAGCTCATTGTTCAGCTCGAGCAGCTCAGCCTCAAAGGCATCGCGGTTCTCAGCACGAGCCTTGACCTTGGCCTTCTCGTTCTGGAGCTGAACCTGCTCAGTCTCAAGGTTCGCTACGTCGCTCTTGGTAGGCGAATAGAGCATGAACCAGAAGAGCGCGCCCAGGCCAACAAAGACCAAGGCGTAGAGCGCAAAGCGTTGGTTTCGCGGCGTGCCGGCGAGCTTGTCGAGTAGGTCTGTGGCTGTCACAGCTCCTCCTTCTCAAGCTGCTCAAGTGCCGGCACGACCACCCGGGCGGTGACCACAAAGCGCTTGAGCTTGTACCCGTCTTCATCCACCTGATCGATGCCGTCGAGCTCGACGTTGGTGAACCAAGGGGAGCGCTCCAAGTTGGAGAGGAACTGAGCGATGATCTCGTTGGAGACCGCCAGTCCACCCAACTCGATGAGCTGGTTGTTTTCCTTCAGAGAGTCGAGCTGGAGCTTCTCAGGTGTAGCCAGGGAGAGCTCGTCCAGCATGTGAACGGGCCCCTCCTGTCCAGCCTTGAGCTTGGCGATGACGTCCAGCTTGCGGTTGTACTCTTCCTTCTTCTGCTCGAACTCGTCCACCTCGACCACGATGGCCTTGAGGTTGTCGATCTCTTGCTGAAGCTTGCTGTTCTCTGCCCGGAGATCCGAGGCCTGAGAGCCAACCAGCACAAATGCGCCCCCCATGAGCACAAGCAAAACGCCGAGCCCCACGCCAGCGAGCGCGAGCTCCCGCTTTACGGAGTCCAAGCGCGCTGTTGCGCGTACTGGGAGGAGGTTGATGCGAATCATTGGTCGCCGACCCTCCGCATGGCCAAGCCCACACAGACTGCTGCTTGCAGCGACTTGTCGTGCAGGTACCTTGGCGAGAACTCCCGCTCATCGATCGTGATCTTGCGGAAGGGGTCCGCGATCTCGATTGGGGAACCGGTCGCCCGGCCAATGGCTCGTGCCAGACCTGGGGTGCGGGCCGCGCCGCCGCTCAAGTACACCCGCGAGAGGGGGACTCCGGGGGTAGCGCTGAGATGGAAGTCCAAGCTGCGGTGCACTTCCGTCGCCAAGTTCTCCGAGACGGCGCTCAGGATGTTCTCGATCTCCTCGGGGATGACCGCGTCCTGGTCCTCTTCGGAGCCGCCCACCTTGAGCATCTCGGCTTCCTCGTAAGAGATTCCCAGCGCGCGCTGGATCTCCTCGGTGAACTGCCGCCCACCCATCTGCACATCGCGGGTGAACGCTGTCACTCCGTTGTGCAGGATGTTGAGGTTGACGGTGCTGGCTCCGATGTTGACCAGGGCCACCAGCTCCTTTGGCGCGTCGTAGTTCAGCGAGAACATGTTCTCGACCGCAAAGGCGTCCACGTCGACGATGCGTGGCTTGAGACCGGCCTCCTGAATCAGGGACTGGTACTCGTTGACCAGCTCCTTCCGGGCGGCCACCAACAAGACCTCCATCTGGCCCGCTTCGTCTCCCTTGTCATCGAGGATCTGGAAGGAGATGTTCACATCGTTGATGTCGAAGGGGATGTACTGCTCCGCCTCCCACTGGATGGACTCTTCCAGCTCCTCAAAGCTCATCTGCGGCAGGTTGATGCGCTTGATGATCACGCTGTGCCCAGAGATCGCCGCGGTGACGTCCTTGGTCTTGATCTTGCAACGATCAACCAGCTCCCGGATAGCATCTACAACGACATTGGGATTCATCACGGCGCCGTCGACGACGGCCTCCGGAGGAAGATCCACCATGCCGAAAGTCTTGAGCCGCCAGCTGGCGTTCTTCTTGTCCTGGAGGAGCTCCATGACCTTGATCGAGCTCGAGCCAATGTCGAGTCCGATGGTCTGGGTGCTCCTGGAGAAGAGGCCCATGGAATCTCCGGTGAAGTCTCAGGGAAGGGTGAACGTGGCGGTTCTACCACGCGCTTGTACGCTGGGGGCGAACCAGAGGGTACCGCAAGCGGCAATTCCGAACACAAGTGGCCTGGGAAAAAGTCTTGACGTGGCAAGGGTTTGGACACGAATAGGACGAAAGAACCCCGGTGGGATCCAAGGCAGTGGATCCTCTTGGATCGAGCACCGGACCGAGGCGCGCAGAGACATCCGCAGCCCGGTACCAAACAGAACGCCACGCCCTCTCTCCAAGCGTGCAAGCTGTATCCTTGACCCGTGATCCCCCCTGAACCTCGAGCTGCTCAGCTCAAACAACTGCTGCCCTTTCTCTTGGCAGTCGCCCTCGGCGCGGCCCTGTCTTGGCGCGGCCAGTGTTTGGGCCTGAGCCCCTGGCACCTTCTGCTCTGGCCCGGCGCTCTCTCTGCGTTGGTTCTCGCAGCGGCAGCTCTTCCCCTGCCCACCCTGCCCAAGCGCTTGGACGCCGTGCTCGCCGGTGTCAGCGCCCTGCTGCTGTTGGCTCAGCCATGGATGCCAGAGTGGCTCTTTTCCACAATCTGGACCCTGCCGGCGCTCTTCGCCTTGCGCGCGGTGCGTGGACAGCGGCCTCATCTGGTCTCGTGGTTGCTCGCCCCTATTGGGCTGCTCTTGGGCAGTGCGCTCCCAGCACTGGCCGGGTTGTCCTGGGTGGCACTGCTCCTGCTTCCACAACACGCGCCACCCGATCGGCGGCCCCTTCCTTTGCTTCCAATGGCCATGGCGGTGGGCGCGGGAGCCTTGGGCGCCACCGCTTGGGTCATCGCGCGTCCTCTCGATCCCACCCTCTTGGGCTTCGGCGCAAGCCTCGCGGCGCTGGCTCTCTCCGCGGCGCTCAGCGCACAGCTCACCCAGCGACTCCCTCCGCGACCGATCTTGCTGAGTGTCGCTGCCATTGGGACCTGGATCGTCCTGGCCGCCCTGCCCCACCGCGCCGAGCTCTGGATCGAGCCTCTCGCCGGCGCTCAGGATCCCCGCCTGCACGTGCTCCTACTCATGGCTGCTCCCGCGCTCCCTGCAGGCTTGGCTCTGGGGGGCGCAGTGGGGCCAAATCGCCAACAGGGTCTTCCGTGGATCCTGGCCTCCGCATGTCTCGGGGCCTGCGCCAGCCAGCTACTCGGCTCGCAGCTCCCACCGATGTTCCTGGGCTTGGCACTCGCCGGTGGCCTGCTGACTCTGAGCATTCCTGCGCCAGTCTGGCTTCGCATCTCAGGGGGGCTAGCGCTCGTGGGGAGTGGCTTGGTCTTTGCGCTCCTCCCATGGCAACCACAAGCGTTGGCCCAGCTGGGCACAGAGAACCTTCGCAGCCCCTCGTCCCCCGCCGAGGCCAAGCGACTGATGCAGCGTCAGGAAGTCCTGTCAAGCGACTGGAACGTCAATGGAAGCTGGCTGCTCTACGGAGAAGACGGCCGCCCAGTCCGCATGGAGCGCGACGGGCGCAGCCTTCCAAGAGGTGGTCGGGCGGCGACAACACGGCTGCTGCTCCCCCACTTGGGCGCAGCCTTGGCGAGCCAGAACGAATCGGGCCTTATCCTTGGAGACCCATGGGGTGAGCTCAGCGCGGGGCTGCTTGCTCAGGAGTTCAACCAAGTCACCCTCGTGGTGACCCAGCCCACCCTCACCCAGGCACTCGCCGAGGCAGAACCCTCCCTAAACAGCGTCTGGTTGCACCCTTCAATGCGACTCAGTCGCGGCAGCGCAGAGGAAGTGCTCCGAGCAAGCGATCCCGTTGACCTGCTCCTGGAGACCGCGGAGACTCCATGGCGAGACGGCGTACAAGGCCTTCCAAGCAGCGCCGGCCTGGCACTGCGCAGCCAGAGTCTGAACGAGTCCGGCGTCTACATGTTGGTCGTGCCCGTGCTCCACATGGACGAGGTGGCGCTGCGCGGACTGATGGGCGACTTCTCCGAACACTTCGCGCACACAATGGTCTTTCTGCCGCCAGAGGGCGCAGATCAGCTCATCTTTGCTGCATGGCACGCTCCAGAGAAGCGCAGCTGGGACCGGGTCGTCCAGGCAAGCGTACGGGGCGGAGAACTCCTCGCCAACGCCGGCATCCAGTCCCCACTGGATCTGGCCGACTTGGGGCTAGCTGCAATGCAGGGTGCACTGACGGAAGCGGGCACATCAGGCGGATGGCTGCGCCTCGGGCCAAACCTCCACCGCCGCCCACGCATGCTCCCGCCCATATTCCTTCCGCATCTGGACACCCAGTCCTGGCTAGACGCGCCGCCAGAGGTCTTGGAAGCGCTCAGTCTGCGCACGGAGACCAACCGTGCACTGCTGTCCTGCCTGGATTCTGCTGCCCGAGGAGAGATCCAAGACGTGGTTGACCAGTGCAGAGCCCTTGGCAAAAGTCCAGGCGGCGAGCGGCGCTTGGACCCCTTGATCGCGCCGCAGCTTGCGGAGGCCGGCCAAGCCTTGGAGCGCGGCGACTTCCAAGCTTGCCTCAGGGGCGTGGAGCAGGCCCGGCTTCTGAACCCCAAGAGCGCCGCAGCACACGCCTTGGCTGGCAAGTGTCGCCTAGGACAGGGAGACCGACGGCGCGCGAAGGAGGACTTTGAGGAAGCCGAGCGCCTTGAGCCGGCAAATCTGGACGCCTTGCTCGGTTTGGCACAGCTCGCGGTGGCCCGAGGCGAGGAGCTCTCAGCCGAGCGCACGCTGCAGAGCGCCGCCCAACGCAACCCCAGGAGCTGGAGACCGCCCTACTACTTGGGCATGCTCCTTCTGGACCAAGGTCGACTGGAGGAGGCCGACGCCCAACTTGCTTCTGCGCGAAGCCTTGCAGGGCAAGAGAGCACGCTTCCCCTTGCGGGCTTGGCCCACGTCGCCATCCTTCAAGATGAGCCCCAGCTTGCGTTGACCCAAGCCAGGCTGGCCGCCGACCAGGACCCGTCGGCCCGAAACCTACACCTGGTCGGCTGGGCCTACTTGAGCTTGGGCAGCACCGATGCAGCCCGACCATTCTTGGAGCGGGCAATTCTTGCGGACAGCAACTACTTGCCTGCACATGCTGACTTAGGTCGCATCTTCGCGATGCAGGGCGAATACGGCATGGCCATCGACGCCTTCGACCGAGTGCTGGCCCTTGAGCCTGGCAACCCAGCCGCCATCCAGAACCGACAGCGCGCTGCGGCTCTCCTGGAGCAAGAGAACCAGGGACGCTGAAGCGGGCCGTGAGCACACCACCCAAGCCGAGCGCTCTAGAAGATCTCGCGCAGCCCCATGGTCCGTGTCGACAAGTAGGGGTCGGACATGGCGGAGAACTCGCCCACGGTGCTGCTGCTCGTGCTTGGGTTCGAGGTGCCGTAGTAGATGCCGTGCTCGCCAATCGCCACGGCGCTGGGGTAGCCGTCCACCTCGACGCTGTCCGCGTCAGCCACACCGTCCCCGTCCGAATCGACGGTGCCCGCGCAGTCCTCGAATCCGAGGGAGTAGATGCGGCCGGTGCCTGTGTCACAACGGTCGCTGGCTGGCTCATAGGTCGAGAAGTATACGGAACCGGCGTAGACCACCGGATCGCCGGTCAAGCCCTCTCCCGCAGCCAGGGTGTATGCACCACCCGTCCCGCAGTCCGTGATGGGCGTAGAGGTCGTACACGTCAACGGGGTCTCATCGCGAACAGCGAAGAAGTAGCCATACTCGGTGCTGGAGCGGTCGTAGGGGCTACCGGTTCCCCAATAGACGCCCAAGGAGCCGTCCCCGTGCCAAGAGGTCGTTGCTGCGTAGTAGACCTCGGGGCGCACACCGACAGTGTCCATTGGATCGTAGAACTCACACCACGTGGGGTCGTCCAGATCGTTGCGATCCAAGATGGCCTTGTACATCCAGGTGTGACCAGGATCGGCCAGGTCCGAGGTCCCTGAGATGCCGTCCCCGTCGGGGTCACCAGCATCGGAGGGCTCATAGGAGGCCGTCACTGGGAAGTACACAACGTCTACATCGCCGTCGCTGTCGACGTCGATTGCTGCGACGGAGCCGGAGATGTAGCCGTACTCAGAGTTTCCGTCCGAGTCGCTGTCCAAGCTTCCGGCGCTGACGGAGCCGCCCAGACTGGTGAGATCCGGGTGGCCGTTGGAACCCTCGTCGCTCAGACCAACCGAGGAGCTGCCCCAGTAGTCATCACCGATGGCCCACTGGTAGAGGTTGGCCTCGCTGCTGGAGTAGGAGCTGCTGTCACTGGCGAGAGGAACCGCGCGTCCACCACCCCACATAGCCACCCAAGTATCGGTGGGATTGGAGGAGTCTTCGGCGTTGTAGAGGTTGGCGATGACCGGCGTGGACACCGTGTAGCCCATGGCCGAGATGTCCGTGTCGTTGGTCTGCTCCCAGAGAAACTCAGGGTTCTGGGTGTCGGTGATGTCCAGCGCCAAGGTGACAGGGCCACCCTTTCCTTGCTGAACAACCAAGACCCGTCGCCACTCACCACCGTCCAGAGTCTTGGACCCGTCCGGCGTGCTGCCGTCACCACCGTCGATCCAGACATCCTCGACCACAGGCGAGCCATCGAAGAGGAAGGTGCGGCCGTACCACATCATATCGACCAGGTTGCCCGACCAGCTCTCATCCTTGGAGGCATAGAGCGTGTTCGCGGGAATCCAAGCCCAGAGCTCCTCTCCCTCCTCGTTGCAATCCCAGGACAAGCTGCCGGTAGGCGAGCAGCTGGTGGTGCTGTCGTCCTTGAGGCGGAATGCGTGCAGCATGCCGTCGTTGGCCGCGATGAACACGGCCTCGGGCACGTCAGAGTCCACAAGGTCCTGCAAGAAGCTTCGGTAGGAGGGATCGATCGCGTAGACGTTGTTTCGAGGCTGAACAACCGCAGGCCGGCTGTGGGGGGAGTCTCCCAGCTTCCAGTAGCCGTGCGTCGTGTCCAAGTAGCGATACTCGGCGGTGGGCAGACCACGCACAAAGTCGACCATGGCCTGAAGGTCATCGGAGTCGACAGCACAATCGGTCTCATGCCCTTCCAGGTTGTAGGCCTGGTCGTCCGGACAGCCATCCAGGTCTGCATCGGTGGTGAGCAGGAAGGTGTCCAAAAAGCTGGGGTCCGAGGTGCTGACGATGGTGTCCACCGCGTCGACGAACTCCAGGTCAAAGCCCATTCGGTGAGAGGCTGTGGCCTCTGTGTACAGGCTGTTTCCGGAGTAGCTCATGAACTCCGGAACGAAGGTGTAGATGTCGCGCTGGCCCAGGCCATCACGGTCATCGGGGTTGGACTCCGCAGCGATGACTGGACGGGAGACCAGCAGGTCTCCTGCATCCCAAACGGCACCACCGAACTGGCTCTTGCTGGAGTCGTACTCAACCGAACCGTAGGTACTGGAGCTGGCGTCTGTGTCGATCGTGTAGGCGCGAACGTGTCCCTCCGCCAGAGGGTTGTCGCCCGTGATCTCGTAGAAGGAGAAGATGATGTATTCCCCGTCCGCGCTGACCACCGGGGCCGAGCGGCTGTAGTAGCCGCTGCGGATGTAGGACATCACCGTCATCACACCGCTGAGAATCTCCTCTCCGTCGTCCGCGACCGTGTAGATGCCGTCTCCGCCCGTCTCGTTGGAAGCGTTGCCGAAGAGGTTCTCGGCAATGGACGAGCCATCGAACTTGATACCGACGGTGTGTACGGTCGCGTTCTGGTCACCCGTCAGGTCACTTCGCGCATCTTCCTCGTAGAGGTAATGGACCGCGTTGTCGTACTTGCACTGGTTGTCCGAGGTGGTGGTGATGCCTGCGCTCCACCCACACATCACATCGTTGCTCAACGACGAGCTGCTGCTGACGGCCGAGGCGCCGCCATCGTGCCGCGGACGCTCCGCGGTGATGACGATGATGTGCGTCTCCTGGCACGCCCACTGGATCGAGGCGTCACAGAAGTCCGTGCTGCTGTCTACGAAGCTGTCCCGGAAGCGCGATGGACAGCTCGCAGAGCTCCCGTCCCGCTCCAGATAGTCCCAGCTCTGACCCAGAACCTCGGCCAGGTTTCGGTGTGTGGTGCCAACGGTGGCTGACGCTCCCCAGCTGGTACTGGCGGTGCCGCCAGTTCCGATTCCCGAGACAGAAGAGAAGTGACTGAGTGCGCTGCTGATCTCCGCCGCCGTAGAACCAATGGGCGCGATTGGCGTGAAGCGGTTGTTGCTGCCACCAGTGGTTCCCACCACCCCAAAGTAGGCCCAGTCATAGTGCAGGGTGAGCTGCTCGATGGCGTCGATCCCATACTCAAGGCAGCTTGCGCCAGCCAAAGTGCCTGCTGTGTCACCGGTGTCCCCTGCGTCCGGCACTTCACCACAATCCTGAAGCATCTCGTCAGAGAGATCCAAGACAAAGAGAATGTTGGGCGGCGCCGCTTCAGCATTCGAGAGAAACTCGTCGCCTGCAGAGCTGGACGCAGCTTGGGTAGGAGGCGCGAGCAAGAGCCCCAACGAGCAAGCCCCGAGCAGTGCGGTCAGACGAGTGTTTGTGCTGTTCATGGGGCTCACCGCATTTTGCAGGCACCTGGCATCACCTTCCGAATGGTCGAGACGCTGGTGGCTTGGGTGTTGTTGACTTCGGTAAAGGAGCTGTTGGTCATTCGGGCCGTAGAGACCATGCTCCAATAGTCCGAGCGGAAGCCTTGTCGGCCCTGCTCGGTTGAGTAGCCGGGAGGCGGATTTCCGCAGCGCTCGTAGACGGCTTCGACCCAGTAGACGCCCAAGTTCTGGGCGTAGCTTGTCCCGCCAAAGCGGGTGTCGGCCGCTGTCATGGCAACCCAGTCTCCGGAGTCCGGTGCAGTGGACTCAACGTTCTCGGAGTAAGGGTTCTCGGTCGCCAAACGGACCCGGGCATGCTGGGTCCCCGCGTGACTGGTGTTGAACACCAGCATGTGTTTGCGGTTGTGGTTCGCGATGCGGTGGTCCGCACCCGCGATCTTGAGGCTGGTCGTTCCGATGATGCCGATGAGGCCGAGCAAGACCAGCGCGACGAGCATCACGTAGCCACGCTCTTGGCGGGCACGCCGAAGCAAACTCGAGCTCTGTTGGGAAGGCATGGTCATTAGAAGTCGTGCAGCATTCGTAGGTTTCGGAACTGGACCTTGGATGTCAGTGCCTGGCGAGAATAGGCGTCGGCGGTGCCGGACCCGGTGTTGTCCTCGAGGGAGATGGGGCTGGACACTTCCGGGCGGGTCTTGTCGGCGCGTGGAGACCGCGCGACCAGGCTGAAGCGCATCATCCAGGCCTCAAGGCTCTCGGCTCGGGTCAGGCTGTTCTGCCAGTCTCCGCTGCCGTCCTGACAGTCACCGTCCGCCGGGCAATAGGCCAACTGCAGGTCCTCAATGTCGTCGACCAGCGGGATGTCATCGCCGTCTGGCGTGCCGTCCACAAAGTCAAAGTCCAAGTCCATCATCAACACGGGGTGCTCTGCGCTCCCCGGGCCAACGCCATCAGCGCTGTTGTTGTCGATGTAGAAGGTCACGATCTGAGCCCGACTGCAGTGCATCACCGGCGGCAGGTTGTCATTGACGATGGCCGTAAAGTCCAGAAATCCGCTGTTGTCCAGGACAGTGACGATTCCCGAGCTGTGGCCATCGGCCCCAACTTCCCAGAGGTAAGCCACGGTGCCAGGGAGCTTGGCGTAGTCCCAACAGAGCAGCAGGTCCCCCGTTTCCAGGGAAGACAGGCGGGTGTTGTAGCCCTGACGCTGGTGCGGAAAGGAGATGGAGGTCGTAGAGCTGCCCTCGATGACGAGGGGGTCTGTCATGACCTCGAGCGTGGGATCAGCGTAGACAAAGGTCACGGCGTCGGTCGTGCCATCCCAGGCATTCCAGGTGATCAACGGGGGAAGCCCCACGGTGTTGTCCTGGGACGCCCCGGACCAGCCGAGCTGTCCATAGACCTCGCCTCCGGTGCCATAGCCAGCCATGCGGGCTGACCGGCTGAGGATGTCCGAGGCGAAGCGCAAGTTCTGGTGCATGTTCATGGCCTGATCTTGAGCCAAGAACTGACGCGACTGCATCGTGAACAAGCTGTAGAGCCCGGCCACAACCACCGTGGAGATCGCGACGGCCGTCAGCATCTCGACCATGGTGAAGGCTGCCTTTGCAGTACGCCGAATCACGAGGGCCGCCCTGTGTCATCACGGCCGAGGCCGCCCGTATCATCCGAGGAGGTCCCGGTGTCATCGCTGCTGGCAGTGCCTGTGTCGTCGCTCGAGGTCCCAGTGTCGTCACCGCCACCCGAGCCACTTCCAGACCCGGAGCCCGAGCCCGATCCCGAGCCTGAGCTTGAACCTGAACCTGAACTTGAGCCTGAGCCGCTTCCGGAGCTGCTACTGCTGCCGCCACTGGCCGTTGCCAAGCCGTCGTCGATGAACTTGTAGGAGCTGATGGTCATCGCATGTCGGGTGTTGCCCACCCCTTCGCCCAAGAACTGGCGGTTGTCCCATCCGCAGCGCACCCAGACCTGGACCCACTCGCCGTTGTCCGAGTTGTCGTCGACCTCCCAGCTCACGTAGTAGGTGGCTGCAGGTTGGCCGGCGCTTTCAGAGCCATAGCTCTCACCGATGGCGTTGACCGCGGTGGGGTCTGCGCCGCCAGAGGGCTGGTAGAGGGAGTCGTAGGCGGTGGTGACCCCAGCCGTTCCGTCTGCCAGCTGCCCGCTTCCACGGCCATCTGTGCTGATCCACTCGGTGGCCAGCAGCTCTTCCATCTTGGACTGCCCCAGATAGGTGCAGTCCGTCACCTTCCGAGCCATCACGTTGGAGCGCACGGACTGATTGTGCAGGCCGAACATAACGATCAGCGCAAAGCCCAACAGCGCCGTCGCGATCAAGACCTCGACCAGGGTGAAGCCGCGTACCCGTGCAGGCCGGCGGATTCTCGACGCAGGCTGGGGGGTGGTCACGCTGTGCTCACAACTCATCATCAAGAACCCTCGCTGGCGGACGCGGTGCCCACCGACCCTGCGTCACGAGACGACAGGGAACTAACCATGGTCACATTGCCAGATCGGGAGACCTTCAGGTCAATGTGATCGTCCACTCCGTCCTTCCAGGCCACCTTGTTCACGACGCTCAAGGTGATGTAGCCGTCGGTCCCAAAGTCCCCATCAGGGTTCTCCACCCAGCCACGCGGAGAGAAGACAATGGCGCTCTCGTTGCCAAACCAGGGACCTGAGAGGTTCTCCCATTCTGCGAGAGAGACGCCTTTCGCGTAGTGATTTGCGCCCTCTTCGATGGACACAACGCCACGACCAGACTCGTTCAAATCGGTCCACGTCTTCGAGGCCATCGCGGCGTTGCCTACCTGCAAACGCCAAGACCCGGCGTTGGGTGAGCTGGGGTCTTTCACGCTGCTGTCCCCGGTCTCCAGAAGCAGGCGCGTCTCGACGCCACGCTCAATGGCCGTGGTGCGCAGGGAGGTCACATCTTGCCGAAGGTCCTTGGCCACTTGAACCGAACGGAAGCGCGGGAACTGGTCCGTGATCATTCCAATGCCGAGCCCCACAATCACCGCCATGATGCCGAGTACGACGACCAGCTCCAGCATCGTGAATGCGCGGCGTTGGGAAAAGCGAGACAAAGACGAACTCCGGGTACCTCGAAGGCTGCAAGAATCGTTCCAGGGCAAACGCCCCAGCCCGTGTCCATCGGCCACCGCCATCCTAGGAACTCTTTTCCTAGGATAGGAAAACTCTTCCTACTGGGGGCACTTCTCGGTCACCTTCGAGCGCCGACGATGGACCTGCCGCCTGGCAGCAGGCAGGTTCGGCAACGCCACCCCAATGGCCTCGGCTCGGTCCAGATCTGCGTCCGCTGCGGCGAGCCAACTCAGCACGGGCGGCGCGGTGCTTTCACAGGCGAGCGGATCCACCCTCCCGCTGGTCATGCGAACCAACACCAGAGCGCGAAGCTCCAGCATCAAGCCCACGAAACGCAGCTCCGTGGCGCCCTTGGCGAGCCCGGCGTCGATGGCGTCCAGGGCTTCTTGATGCTGTCCTTTGCGGAAATAGGCCTCTGCAACGTTGTAGCTGTGCTCCCCTCGCTCCGGCTCAAGCTGGCCAGCGCGCAGCAGATGAGGAAGAGCGCCCTCCTCGTCCCCTTGAGAGAGAAGGAGCAGGCCCAGACTGCTGAGAACCCGGGCGTCGTTCGGCTCCAGGACCAGGGCCTGGTCGTAGTAGCTGCGGGCCTGAACGGAATTGCCCTCTGACATCGCCACAGAGCCGAGGCCGCGTATGCAGCGCAGGTCTTCTGCCGCGACGCGCACGCAGCGCTTGAAGTACTCCCGTGCCCGTCCTGGGTCCCCGTCGAGGTGGTAGACCCAGCCAAGCCCATAGAGGGCGTCGACCTGCTCAGGTGAGCGGTCCAGAACCGCCCGATAACGCTCCTCCGCGCTGGCCAAATTCCCCGCCCGAAGGTCGGCGTCAGCCTTCTCCACGCGCGAGGCCACACTGCATGCCAGGAGCATCAACCAGATCATTGCAGACCGTAGTCGCGGATCTTGTAGACCAACGCCTTGTAGGAGATCTCGAGCAACTTCGCAGCCTGACTGCGGTTGCCCTCTGTGCGTGCCAGGGCACGCTGGATCAAGCTCCGCTCCAAAGCGGCGCTCCGGGCCTTGATGCTGAGCTCCTCGCCATCGGGGTCCACCCGGGCACGCAGATCCGGCAAGTCATCGACGCCCAGAGTCTGGCCCTCCGCCAGCAGCATTGCCCGCTCGATCACGTTCTCCAGTTCCCGAACGTTGCCTGGCCATTCGTAGGACAGAAGTCGGCGAAGGGTCTCCGGCTCCAAGCCTCGCACTCGTTTGTCGAAGCGCAGATTGAATGTGCTGATGAAGTGCTCGGCCAAGGCCGGGATGTCCTGGCTGCGGTCCCGCAGAGGCGGAATCTGCAAGTGAACGACGTTGAGTCGGTAGTACAGGTCATCTCGGAAACGTCCAGCGGCGACCTCTCTCTCCAAGTTCCGGGCTGTGGCCCCGACCACGCGAACGTTGACCTGTATGTCTTTGCTCCCGCCCACACGGCGCAACACCTGCTCTTGAAGCACACGCAGGAGCTTCACCTGCAGACTCTTGGGCATCTCGCCGAGCTCGTCCAAGAGCAGCGTCCCGCCGTGGGCTTGCTCAAAGAGCCCCGGGCGCTCTCGCACCGCCCCGGTAAAGGCCCCGCGTACATGCCCAAAGAGCTCAGACTCCAGCAGGTTCTCTGGAATCGCGCCGCAGTTCACAGCCACAAAGGGCGCCTCCGCCCGGTCTGAGAGAGCGTGCAGGCTGCGGGCCACGCGCTCCTTGCCGCTGCCGGACTCGCCGGTGATCAGCACCGTGCTCGGATAGGCAGCCACTTTTCGGAGGGTCTGCGTGAGCTTCTGCATCGGTGGGCTGCTTCCAACCAGGCCCTGAACATCCGCTCCCCGAAGCTCCGCGCGCAGCCGTGCGTTGTCCTGGGTCAGGCGTTCGCGCTCCTGAACTTTTCCGAGCACCAAGAGGATCTCATCGGGCTTGAAGGGCTTGCCGATGTAGTCGGTCGCGCCACGCTTCATGGCCTCCATCGCCAGATCCATGGACCCATAGGCGCTCATGACCACGGTGTAGATGGGCTCCGGCCGCTGCGCGATCGCGTCCAAGAACCCCAAGCCGTCCAAACGGGGCATGCGCACATCACAGAGAACGAGCCGCAGATCCGGGTTGGCGTCCAAGACGCTCAAGGCCTCCAGCCCATCCTTTGCGGTCAGCACCTCGTAGCCCGCGCGCCCCAAGATCACGCCGCACATGTGGCGCAGGCTCTCCTCGTCATCCACGACCAAGATGCGCTGGGCCAAGTTGCTTGGGCCCATGTTGCTCTGGGCCGACTTGCTCTGGGTGGGGGGACTCACCCCTTCAGTGTAGCGTGCCCCCATGGCCCACTTGCTTCTGCTGGCGCATGGCTTCCCGCCACATCAAATCGCCGGCACCGAGCGCTACACGCAGCGCGTGGCCCACGGAATGGCACAACGGGGATGGAAGGTGAGCGTCGTGGCGGCCACCCGCTCGCCAGGTCACACCCATGGAGAAGTGCTGCGGGAGCAGACGGCGCACGGCGCGCTCGCCCGAATCGTGAACAACCTTCCATGGCGCCCCCTGGGAGACGAAGAGCACAACCCCATCGTGGCCGCCCGCGTCCGCGCGCTGGTCCGGGAACTGCAACCCGACCTGGTCCACATCAACCACTTGCTCTTCCTTTCACCACGCCTTCGATTCCCCTGCCCCACGCTCCTCACGCTGCATGACGCCTGGGGCTGGTGCGCCCGCGGTGGCAGCCTTCTACACATGGGCCAGACCCCCTGCACCGGGCCGAGCCCCGAACGCTGCGCGCCCTGCTACGCAAACTTCTCCAAGGGCAGCGGCCGGGAACACAAGCTGGCCAACGCCGCTGGACGCCTCGGCCAATTCGTAGACCCAGGGCGCTTGCAGTCCCTCTGGAAGCGGGTCCCCTCTCGGGTGAGGGCCAAGGCACGGGGCAGCACGCCCAGCCTGACCTCGGAAGAGGACGTAAAGAGAAGACAGTGGGCCGTGAAAGCCATCTTTCAGCGCATGGACCTGCGTATCGCGCCCAGCCAATTCCTCGCCTCCCTCGCTGAGAAACAAGACATGGGGGCTGTGCTGCATCTTCCTCACGGAGTGCCCCTTGTGAAGCTCCCGGAGCGCCCGCGCACGGGCTTGCTCTTTTTGGGCACTCTGGCCCCACACAAGGGGCCGGATCTAGTGCTCCAGGCCTGCGAGCACCTGGGCTTGCGCGAGGAGCTGCGCATGGTCGGCCCCGCCGTCGATCCGGACTTTCTGCGCACTTTGCCCGCCGATTTGGTCGAGCCCGCGCTCTCACCTGAGCAAGTCCCGGAACGCCTCAGAGGCAGCCGGCTGCTGATCTTGGGCAGCCGCTGGCCGGAGAACGCCCCGCTGGTGATCCTGGAAGCCCGCGCTCAAGGCACCCCAGTGGTAGCCCCCCGCATAGGAGGCATTCCAGAGTTGGTCGAAGAAGGCGTCGACGGGCTGCTCTACAGCGCCGGCGACCCGAAGGATTGTGCTCGCGCCATCCAGTCGGCCCTAGAGTGCGACCTTTCGCCGCGGCCTCCAGACAGTCAAGACATGCACTTGGACCGCTTGGAGCGGCACTACAGAGCGCTTCTGGTGTAGCGTTCGCCGCATCCGGAGGATGAGATGGCTCAACAGCCCAACACCGACCTTCACGCCCTGATCGAAGGCTACCTGGCCCGCATGGAGATGGCAGCCAAGGCCACCGACGACGGCGTCTACATGCTGCGCTACGGCTCTACCGCCGTGGTCATGCGCCTGATTCAGGACACCGTCACCGACAAGCGCTTCGTGCGCTTCTCCGCCGCGACTCTGAGCGACTTTGACGTGACGGACGTGCTCCTGCGCGAGGTCATCCGCTTGAACAACGAGGTGCTCTTCGGCTCCTTCAGGCTCTTCGAGGACCACACCCTGAGCTTCTCGACCACGATCCTGGCGGACCACCTGGATTTTGAGGAGTTCGAGACCGCGCTGACCTACGTGCTGCGCATCTCCGATGAGTACGACGACATCCTGCAGGCGCTGGTCGGCGGCAACCGCGCCACGGACCTGTTGGGCGGCTGATGCGCCTCCACCTGGCGCATGGGTCTCCAGCGCTGGGTGACCGGGGGGGAACGGAGCTCTACGCGGACGCGTTGGTCCGTGCGCAGCGCCAAACCCAGGACGTTCAGCTCCTCGTGCCCGATCGAGGAGGCCCCACAGGCCTTCGCCGAGTGGACGCTCACACCTGGGCGGTCGGCGTAAAGCCGGCGACGCGCTTTCGAGACACCTGGTCCCGGCCCGAAGTGGCCTCGGCGGTGGCACAACTGGCCCCAGAGTTGATTCACGCCCACCACTTCGCGCACCTGGGCTTGGACGCCCTGGCGGGAGTGGACTGCCCCATCGTGCTCAGCTTGCACGACTACCACCTGCTCTGCGTACGCGGCCAGCTCATGGACCGGCGCATTGAACCCTGCAGCGGCCCCCAGTTGGAGAAGTGCGGCGCCTGCGTAGCCGAGCATCTGACCCTGCGACCCGGCATGGGCATTCTCGGGCGCATGAGTCGGCGCTTGGGCGTACACACGCTGGCCAAGGGATTGGTGGCCAAGGCTGGCCCCAGCGCAGGCGGCCTGGTCGAGCTGGAAGCTCGGATGGAGGCGGCGGAGCGAATCCTGGTCCGTGCCCATCTCTGCCTCTCTCCCAGCCGGGACCTGGCCCAACGGATCGGCAAGCTCAGCCCGACCGAGGCCATCGAGGTCCTGGACCTTCCCCTGGTGGCCCCTTTGCAGCCTGCGCTGCCTCCGGGAGAGGGCGCTCTGCGCATCCTCTACGTGGGCGCCCTGATACCGAGCAAAGGCCTTCACCTGCTCATTGAAGCCGCCGATGTGCTCCCTGGCTTGGAGCTCAAGGTCTGGGGACCTGCGCCGGTCTACGACGCCGATCCGGACTACGGCCAGCGGTGCATCCAGGCCCTTGGTGAGCGCTACGGCGGGGTGTTCGACGCGGGCCAGCGACAGGAAATCTTGGACCTCTCAGACCTGCTGGTAGTGCCGAGCATCTGGGAGGAGAACAGCCCGCTGGTCGTGCGGGAGGCCCTGGCGGCAGGCCTGCGCGTGGTGGCCTCGGATCGGGGGGGGATTGCAGAGATCGATTCGCGCATACGCTGCTTCGAGAGCGGCAACGTTCACGGCCTGGTTGACCTGCTCAGAGCCGAGATTGCCCAGGGTCGAGGTCGCTGGACCCCACGAGACTTCTCCATGGACCGCCACCTTGAAGCTCTGGAACAGAGCTACGAGAGGGCACGGGCTGCGTGGCTGCGGTAGCATGCCCACCGAGGGTTTTCGATGGCCAATACGCTGCACATTCCCCAGGGCCTTACTTTGGCCGTCGAAGACGGCAAGGTGGCGCTGATCGCCGAAGGCGACGTGATCGTAGAGGGTCCTCTCAGCGGGGACATCTCTCGCATTGAGAGCACCCAAGGCACGATCACTCTGCGCGGCCCTGTGTCCGCGGACCGGGTGGTCGCACAAGGCGTGCGCATTGAAGGGCACCTACAGTGCCAAGAGCTGGTGGCACACAGCGGCGCCATCCAAATGCGGGGCCGTCTGGACGCAGAGTCCGTCGTGGCGACACAAGGCGACATCGTGGTGCGGGGCCCCACACAAGTGGGCGTGATGCGCGCAGGTGGGACTCTGCGGGTCGACGGGCCACGAATCGAAGCCCGCCTCCTTCAAGGCGACTTGGTGCGCTTTCGTGGCGGCACCATCAAGGCGCGCGGCATCGAAGCGCAGTCTCGCGTCAGCTTGGGCCCCTGTGCCTTCACGGTGGAGGTGTGCATCGCGCCCGACGCCGAGGTCGATCCCAAGGCCGCTGGACGCATCAACGTGCTCGAGTCCCACAACGAGCTGGGAAACAACGCGCTCAAGGGGCGTTTCCGCCTCCAAGAGTACGCGGAGTTCACCGGGGTAGACCCCGAAGCCTTCTTGCGCGAACGGGAAGTCCGACCTCTTGCGGAGCTCGGCGCCGCTCAGCTCTCCGCAGCGGAGGGGGAGGCCTCTGGATTGGGTGAGCTGGATCTACGCACCGCAGACGAGCCCACCGACCACGGCCTGGTGGGCTTGGTCGAGCCGCTGCCACCTCAGCCAAAGCCCACCGTCCGAGAAGCGCCCACACCTCAGCCAGCCCCCGCCCAATCGGCCACCGAGGCGGCCCCGTCCATGCACATGGCCGACGCCCAGGCGCAGCTGGAACAGGCCGGGTTGGCCCCGCGACCTGAGCCAAAGTCTGCGCCGCAGGCAGAGATTGAAGAGCCTCAGGTTTTCGCCGATGAGCCGGAGCCCCTGGACCTTGACGATCTGGAGGAGTTTCACGAAATCGAGCCCTTCGATGCGCCGCCCGAGCCCTTGGCCGAGCCTGCGCCTCCACAAGAGATCGACGAGCTCGAGGAGATTGAAGACTTCGAGGAGATCGAGGAGTTCGAGGAGCTCCCAGCGCCGCCCTCCGCCACCCCGCGTCGGGATGCAGCCTTGGCGGACACCCTGAGCGGTGACGAGACAAACAGCGATACGCTCACGCCCCCCGACGAGCCTACGCTGGAGCTCTCTCCAGAGACACAGTCCTTCCTAAACCAGTCTGTGGCGCGGCTCGCCAAGCACTACGCGGGCGGAGAGCCACCGGCCATCTCTCGCCTCCGCGCTCTGGTCTCCAGCCAAGACTACGCCCTGGTCCGAGACGAGCTCAAAGACCTCTTCAACAGCGTCGTCCGAGGCCACATCGCAACCGGGACGCGCCCACACCCTCAGGTGCTCTCGGACTTCAACGCCATTCACGACGTGATGAAGCGGGCGTGAACACCCTGTTGGCCATGCTCCTCTTGGGAGCTGGGCTGGACGATCCCGATCCCAGGGCCCGGGTCATGGCCTACCGTGAAGTCGCAGAGTCCCCCGCCACGGCGGAGGCTGTGAATCAGGTCGCCCAGTCGCTCTCCGCGGAATCGAATCCAGAGGTTCGGGCCGCCGGCCAGGACGCCCTCGCCCGCATGGATCTGAGCGTCGATGAGCTGGCCTCGCTGCTGCAAGACAGCCCTGAGCCCATCGCACGCGCCTGGGCCGCTCACGCCTTGGGCCGACATGGTCCAGTGGGCGTAGATGCTCTCCTCACCGCAATGCAAGACCCCTCCCCTGCTGTACGCGGTGAGGTCTACGACGCCCTGGCCCGAAGCGGAGACCCTCGGGCCCTGCAGCCCTTGCGCCGGGCTGCCGTGAAGGACCCCTCCGTGCTGCTCCGAGAGCGCGCGGGCAACGCTGCCCTGGCCGTGCTGACCGGCCCAGATGTACAGGTCTCTGCGGAGCTGGCCCGCCTCTCCCATCCGGACGCCGGTGAGCGCATCGCAGCCTGTCAGCGTCTCGGCAGAGCGGGGGACTGGCGCGCCATGGAGCCTCTGGTTCAAGCCTCGAGCAGCGGCGATCCGCTGGTTCGCGAGGCTGCAATCTTGGCCCTTGGCCAGCTCGGCGACCACCGCGCCGTTCCCGAGCTGACCCGCTTGGCCAGCCAGAGCTCAGGGCGCTTGCGCTACGCGGCCATTGCCGCTCTGGCAAACCTTGGCGATGAGTCTGCTGTTCCCACCCTGAGCATCCTGCTCGGCGACGCGGATCCCGCCACCCGCCAACTCAGCGTGCGGGCCTTGGCATGGACCGACCCACCCCAGGTCGTCACGCTGCTTCTTCCGCTGCTGCAGGACGAACAAGAGGAAGTGCGCCTGGAAGTCGTGCTCGCCTTGGGGCGAGTCTCCGACCCGGCCCGCGTTCAAGGCCTTCAGGCCGCCTTGAAAGACCCCAGCCCCTTTGCCCGTGCCGAGGCTGCGCGTCTGTTGGGCTCGCTGGCGTCCGAGAGCGCTGGAGAGGCTCTGATCCCCTTGCTTCGGGACGGCGACCCCTTGGTGCGTCTCTCGGCGGCGAGCACCTTGGGCACGCTCGGCTATCGAGCGGCGGCGCAGGAGATGCGTGCGGCTGCCGACCGGGCCGAAGATCCCATGGAGAAAGCACAACTGGACCAGATCGCGGCGGCCTTGGGGGGCTGATCTACCGCACGGGTTCCTTCTTCATCTCACTCGGGCAGCGCGTCGTCCTCCCAGGCCGCGAGCAGACGATGGACCGCCCGCAGGTCCGTGGGGTTGAGTTCGTCGAACTGCACCCCCATTCCAGGAATCAGCGGTCCAGACTCTTCGGGAGGCACGGTCCAACGCACCACGCCTACCGTGTCGATGGGTCGCTGCCGGGTGGGAATGCTGAGGCGCAACTTAAAGGTGGTCCCCACCGCCATGGGCTCCGCTGTCTGAATGAAGATCCCGCCCAAGGAGACGTTGGCGGTGTAGTCGATCAAGAAGTCTTCGATGGCTTGGTACTCGACCATCACGCGAATGGGTAGACGGGCAACAACACGGCGTTCGGAGAGCTTCAGGGCTGCACTCATTGGGCTGGCCTCCAGTACAACTCTCCTCGGCAACCGATCGGAGCTTGTTGAGCGCTGGCCAAAAGGCCGTAAGGGGAGGGCCAGACCCTTGCACCGCACCCTGGCCTCCCCTATGCTTCGCGCAGTTGGGGCCGAATCCGGCCACTCCGAGGACCCCCATGCGACGAAACCATTGGTTGCTCGCGAGCATGCTCCTGCCCTTGACCTTGGTCGGGTGCAACCGCTACGAGATGTTCCGCCTCGCTGGCTACGAGCAGGCGAGCTTTAGCAACGATGCGGACCTTGTCTTCATCATCGACAACTCCCCGTCGATGGAAGAAGAGGCCACCGCTCTTGCACAGAACTTTGGCGTGTTCATCGACACGTTGACGACCGAAGGAGCCCTGCCGGAAGGCTCCAGCTCCGAGGCGCTGGATGCCTACATCCAGTACACGAGCCAACGCGGCGCTTTCCTGGACTACGGTCTCGCGGTCACCACGACCTCGGCCTCGGATCCGGGAGACACACCGCCCGGTGTGGCTGGTGCACTGGTGGGTGACCCTCAGGTGGTCGAAGACACCGACAACGACATCGCCGGAAACTTCCAGCGCAACCTCCTCTGCGAGGCGACCTGCTGGAACGAAGCGAACCTGGATCCGGAGCCCAACTTTGAGTGCCCGGAGGACGGCACCCTGCCGGACACCCCCGAGCTCATCAGCCTGGACTACTTGGACTGCCTGTGCGGCGGAATCAACGCCTGGACGGGTCACTGTGGCTCCGGCACCGAGGAGCACCTCGAGTCGGCCTTCTTGGCCACGTGCCGCGCCGTGGACGCCGAGACGGCCCCCGACGAGTGCACCGACGACCTCTCCCCACTGGACCCCTCCGACATCAACACGGCGCCGTGGCTTCGTCCCGACTCCACAGTGATCTTTGTGGTCATCAGCGACGAGGGTGACGGCAGCCGCCGCCAGACCTTGGGCGATGAGCTGCCCGAGACCTACATGGACTTGCTGGACCGCTTCAACATTCGCTACCGCTTCGCGGTCATCGGGCCAAACCCCGAGACTTGCCAGGGTGGCGCGAGCGCTGGAGTAGAGCGGCTGCAGGCCGTGGCCGAGGAGAGCGGCGGCTTTTACCGCGTCATCTCTGAGCCCGGTGCCGGCGGAGACTGCCAGGTCGCGGACTTCTCCTCCTACCTGCAGGACCTGGGCGCTCTGCTCAACCAGCTGCTCCTGAGCTTCCCGCTCCAGAGCGTGCCCGACGTGGCCACCTTGCTGGTCTACGTGGATGGGGAAGAGATTCCAATGGCCAACCCGGAAGACATTCCGGACGGCGAGACCGACCCAACTTGCGATTGCTGGCAGTACGACGCCTCGGAGAACTCCGTGCGCTTCTACGGCTCAGCCGTGCCGGACTACGGCGACGACGTCGATATCTTCTACAAGCCCCTCGAGGGCCAGCCACGCACCCTGCCTTTCTGAGTTGCACACCATGAACATGCTGATCGCTGCGCTGGCTGCCTCGCCCGCAATGGCTCAAGAGACCGTCGACCTGGGAACCCTCAAGAATGAGGAGATCCAGGTCGTTCAGAAGCTGCTCTACCCCAAGACCGACCGCTCCGAGCTGTCCGTGTCTCTGGGTGTGGTCGCCTTCGACCCCTACATGACCGCCCCAAAGCTGCAGGCCACCTACGGCAAGCACATGTCCGAGAACCTGGGCTGGGAGGCCCAGCTGGGTGTTGGCTACGGCCTGCCCACAGCGGCCTACAACACCCTGGCCAGCGTGGCCTACGGTGTCTCCCCCGAGGCCTACCGCTACCTGGGTAGCCTGACCGGCGGCGTGGTTTGGTCCCCCATCTACGCCAAGATGAACTTCCAAGGGGAGCGCATCTACCACCACGACATCTACATGCCCATCGTGGGCGGTGTCACCGTGGAGCAGCTCGCCTGGGGCGAGAAGTTCCTTGCCTTCTCTCCGACCGTCGGCATCGGTGTTGGAATGAAGGTCTGGCGCGGCGACAACACCGCCATCCGAATCGAGGTCCGCGACGACTTCCAGCTGCAGAACCGCAAGCAGTCGGGCACCCGCGCCCTCAAGCAGAACGTCGGCATTCACATTGGCTTCTCCAAGATCGGGGAGCCATCGTGAGTCGCCGCGGTCTGCGCGTCTTCGCTCTGGTTGGAGCCTTCTCTCTGCTGCCAAGCCTCTCTGCGGCACAGAGCAAGCCCTCGACCAAGGATGCTGAAGAAGCCCCCATGTGCGAGGACACCTTGGAGGTCTTCACCCCCTTCGTGGCCGGAGTCGCCTCCGGAAACGTGCCCGAGGCGATGGATGCCTTGGCCGTGGTCCTCAAGGATCCCGAGATGGAGGGCTGTCACGGACAGGCCTACATTCGCTTGGGCGGCCTGCTCGAGAAAGAGGGCCTGCCCTACGCCGGTGCTCTGGCCTGGAGCCAAGGCATGCAGATGGACCCGGACGCAACCAGCGCAGAGGTGGTCACCGCCTTCTTGGCGCTCGAGCAGCGCCACGGCGACCAGGCTCTTCTGGAGCGAACCTTCGCTGAGAACATCGGCTACAAGGCCGACAAAGAGACGCGTTCTCACATGGCCTACCTGGGTGCCCGTGGCTCCTACGCCCAGGGCAACTACTCCACGGCCCTGGGCATCTTGTCCCTGGTCCAGAAGGACAGCCCCGACATGGGCAAGGGCATGGCGCTCAAGGGCGTCATCCTCACCCAGCAGGGTCGCTACAACGACGCCATGGCCGCGTTGCTCACCGCCCAAGCTCTGGTCGGCGACGACACCGAGATGCTCGACACGGTCAACCTGAACCTGGGCCGGACATACTACGCCGCGGGCAACTACCCCAAGGCCATCGAGTACTACGCCAAGGTGAGTCGCGAGAGCCACTGGTGGCCCGAGGCCCAGTTCGAGCGCGCCTGGGCACACTTCCGCATCCAGGACATCAACGGCGCCCTGGGCATCCTGCACACGCACGTCACGCCCTTCTACGACGACTGGTACTTCCCCGAAGCCCAGCTGCTGCGCACCTACAGCCTCTTCTTGATCTGCAAGTTCCCGGAAGCGAGCGCTCAGATCGAGGAGTTCCAAACCACCTGGACCCCCGTTCGGGACGAGCTCCAGAGCACCATCTCGGCCATGGACGCCAACGCGGTATTCACCGACGCCCGCAGCTTCGTGGAGACCGGAGAGTCCGAGCTCTCCGAGATGGCGCTCCGTGACGTGCCCTACGACAAGTCCTTCATCGAGGCCACCGAGTCGGTGGACGTCGCCAAGGAGGAGCTCGGGCTGCTGGCCAGCAAGAGCGGCAACTGGGTCGACATGGCCTCGGGCATGGTGCAAACCCGGCATGACGAGCTCATCGAGCAGCACGGCGGTCGCATCAAGTCCCAGGTGCAAAACCGGGCGGGTGAGCTCACCTCGATGCTGACCGACACCGAGATCGCCAAGCTGGACATGCTCCGTCTGGAGACCAAGCTCTACGAGCAGGCCAGCATGACCGGTCAGATCCCCGACGCCGAGAAGAAGGTCAAGCGCTCCGAGCGCGTGCGCAAGGGCTATGTGTCCTGGCCTTACGAGGGCGAGATGTGGGCGGACGAGGTCGGCTACTACCGTGTCAACGCTACTCCTGAGTGTCCTCCAGGCCTGATGGCCGGCGGAAAGAAGTAGGCATGCTTCTCGCGCTCGTGCTCCTGGGAAGCCTAGGCTTCATTTGGGGCATGGGCATGGCGATTCGTGACGGCCGCAAAGGCGCCAAAGAGTGTGGCGTGGTCGGAGCCGTCACCGACTTCGAGATGCGAGAAGATGCGCCCACCGACGCGACCTGCGAGGTCCAAGTCGTCTACACCTTCGAGGTGGAGGGCCATGTCCACAGCGGCAGCGCCACCCAGCGCTTGGACCGCTACAAGGCGGAGCAGACCTGTGCCATGTACGGGGCCGGAACGCTCCTAGTCTACTACGACCCGACCAACCCAGACCAGAGCTGGCTTGAGTCCAAGTCGGGCAACATCATCGTGCCCATGCTGGTCGCGGGCCTGGGCGCAGCTGTGGCTGGTTCGGCCCTGGTCTTCTACACGGCAAGCTGAGGCCCCGTTTGCCCTGCACCAAGGCATAAGGCATTGCCCCAAGCACCCTTGATGCTATGCATCTGTGCATGGACTGGCGCAGCATCACCTTCGACTGGAATCGGGTCCGGGCCTTCTTGGTCACGGCCGAGGAAGGCAGTCTCTCCGCCGCCGCACGCGCTCTGGGCCTGACTCAGCCCACCATCGGCCGGCAGGTCTCCGCCTTGGAGTCCGAGCTCGAGGTCACCCTCTTCGAGCGCGTGGGTGGCTCCCTGCAGCTCACCGAGTCCGGTCTGGAGCTCTTGGAGCACGCCAGAGCCATGGGGACAGCAGCGACCTCGCTCTCCTTGAGAGCCAAGGGGCAGACCACGGCGGTCGACGGCACCGTGCGCATCACCGCCAGCCAGCTCATCTCTGCCTACCTGCTGCCGCCCATCGTCGCGGACCTCAAGCTCAGTCACCCAGGCATCCGAATCGAGATCGCAGCCAGCAACGCTGTTCAAGACCTGCGACGTCGCGAGGCCGACATCGCCATCCGGAATGGCGCACCGGAGCACCCAGAGCTGGTGGCCAAGCGACTCCCCGATGCCGGCGCTGGGGCCTACGCCTCCGTGGAGTACCTTGAGCGCTTCGGTGGCGCCCTCTCCCTGACGGAGCTGGCCCAGGTCGAGGTCCTGGGTTTTGAAGACCAAGGGCGCATGCTGCAGGGTCTACGCGCCATGGGACTGGTCCTGACCCAAGACAACTTCCGTTTGGTGACGGACGACCACCTGGTGCAGTGGCAGATGGCCCGGCAGGGCATGGGCTTGTGCCTGGTCTTGGACAAGGTCGGCCAAGCAGACCCAAGGATGCGGCAGGCCATACCAGACTTTCCAGGGATTCCTGTTCCCATGTGGCTGGTCACCCACCGTGAGGTTCGGACCAGCCGCCGGGTACGCATCGTCTTTGATGCCCTGGCTCAGGGCCTGTCCACCTGATTCCGGGTCGGACTACTCGCAGAGCAGCCACTGCTCCAACCTCAAGCGGTCCGCTGCCTCCACGCCACCCTGTGGGGGCATGGAGGGCTGCTCTCCAGTGCTGCGGGCCAGAATACGGTCGGCGTGCTCCTGAACCTTGGCCTCGTCATCGAACACGATCTCGGGAGGCGCCTCGTAGCGATTCTCCGCTGTGCTCGCATGACAGCTCTGGCAGTGCTGGAGCATGAAGCCCTGGCCGAAGTTGTCGTAGGTGGTCACTGGGGCATCCTCACAGAGAGGGTCCACGGCGCTGTCCTGCTCTCCATCGGCACAGGCCAGAAGCATGATGAGAAGGCTCACTTCATCATCCCCATGATCGGACTGACACCCTGGACAAATGGCCCTGGGTCGATGTCGGCCATGGCCAGCAAAGTGGCTCCAAGGGCCTCGGCTGAGAAGAGCTGCTCCCCTCCGGTATCGCCGGAGATGGGGTCGATGGGCAGGCCATAGACTTGGCTGTCCAATCCACCGTAAACCCGCCCCCCTTGAACGCTGGGACCAATGAGCATGGCGCTGGTGTAGGGCCAGTGGTCCTTGCCCTCAAAGCCGTTGAGCTGCGGGGTACGGCCCATCTCGGAGAGCACCACCACAACGGTCTCATCGGCCAAGGTGGGGGCCAGCTCTCCAGGGGTGGTTTGGAGCACGCTCATGAGCTGGTTCAGGCCGTCAAAGAGGCTCTCCCACAGCGGGGACTGCAGGTTGTCATTGTCCGCGTGGGTGTCCCAGGACGCCGCCTGACGCAGAGTCGCACAGCGGGCCACCCCCAAGGAGAGCAGGTCCGCCGCCACCTGTGCCTGACTGGCCAGAGTGCTCCCAACGGAAAAGTCCATCACGTAGCGCAGGTCTTTGAGCGCCCGAGTCTGCTCCACAGCGTGGGACAGGTCTCCAGCGAGCTTGGCCTGGGCCGCGCTTGTGGCGCCTCCAGCAGCAGCCTGTGCACGCCGAAGCATGTAGGCGTCCATAATGCCCTCGGCCGGGTGAGAGGGCCCACCTGCCGCCATGGTCGAGAGGTCCAGGGCCGAGCCGTCGATCAGCGCGTCCAGCTGACCTTGACCTCCAGCCCGGGCCACGGCCACGCCCAGGTCGCCGGGGAAGGAGGGACCGTCCAGGACCACATGGGGAATGATGAAGTCCTCGCGCACCTCGTTGGCCAAGATGGCCGGCCAGTCTGGGCGCGTCCCCGAACTGTCGCCGGTCAGCGCCAGAACGGTGCAGATTTCATGGGCGATGGAACGAACCAGCATGCCGTTGCACACCGCTGTGCGGTCCCCCCAAGCCTCGAAGAAGCCGTCCACGCTGGGACGGTCCGGGTGGGAGATGTAGTTCAGATCGCCCACCGAGGCGCGACCTGCTTCAGGCTCCATGTCGATGGCCGCGTTGTCGAAGCCGTCGACCAGAACCCGCGTGGGGTCCCAGCCGCCGCTGTTGAACACAAAGAGGAACTTGAGCTTGCCGTCGGTGAGGGGGTTGGCCGAGGCCAGGCCGCTGCGCAGCCCGAATGGAAGGGGTGCACCAAAGGCCAAGAGCCCGGCGCCGGTTGCTTTGAGCAGAGTGCGTCGTGTGGTCATTGGAGCCTCAGTACAGGAGAAGGTCGGGGTCGCGGAGCAGCACGCTGAGCACGCCAGCCCACGCCGCGATGGGGTCTTGGTCCACATCAAAGAGGGCCTGCCAGAGCTCCAGGTTGGCCTGAACCTCCGGGCCATCTGCTGCGATGCGCGTTCCAAAGATGCGGAAGTGCAGGGCTTGAACCTGGGCCGCCATGGCGGGATCCGAGGTGTCCGTCTCCGAGAAGTCCACCTCGGTGAACAGGCCAGGCCCCTCACCGGCCGCGTCTGCGCCAGCGGCGTACCAAGCCGATGCCTGAGCCAAGCGCTCCTGCACCAAGACGATGGTGGCGTTGGGACCTGAGGCGCTCTGGGTGACGTTCGAGCCGTCTGCCCCACCGGCCAGCAGGCGGAAGCCCATCCGGTCGGTGCGCATCAAATCGTAGCCCTCGTAGCTCCAGCTAAAGCCGGTCAAATCTTGAATTTGGGTGCTGAGCAGGTCGGGTGTCGCCATCTTCTTGGCCACCCCGCCGCTCTGGTCCCCGTCCGCCTGGTACAAGGGGTCGCTCACGATCGAGGCCATCAGGGCCTTCCAAGTGAGGTCGCCGGCCAGGAAGGCCTCTCGGTGTGCGGTCAGGGCGTCTGCGTCGCTGGGCAGAGCCTCACGTCTCAGGCTGCTCACCCAGGCCTGCTCAACCGCGCACTCGACGAAGCGCGGGTCGCCGGCGATCTGTTGGCCCAAGTCACTCAGGTTGTGACCTGGGGTGCCGTACCAAGCCGGCTGAGCGCCGATGTACTCCTTCCAGAGCAGCTCTCGCTCCGGGTGGTACTCGACCACTTCCAAGGGATTGGAAGGGTCGTAGCTGAAGAAGCCGAAGAAGTAGCTGGCGATGGGGTCCATGCTGTTGTGACAGTTCACACAGGCCGGGTCCGTCTGCAGGGCGTCTTGAACAGCGCCCTCGTCCAACAGGTTGATGTTGCGGTCAAACTCGATGGGCCGCTTCAAGTAGTCGTTGCAGAGCAGCACCCGCGAGATGGTGTTCGCCCGCTTGCGGTTGGCGTTCGAGGTGGTGGTCGTGTAGCGCCACCACATCGAGTTCGTGCTCAAGATGCCCACGTGGGGCCGGCCGTCTTCGTAGTGGGCGATCTCCCATCCGGAAGAGGGCGCGTCCTGGGTGACCGGCCAGATCTCCGTGAGCATCGGGTTGGCCATGGTGTAGTCGGCGGTGACCACCTCGGTCCAAGGCAGGTCATTGGCCGCGACATGGCCGATGAGGCGCAAGGCTTCCTCGCCCACACTGGCCTCGTACTCGGCGCGCTGCGCATCCCCCATTCCGAAGCTCTCAGGGCCGACGGCGAAGGCTTCGGATCGGGTGAGCAAGATCTCAGCCCACTGATCCCGAACCCGGCTCTCAAAGCGGGGGTCGTCCATCATCTCTTGGACCAGATCCTCATACGAGGACGGGTCGCCCTCGATGCGCTCCATCTCCTGCACGCTGGGGCGAACCCCGCGCAGGTCTAGGCTGGCCCGGATGAGCAGCTCGGTCCCGTCGACCACCGGATCGGCGGCCACCTCGGGCTCGGTGCTCACGCAGGCCATCAGGAAGATCACCATGGCGCCACCGTCCAGTCGGTCAGCAGGGTGGTGTCCACACAGGCCTCGCCCTGGGCTTGGCCTTGCACGTAGACGGTGCCGCAGCCATCACACAGATCGGGGTCCATGGTCTCCCCGTCATCTTGATTGACGTTGTCAAAGACCACGTCGTACCAAACGCCCTCGGTGTCGCGAACCGAGAGCATGCCCATCGGCTCCGCAGGGCAGAGGTTCATACCCCCGGACCAGACCGTGAAGTTGTCTGCGACCGCTGCGCTGACCTCGCCCACAAAGCCGCCCACGCCACCTTGCACCTGGACCAACTTTCCGTTGTAGCCGGGGTAGACCTCGTTCTCGGGCACCAGGTAGACCACCAGGGCCAGGTCGGGGCTGATGTCCTCGTTCAGCCACGTGCCCGCTCCCTCAGGACCGTCGTAGCTGAAGGCGCCGGAGATGGAGGAGCTCCAGGCCTCGTGGTAGAGCGCGTGCACCTCAGCCTCTTCGTTGACGACCAAGTGCAGGTCCTGGGCGCTTCCGCCGCCAGAGAAGCTGTTGCCGTCTCCCGTGGTGACCTCGGCCACGGTGAAGACGGTGCCGCCGTTGTAGAAGTAGCCGCCCTCCTCATAGTCCTCGTAGAGGTAGCCAAAGCCGTAGCCGCTGAAGCTGCTGCCATCGTCGGAGTAGCAGTAGTCGTACCAGTAGACGTTGCCTTCGTTCTCGTAGTAGTCGGGGCAGTCGCCCTGCTGACCGGCCATCGAGGAGAAGTAGGCGTCTACCGCTGGGGAGCCGTTGAGGGAGAGCAGGGTCCCCATCACCTCGGAGAGCGCGGTCTCGACATCGTCCACGCTCAGCTCAGGCGTGACCGAGTCTTCGGCCTCGTAGATGTAGGGCGTGGGGCTGGCCGGCTGCTCCTCGATGGGAACATCAGTCGTACAGGCCAGGGCGGCGAGGATGAGAGTCATGGGGGCTCCAAAGCTTCCGTCTAGTCACAGAGTGCCAGCCGAGGCTGGATCTGGAAAGGGACAACACTTGGACACACCACGGTGGCGGAAGCGAAAAGGCGCAGCCTATTTTTTCTTGGTACGGCCAGGAATGCGCATCCGACCCTCGCCGCCCATGCCGAAGAGATCGTCCAAGCCAATGTCTCCTTTGGGGGCGCTGCGGTTCACAGGCTTCTCTGGCGGAGGAGGCGGCGCCTCGGCTTCAGGACGCGGAGGTGGCGACTTGGGCGCCACTGCACGCACCTTGGGGCCAGAGCTCGGGGTTCGACGCATGCGGAATCGCCCGGCGCCAGGCTTCTTTTCCTTGGGAGGTAGCCCCAGAGATGGCCTGGGCTGCTCCTCCACTGGAGGGGCTTCGGCTTGGGTCGTCTGGGGGACCTTGGGCTTGGGCGGCGCTGCCTTGGGACGCGGCGCGGGCTTGGCCTTGGCCTTGGGCACACCCTTGGGGCGCCACTGGGCCACGGGATCCTGAGCAGCCCGCTGCTGCTTCTTCTTGTTGGGGTCCTTCACCGCCAGGTGGGGCGCCACCTTCCGTTTCTGCCCCAGCTTCAAGGCCACAGGTCCAATGGACAAGGGCCTCTCTTTGGCGCTGGCGTCATAGGGATCCGCCAGGCCCAAGCGATCGAAGAGCTTGCTGCGTCGGGCGCTGCCCGGTCCGCTCTTGGCACGACGACCCACACGCTGCTGGATGCTCGCGCCCAGCGTCTTGCGCTCAGCCATGCCGCCCCGCAGCAGATCCTTCGCTTTTGTATCGTCGCCCTTGGACATGCGTAGAGTCTACCCTTCTCGGCGGAAGGCGACCTGCCGACGCATCTGACTGACCATGGTGCCCAGCCCCTGATCGGCCGCGAGACGGTGTACCCGCTCGGGCAACCACCAGGCCGTCTCAACCCGCACTTGGTAGACCATCAGGGTCTTTGAGGGATCATCGGCCCAGCTCTCCACCCGCCACCAACCATGACTGGCTGCGAGGGGCGAGTAGCCGGTAGGGCGCATCTCCCAGGCCATGTAGCCCTGCTCAGAGTGCAGCAAACAGTCCACGCGGTAGCGCGTCACCACGCCCTTGGTGGTCAGCTCCACGCCCCAGCGCAAGGCGTTGTCTTGGGCGCCACGCTCGGTGGACTCGGTCCAGGACGCGGTGATGTAGGGCAAGAAGCGCACGTAGTTGTCGAAATCCAGGATCGCCGCCCAGCTCTCCTCCACGGTGCCGTCGACCAGCGCCATGGCCGTACCGACGCTGCCCCGCTCCTCGTGCCCCTGGCGAACGACCATCTCCCCGCTCTCTAGGGAAGCGCGCTCTTGGGCGTCCAAGATCAACTCCGGAGGTGCCTGATCCCACTCCTGGGCGTGGGCAGCGCCAGCCAAGAATGAGAGCAGCTTCACGAGAGTCCTCCGGCGAAGACCACCACGCTGGGCCCGCTCAGGGTTGAGTTTAGCGCAGCCTGGACCTGCTCGGCGCTGCAGTCTTGAATGCGTTGGTCGGCGCGGGCCATGCCTCCAATGGGGTGCTCGCCGTAAAGCCAGGCGTGGCCCCACTCCATCGCGCGCGCACCGCTGCTTTGCCGGGACATGGCTCGTCCCCCCAAGAGGAAGCGCTTGGCCTTTGCCAGCTCCTCCTCGCTCGGTCCTTCCTCGGCCAAGGTGCGCAACACCGCCTCCAGTCCATCCCGCGCTTTGGCCACCAACTCCGGCGCCACCGCGATGTGCGCGTTGAACACCCCATGGTGCAGTCCTTCTTCCGACCCGGCACCCACTTGGTAGGCCCAACCGCGCTTCTCCCGAAGCTCCATGAACAGTCGACCGCCCTGACCGTTCAAGCAAGCGCTCGCCAAGCCCAGCGCTGCAGACTGGGGGTGGTAGAGGGGCAGACCCTTCCAGCCCATCAGCACGTGCGCTTGCTCGCGCTCCAGCTCCAAGCGGGTCTCGTGGTGGCCTTGTGCTGTCGGCGAGGCCACCTTGGGCAGCTCTCTGTTGCCCTTTAGACCCCCAAAGAGCTGCTCGATACGCGCCAGGGAGCGCTCGGGGTCCACGCCACCTGCGATGGACACGACCATACGGGCAGGGTTGACGCAGCTCGTGTGCAAGCGCTTGAGAGTGGCCAGCCCCAGGCGGGCCAAGCTGGCCTTGGAGCCTCCAAAGGGCAGACCCGAGGGATGGGGCGCCAGGAGTTGACGCCGCAAGACCCGGACAGCACAAGATGCTGGATCGTCCTGCTGAATGGAGTGCTCATGCACCAGCTCAGCGCGCACCCGGGCGACCTCGTCCTTGGGGAACTGCGGGTCGATGAGCATCGCGGCCATCAGCTCCAGGCCCATGTCCAGCTGCTCCGGAGGAAGCTCACAACGCAGGCCCATAGACTGACGCCCGGCGAAGCCTCCCAGGGCACCGCCAGAGAGGTCCAAGCGCTCGGCGAGCTGCAGCGGACTCAAGCCCGGCGCCCCCACGGCCCGAGACCACAGATCACTGACGCCAGCGCTGCTCGGCCCTTCAGCCAGCTGGCCACCCAGGGCCGCCACGCGAAGGGCGACCACCCCCACGTCCCGAGGCTCAATGACAACGCGCAGGCCGTTGGACAGAGTGTGGCAGTGCAGGGCGGGGCCCTTGGGACGGGGCTTGTGCGCCGGGGCGCGCAGGGCAGCACGCAGGGCCTTGGCATCGGCCTTCTCCGGAGAGAGCACCCCGAGGGTGGCACCAGAGGGATGCAGCATGGCGGCTGCAGCGCGCAGCTCCTCCAGGGTGCTCGCAGCGATGCGTGCGTGGTAGGCCAGGGCCTGATCGACGTTCCCAGTCATGGCCGCGTACCACACCTGGTCGTGGGCCCGGCCGTCGACCGTCTCGGAGAGGAAGCGGCGCTCGCTGAGGATCTGGGCCTTGGCCCGCTGCAGTCCTGCCGCGCTCAGGCCTTCTCCGGCGACCAGCTCCGCGAGCACCTTCCCGATCTCCTTCGCACACTCCAAGCTCTTGCCTTGAAGCGGCGCACAGCCCAGGAGCAACAGTCCCGGGTCGCGCTCGGTCTCGCAGATCCCCCAGGTGTCCGTGGCCAGGCCGGAGAGCTGCAAGCGCTCCCCCAAGACCGAGGCCGGGCTGCCGGCCAAACAGACCATCAGCAGATCCAAGGCCGGCGCCGCAGCGTCTAGGGCATGCACCCCGCGAAAGCCCACCTCAATGAGGGGCTCATCAAAGCGACCCTCCACCACGACGCTTCGGGCGCGCGCCTGGGCCGGCTCCACCGGGCGCGCTCGTCGCGGCACCAATGCCTGAGCCGGGACCAAGGCGTCTACCGCCGCCTGAACTTGAGGGGCCTGGACTGGGCCGCTCACGCTGATCAACAGGTTGCCCGACGAGTATGCCCGCCCATGAAACTCCATCAGCGCAGCCCGGGTCATTTCCCGAACGCTCTTGGAGCTGCCGATCACAGGCCGTCCGTAGGGGTGCTCTGTGAACACGCGGGCTGCGACCTGGTCTGCGAGGGTGCTGGATGGATCGTCATCCCCGCCGCGGATCTCCTCCAGGATGACCTCGCGCTCGCGCTCGATCTCCTCGGGGTCAAAGACCGGGTTCAAGGCCATGTCGACCAGGATCTCCAGGGTCTGCTCCCAGAACTCCGAGGGCACCGTCGCGTGCAGAACGGTTCGCTCGTAGGTGGTGTAAGCGTTGATGTCCCCGCCCAAGCCCTCCACAAAGCCGGCCAAACCTTCCAGGGGACGCTGCGCGGTGCCCTTGAAGAGCATGTGCTCCACAAAGTGCGCCGCACCGGACTGACCGGGGCCCTCGTCCGCAGAACCGGCGTCCACCCAGAGATAAATGGAACACACCGGGCTGCCTGAGAAGGTGTCGACGAGCACCCGCGGGCGCTGAAGTGACGAGGCGGAATCGGGGCTGGAATGCAAGGGCGCTGTCCGTGTGTGCAGACCCGCGGCTATAACGCGTCCATGTCCGTCCCCACCCATGGCGTGTACGTGCACCTTCCTTGGTGCGCCCACCGCTGTCACTACTGCTCTTTCAACGTGGTGGTCGAGCGAGACCCACCGCAGGCTGCCTACACCCAAGCCTTGCTCCAGCAGTGGGCTGGGATTCGGGAGCACTTCCCTGCCCCGAGCACCCTCTACTTTGGCGGCGGCACCCCCAGCCTGCACCCCGTTGAGCAGATCGCTGCCCTGATCGAGGCCATCGCTCCAAGCGGCGAGGTGACCCTAGAGGCCAACCCGGGAAGCACCAGCCTGGACAAGTTGGAGCAGTGGCGCGCCGCGGGGGTGACCCGTCTGTCCCTGGGCCTACAAACTTTTAGCGAGCGCTACACCCGCTTTCTGCACCGCCAACACAGCGCCGAGGAGGCACTGGAGCTCCTGCAGGCCGTCTCTGAAGCGGGCTTTGCCAGTTGGTCGGCGGATCTCATCTTCGCCCTTCCCGGTCAGACCCTGGATGAGCTGGATCAGGACATCGCGCACATCCTGGCCTCGGGCGCGCCACACGTCAGCTTGTACGGCCTCACAGCCCATCCAGGGACACACTTGGGCAACGCCGTCGATGGGGGAAGAGTCCAGCTTCCACCCGACGAAGACTGGGCGCGGGCCTACGCACACATCCTGGACCGACTCCAGTCCGACGGGCTCTCCCGCTACGAGGTCAGCAACTTCGCCCGGCCCGGCCAGCGCGGCCTCCACAACGAGGCCTATTGGCGGGCACAGCCCTACGCCGGACTGGGTGCTGGAGCCCATGGCTGCCTACCCTTGGGCACCCGGACCTTGGGGGTTTCGGACCCGGCGGCCTTCATCGCAGGCCCTGAACACTACGAGAGCTGGGAGACCCCAGACCCAGAGCAACGCGCTCTGGACCTCTTGCTCAGCACCCTCCGACACGTGGACGGCGTGCCATTGGACAGGCTGCAGGCGTTGGGCTTTTCCCTGGACCGGCGCGCCCTCTTGCCCCACCTCGAGCGCGGGACTCTGCGGGAGCGGCCCGGTCGCCTCCAACTTGCGGAAGCCGGATGGACCCTTGCAGACGGACTGACCCGGGCATGTGCAAGTGCACTGCAATCCTCTCAGCCTTGACCGGGTGGGGGTCTGGGGCGGACAATCTCTCTCTGAGCCAAGGGGCACCGTGAGCGGAAGAGAGCAGGACGAAGATCTGGGCGAGTTTGCCCTAGAGATGGATGACGAACTGCTTCAAGCAGCCGTCAGCGCCGTCGACGCTAGGCTGGGCCCTCAACGAGGACAGCGCGCTCTGACCTTGGACGATGAGATGGCCACCGAAGAGCTGCAAGCCGAGCTCCAGGCCACCTTCGCTCAGGCAGAAGACAGCCTGGAGCGGATCGCCCAGAGCGCCCCGGACGAGACACTGGACATCGAGATCTCGCTCGACGATGCCCTGAGCATGCACTCAGAGTCCGAGACCATGGCCTCGGGCGCGGGACGGGGTCCTGACCCTGCCGTGCTCAGAGAGATCCTCTCGACCTCCAGCAACGAGGAGCTCCAGCAGGAACTTGCCGCCCTCAAATCGGACAACGCCAGTCTGAACGAGAAGCTGGTGGCGTCCCACCAAGCGCTGGAGCTGGCCATCGCCGAGGGCGAGAAGCACAAGAAGCGCGCGATCAAGCTCAGCATGCTCCGGAAACGTCTCCAGGACGGCTACGACACCATGGCCCTGCGGCTGGAGGATCAGCGCGCCCGCCTGGAAGCGTGGGAGACCACGATCACCGAGCAACGCGCCGCGATGGCCAAGATGGATGCGGAGCGGGAGCGTCTCAAGACGCGCTACCAACGCGAGCTGGTCGAAACCCGACAGTTCGGTCAGGACCGCACCTTCCGAGAGCTCCTGCCGGTGCTGGACAACTTGGATCTGACTCTGCTCCACGCAGACGCCACCCCCCCTGAGCAGATGATTGAAGGGGTTGAGATGGTCCTGCGCCACCTGGAGCAGACCCTCAACCGCATGGGGCTGAAGCGACGGGGCAAGGTCGGAGAGACCTTCGATCCCACACTGCACGAGGCGATTCGGTACACGGCAGACGATCAGCCCGCCGGGACCATCACCCTGATCCATCAGCCCGGCTACCAGCTTCATGAGCGGCTGGTCCGAGCCGCCAGGGTCACGGTTTCAAGCGGGCCGCAAGCGCCTGAAATCCCCGTGTCAGAGAGAGACGAGGTACAACCTATAGCGTTGAATGCCGACGGCTCGGAAGAGTGATTGGTTGCAGAGCGGACGTTGAGATGAGTGCCAAAACCAGCAGGAGCACTTGAGCCTATGTCGAAGGTCATTGGTATCGACCTCGGAACCACGAACAGTTGCGTCAGCATCATGGAAGATGGTGAAGCGGTCGTGATTCCAAACGAGGAGGGAAGCCGCACCACCCCTTCGGTGGTGGCCTTCGCCACCGACGGCGAACGCCTGGTTGGCCAAGTGGCCCGCCGTCAAGCCGTCACGAATCCAGAGAACACCTTCTACGCGGTCAAGCGTCTCATCGGACGTCGCTTCGACGACGACTCGATCGCACACACCGCCAGCTTGGTGCCCTACCGAATTCTGCCTTCTGAGAAGGGAGATGCTTGGGTATCCACCGGCGGCAAGTCCCTCTCTCCGCCGCAGATCTCCGCCATCGTCCTGGGCAAGATGAAGGCCACGGCCGAGGCCTACTTGGGCGAGCCGGTGACCCGAGCCATCATCACGGTCCCCGCTTACTTCAACGACTCCCAGCGCCAAGCCACCAAGGACGCCGGCCGCATTGCCGGTCTGGAGGTGGAGCGCATCATCAACGAGCCCACCGCAGCGGCCTTGGCTTACGGAAAGGAGCGCCGCGGCAACGGCAAGGTGGCGGTCTTCGACTTGGGTGGCGGCACCTTCGACGTCAGCGTACTGCAGATCGACGACGGTGTCTTCGAAGTTCGCAGCACCAACGGCGACACCTTCCTGGGCGGCGAGGACTTCGACAACCGCATCGTCGAGCTGCTCTTGGAGCACTTCGAGGAAGAGTCGGGCATTGACCTGAGCGACGACGTTGTGGCCATGCAGCGCCTCAAAGAGTCCGCTGAAAAGGCCAAGCACGAGCTCTCTTCCACCCGTCAGACCGACATCAACCTGCCCTTCATCGCCAGCGGTGAAGGCGGCCCGATGCACCTGATGTACAACCTCTCCCGCGAGAAGTTGGAAGAGGTGGTCGAAGACTTGGTGGACCGTCTGGAAGCGCCATGCGTCAACGCCATGATGGACGCCGGGTTGCGAAACGCAGACTTGGACGCCGTGATCTTGGTCGGCGGCATGACCCGCATGCCCCGAATCCGAGAAAAGGTCACGGAGATCTTTGGACAGGGCCCCGACACCGAGGTCAACCCGGACGAGGTTGTGGCCATCGGCGCCGCCATCCAGGGCTCCGTGCTCACGGGCGAGGTCAAGGACATCCTCCTGCTGGACGTCACCCCACTCTCGATGGGCATCGAGGTCGCACGCGGCCTGGTGGAGCCCATCATCGAGCGGAACACCACCATTCCCTGCCGCAAGTCCAAGGTCTTCACGACGGCCCTCGACAACCAGGACATGGTTCGCGTGCACACCGTTCAGGGCGAACGTGAGATGGCCGAGGACAACAAGTCCCTCGGGCGCCTGGAGCTGCACGGCATTCCCCCAGCCCCCCGTGGTCTGCCTGAGATCGAGGTCACCTTCGAGCTCGACGCCAACGGCATCCTGAACGTCTCCGCCAAAGACCTTGGAACCGGCAAGGCCCAGTCCATGCGCGTGGTCTCCAACTCTGGCCTCTCGGAGGGGGAGATCGAACAGATGCTCGCCGACGCCGAGCAGTACAAAGATCTGGATGAGCGCCGCAAGGAAGCCGCCGAGGCCAAGAACAAGCTGGACGGCTTGATCTACACCTCCCGCCGTAGCTTGGCGGAGTACGGCTCCGCTCTCGGCGAGGCCGAGCAAGAGGCGCTGGCCGAGACCATCCGGCGGGCAGAGCTCGCCTTGGATGCATCAGACCCCGCATTCATCGAACAAGCCCACGACGAGCTGGCCAAGGCCTCTCAAGCCCTGGCCGAGTCGATCTACGCCGCAGCAGCATCCGAGCTGGATGACCTGGACGCGGAGCTCGATGACGACGAGGAATGGGACGACGACGAGGAATGGGACGACGACGACTTGGTCGACGACGAAGACCTGGGCGTCTGAGAGGAAATGGCCGGCGTACCTGGGGTGTATTAGAGGTCACCCCCGTTGGCCGGAGCTCGCTTGGCGCGCCGTGACTACTACAATGTGCTTGGCGTAAAGAAGACCGCCAGCCCCGATGACATCAAGCGTGCGTTCAGGGCCTTGGCCCTGAAGTACCATCCAGACCGAAATCCGGAGGATGTCGACGCTGAGCAGCGTTTCCGCGAGATCGCCGAGGCCTGGGAGGTCCTTGGGGACCCCGAGAAGCGCAGCATGTACGACCGCTTGGGCCCCTTCTACAAGCCCGATGGCAAGCCTCCTACACCGGATGAGCTCAAAGACTTCGTCACGGACACCCTGGGCAACCTCTTTGGGCGCAACCCCCGAAACCAGCCTGGCGCCGACATCAAGGTCAGCCACCGGGTGACCTTCTCTCAGGTCGCTACGGGCGACGAGACGGTCGTGGAGGTCGCACGACAGGTCCGCTGCGGGCGCTGTGATGGCTCGGGTGCAGCTGCCGACGGCGGCAAGAAGACCTGCGAGAACTGCAACGGCAGTGGAAAGGGCTCAGGACGCCTGCTTAGAGCCCGCTGCAGCCGCTGCGCGGGCATGGGCTACGTCGTGATCAAGAAGTGCCAGACCTGCAGCGGCGAAGGCCGTCACGGCTCCAACGACCGCCTCAAGGTCAAGATCCCGAAGGGCGTGGCGACGGGTCAGAAGCTCAAGGTGCGCGGCAAGGGCCACGATGGTCTGGGAGATGGCGTCCCGGGTGACCTTCTGGTCCTGGTCGACGTGGACGAGCACCCCATCTTCCGTCGACGCGGCGAAGACCTCATCTGCGATCTTCCCCTGCCCTACAGCCTCGCTGTTCTGGGCGGAAGCGTCGCAGTCCCGACGCTGGTCGGCCACACGGAGATCCAGGTCCCCCCAGGGACCGCCCAGGGCAAGACCCTGCGCCTGAGCGGGAAGGGGCTGCCAGCAGCCAAGGGACGCCGAGTCGGCGACCTGCACTTCAAGGTCGTGATCGATCTACCAAAGAACTTGGACGCCAAGCAGCGCGCTGCACTCCAGAGCTACTCCGAGAGCCTGCATGCCGAGCAGCATCCCGCCAGCGCCGCCTTTGCGCGCGCCCTGGCGACCCACATCGCGGAGTCCGCCTCTTCGGACTCCGAGCCCCCCGCCTGAGCCCGCCTGCCCATGTACCGAACTCTCCTTCTGATCATGCTGGCCTTTGGGCCTGCACTCGCCGCCCCTGGACTCCTCAAAGGCAACACCCCGTCTCTGAGCGCGCCAAGCATCGTCAGCCAAGCCCGGGCGCTCGCCGTGAGCGACCGCATGGAAGGCATCGCAGTGCTCGAGGACTACCTGGCCCAAGGCAAGGACGAGGAGTTGATGGCAGTCGTGACCCTCGAGGCCGGCGAACAACGCCGCCTGCACGGTGATCTGGAGACAGCACGAGCCCACTTCCAAGCCGTGACCAAGCGTTGGCCCGAGCACCCAGCCAAAGAAGCCGCGCTCCTCGGCATGGCCCTGGTCGCCTACGACAGCGGACACGCCAGCGGAAACAGCATGGCGACCCTGCGCATGGTTCCTGACGAGCTGGCGACTCCTACGATGAACGCCGATCGCTACCGCATCTTGGCCCTCCAAGCCGAGCAGGAAGGCGCCGAGACGCAGGAACTCAAGCTGCTCGTCGAGCAGGCGTACCTTGGCGCAAGCGACGATCCCGAGGTCCTCGCTCGCGTGGATCGCAGCCTGGCCCACATGGCCCCTGAGAGCGAGCGTCCAGAAGTCGTCCAGCCCCTCGCAGACATGAGCGACGCCGCAGACGAGGCCGCGCTGCAGCGGGCCCAGGGCTCCCTTCGAGCCGGCGACATGGCCCAAGCCAAGCGCCATGCGGAGGAGCTTCTGCAGAACTACCCGGAGAGCGACTACATCCGGGCGGCCGAGTGGGTGGTGATGCGGGCCGACGCCAACAACCCCTACAACCCCAAGACCGTCGGGGTGCTCTTGCCCCTCAGCGGCAAGTACGCTCCTGCTGGCGGTCAACTCCGGGACACCTTGGAGATGGGCTTTGAGGGGACCGGCACCAAGCTGGTGGTTCTGGACACCGGCGGAACGGGCGACGGTGCCAAGGCCCAGCTCAAAGAGCTCGTGCTCAAGCACGGCGTCGCAGTCATCATCGGTCCTCTGACCCAAGACGAGGCCTACCCGGCCGTCGCCGAAGCCCAAGCGGCCGCCGTTCCCTTGGTCTCCTTGAGCCAGTCTCCAGACCAGACCGACGTCGGAAACTGGATCTTCCAGACGGCCTTGACCCCTGAGCAGCAAGTGATGGGGCTGCTCAAAGAGATGATGGACCAGCGAATGGCCCGGCGTTTCGCCGTCATGGCGCCGGACACTCCTTACGGCCGCGCAGCGAAGGACACCTTCGTGGAGCAGGTCATGAAGCGCGGCGGAACCGTCGACACCATCTTGTTTTACGACCCCACGCAGAAGGACTTCCGCAAGGACGCCCGCAAGCTGCCCAAGGACCTCCCCTACGACGCGATCTTCATCCCGGACAGCTACAGCCGTGTCGCGATGATCGCCTCTTCCCTGGCCTACGAGGAGTACGCCATCGGCTCCTTCTCTCCCGGCCGAGGGACTCCGGTACCGCTGATCGGCCTGAACGGCTGGCACAATGAGCGCCTGGCCGCCACGGGCGGAAAGTACGTTGAGCGCTGCGTATTCGTGGACGCATTCTACGCCGAGGACCCCGCTGTGGGCAGCTTCGTACGCCTGTACGAGAACCGCTTCAACCGGACCCCCGGTGTGTTGGACGCAACGGCCTATGACACTGCAAAGCTCGTGGCCGTGGCCGTGGCCAGTCAAGCGCCGGACAGAGGCGCCTTCCGAGCTGCCCTCAACGGCGCCGCACTGTCCAATCCGACCTCTGGAGGAAACCAGTTCGATGGCCAACGTGAAGTGGCGCGAACTCTGCATGCATTCACCATCGAAGATGGTGAAATGCGCCGAATCGGCGATATGGGCGACCCTCTTGAGTAGAGTTCAGTCAGCCTAATGCCCGACGACCCTGGCGAATCTTTCGTACTAAACACCTTGTTGCGTGACGCGGGTCCCGGCGGCGCCAGCACGCTGCGCGTTCCTCCTGGAGACGATGCGGCCATCCTCGCCGACGGCTTGGTGCTCACCCAAGACGCCTTCATCGAGGGCGTTCACTGGGACGAGCGCTTCTCGGGCGCAGACGTAGGCTGGCGGCTGGCCATGGCCAACCTCTCGGACTTGAACGCCATGGGCGCCAGAGGGGTCTGGGCCATGCTCAGCATCGCCATGCCCAAGCCCCTGGACCGCAGCTGGGTGGAGGGCTTCTCTCAAGGCTTCTCTCAAGCCCTGAACCAGGTGCCTCTGATCGGCGGCGACACCTGCAGCAGCCCTGGACCCAAGGCCCTAAGCGCGACCCTCGGTGGGCGGCTTGTCGCGGCCCCCATCCTGCGCAGCGGGGCGAGCGCTGGTGATGAGATCTGGGTGAGCGGCCAGCTGGGCGCAGCGGCCGGTGGCTACTACGGCATCGCATCCCTCTTGAGCGCCTTCCTTCGCCCAATGCCGCCCCTGACCTTGGGGCCGGCCTTGGCGGAGCGCGCCTTGGTGACCTCGGGCATGGACCTAAGTGATGGACTCAGTCAGGACCTTCATCGCCTCTGCGCCGCCAGCGGTGTGAGCGCTCAGATCGATCCGACTTCCCTCCCCCTCCCTGCTGCCCTGATGGACCGTTCCGACCCGGTCGCCGACGCAGTGGGCTTCGGTGAAGACTTTGAGTTGCTCTTTACGGCCCGCCCCCAGGACAATGTCGCCGTGCGCACACTGGGCGAGTCCCTTGGGGTCTCTTTGAGCTGCATCGGTCACATCCAAGCGGGTTCAGGCCCCCCGACTCTGGGACAGCGTGCCTGGCCTGTTGGCTGGTCTCACTTCGGAACGGAGGCACCGTGCTGATCGCGCTGCTTCCCAAGATCCTGCTGCTGATTGGGCTCATCGTCCTCTCGGGCTTCTTCTCTGGCGCCGAGACCAGCCTGTTTAGCCTTCAGGCCATCGACCGGGAGCGCCTGCGCGAGCAAGGCAGCGGTGTGATCCGACTGCTCGACACCCCGCGTCGCACCCTGGCATCCGTGCTGATGGGCAACGAGTTGGTCAACATCAGCCTGTCCTCGGTCTGTGCAGGGATCATCCTCGAGTTGGCCCCAGAGATGGGCTGGCTGAACCTGCTGGTCGCCACCCCACTGTTGATCCTCTTCGGAGAGGTCACCCCAAAGACCATCGCCCTGCGCGCGCCGCGGCGCTTCGCCAACTTCGTGGCCAAGCCCCTGAGCCTCTGGGCCACGCTCATCACCCCGATTCGCGTGGTGCTGACCGGCATCGCCAACCTGGCCCTCCGCGCACTGGGCGCCAAGCACGCCGAGCCTCGGATCTTGGAAGAGGAGCAGGTCCGGCGTTTGGTCGACGAAGGACTCGCCAGCGGCTCGATCAAGAGCATGGAGCACGACCTGATCCATCGGGTCTTCTCCTTCAGCGACGCCCAAGTGGGCCGCCTGATGACCCCACGTCCGGACATCGTCTCCCTGCCCTTGAGCGCCCCCTATGAGCGGGTCCTCAGCACCCTGAGCGCCAACGGCTATTCCCGCCTGCCGGTCTACCAGGGCCGACATGACGAGATCGTTGGAATCCTGCTCTCCAAAGACCTGCTGCGCTTCAAGGGCGGGCCGAACCCCACACCGCGCCAGATCCGCGACCTGCTGCAGCCACCACTCTTCGTTCCAAAGACAAAGAACGCCGACGATCTGCTGCGGGAGCTCAAGTTGAAGCACCTGCACATGGCCATCGTCGTCGACGAGCACGGCACGGTAGCCGGCTTGGTGACCCTTGACGACCTGCTGGTGGAGCTGGTCGGCGCGGACCTGGACGAGGACGACGACTCGGCAGAGGTCTCCCGCATCCGCCCAGGGCTGCTCTCCGTCTCCGCCGGAATGGACATCGACGACTTCTGCGAGGAGACCGGCCTTCCGATGCCCAAGGGCGAGTACCACACCATCGGCGGCTACGTGCTCAACACCCTTGGCCACCTGCCCCACAAGGGCGAGGAGCTGGAACGGGAGGGCGCCCGCTTCACCGTCGTTGGGGTGGAAGGCCGCCGCATCACCGAGCTAACCGTCGAGCTGCTCCGGCCGCTGGAGAACCAGCCATGACCCCAACCCTCGCAGCCATCGTGGTGGCCATTTGTCTGGTGACGGAGGGATTCTTCTCCGGCTCAGAGATCGCGGTGGTCGCAGCGGACCGCCTCAAGCTGAAGACCCAAGCCGAAGAAGGGAGCCGAGGGGCCCAGCTGGCCCTCTCCCTGCTGGCCAAACCAGAGCGCTTGCTGGGGACATGCCTGATGGGCACCAACTTCAGCACGGTCACCGCATCCACTGCGGCTACTGCGGCCATGATCACGGTCCTTCCAGACGCCAGCGAAGCGCTGACCGTCGCAATTCTCTTCCCGTTGATCCTGCTCTTTGGGGAGCTGATTCCCAAGAGCATCTACCAACACTACGCCGACCGCCTCGCGCCGATCATCGCCTACCCCCTCAGCGTCAGCAGCACCCTGCTCTGGCCCTTCCTGGTGGTGCTCGAGGCCACAACCCGGCTGCTCACCGGCAACCAACAAGCCACACGAACCGTCACACGAGAAGACATCGTGCTGCTCTTGGACCGCTCGGACGAAGTGCGCATAGACAAGGAAGATCGCGACCTGATTCAGCGGGTCTTCGAGTTTGGCGAGGCCACCGTCGAGGACGCCATGCAGCCTCTGATCAAGGTCAGCGCACTGCCTCAGAGCGCCACGGCCCAAGAGGCCATCCAGCTCATGGTTGAGAAGGGACACTCTCGCATTCCAGTCTTTGACGAGCGCGTGGACCGCGTCACCGGGATCGTTCACCACAACGATCTGCTCTACTGCGAGGACCTCTCTCAGCCCCTGAGTACCTTGGCACGCACGCCCTTCTTCGTTCCCGAGACCAAGGGCCTCGAAGCCCTCTTCGTTGAGTTCAACAGCCGACGCCAGCGCATCGCGATCCCGGTTGACGAGTACGGCGGAGCCGTGGGCCTGATCACCATGGAGGACATCCTGGAGGAGATCGTTGGCGACATCGGCGATGAGACCGACACCCGGGTCCAAGCCGTGCGCAAGATCGGACACATGTCCTGGGCCGCCAACGCACGCATTGAGCGTCAGCTCTTGTTGGACAAGACCGGATTCGAGCTGCCCGATGGCGACTACGAGACCTTGGCCGGCTTCATACTGGCCAGACTGGGCCACGTGCCCATGGTTGGCGAGCGCGTCACCCAAGGCATGTTCCTGCTCGAGGTCACCCGCGCCAACGACCGAGCCATCCAAGAAGTGACCCTGACGCGACGCTGAATGTGGGCCGAGCCTAGCGGGTGAACTGCGCCTCTGTCCCACCGTAGGGGTTCTTCGGCTCGCCTTCGCGTTGGTACCAAAAGTCCCCACTGGCCGGGTCTCGGGCTTTGGCCAAGTCACGCGCGCCTCCTGCGTGGGCTGGAATCAAGGCCTGGAGCTGCCTGCCGATCTGCAGCATCGCTTGGCGCTGGTCCCGGAGTTCCCCTCCCTTGGCTCCTTCGGCGGACTCCGCGATGGCGACAACGGCCGTCAAGCTGGCCGGGTCCAAGGCACCTTCCTTCTCAGCGTCTCGCGCGGCCGTGGCCACGGCGTCCATCGCTTCAGTGACCCCTTCCTCGGCGACCAGGGCCAGATGCAGCTCCAGCGCCCGGTCCAAGACACGGTTCACCCGCGCATTGGTGCAGCAGGTGATCTTGACTTGGCCATAGCCATCCGTCTTCGTTTGGGGACCGGAGAGCGCGCTTGGGCCAAGCGAAGGCGGACTCAGCGCAGCGATGGGTGCGTGTTTCAGCTCCGCTTTGGCCTGGGCCTTAGACTCCGGTTGGGGCTCGGGCTCACCGCTGCAGCCGAGTGGGCCGAGGCAGAGGGCGAGCAGAATCGGGAGCAATGGGGAGGCAGAAGAAGCCACGGCATCCTCGGAGGCTGGGGTCCACAGAGCACAACACCCCCGGTCCCGAAGGAGCGGAGGTGTTGTTTTTAACGCAGGCGAGGACTGTTTAGTCCGCGCACTCCTCGGAGAAGCTTGCGCCCTCGGGGAGAGCTTGGCCAATGGGAGCCTCGAGGCCGACCACGGCGTCACCGCTCATGGTGGCGCGGTAGGCACTGCCATCCACACACCAGACGTTGATCATGCTGGGGGCGTAGAGTCCGTTGGCTGTGACCATGGTCACCAAACCGGTGATGATGTCCCGCTCGGTGTGAACCTTCGCGACGCCGCTTGGGCAGACTTCGTCCAAGGCCAAGGTGCCGTCGAGCTCCATGATTCCCCAGACCACGCGGTGGCGCCAGATCTCTTCGGTGGGCTCGGAGGTGGAAGCCTTAGAGGTGGTGTAGTCCACCTTGAAGCAACCGGTTGCGAGGACGGACATGCCGACAGCGGCGAGAATGAGCTTCTTCACTTGGACTCTCCGTCGAGGGTGGTGATGCTGGCCATGCCGGTGGTGGTGTCAGGCTGGACCAAGTAGGCCGAGCCGCCAGCGCAGGTCACACGAACGGTGATGGGGTTCACCAAGCTGCAGGTCACGCCGGAGATGATTGCGTTCTGGACGCCCATCTCTTCTTCGATCTTGCTCACGCCCGTTGGGCAAAGCTTGTCCAGATCGTAGCTGTTCTCGCCAATCAAGCCCCAGAGGTAGAACTTGGCGGTGGTCTCGTGCACTTCGCCCTCGGGGGCGCCGGTGCTCATCGTGTTCTTGTAGCAACCACCAAGAAGGGTAGCGGCCAAACCAAGGATAGGAAGCATTGTTCCTCCATGAGAGTAATGGACGGGTGCCGCAGAATAGCACGCGCAGTTGAAGCATTCCAAGGGGGGCGCCCAAATTGCCCAGGACTTGCCCAAAAGACAATGCGGCGCCAATTTCCTGACCGGCACTCCCTTGAGCGAAACACGCTCAAAGAAAAGGAAAAAACCGGCCTATTCCATGCCGTCCAGATCGGCGGTGACCTGCACCAGACCCGTATACGGGTTTGGACTTAGCAGGTAGGCCGACCCCGAGGAGCAGGTGATGGTCACAGTGCGCGGGGAGTAGATTCCACAGGTCACACACCCCAGGATGCTGTCCACCGGCGTGGCTTCCTCATGAATCGAGGCCACTCCGCTCGGGCAGATCTCATCCACGTTGAAGCTGGCCTCGCCAACGAGCCCCCAGAGGAGGAAAGGCACCGTCTCCGTGTGGGACTTGCCTCCAGCCTTCTTTCCAGTTTCAACGTTGTTGATGTAGCAGGCGCTCAGCAGTGGGAGCAGCAGGATTGGCAGAAAGCGCTTCATTGTGCGGCCTCCAATGCGGGTGCAGGCACATCGAGGCAGGTGTCGGTGGCAACGCCAAGCTCAAGGGGAACGTCTTGACCAACCGGAGCGTAGAGCTCCACGACCTGGCCCTCTCCATTCAGAGGTCCGGAGTATGCGGTGCCATCCTCGCACCAGACGTAGATCATGTTGCCGCTGTACAAGCCGCCAACGACCGAGGCCGCCAGAAAGTTGACCAGGCCGGTGATGACGTCCATCTCCGTGTGAACCTTGGAGAACTTGCCTCCGGTGCAGATGTCCTCGAGCTCCAGGGGGCCCTCGATCTCAATGATTCCCCAGAGAACGCGGTGACTCCAGTAGGCCTCGTCCGCAGAAGTGGGCGCACCGGTCACCGGGGTGTCCGTCACATAGTCAATCTTGTAGCACCCAAGAGTGCTGAGCAGTGCAAGCAGCATTTCGCCTCCGTTTCCAGCCAGCTATCCCCGCGCAAGCGCCGGGAGCAACGCCGAAAGTACATTCTGTGCGGCGCAGCACAGGCTTGGTGAGGAAGCTTTGCGCCACCGGCCTGCTCTGGATCCCTCTGCTCCGCCTGCCTCGAGCAAGTCTTCCGCTGCCCGAAAGCTTCGTCGATCCGTTCCCAACAGGGAGCCAAGTACTGCAGCTCCAAGCGGTGGCTTGACCAGAGCGGCACGCCGGCCAGATAGTCGTGCAATGCATTTGAAAGAGCCCACCCACCCTGCTGACGCTGCTTTGGCGCTCATGGACCAAGCCGTGTTTCTCTTGGACGCTTCGGGTTCGATCGAGTTCGCCGGTGGATCGGTCCTTCGCTGCAGCGGTCAGCGGCCCGAAGACGTGCTGGGCCAACCGGCTGCAGTCACCCTGGCCAAAGGCAGCGTCTCTACCGAAGCGATGATGCTCAAGCTGGCAACAGCCAGTCTCTGGGTCTCACAAGCCACAAACACACACGACCAGGCCTTGGAGATCCGCCTCGCCCGCCGCCCCGGCGACGCCGGGGCCCTGCTTACCCTGCGCCTACTGAACGCAGAGGAGCGGGCCAGTCGGAAGCGCTTGGATGAGCTGGCGGCGCTGCTCGAACCCGTCGGCATCGGCCTATGGACCCACGACATCGTCAGCGACCGTGCCTGGCATTCCCCGAGGGCCTACGAGATAACAGGCTTGGATCCAAGCCTACCCCTGGATGGCACCAGCCTCATCCCGCTGCTTGGTCCCGCGGCGCGCATCCAGTTGGCCGAGGCAATCACCGCCCATATGTCTCAGGGAACCCTGTACAACCCCATCGTTGAGCTGACCCGGCCGGACGGCACAGCCGTCACAGTGCAGCTCTTCGGCAACCTGAACCGCGACGCCCAGGGTCGTCCCACGGGCTGGCTCGGAGGCATCACCGACCTGAGCGACGAGCGTCAGATGAAGGTGCAGCTCGAGGAGCTTCGCAAGCAGTTCGAGCACATCCAACGGGTGGAAGGACTGGGTCTGCTCACCGGAGGCATCGCCCACGACTTCAACAACCTGCTCACCGCCATGATGGGCTGGATCTCCTTTGTCGAGGACGCACCTGAGCTGGCCTCGCAGACCCGGGAAGACTTGGAGCAGGTCCGGCAGGCGGCCCAACGCGGGAGTTCCTTGACCAGCCAGCTCTTGCGCTATGGCCGAAAGGAAGGGGCCGGCAGCATTGCGGTCGACCTGCACGCGCGCCTCACTGAGGTGGCAGGCTTCCTCCGCCGTCCCCTCCCATCGGGCATCGAGCTGGAGCTGCTTGGACCTGACCCCATGTTGCACGCCGAGTTGGACCCAGGGCAGCTAGACCAAGTGCTCACGAACCTCGTCACCAACGCAGCCCATGCGGTGCGCCCCCCGGGCCAGATCACTCTGAGGGTGTTTGAACGCGACCAGCAAGCGTGCATCGAAGTTCGCGACACCGGCGTTGGCATGTCCCAAGAGACCCTGAAGCGTGCCTTCGAGCCCTTCTTCACGACTCGGGTCGCGGACAGAGGGACCGGTCTGGGGCTAGCGATGTGCCAGCAGATCCTTCGCAGCCTGGGCGGAGAGATTTCGGCAACGTCCACTCTTGGCCAGGGCAGCTGCTTCACCATCGCGCTCCCCCTCTCCCGAGACGTCGCCGAGCGCGTCGGGGAGACGGTCATCCCGCCCAGGGGGGAGGAGACGGTGATCTTGGTGGAGCAGGCCCACATGGTTCGACGGGTCACACAGCGCCTGCTGCTCGAAGCTGGCTACACGGTCGTAGCTGTGGACTCGGCCGACGCTGCCCTGGCCGCACTGCAGGACTGCGCCGCGGCCCTAATGGTGGTGGATCTCTATCTGCCCTTTGTCTCGGGTCCCTTGCTGGTGGAGCGGGCCTGCAAAGCTGTGCCCTCGCTCAAGGTGCTCTACACAACGAGCACCAGCGCCCAAGACCGTCATCCGGACCTACCAAGCGACATCGAGCCGCCGCTGCTTCCAAAACCCTACACACGCAATGCGCTCTTGCAGCGCGTGCGCAGCGTTCTGGACGCCTGAGCGGCTCCAAGGCGCGCCCTTGATCAGCTACTCTGGGCAACAACCCCAGAGCCCCCATGCTGCTGCTTCTCCTCGCGTGCAATGACACCCCCACCGACAGCGCTGCGCGCTTTGTTCCAGCCGACCCAAGCGACAAGCCCGCCTTGCGCGGCACCGGCGGTCCGAGCGTGTCCTTTGAGGAGGCAGCACTCTGGGAGAACTGCGCCTTCCTGGCCGGTGACCCAGAAGAGGAGCGCTACCACCACAACGAGGTGATGCCCTACCGAGGCCACCTGGTGATGCCCTGGGCGCCCGAGTACGGCCGTGGCGGTCTGAGCTTGTTTGAGATGTCGGACCCCTGCAACCCCATCAAGGTCGGCGAGGGCTTTGACCCTTTCATGCGGGAGACCCACTCCATGGGCTTCGTGCACCTGCGCGAGGGTGACCCCCACGCCGGGGACTACGTCGCAGTCACGGGCAACTTGGGTGTCCAGATCTGGAACCTGACAGACCTAGACGACGTGCACGTGGAGAGCTACCTGCCCCTGGAAGGCGTGTTCTACCCAGACTCCTACTCCCGCGTCATCCTCTCGGTGTTCTGGCAGTACCCCTACGTTTTTGCGGCTGGCTCCGACAACGGAATCTACGTGGTCGACGCCACAGACCCAGCGAACCCGGAGTTCGTGACCCAGTACTCCTGGGACCCGGTGCTTCGGGCAGCGGGGGTCTTCGTCATCGGAAACACCCTGCTCGTACACAGCGCCGAGGGCAGCCGAGTCGCCATGCTGGACGTCTCCGACCCCGCCAACCCCCAACCCATCGGCGGCGCAGACTTTGACATCGTGGACGCCGATGGACAGCCAAGGGAGGCCTACCACGCCAATGTCGCCGGAGACTGGGCCTTCTTCGCGCGCAAGGAGGGCGGCGGCGGCGCCATGGTCTACGACTGGTCCGATCCCTCCAAGCCCACCAAGATCGGCGACGTGTTCTCCGAAGGCGGAAACGGTGGATACGTCTTCTACGACGAAGGTTTTGCCTTTGTTGGCGAGTCGCACTGGGCCAATGTCTACGACATGCGGGACATGCAGGACATCACGCTGGTCGGAACCGGCAACCTGGCCGGTGACTTGGACACCATCACGCCCTACGGGAACGTGGCCATTCTCTCGGTGGATGACGACGCGCAGGACCAGCACGCCAGCGCCGTGATGCCGTGGACGCGAGCACCCGACACAACCGGCCCCATGGTCCTTCGGGTCGAGCCAAGAGACGGCAGCGAAGGCGAGGCAACGAGCACACGAATCGGTATCGGCTTCAACGAAATGATCGAGCCAAGCAGCGTCTTCGCCGGCTCGGTGGTCCTGGAAGATCAGGATGGGAACGCCATCGATGGGTGGGGCAGCGTCACAGAAAACGTGGCCAGCTTCGCCCCCAAGAGCCCCCTGGACTCCGGCACCACCTACACCTTGCGGGTGCTGCCTGGGGGAATCGAGGACCTCAACGGCAACACCCTAGAGACCGAGTTCACCAGCAGCTTCAAGACCGCGGGAGTGCCGTGATGTGGTGGCTGCTGGCCTGCACCACGCCGGGCGACACCGGGGACTCCGTCCAAGCGATTCCTGAGACTGTGGCCTCGGCTGTGGTGGATCTACACACCGTCGAGGTGGGCCAGCCCGTCTCCTTCGACGGCAGCGCGTCCGTTGGGGCCAGCTTCGCTTGGTTCCCAGGAGATGGCAGCGAGCTCAGCGGCCAGAGCGTGCAGCACACCTACACCGAACCCGGCCAGTTCGGCGCCGTCCTGACGGTGACGGGCGTGGACGGCTCCCGGGCCTCATCGGTGGTCAAGGTGGAGGTGCACCTGCCGCTCTTGGACACCCCACCCCAACGCTCGGGCATGCTGTGGATCGAAGACAACACCGCATGGGTGCTCACACCCGAGGCCAGCCTGCTCTCGGAGATCAACCTGAGCGAGGGCACCAAGGTCGAGACCCCCGTCTGCGCAAACCCACGCTCTGTGGCGCGCTTTGAAGGCGTCACGGCCATCGCCTGCCCAGAGGCGCTCTGGGTGGACGGCGCCCTGGTGGCGCTCCCAGAGGGCGCTCAAGCCCGCGCGGTGCTTGGCAGTGATGCGGGGTGGGTCGTGAGCTTGGCCGGCGTAGACAGCGTCCAACGCTGGGATGGCGCCTGGACTGAGCTGCTCTCGGTACAAGACCCCGGTCCCCTGGCCCATGGGGGCGAGCGGTGGGCCGTGGCCCGGTTTCGCAGCGAGAGTCAGGCCGCCGAGATCTGGACCTTCGGAGAAGCCGCGCCGCACTTGATCGCCCTGGAGGACGACCTGCGGCCGGACTCCGACACGACGACTGGCGGGGTCCCCAATCTCTTCGAGCAGCTCATCTTTACGCCGGATGGTGGCTGGCTTCTGGCCCCTGGCGTGCAGGCCAACCACAAACGCGGCCTCTACAAGAGCGGCGAGGCCATGAGCCAGGAGACCACCATCGTCGCCGTGGTCGCGATGGCCCAGGTTGCGGGGGTGGAGGACTTTGAGCGCCGGCGACAGTTCGACGACCGGGGCCGGGCCATCGCTGCGGTGACCTCGGCGACGGGGAACATGCTCTATGTGCTGCACCCGGGCACCCAGACCGTGAGTGTGGTGGACGTCTGGAGCGGGAACCAGGCGGGCTCCATCTGGCAGGTCGGAGAGGGGGCGCGGGATCTCTGGCTGCAGGGAGACACCCTCTATGTCTACGCTTGGCTGGACCGCAGCTTGGTGGCCTTCGACCTGAGCGACCCCAGCTATCCAGTGGAGTCCGGGCGTTGGGCGACCGTGGACGAAGAGCCCCTCAGTGAGCAGGTTCTGAGCGGCAAGAAGATCTTCTGGAACAGCCGGGACCCTCGCATCACCCGCGATGGCTACCTGGCCTGTGCCCACTGCCACCCGGACGGCGGGGACGATGGACAGACCTGGGATTTCACTGACCGAGGGGAAGGCCTGCGGAACACCACCAGCTTGCTTGGGCGTGCTGGAACCGGCATGGGGCCGCTGCATTGGAGCGGCAACTTCGATGAAGTGCAGGACTTTGAGAACGACATGCGCCTGCATTTCGGCGGCACCGGCCTGCTGAGCGAGGAGGACTGGGCCGCGACCCAAGACACCCTCGCAGCGCCCAAGGCCGGTCTGAGCGCCGATCTGGACGCACTGGCCGCCTATGTGAGCAGCCTGGACCAGCGCCTGCCTGGGGTCGGTCCGGGGAGTGAGGCGGGGGCGCTCCTCTTTGAGGAGAAGTCTTGTTCCACCTGCCATCCAGCCCCCCTGTTTACGGACTCTCCCACCGGCCAGCGGCACGACATCGGCAGCATCAACGAGGCCAGTGGAGGTCGCTTGGGTGGTGAGCTGGACGGACTCGACACCCCGACCCTGCTGGGTGCGTGGGACAGCGCGCCCTACCTGCACGACGGGTCAGCACCGGATCTGGAGAGCGCGGTTCAGGCCCACGAGGGTGTGGTGCTCAGCGAGGCGGAGATGTCGGAGATGGTGGACTTTCTGCGGGGCCTCTGAGGGGCTGGACCGGTTTTGGTGATGAGCCCCAGAAGGCGAAGCCTTCGCCTGGGTGTTGTCCTTCGGAAACCCCCAGGGTGGGCGAAAGGGGCGGCGTACCTCGCCGGCTCAGACTCGTACGAGGGGGCCCGGGATGCGTTTGGAGACAAAGGAGATGAGGGAACCGAGACGACGACTCGAGAAAAGCATTCCGTCCAAGCCCCCTGAAGAACCCCAGGGGGTGTTGGGCATTCAGCCCAACAAGGGGGGGCGGGGCCCCCCTCTAGATCAATGCACCGTCGGCGTGTCTCGGTGCAGCTTGAGCTGAAGCCCCTCGTAGCGGCCTCGAGACCACCAACCACCCAAGCCGCCTGGCCGGGGCCAGCCTTCCTCGGCGCTGCGCAGTCGGGCCGGCAGCTCATCGCTCAGCTTCTTCTCCTTCAACACCCGCTGCGCACTCCACCAGCGGCAGTCCGGACGCTCCAAGAAGACCATCGCAGCCGGGATGGATTGCTTGCTGTCCCGGGAGAGCCGCAAGCCCATGACCCCGACCAGCGCGACGACATCCACTTCCAGGTCCACCCGGGTGCACGCGGCGATGAAGCGGTGCATGTTCGCCCCGGTCTGCTGAACGGGCAGCAGATCGACCTGCGTGACCTGATCTGGCCCAAAGAGCAGCAGCGCGGGACGCGGCAGCTTGGACTCGGCGACCAGGGCTTCGACCCGGGCCAGCAGTGCCTGCCCCAAGGCCTCGTCACTCTCCGTAGGAAAGCGCTCAGGGTCACGGGCAGCTTGGGAGACGCGGGTGCGCAAGGAGCTCATGGGCCCGGCTAATCCAGGGACTCTAAGAAGGCTCGTGCTGCGGCCAACCCAGCCCCTTCGCGCAACACACTGCGCGCACGCAGGTCCACCATCGTGGACGGGGGGGAGTCCTTCCTGGGACCGTCATCGATCACGGCATCCACCGCCACCGGACAGGCAGCAGGGTCGAGAATCGGGGGCTGGCCGTGCAGGTTGGCGCTGGTCGAAGTCAGCGGTCCGAGGGCCTGAATCAGTGTCCCAAGCAGCGGCTCCGGATCCCAGCGCACGGCCACCCGACCATCTGGCCCGACATTGGACGGCGCGATGGGAAAGTCCAGGTCTTCACGCGCGATCAAGAGCGTGACGGGCCCAGGCCAGACCGCCTCCAAGCCCACATCAAGGAGGCGAGGAGGCAGATGGTCGATCAACACGATCAGTGGCCCAGGCGCGCGATTCTTCAAGCGCGCAATGCGCAAGCAGCTCTCCTCGTCCGAGGCCAAGCCGCTAAGGCCATAGAGCGTGCTGGTCGGCGCCAGAACCACTGCGCCGGGCTTGCCCAGCGCAGCGATGGCCGGCGTCAAATCCACACTCACCGGGCGCGAACTTCGGCGTCGTCGGCGAGCACCTTGGCCTTCATGTCGGCCTTGGCCTGGGCCAAGCGCGCCTGCAGGTCGGTGTCCCCGAGGGCCAAAATGCGCGCGGCCAACCAAGCGGCGTTGCGGGCACCGGCCTTGCCGACTGCCACGGTCGCGACAGGCACACCGGGAGGCATCTGTACGGTAGAAAGCAGCGCGTCCAAGCCCAGGAAGCTTGCCCCGACAGGCACGCCAATGACGGGCAGGTCGGTGGTCGCAGCCATCACACCGGCCAAGTGAGCGGCCATGCCTGCCCCGGCGATGATCACGCCAAAGCCAGCCTCGCGGGCACCTTCGGCCAAGGCCAGCGCCTCGTCCGGCGTGCGGTGGGCGGACAGAACACGGGTCTCGTACCCAATACCCAGCTGGCGGAGCACGCCCTCGGCGCCCTCCATGACTGGAAGATCGGACTTAGAACCCATCAGAATCGCAACGCGCATCGTTTGCTCCAAACTACTTAGTTTCGGTTCAGCGCCCTAAAGGCAATGTCTTGGCGCCAATCGGCGCCTTCAAAAGAAATCTCAGCCACCCGCTCGTAGGCCCGCGCGCGAGCCTGAGCGATGTCGGCTCCGCGTGCGCTAATCCCAAGCACGCGGCCGCCTTGCGTCACCGTCACAGCTCCTTTGCGGCTCGTGCCGGCCTGAAACACAAGTGTTTCAGAGTCCAGATCGCGCTCAGGATCCAAGCCGGCGATCTCCAGGCCCTTGGGGTAGCTGCCGGGGTAGCCCCCGGAGACCATGACCACGCAGCAAGCCACGCCGGGGTGCTGCTTCAGGTCACGGACCACAAGGCCGCCAAGCGCACAGGAGAGCAGGAGCTGGGCCAGATCTTCGTCCAGGAGCTGCAGAATGGGCTGGCACTCGGGGTCCCCAAAGCGCACGTTGAACTCTAGAACCTTGGGCCCTTGCTCGGTGACCATCACGCCGGCGTACAGCACACCAACGAAGGGCGTCCCTTTGGCCCGCATCCCAGCAACAACCGGCGCAATGACCTGCTCACGCACCTGCTGTAGGAGCTCGGGTGTGGCGACCGGCGCCGGCGCATAAGCACCCATGCCCCCGGTGTTCGGCCCCTCGTCGCCATCAAAGCGCCGCTTGTGGTCCTGGGCCGCCGGCAGAAGCACGAAGCGCTGTCCATCACAGAGGGCCAGGACGCTGACCTCTTCTCCAACCAAGAGCTCTTCAATGACCGCGCTGGCGCCGACCGACGCCGTGGCACCCAGCCCCTTCTCGAAGACCGTGTCGATGGCAGCGTGCGCCTGCTCCGCGTCGGTGCACACGAACACACCCTTGCCTGCGGCCAACCCGTCGGCCTTGACCACGCAGGGCCCCGTGATGGCCGCATGGGCCGCCTCTGCGCTCTCGTAGACGCCGTAGGCGGCCGTTGGGATGCCGTGCTCGGCCATGAAGTCCTTGGCGAAGGCCTTGCTGGACTCCAGTTGGGCTGCCTGGGCCACAGGGCCAAAGACCGGGACACCCAGCTCTCGGCAGCGGTCCGCCAGGCCCTCCGCAAGAGGAGCCTCCGGTCCGACGACCACCAAGTCCACGCCGGCTTGATCCGCTTGGTAGGCGACTTCTCCCTCTGGGAGCTTGCGCGCCTTGGCTGGAAAGCCAGGGTTCTCGTGTGTCACCCAAATGCCGCTCACGCTGGGGCTCTTTGAGAGTTTCCAAGCCAACGCGGCCTCGCGGCCACCTCCACCGACAACCAGAACCTGCATGGGGGACTCCTGAGAGGGCCAATCTGCCCCCTGGGCCTAGCGCCCCTTCTCACCCACGGCAAGCAGGGTCTGCCGTGCGTGAAGGTCGTCGCCGTCCTGTTGCAAAGCCAGGCGCGCTTGGGTCACTGCGGCCTCTACATCTCCCGCCTTGAGGAGCGCTTGGGCGATCTGTCCGCGCACGCCCAGTTGACCGGAGGACCGCTGCAGACACTGCTCCAAATCCGACTTGGGGGCTCCGCCAGCGGCACCCTTGGCCTGGCCTCGCAGCAGGAGCAAGTTGCCCTGTGTTCCTTGCTCGGCGATGCTCTGATCCAGGCGAACGAGGGCCGCGGAAGGCTCCCCAACCCGAAGCAGGACCTGGGCGAGCCAGGTCCCTGGGCTGGGCAAGCTGTTGTCTTGTTCGAGCAAGGCCTGCAGGCTGCCCTGGGCCACAAAGCAGCTGCGCCCGTAGAACACGCACTGGGCGGCTTGGAGGGTGGCGATGCCGCTCTCAGCCGCCGCGTGCTGAGGGTCTCCGACCTGTACCTGCTTCAAGCCCGATTCCAGCGCCGTGTGGGTGGAGCTGGGTCGCGGAAGCCCGACCACAAAGGGCCGCTGGGGGTCGGGATGGGCCTTCCAGAGGTCGCCGAGCACCTGGGTGGCACCTCCGACGTTTCCGGACTCCAGCAAAATCTCCGCGAGGGCGACCTGCGCGGCCACCCAGTTCGGGCGCCTCTCCAACGCCAAGCGAACCGCGTCCTCGGCGCTGCGCAACTCACCGTCCGCCCGATAGAGCTCCGCGACCGCCAAGTGGTAGAGGGCGGCATGCTCTGAGCCCATCAGATCGGGCTTGGCCCCGGTCAGCTCCGCAAGTGCCTGAGACTTGCCGCTGCGCTTGGCGATGGTGGCCGAGAGCAGGTGGGCACGGGCGGAGCTGGGGGTCAGCAGGAGCAACCGCTCCGCGAAGCCCGCTGCCCGGCTGAGCTTCCGGGCGTCCAGAGCCGCCCATGCACCGATGAGGAGGGTGTCCTCGCTTGGGGATTCCCCCTCCAGCAATGGCGCGAGGGTCTTGAGCGCCGCGCTCCCCTGGCCCAGCTCCAACTCCAATACGGCAACCCGTTCCCGCAGCACCGCGTCTTGAGGCTCCGCCTTCAAGGCCGCCCGAGCCGGCTTGAGCGCTTTGTTGGGTTGTCCACCGAGTTGGTAGACCCGTGCCAGAGCATGCAAGGCGCCGCTGTGGTCCGGGTGCTCCTTTAGGTAGGCCTTCAACTCCGGCAGCGCCTCATCCAAACGCATGCCCTCCATCGCAGCCAATCCCATGCCTAGCCGCACCGCAGGAACATCGCCCAGGGCGAGTCGAGCCTTCTCCAAGCTCTCCTGAGCCTTCTCGGGCTGGTCCAGCTGACTCAAGGCGCGGCCTTGAAGCCAGAGGCACACGCCATCCTCCGGCGCGCTCTGCAAGCAGGCCGCCGCGTGGGTCTGGGCCTGTCGGGGCGACGTGGAGGCCAACGCCAAGCCCGCACGGGCCCGGTTTACCCCAGGGGCCCCTTGGTCCAACGCCACCGCGCGATCGAGCATCGCGGCGCTGTGGGTCTGCTGCTCATCGTCTGTAGAGAGGGCATAGGCCCACGCCAACGCCGCCAGAGCCGCGACGTTTTTGGGCTCCTTGGAGACCGCCTGCTCCAGAGAGGCGACCGAGGCATCTACTCCCAGACGGCTGCCGTCGAGCAGACCGCTCAAACCAGCGTCGACAGCGTCCGCGACAAGCACCTCCGAGTCCAGGTACTGCTCGCTCAGGGCCGCGATGTGCGCCTCCCCAGGGAGCCCCTGCGTCTTGACCAGATCGGCGACCGCCGCCTCGTCATCGAGTGCCTTGCGCGTGGAGAGCACGGCCTGGTCCACGGCCTCTCCTCCCAGCGACGCCACTTGCTGCACTTTGGCGTCTTGAATCCAGAGCGGGATGGACAAGAGTACGCCAGCAACTGCAAAGACCCCGCCGGCTCCGATGAAGAAACGCATGCCCTTTTGAATCTTGCCCCGACGGGCCAAGCGGTCCTGCTCTGCCCGTCGCGCGCTCAGAAGCGCCTCTAGTTTCGCGTTCCGCGGGTCACCTGCGACAAAATAGCCTGCAAACCAAGCATGTTGATCAAGGCGCTTCCACGGACCGTCTTCTTCCCGGACGCGGTCCTCTGGACCCAAGAGGCCCCGTCCGAGCTGGTCCTCCACCGCGCTCCTTCCCAGGGGGCCCTCCTCGGGATTGCCCACACGGCGCACAAAGAGCTGCGAGGCGGCATCTGGGTCATGGCGCGCACGGCAGCGCTCACAGATGGCAGCCTGCCCCTTCTCCACGGGCCCAGGAATCTCACGACCACAGGAGAAGCAGAAGAGCTCAGTCATCGGGGAGGGCGCCTCCAGCGCGCGTCAATCTAAGCACATGGAGGCGCCTTCCGGCGCAAGGGTGGGACAGACTGGACCAAGTTTGTTAGAAAGGGCCCCCCTGGGATCCGTCCCTTCGAAAAAAAAAGCGAGAGGAAGCCATGCGTACCCTTTTGATGAGCCTTGCGTTGGCCACCAGCTTGGTGGCTTGCAGCGGCGGCGAGACCGCACCCGAGCCCGAAGCCAAGCCAGAAGTCGAGGCCAAGCCCGAGGTCAAGCCTGAGCCCAAGGTCGAGGCTGTTGCAGCATTCGATGCCAAGGCTGAGTTCGAGAAGACCTGCTCGACCTGCCACGGCACCAGCGGACTCGGCGACGGCCCTGCAGCTGCCGCCCTCAACCCCAAGCCCGCGTCCTTCGCTGATGCCTCCTTCTGGGAAGCAGCAACCGACGAGAGCCTGCACGCAGTCATCAAGACCGGCGGCGCCGCAAACGGCAAGTCCCCTCTCATGGCGCCATACGGTGGCATGTACGACGACGCGCAGATCACCCAGATCGTCGGCTACATCACCGACACCTGGAAGCCCAAGAGCTGAACCCAGCTCCCGCTTCGAATCAAACACCCTGGCCACGCGCCGGGGTGTTTTGCTCTGGGGCCTCTCTCTGGGCTGAGATGAGAAACCCGGCAACGTGCACCCTGCGGACTTGGCGCGGGAGACAGCCCGCCCCTGCGGTACACTCCGGCCATGATGCTTCTCTGGATACTGGCGTGCGGAATCGGTCAGCGTGAGGCGTGCGAGAGCGCCAAGACGCAGGCCCAAGGCGACTGGAAAGAGCTCGCTGACTACTACCAGCGCATGGCCGCCCTGGAAGAACCAAAGGTCGCCGAAGCCCAGGCCCAGCTCGACGCGATGGGCGAGGAGCGCGAGAAGGCGGAGCGACGCCGCCGAAACGTCCAGACCAAGCGCACGACCGGATTGGTTGACCTCAGAGATGGCAGTGAACGCATCGATGAAGAAGCGTCCGCAGCCATGGCCCCAAAGCAGGGACGCGCCCGACGGGCACGAGATGAGAGCGCCGACGCCGAAGCCGAGGCCATCCTGGAGCTGATGGAGCTCGCAGACCACTACGCCCACCTCCAGAGCAGCGCTGAGCTCGCCAACAGCATCCTCGCCGACTTCAAAGCGGGCCCCTGGTCTCAGGGCATGACCCGCGTTCCGGAGAGCGCCGCCCTGAGCGACACCGAGCTCACGGCCATCGCCGTCCAGGCGAGCGAGAAGGCCCAGGGGCTCTGCGAGGGGCTCTGAGCCCGCCTCTCCGCCGCCAACACAGCTGCACCATCAGTAGCCGACGCGCAGCGCATACAGCATGTTGAGGAGCTGCCCAGCCGAGGCCAGCTCAGGGTCCTGGGCATGTGCCTGCCAGTCCACCACGCGCTGCCCAAGCTCTGCGCTGACCGGCTGCTCCACCAAGTCCTGCATCAGGAAGTAGAGCTCGACCAAGTGATGGCCTCGCTCCAGCCCTACGCTCCGATGGGTGGCAGGCTCCATGGTCAGCCCCAAGACCTGGGTCTGGACGCGGCCATCGACCGGCTCGTAGCTCATCACGACGCTGCCCATGGCGGTGCCAGGCAGCGGCGGCGTGGAGGGCCCCCAGCTCAAAGTCTCCGGTGCCAGGCCGAGGTAGATCGCGCCGCCCTCCTTGCTGGGAAAGAGGGTCGCCACGTTCAGGCGCACCACCCCGCTGGAGTCGGTGCTCAAAGCCTGGCCCGGGATGCCGTAGACCCCGGCCAAGCGCCAGCCGCTGGCAGGCCGAATCTCCAGGGCCAGGTCGTAGGCCAGCGGCGTGACCAACATGTCCAGGTCCTCCCCGAAGCGCTTCACCAGGTCCTGCCCTCCCGGGATGTACAAACTGTTGCCGCCCCGCACGGTGCCCACTTTTGCGCCAAAGCTGGGGTCTGCGTCTCCCACGCCCAACCAGGTCAGCCCCACATTCCGGCCTGCGGCGAGGCGGGCCAAGGAGACAAAGTCCTGCGCGCCAGTGTGGCCTCGGTTGGGGCGCTGATCGCTGACGACCATCACGCGGGCATTCCGCCCAGGGCCTTGCTCTCGAATGGCAGACCGAAGCGCTTGATCGACCCCAGAGAAGAGCTCGGTCCACCCCTGCCCCGACGGCACCGCGCCCCGAGCGGCGTCCCAACCCGCAGCCTCCCCCGGCACAAGATCCTGAGCGATGGACGAGACCTGTCCACCGTCCACGACCATCACGTGCACGCGGTCATCGGGCTGCAGCTGACCCTGGAGCACAGCGAGCACCAAGCGGCTGATGTGCGCTGGCCCACCGGCCATGGAACCCGAGGCGTCAATGAGCACCGTCAGGTCCACCGGCGGCCGCTGCCAGGTGCTCGCCACGATGTTGGTGTCAAAGCCGAGCTGGGCGAAGACCTCGACCTGAGAGGCCCCCTCCACAGGCCACAAGGTGGTCTCCGTGACCACACAGAGCACCTGATCACAAGGGGCAATGCTACGCGGTGGCAGGTCATGCTCGGCCAAGAGCCCCTCCATGATCAGCGCCTCCTTGGAGGGCACGCGCATCGACTCAACCTGAGAGCGAAACAAGGCAAAGTCCTGGATGCCACCGACCTGCGCAGAGAGGGTTGTCGGCGCCACAGCCGGCGCAGGCATGTTCATCTCCATGTCCATTCCGCTGAAGTCGATCTGCGTTCGCATGCGCACAGGCTCTACGCTTTCTTCCTCGTCATCCGTGCCTTGGGCGAGCATCAACGGCAGCAACAGGAACATCCGAATCTCCTTGGGGCCATGGACAACGCGCACACCCACCGGTGCCTGACACTGCGTTTTTAGATAGTCTCGCGGCGTGTTCGACCAGCTTCACAGCGCTTTCCACCGACCCAACACGACCGTCTATCGGTGGACGCAGACCATTATCGGCGTGCTCATCGCCATCTCCATCCTGCTTTTCGGTGCAGAGGTGTGGTTGGAGCTGGAAGATGTGGCGTGGCTGGTGTGGCTGGACCGGGTCCTGCTCTCCATCTTCGGCTTGGAGATCCTGCTTCGCGTCCTGAGCTTTCGGCCCCCAGAGCTCAACCTCTTCCAGTACAGCACGGCCAAGCGCGTACGCCTGGAGGTCACCGGTCGACTCAAGTACTGCCTTCAGCCCCTGACTCTGGTCGACATCCTCACGGTGCTGGCCTTCTTCCCTGCGCTCCGCGGCCTGCGGGCCCTGCGTCTGCTGCGCTTGCTGCGCTTGCCCAAGCTGGTCAACGCCCCCCTCAAGGGTGCGATCCGCGCCTTCGAAGACAACCTGCTTCTCTTCACCGGTGTCTTCACGATCCTCTTCAGCCTGATCGGCCTGGGTGGCGTGAGCATTTGGCTGGTGGAGCGGGAGCTGAACCCCTCGGTCACGACCTTGGGAGATGGCCTGTGGTGGGCCCTGGTGACCATCACCACCGTTGGCTACGGCGACATCTCACCGGTGACCCTCACCGGCCGAGTGGTCGCCGGCGTGCTGATGATCGGCGGCATGATCACCGCCGCCCTCTTCGCCGGTGTGGTCGTCAACAGCCTCATGAACGCCGTGCTCTCCATTCGAGAGGAGCAGTTCCGAATGTCCAACAAGATCAACCACATCGTCGTGTGCGGCTACGAAGAGGGCGCGCGCATGCTCTTGGACGCGCTGCTCGCGGAGATCGACCCCAACGAGACCGAGCTGGTGCTCTTTGGCCACGGCGAGCGTCCTGGGGATGTCCCCCCAGAGTTCGCATGGGTGAGCGGCGATGCCTCCAAAGAGAGCGAGCTGGACAAGGTGCGCATCACCCACGCCAAAGCCGCCATCGTCATCGGCCCGCGCTCCAAGGCTCCCCAAGAGGCGGACGCCGTCACCATCCTCACGGTGTTTACCCTGCGTCGCTACATGCGTCAGGTTCAGGGACGATCCAGCCCCCTGTACGTCGTGGTGGAGATCCTGGACTCCGAGAACGTGGAGCATGCCAAGGCAGCTGGCGCAGACGAGGTCATCGAGTCCACCCGGGTGGCCTTCTCACTGTTGACCCATGCCGTGACCGTGCCGGGCACCGCGCACATCCTCTCCGAGGTCGTGGCCAGCGGCTCGAACTCCATGTACGTCGGCCACATCCCCGAGAGCATCGAGCTGCCGATCAGCTACGGCGCCCTATCCGCCGAACTCAAAGCAGAGTTCGGCCTGTTGATGGTCGGCATCCGAGATGTGGACACCAGCCGAGACTACGTGAACCCCAAAGATGACCACCAAGTCACCGAAGACCACGGCATCATCTACCTGGCCAAGTCCGAGTTGCTGGCCCCGCTGCACTAGCCGCTGCGACCAGACGCTCAGCTCAACAGCGCAGCTCAGTCGCCGCCGCCGTTGCTCTCTTTGATGCCATCCCAAGCCAAGGTGATGGTGTCGGACTCGTTGCCCTGCTTGTCCACCAAGAAGCCTTCAAAGCTGTACTGCTCCACGGCGTTCTCGTTGCAGGACAGCTCACCGGACCAGCTCGCTGCAGTCCAGCTCCCCTCGCAGTCTCCTGCATCGTCGCAGTAGAACAGGGGATGCTCGAAGAGCAGCGTACCTTCGCGCTCAGCGATGACCGTGCCGCCGGTCAGGCTGTCCTCGCCCTGCTTGTCGAATCCTTCGATCTGAAAGAAGAAGAGATCCCCAGCAGAGCCGGTCGCAGGCTCACACCAGCTCTTGCCTTCCTTGGCCTCGGGCGGGTCGTCGCCTTCGTAGTCGTAGTCGTTCTCCCACCATGGCGTACCGGAGTCTCCGGAGTCAGCCTCGTCACCAAAGATCGATCCGTCCTTGCTGCAAGCAGCCAGGGTGAGCAGGAACATCAACACAGGAACCTCCGATGGGGCACTAAGCCTATCCTGACACCCTTCCTGAACCTGTAAACCTTGGACACCCTGGCTTGCGAAGCTTTGACCTGAACAGCGGCCGCATCATCGCCGCCCTGGGCCCGACCAACACCGGCAAGACCCACCGGGCGCTCGAGCGCATGCTCGCCCACCCTTCGGGAATGATTGGCCTGCCTCTGCGCCTCTTGGCTCAGGAGGTGCACGCCCGCTTGGAGCGGGAGCGTCCCGGTCAGGTCGCCTTGATCACCGGCGAGCAGAAGATCATCCCGATGAACCCCCGCTACTGGGTGTGCACGGTCGAGGCCATGCCGCTGGATGTGCCTGTACACTTCATGGCCATCGATGAGGTGCAGCTGGCCGGCCAGCGCAACCGCGGCCACACCTTCACCGAACGCCTCCTTCACGCCCGGGGCGTGCGTGAGACTTGGTTCATGGGCTCCGACACCATCGCGCCCTTGCTCCAACAGCTCGTCCCCACCGCGGAGATCCAACAGGCCAAGCGCATGTCCACCCTGCGCTACACGGGGCCACGCAAGCTGCTCAGCCTGCCCAAACGAAGCGCCGTCGTCGCCTTCTCAGCCGAGCAAGTCTATGAGACCGCCGAGCGCCTGCGCCGCAAGCACGGCGGGGCGGCGGTCGTCTTGGGGGCGCTCTCTCCCAGAGCGCGCAACGCACAAGTGGCCCTCTATGAGTCCGGAGAAGTGGACTACCTGGTCGCCACCGACGCCATCGGTATGGGCTTGAACCTGGACGTCGACCACGTCGCTCTCGCCGCCACGCGCAAGTTCGACGGATGGACCATGCGCGATCTGCGTGTGGACGAGCTGGCCCAGATCGCAGGCCGCGCCGGCCGCTTCACTCGGAACGGGACATTCGGAACCCTGAACAGCGTCGGCGTCCTGGATCCAGAGGCGGTCCACGCCATTGAGCAGCACCGCTTTCCAGCCCTGCGCAGCCTGTACTGGCGCAACAATGCGCTGGACTTTGGCAGCCTGAGCGCCCTGCTGGAGAGCTTGGACGCCGGCAGCCCAAAGCGCTGTCTGCGCCAGGTCAGAGAGTGGCCCGACCACCAGGCCCTTGCGGGTCTGGCAGAGCTTCCAGGGGTCCAGGCCCGGGTACACGACCCCGCAGCGGTTCAGCTGACCTGGGAGGTTGCGCAGATCCCAGACTTCCGCAAGACGCTCACCGGGGCGCACGTGCAGCTCCTGGCCCAGCTCTTGGTCTTCTTGCTTGAGCGGGGGGAGATCCCGGCGACCTTCTTGGCCGCGCGCTTGGAGCGCCTGGACCGCCAGGACGGCGACATCGACGCCCTGATGGCCCGCATCGCCTGGGTGCGAACCTGGAACTATGTGGCCAACCGCAAGGGCTGGCTGGTGAACGCAGCCGACTGGCAGCGCCGCTGCGCCGAGATCGAAGACCGCCTCTCCCAAGCCCTGCACAAGGCGCTCACGCGGCGCTTCGTGGCCCGGCGCAGCGTGGTGTTGACCGAGGCGCAGCCTCTGGGGAGCGAGGCCCTGGGCGGCGCCGAGCTCACCCCCAGACGGGAGGAGATCTCCGGCTCCCTTCGCGGCCTGCGCTACTCCCCTGCCCCAGGCAAACACGCCAGAAAGCTCAGCCCAGAGTTAGAGCGGGAGCTGCGCGAAGAGTTGGGCCAGCGGGTGCAACGCCTGGTACACGAGCCGGACAACGCCCTGGTCTTGGACGTGGATGGCCGCCTCTCTTGGGAAGGCGCCTTGGTGGCCTCGCTGGCGAAGGGGAGTGGTGCTCTGCTGCCCCAGGTCCAAGTGCTCCGAAACCGGCACCTCAACCCCCAGGACAGCGCTCTGCTCCTGAACTACCTGAACCGGTGGCTGGACAACCGGGTCCACGAGGCCTTGGGGCCCCTGGTCAAGCCCAACCACAAGCTCAAAGACGCCGGACGCGCACTGCTGGACCGGCTTCAGCAGAATCTGGGCGGCATGCCCAGCGAGGAGGCCAGCGCCTGGCTGCCCAAGCTGAGCACCATCGACCGGAAGATCCTGGCCCAGAGAGGCGTAAAGCTCGGCAGACTCCACATCTTCGCGCCGCCCAAGAATGAAGAGGCCCGCTACGCCAGAGCGCTGCTGGTCGCACTCTTCCGACGACAGCTCCCTCTGGTAGAGCTCCCCCACCCCAACACCAAAGTCTGTCCGGCGAAGCTGAGCACGCCGCTCTATGCCGCCTTGGGCATGGCGGTGGTCGGCAGAATGGCCATTGAGATGGGACATCTGGAGGGGCTGGCTGCGGCTGCCCGGAAGAGAGCCTCCAGAGGCCCCTTCTCCCTGGATCGCGCCCTCTTGAGCCAAGCCGACATGGGCCGAGACAGCCTGGATCGCGTGCTCCTCGGCCTTGGCTATGAGCGAGAAGGACAGCGCTACACCCTCTAGATGGTGAAGAGCGCAGCTCCCAGCGCCACCGCGATGATCAACAGCAGCACCAAGACAAGGGCCAAGATCAGCCCCACGGCGACCAGGGGAAGAGCGCGCGCACCACTGGGAGCGGCAAGGGGCCTCTGCCGTGCTTGACCCGGCGGTCCGCTCAGGGGCGGAGGCCCTTCGGGCTCGGGCGCTGGCGCGGCTTCAGGGAGCGCGTCCTCTGCAGGCGGCCAGTGCGCATCCTCGCTGGGCACAAAGGGCTCCTCCGGCATGGGAAAGGGCCGCAGCTTGGGGGGCGGGGCACCCGGCAGTGGAGCGGCGTCGCTCGGAGGTCCAAGGGGAAGCCCCTCGGTGCTGGACAGGGTCAGCTCTGGAGGCGGTGTGAGGGGGGCGCTCGGCGCCAGAGAGGACACCGGGTCGGCAGCTTGACGAAGGGCCAGCTCCTGTACGAAGCGCTCCCCGAGGCTTGCGAAGCTGTGGGGTCCGACCGAGGGTTGATGCGCTTCCAGGGAGGCGATGACTTTGGGGAGCAGCACCTCTCCCTGGGCCAGCGTCTCCCCAAGGATAGGCGTCCACGCCGCCCGCAGCCCGGGGAGCTGAGGCATGACGCTCTCCTGAACCGGACCGAGGGGTCGAATGGCCCCCAAGAGCGCTCTACCGCTGGGCATGCGCTCCAGAAGAGACACACGCAGTGAGGCCTCCCCCTGAACGCACACCCCAAGCACCCAACTCAGACCCAGCACTCGGGCGGCGGTGGTAGCCGGATCCCCGCGCAGGAGCTTGAAGGGCTCAAGCCCAGGATCCAAGCCCTGCAGCATCCACTGGGCACGTTGAAGCTCCAGCGAGGCCAGGCGCTCCACGGCCAAGGCCAGCACCGCCGAGCTGACGGCCAAGCCCAGCTCATCTGCCATGACTTGAAGAGCCGCGGGGCCCTGCGCCACGTCTATTCCTGGTCCCAAGGTGCGATGGGGCCGAAGTGCTCAATGGCGTGGTCCACAAAGGCGCGCACTTTGGCGCTCAAGTGCCGGCTGTGTGGGTACACCGCGTAGACCCCACCTTCTTGGGCGATGTGCTCGGCGAGGACCTCGACAAGGGTGCCATCCTGAATGGCCTGAGCCACCATGAAGCGGGGCATAAAGGCCAAGCCCAGGCCGTCGATGGCCGCCTCCCGCAGGATGTCGGCGTTGTTGGCCGTCAGGGGCCCCGAGACCGGGACGCGGGCGCTGGCAAAGCCCCAAGAGCTGCCGCTGCGCTCATAGCCGTAGCGAAGGCAATCGTGGCTGCGCAGGTCGCTGGGACGTTTGGGGGTGCCACGAAGCCGGAGGTACTCCGGGCTGGCCACACAAGCCCGGGTCGCGCTCCCCAGCTTGCGTGCGATCAGGGAGCTGTCGCCGAGCACCCCGGCGCGCAGGGCGAGATCAAAGCCCTCGTCGACCAAGTCAACCATGCGATCGGAGAGCTGAACCTCCACGTCCACGCTGTCGTGTTGACGCAGGAAAGAGGAGATCAGCGATGGGACAAACATGTAGCCAAAGGTGACCCCAACCGAGAGCCGCAGAGTTCCGCGCGGCGAGGTCTGGAGCTGCGTGACCGCGGCCTCGGCCTCCTCCACATCGTTGACGATCTGCGTGCAGCGCTCGTAGTAGGCCATGCCCACATCCGTGGGGCGCAAGGACCGCGTCGTTCTGTGCAGAAGACGCACGCCCAAGCGGTCCTCCAGAGCGGCGACATGCCGGGACAATGTGCTCTTGGGCATGCTCAGGCTTGCCGCAGCCTTGGTGAAGCTGCCTTCATCAACGACCTTGACGAAGGCCTGCATTCCGCTCAGCACGTCCAAGGCGTCCTCCTAGAGGTTCAGAGACGGACGACTCTAGCAAAAGGTCGACGCCCTGTCTATGCCCGCAGGGCCCAGCCAAGCGCGAGGGCTAGGACAGCAGTGCGTAGATTCCACCGGCAGCCAGAGCAAGCACCAACAGCAACGCTACGATCCGACGCCAATCCACTTCCAGCTCGGAGAGCTGAACCGGCCCCTTATCAAAGGGCACCCAGACCAGCTCCGAGACGGCGACCTGGCCGCCTTCTACGGCGGCGTGGTCATAGGCTGCGCCACAAGCGCAATGCACGCGCTCCTCCTGGATCCAGAAACGCTCCCGCTTCTGGCAGGCATTGCACTGCAGCCAGGTCTCGGCATTCTCCCCTTGTGGGGGGACGCGAACAAAACCGAGGCGCTCAATCGGGGGAGTTTCCATGCCACAGAGCTAACCTGTCGCCATGACTGTCTCCGGTAACGTCCCCTGTCCTTGCCACTCTGGGGCCCGATACAAGCGCTGCTGCCGCCCCTTCCACTTGGGCAAAGCACCGGCCACACCAGAGGCCCTGATGCGCTCTCGCTATGCGGCCTACGCCATGGGCGAGGTCATCTACGTTCAGGAGACCACCGACCCCACCGGGCCCCAGTTCAAGCCAGAACTGGAAGCCTGGGCGGAGGAGCTGCGCACCTTCTGCGAGCAAACCCAGTTCCTAGGCCTCAAGGTCCTGGACAGCAGCATCACTGGCCAGACGGGCATGGTCAGCTTCTACGCCAACTTGCGCCAACAAGGCCGGGACGCCAGCTTCGGAGAGGTCAGTCACTTCACCCGCATTGGCGGCCGCTGGCACTACCACAGCGCAAGGCTGAGCTGAGAGAGCAGGCCTTGGGGTGAGACCCAAGAAAGGCTCGACCCAGTCTTAGGTAAGAGGCGCGGGCGACGGATCAGATAGAGTCCCCATCCAACTTAGACATCGGAGATACATCCATGGGATTGATGAGCTTCATCAAGAGCGCTGGCCGCAAGGTCGGCTTCGGCAAGGAAGAGGTCCGCAAGGAGGACAAGCTGAAGGCTGCCGCCGAGAAGGCCACCAACACCAAGGCCACCGAGGCCCAGGTCGCCGAGGCGCTGCGCGCCGCCGTCACCAGCCGTGGCCTGCCCATCACCAACTTCGCCCTGAGCTACGCCGCTGGAACGGCGACAATCTCCGGTGAGTCCACCTCCACCAGTGACTCCGAGAAGTGCTGCTTGATCGTGGGCAACCACGACGGCGTCGAGGCCGTCGACAACCAGATCCAGGTCAACAACCCCACCCCACCGGCCGTGTACCACACCGTCGCCAAGGGGGACACGCTCTCCAAGATCGCCAAGGAGTACTACGGCATCATGCGGCTCTACGAGACCGTCTTTGGCGCCAACGTGCCCATGATCAAGGACCCCGACGAGATCTACCCCGGTCAGGTCCTGCGCATCCCCCCAACCGCAGCCCCCAAGCACATCGTGGCCAAGGGCGAGAACCTGGGCAAGATCGCCAAGCACTGGTACGGCGACTCCGGCGAGTACACCCGCATCGCGACCGCCAACGGCATCGATCCGAACAAGCTGGAGCTGGGCCAAGAGCTCAGCATCCCGCTCATCAACCCGAAGGTTGGCGGCAGCGGCTTGATCGCCTGATCAGCGCGTCCAAGGCGGCACCCAGCCGCCGAACTCCTGCTCTGCCCACAGGGCCACCGCGACAGCGAGGTGGTCCTGGCCATGGGCAGCGCCGACTTGAACGCCCAGGGGCAATCCCTGGGCGTTTAGTCCAAGGGGAACCTGGGTCACCGGCAGCTCCATGATGTTGAGCAGCGCCGTGTAGGCGTAGTCGAAGCTCAAGCGCAGCTGCCTGCGCACCGCCAGCCCATGTTTGGGCGCCGGCATGGTGTACGAGGGGTAGAGCAGCACGCCGTCGTCGCCAAGGCGCTCCTCCAGCTCAGCCTTGAGCTCCAGGCCCATCTGCACAAAGCGCCGGGTGCGCCAAGGCACCAAGGCGGTCAAGGACTCGGTCATGCCCAACATGCACGCCATCAGCGTGTGGTTTGGACGGCCTATGCCCAAGCGCATCAGCTCCATCACCGCAGAGACGGGCTCCCCGTCCCCCATCAGCGTCGTGAATGGGGTCCCGTTCGCCTCCTGGAGGCTGCTGGACCAGATGTCAAAGCCGTGCTTCATCGCCGGAATCCGGATCTCTTCAACCTGAGCCCCGGCCGCCTTCAAGGCCTGGGCCATGCGCGACTGGGCGTCTCGCAGGTCCTGTGAGACCGGCTGGCGGCCGTTGTCAGGGATGTGGAGGATGCGGAGGGAGGAGATGTCCACTTGGCTCGGGTCACCGAGCTCCATGGGCTCGCACCCCGAGTCCTGGCCATCGGGTCCAGCAAGGATGCGCAGCAGAGGCCAGAGATCCTCAGCCTTTCGGCAGATCGGTCCCGTGCTCAGGTAGCGCAAGGCCTTCCCTTCAGCGATGGGATGCTGCCCCGTTCCCGGCACCAAGCCGCCGCTGGGCTTGTGCCCAAAGACCCCGTTGAAGAAGGCCGGCATGCGAATGCTGCCGCCGATGTCCGAGCCCAGTCCAAAAGGCGCAGCGCCCGCCGCAACCAAGGCCCCTTCACCACCGGAGCTGCCCCCCACAGTGCGGCTGGCATCGTAGGGATTGTTGGTGCGGCCATAGACCAAGTTGTCCGACTCCATCCACATGCAGAGCTCGGAGGTGTTGCTCACGCCCAAGGGCACAGCACCGGCGTCCAGGTAGCGCTGAACGGCCGTCGCGTTGTGATCGGCGATCATGTCTTTGCGCCGAAGCAGCCCGCTGGATTGGGGCATTCCCTTGAAAGCGAAGCACTCCTTGATGCTGCACGGCACCCCATGGAAGGTCCCGTCACCAGGTTGTGCGTCGCTGCGGCTGGCCTGAAGCAGCGCCTTCTCCCTGCGCTCCATTACCATCGCATTTAGGACAGGATTGACCTGATCCAGGCGCGCTTGGTGGGCCATCGTGACCTCTAAACTACTGTATTCCCCAGATTTTATCCCTGCGGCAAGACGCGTCGCGCTGGCGCTGAGTACTTCCGGCAACTGTGGTCTTTTTTGGGACACTGGACCCCTGCGGTCTTGGGTTTAGATTTGTTTAGGGATAGTAAATCGGCGCCACCGATTTCCACTATTCACGATCTGAATGCAACATCAGGTGGTCATTCGTCGTCATGAGGGTAGCTTCACACACAGGAGCCATCATGCACTTCGTTACCGACCCAATGAGCCTCGCACTGGCACTCGGACTTCTTGGCCCTGCAGCCGTGGACGAGCAAGGCCTCTTTGATGAGGGCCCTCGCGAGATGAGCCGCAAGCAGGCCGCTGAGGCTCTGGCGCAGGCCCTGGATGCTGTCGTGGACGAGGAGAGCCAGTCGGTCATCCTCACCGAGACCCACACGGTGGACCTGGACCCCGAAGGCTTCACGGATGGCGACCCCGTCTGAGAGACGCGAGCAAGGGGGGGAGCAGAGAGCGGTGCACCAGTTCAGCAGCGCGCCGCTGAAAGCGCAGAAAGGCCGCAGGGTCTCCTGGCGAGAACGCCGCGTCCTCTTCGGCGCCGGCCAAGTCGCTGACGACCTTCAGAGCTGAGAAGGCCCGATCGCCGGCACAGTGCTGAAGGGCCGCGGCCTCCATCTCACAGGCAGCCGCCACGGGCGCAAGCTGTCTCCGACGCGCGCGGGTGAAGACCGGGTCGGCCACGCTGACGAGGGGGACTGCGCGCACGCCCGGGATTGGCTGTGCATCTTGGGTGTGGGCCTTGAGGCTGTGGTGCACCGAGCTGGCCGTGATGACCTCGCCGACGGGAAGATCGGCACGAAGGCTGCCGCAGGTCCCGACGCTGATGACCCGGGTGATGGGGAGACGGGACAAGATCCGCTCCCCTTCCTGCTCCGCCTTGGCCAGCCCAACCCCACAGCGCAACAGCGCCACCTCTTGGCCGTGCACGCTCCCCATGACCAGACGCCGGCCCACCATGCGTCGCTCGCTCAGAGCCAGGCCAATGGGCAAGCTCTCGGCCCAGAGCGCCGCGACGATGAGCGTCACTTGCGGGCAGCCCAACGCGCCAACACCGGCAGCACCGTGATGGAGGACACAAAGCAGGTGGTGACGCCCAGGAGCACCATGGCGGCCAAGCCAGCCAGTCCGCGGTGGTTGAGCAAGAAGAGGATGGAGAAGCCCAGGGAGGTGGTCACGCTGGTGAACAGGATGGCCTTTCCAGTGGCGCCAACCGCTGTTGCGATGTCTTTGTCGCCCTCGTCATAGCGGTGCAGGATGTGCACCCCATCGTCGATTCCGATGCCAAAGACCACCGGGGCCGCCGACATCATCAGCACGGAGATGGGCATGTTGAAGGCCAAGAGCAAGGCCAGCGCGACCAAGGTGCCCAATACCAGAGGAACCAAGGCGACCAGGACTCGCTTGGGACGGCCCAGATCGGCCCAGAGAATGATGGAGAGGGCAGCCATGATGGCGGCCATGGCCCAGGGCACGCCTTCCAAGCCACCTACCACCAGGCGGTCCACCACAAAGAGGGTGCCCACGGCGCCTGGATCCACGGAGTACACATCCGTCTTGAAGGCCACCAGGAAGTCGTAGTCGATGCGGTAGTCGGAGGGGTAGACGTAGGTGACGAGCTTCTCGCCGCGCACGTAGCGCTCACGCACGGGCTCGGGCAGCTCTTCGATGCCGTAGCGCCACAGGCTGCTGCCTTGTTGTAGTCCCGCCAAGCCCGCCTGGGCCCGCTCCAGGATCAGGCGCTCGGAGGCCGCCAGGTTCTGCTCGCCGCCGGGCAGTGCGTCCAGGGCTTCTTGGGCGGCAGCTTGCAGCTCCCTGCCCTTGTTGGCCAAGTCAGGGCGACCGGCAAAGGTGGCCTCGCTGGTGATGCGGGAGCCGATGACCTTGAAGGCGGCCAGGTGCTCGCCGATGGCCTGGATGTCCGCGGCCTGGCGCCCCTCGGTCTGGATCTCCAAGCCGGCCAACACCGGCTGAAGGCGCCGGTTGCGGTCCAGGCGCTGGTCCACGTCCTCGGGAATGAAGTCCTGAACGCCTTCGACGCGCACCACCGTGTCCAGCGCGCTGAAGGCCACGGCGCGCTCACGGGCCTGCTCCAGGTTGGTGGAGACCGAGAGCACCGCCTCGGAGCCGCCGCCGAAAGCCTGCGCGACCATCTCGTTGGCCTCCATCGCAGGCAAGTCCTGGGTGATCAGCTTCTCCAGGTCCGTCTCGATGCGGAAGCGGGGAATCATGGCCAGGCTGCCAAGGACCACCACCCCGACGACGGCCATCACTGCGCGCGGGTTGTCCAATGAGGTGCGCACGACCGTGTCGATGAAGGGCAGGTGCAAGCCCGCGGCCTTGTCTCTGCGGCTCATGCCGTCGGTGACACGAAGGGCGGCGGGCAAGACCACCACCATGATGAACAAGGCACAGCCCAGGCCCATCGCTGCGGTGATGCCCAGGTGGGTGGCGGCCTTGAAGTCCGTCAGCACCATCAAGGCGAAGGCGCTCATCGTGGTCAGGGCCCCAATCACCACACCGCGGCCAGTGCGAGACAGCGCGATGGCCATGGCCTTTGCCCCCTCGACCCCTCTGGCGCGCTCATCGTTGAAACGCACCACGACGTGCACGGCGTAGTCCACCCCCAGACCAAAGAGCAGGATGCCAAAGGCCAGCGAGGTCAGGGAGGCGTAGCCAAAGACCATGCGCACCAAGGCGAAGGTCCAGAGCAGGGACATGAGCAGCCCGGTGCCCACCAGCACCGGCGTGATGGGCCGGCGGTCCAGGGCGAAGAGCGCCAGCAACACCAAGACCAAGCTCAGGGTGCTCAAAGGCATGACCCGGCCCATGATGTTGTTCTGATCCTGGAAGCCCCCGGGCAGCAGCCCGGCGAAGTTCATCCAGAGCTCCGGGTGTGCCGCGCGCACTGGATCAACGGCGTCTTCGAGCTCTTGGAAGCCCGACATGCCCAGCTCGATGTTCATCGGGTCCAAGGTCGTGCGCACGTCGACGACGTAGATCGCGCCATCGGGGCTGGCCAAGTGACCGTCCCGGAGGGGCAGGCCCAGCATGGACTGGTCGCCGATGTCCTGGCTAAAGGCGGAGAGATCATCGATCTGCTCCGGCGTCAGGGGCGCCTGAGCGCCGTCCCGAATCAGGGTCATCATTGAGATCAGGGTGTCGAGGGCCTGAGCGGCGTTGGGATCGGCCCGGGGGTTGGCGAAGCCCTGCCCAAGCTCGCTGCGCAGCGCCCCCAAGCCACTCTCCAGGGTGGGCTCTTGGTCCAGGGCCTGGAGCACTGGGGCCAACTGCGTCACGCCAGCTTCCAGCTTCCCGAACTGCTCATCGTCCAGGTAGACCAACCCATACTCAAGGGCCGCGTCCCTGTCGATCTCCGACTGAACCGCTGTGACGATGCTGACGTGGGCCAGCGACTCGGTCACCTCTTTGGCCGCCAAACGCCGGGTGTCCTCGTCCCCGCCTTCGATGACCAGCACCAGCCCCGATGCCGCCCCGAACTCCTGAGAGACGGCCATCAGGTCAATGACGGCAGGCTCGTCCTCATCCAGGATCCCCATGAAGGTCGCGTCAACGGGCAAACCCCAGACGACCGAGCCAGCGATCACCGAGAGTACAAGGGCGAAAGCTAGGATCGCCTTGGGCCGCTCCCAAGCCAGGTGGGCGACGTACTCCAGCAGGCGTGGGAGGAGGCGGCTCATGTGCAGGCGGCCCTAACGTTTACACCCCTTCAATGCTGGAAAAGCTGCTGGTTTCAAGGCGCCTCTGGTCCACCCGAACGCTGTCCGCGTCGGTCCTGGCGCCACGCAGCGCGCTGCCGTCGCTCGTCTGCCTTGGTGGAGCCGCCGAAGCGGTAGCTGGCCTCGAAGCTGCTCAACACCCAGAGATAGTTGGGCGAACTGACCCCAACGCCGGCCTTGAGGCTCAGGCGCTTCAGATCCATCTGGTAGGCGACGGTGGCGCGGTAGGAGTTCAGGGGGCTCCATTCCTCTCCAGTGGCCGCATAGGGCGCGAGCATGGCCGGCACCTTGGCCCCTCCCCCGGTCATGTCCTGCATCCAGAGCACCGAGCTGACATCCAGCACGAAGCTGTCTCGGCGGTTCAGGCGGTAGTCCACCGCGAGCCGGGCTGAGGCCGCTTGCCCTTGGTAGGCGATGTTCGGGAACAGGCCCAGGTCATCGACCATGCCAAAGGCCGCGTACACCTCTCCTGCTGAGAAGGTGCCGTCCATGGCCACGCTCCAGTATTGGCCGCCCAGGTGCATGCCCCAGCGCTCGCTCAACACCGCGCTCAAGGTCGGCCCCACGGCCCAATACTGGGCAGCAAAGTCCTCCTGGGTGTAGCGGTAGCCGCTCCCCTGAATCGCCAGATCCATGCGCCCCAGACGCAGGGGGTTGACCTTGACGTTGGCGTTCTGAATTCCCAGGAGGTTCAAGGGCAGGTTGGTGCCCACCTGGGTGCGGGGAAGGATGCCAATCTGCGTGTTGGACAGGCCTATACGCACCTCACCAAAGTCCAGGGTGTAGGCGGTGTAGTCCACCTGAGCCCGCGGGTTCGGCGGGAGCTTGCGAAGCCTGGGTCGCAGCCACTCGATCTGGGCTCGACTGACCTCGGGTACGGCCGCAGCCGCAGCCATTTGCTCTGGGGAGAGCAGCTCCTCGCCTTCGGGAGCCGAGTCGGAGGCGGTGGGCTCCTCCTCTTCCTCAGGCGCTTGCTCTTCCGGCGCTTGCTCTTCGGGCGCCTCCTGCTCCGCCTCCCCCGTGGAGCCAGACCATCCCCCCGCATCGGACTGCGCGGAGGCCGGAAGTGTGGTGAGGACGGCGGCGAGCAAGGTCATTGAGCAGAACATAAGGAGCATGTCGGCTCATCTGCCTTTGGGGTTTAGACCGCGCCCAAACCCAGCAGCGCGGCCTGCATCACAGGCAGCATGGTGTGGGAGGAGGCGGTGCTCGGAAACACGCTGGCATCGAGCACTTGCAGGTTCTCGATCCCGTGCACCCCAAAGCCAAGATCCACCACGGAGCTCTGGGGGTCCTTCCCCATTCGGCAGGTCCCTTGGGGGTGTGCGGAGATCAGGTTCAGCGATGCGGGGAGAAGAGGCCAACCTTGCAGCGCCTTCAGGTCATCCACGCCCTGGACCACTGGATAGCCGGCGAGCGGCAAATAGACTTGCTCCGCACCCGAGGCCAAGAAGACCCGCGCGCAGGTCTCGATCGCCTCTCGCATCCTCTCCAGCCACGCCGGTGAGAAGGGGTAGTCGATCACCGGCCGGAAGCCGTCCCGACGCACCTGCCCTGTGGGCGAATCGGGCACCAAACACAAGGCGGCGCCGATGCGTCCGTAGTCCCGAAAGGCCTCGAGCAGCTCCGGTCCCCAGCCTGCGCCGTTGACCGCGGCCATGCCCGGGGTGGCGCCCACCGACTCCAAGCGGAATCCCCCCAAGCCCGCCTGGGGCGTACAGGTCTCCCGGCCATCCAGGTAGGCGGCCTGGGGAATGCCGCGGAACATGCGCACCGACTCCGGGAATCGCGCTGAGACCGGGGCCTGCGGCTGCAGGCTGAGGTTCTGGCCGACGGCGGGTCCCCCCAGCAAGCTGGCCTGCAAGATCAGCGGGCTGTGGATGGCCCCAGCCGCCAAGATGATGCGCTCGGCTTTGACCCGGAAGCGCCCAACGACCGTGTGCTTGTCCAGCAGCTGGCCCTCAACGGCGCGCACCCGGCCATATTGGTGGGGCAAGCGACTGACGCGGGCGCCCGTCTCCACGCGCAGGTTCCCGGTGGCCATGCCCCGCGGAATCCAGGTCAGCGCAGTGCTCTTCTTGGCGTTGTAGGCGCAGCCGATCAGGCAGTAGCCGCTGCCCACACAGCCCACCCGGTTGTGCTCAAAGACATCCCCGTCGATGCCCAGCGCTCTGCCTCCCTGCAGGAGCAGCTGGGCGTTCCGGTTCACCTCGTGGCTCTGGATGCGGTTGGCGCCGATGGCCTGGGCTGCGATGCCCGCCGCCTTGGCCCACTGCTCCGGTGTGAAGCGGTCCACGCCGTAGACCTGGGCCCAGTGGTCCAGCACGCTCTCTGGGATGGCCACCACGTCGGCCATGTTGATGACCGTGCTGCCGCCCAGAGCCCGCCCTTGAAGCACCGAGACGCCACCGTCAGCGCTGAACTGGTTGCCCCCATCCCGGTAGAGCAGCGGCAACATCTGCTCTTCCCGCTGGGTCATTTGCTCGGCTTTGACGTGTGCGCCCTCCTCCAGGAGCAGCACCTCATGCCCCGCTTGCGCCAGGTACCCGGCCGCCAAGCCCCCTCCGGCGCCCGAGCCGATCACACAGATCTCGGTGCTGAACTCCACGTCCTTCATCGGCCCACCAGAGGGCCGTCGTAGCCGATGGCGTCCCAGCTCTCTGGGCTGGCAAAGAAGCTCATGACAGCCGTGCGCCTCAGGGCCTGAAAGATCTGACGTCGGTGGGCCAGCTCGCTGGACTCCCAGCCTTCCAAGACCTGCCTGCGGGCCGCCAGATTCATGCGATGAAAGCCTGAAAAGCCCGCGGAGTGCTCCAGCAGAAGCAGGGCCATTGGCAGCTGCTCCGCCAGCTCCGGGTCGTCCCCAGCCAAGAAGCGGTCTACCTCCAGGGCCAAGCGCGGCGCGGCCAGCTTATCCGGAAGCAACACTTCAAAGGCCGCTTCCAATGTCGCTCTTGGCTGGGCACCCAAGAAGGGAGAGTCCAGGATCTCACCGGGACCACGGTGGCCCCAGACCCACGCACCTAGGCCGGAGAGCAGCCCAAGACTGAGTCCCCCAGCGAGGACATGGCGGCGAGAGAGCACGCAGTACAGTACACCTCTAAAGACTGCGACCGGCACAGAGCGCCACTTGCAGGCAACGCCATTTTGGAGCGCGCATGAGCGAGATCGACCTGAGCTTCGAGCTGGATGGCCAGCCACAGGAGCTCCACGTGGACGGGACCCGCAGCGCTCTGAGCGTGCTGCGTGAGGACCTGGATCAGAGCACTCTGCGCCCAGGCTGCTCCCCACAAGGCGTCTGCGGCAGCTGCGCGGTGCTGGTCAACGGCAAGTTCCGCCTCAGCTGCACGCTGCCGGCCCGCTCTCTGGCCGGAAAGCACATCCAGACCTTGGCGAGCTGGCCCATGGCCGAGCAGGCCGCCTCCGCCTTCGCCGCCCAAGGGGCCGTCCTAGGCGGCTACGAGATCCCCGGCATGCTCACCCAGGCCCGAGCCCTGCACGAGAAGGGCGCAACGGACCCAGCTGGCGCGGACAAGGGCCTGCTGATGCACTTGCAGCGAGGCGGAAGCTGGCCCGCGATCAAGGCCGCCATCGGCAGCCTGGAGAAGCAGCACCCAGCCCCCAGCCCCCGTCACATGGAGCGCGCTCTGGGGCAAGCCGCCATCGTCGAGGACCTACAACGGCCAGGCATGCGCCACGCAGCCTTGGTCTGGGTACCGGCGCCGCGGGTGAAGTTCTTGGGCCTGACCCTGCCCGAGCTGCCCGCCCAGGTCACGGTGCTCAGCGCCGAGGACCTGCCCCTGAACCTGACCCCCTCCCAGGCCGAGCTGCTGCTCTCCAAGGGCAGCGAGAGCCGTCACGCCGGCGAGGTGGTGGCCATCGTGCTCGCACCGACCCGCAGCCAGGCCCAAGCCATCCGCAAGCAGATCGTGGTCGAGGTCGAGCTTCTGGCGCCGGTGACCTTGCTCTCGAAGAGCCGCCTGGCGGTGGCCAGCGCGATGGAGAACTACGGGCAGCTACCCGAGAGCCCCAGCGCCCAAATCCAGACCGCCTTTGTGGCCCAGGGCGCGGCCTGCATCGAGCCCCCAAGTTGGCTGGCCGTTCCCACCGACGCGGGCCTGACCCTCTACTCCAACGGCGAGTGCGCCGGCTCCGAGGCCGCCCTCTGCCACTACATCTGTGGCCTTGAGCCAGGCCAAGTGCAGGTAGAGATCTTGGGCTCCAGACCCTCCCCCGGAGGCCGCGACGAGCTGGGCCTGGGCCCGCTGGTCGTCGCCGCTGCGCGCTACCTCAAGCGCCCCGTCAAGCTCAGCCTGGAGCTGGGGGAGAGCGCCGCCATTCAAGGCCGACGGCACCCAGCAGAGCTGGAGATTGGCCTGAGCCTCGTGGAGGGAGAGCTGGCCCTACAGGCCCAAATCAACGCCGACTCAGGCGGAGAAGGACAGCTGGGCGAGGCCTTCGTCTACCCGGCGGCATCCCAGCTGGGCGGCGCCTACCGCGTGGCCCACTGCGAGGCCGAGATCCGGGCGTACCAGACCAACAACCCACCGGCGGGCGGCATGGACGGCGACGGCCTGCTCCAGACACTGGTCGCCCAAGAGCTGGCCATGGACGCCCTGGCGGCGGCGGAAGGCGTGGCGCCCCTCGCGCTGCGGGAGCAGCTGCTGCACCCGGACTCTGGTCTCGCTCCTTTGCTGGCGATGCTGCCCCAAGGCCCCGGCTGGTCTCACAGCGTGATCGCCCTGCGCTCCCTGGGTCAGGCCCCGGCGGCGCTGTCGCTGGAGCAGCAGGACGGTGAGGTGATCCTTCACCTGGACCGGGCCCGGGCTGCGGCCTGGGAGGAGGAGATGCGCGCCATGATCGCAGCCTCCGGATTCGACGACGAGGCCATCGAAGTTCGCGTTCACTCCGGCGCCCCGGCCAGTCCCTCCTCGGATGTGGGCAGCACCCTGCAGGCCCTGGCTCAGGCCCTCCAAGACCTGCCCCCCGAAGGGCACACCCAGGCTGAGTTCACGCCCCCCGACAGCCTGTTCACGACCCAAGCTGCCATCGCGGCTGTGCACATGAATGCGGCACTCCAGATCGACGCCGTCCAGGTCTTCGCCAACTGCGGCAAGGATCTGCTGCCCCTGTTCACCCAGGCCCGTCTGCAGGCCGCAGCCCAAGAGGGCGTTGGCGCCATCCTCACCGAGCAGGCCCTGGCCACCCAGGGTGTGGTGGACGATCGCTTGCGCACCGCCGGCCTGATCAAGTCTCGGGCTCTGCCCCCCATTGAAGTGCAGGTCATCGCATCGGAACAACCCGCCGTTGACCCTTCCGCCGCCACCCGAATCGCTGTTGCAGCCGCCGTGGCCTGCGCTCTGGCCGCAGCCGAGGGCAGCGTGCGCTCAAGCTTTCCTGCGCGGGACGCCGAGGCCGCCTACGGCGTGGGCATCAAGCGCCCCAGGGCCCCAAAGCGCTGAGTCAGGATTGGCGGCGCTGGAAGAGAAGCGCCGCTCCAAGACCCAGGACCAGCCCCAGGAAGCTGAGGATCCACCACGCCGCAGGCACAGGCGGAACGCGGCCATCTGCAAAGGAGCGGCGCTCGGCGGCCGGGCGCAATGACTCCAGCTGGCCCATTGGCCGCAGGCTCAAGCTGACCTCGCGTAGGGACTCGTCCATCGACCAGCCGCTGGGCAGCAGGGGCTCGGTCTCCAGCAACACCCAGTCGGGGGAGAGCTCCCCTTCTACCCAGAAAAACCCTGGGAGGTCGGGGAGGTTTCCGTTCCGAATCGCGATGGTGTGCGGCCCGGGCTCCAGGTCGATGAGCAGGTCCTGTTCGAAGAAGAGGAAGACGTCCGTGCCCTTGGAGGAACGAGAGTCCGGATCGATGCGCCAGCTTTGGACCTGCCCGTCCACGCTCACGACCAGCTCTTGGGCCAACTCCATGTGCTTGCGGTCCACGAATGCATCGGCGGCCTCTGGCCCAAAGTCGGCGCTGGGCTCCAGGGTGTCCAAAACATGGTGGATGGGCACCCGGGTCCATTGATGCACCCGTAGCTCCCCCTCACTCAGGTCCATGCGCAGGCGATGACCCGGCAACGCGCCGCCGACCGGGTGGGCCAGGGCCAGGGTGGATAGGAGCAGCCACATGCTTGCGCTCCTAACCAAGCCGCGCATTGTGTGATTAGGTTCCCCTATGGCTATTGACTCCCGCTCCCTCGGCATTCAGATGACCCCGCTGGTCAAGCTCAGCGTGGGCACTCTGATCGCGTTCTTCGTCTTGCAGCTGGTGTGCATCAACATCCTGGGTCTCCCGCTGGGAGATTGGCTGTTCATGCACCCCTTCCGCAGCGAGCTCTGGGCACCCTGGCAGCCCCTGACCAGCTTCTTCTTCTCCAGCGACGTGCTCTCGGCGCTGATCAACTGGCTGGTCTTGGCCTGGTTCATCCCACCTGCTCAAGCCGCGCTGGGCAGCAAGGGCCTGATCCGCGCTGTCACCACCGCTGCGGTGGGCGCGATGGTCCTGACCACCGTCCTGGACGTGGCCGGATTGCTCAACGGCGGCCTGCATGTGGGCATCAACCCCATCTTGACCGCCCTGGTGGTCATCTTTGGCCTGAGCAACCCCAACGCCACCATCCGGCTCTTCTTCGTCTTGCCCGTCCAGGCCAAGTGGGTGGCCTACGGCTCGGGTCTCATCGCCTTGCTGTACTTCCTCTCGAGCCGAGACTTGGGCTCGACGATGTACTTGAGCGGCTGGATTTTCGCCTTTGGGTACATGAGCATCGGGCAGGACTTCTTCAAGCAGTGGCGTCTGCGCCGCCAAGCCAAGCAGACGGAGAAGGAGCTGGGCAAGTTCACCGTTATCCGAGGAGGGAAGGATGAGAACGGGGATGACTGGATAAACTGAAAGGGTGTGAGAGAAAATTTTTCAACACCCGGCGCTGATTTTTGATATACCGAATGGGTCTCCTCAAGGATTGCCCATGTCCATCGTTCGTAGTCGCCGCCGCCACGGGGCCGTACTGGTCTTCATCGCCATCTGCTTGGTGGTGCTCTTTGGCTTTGCGGCCTTGGCCATTGACCTGAGCTACCACCGCACTCTGCAGCTCCAAGCTCAGAACGCAGCAGACTCCGCGGCCTATGCCGGCATGATCGCCCTGCGCGAGTCCGACGATGAGACCGAGGCGTACGCCGTCGCCATCGAGATGCTCTCCCGCCACACCGTCGGTGGGACTGTGCCCAACGCCGACATCGAGATCGGCGAGTGGGACTTTGACAACAACAGCTTCTCCGACGGCCCCAACCCCAACGCCGTCCAGGTCGCCGTCAAGCGCGACAACCTGGACGCCAGTGGCGGCCCCATCGGCTTCTTCGGCCCTGCCCTGGGGTACACCCTGCCCCAGGTGACCGCAGACGCCACCTCCGCAATCCAGCCCCGCGACATCCTCTTCATCATGGACCAGTCCACCTCGATGGCTGGCACCATGGGCTACGCCGTCGAAGGCCTCGTGGCCGCCCTGGACGTCGTGGTCGAGTCCGACCCCAATGGCTTGGACCAGGTCGGCCTGATTGGCTTCTCCGAGGGTGGCACCGTGCTGACCCCTCTTCAGAGCGCCGTGGACAACTACAGCACCCTGCGGCCCGACTGGAGTGACGAGGTCTGCATCTGCGGGATCGACTGGTCCGACTACAGCGCCAGGCGCTACCCGCTGGACTTCGAGTACCCCACCAACCATCACCCCCTCTCTCCGGGTGACTACGCCTACGGCGGCCCAACCCACGTCGACCTGGCCATCCCTTGTTGCTACCCCTACTGCTCGGTCTCGGACTGGAGCAACTACGGCGGCTGGACCAACACGGACGCTGCCATGGAGTCTGCCTACAACCACATGGCCACCTTCGGCCGCGGCACCTCCTACAAGCTCATCGTCTTCCTGGGCGACGGTCGCCCGAACTGCAGCCCGCTGCGCCAAGACGCCGGCGCCTGCACCTCCGACTCCGAAGTCATCTCCAACACCCACACATGGCTGGACTTGGCCGAGGCCAACAACATCCGGGTCACCACGATGTTCTTCAACGCCAGCGGCTCCGACGCCTACGGCGAGGCCATCTTCGAGAGCTACGTTCGCGGCGGCAAGGCCTTCGCGACCTCGGACAAGGACGAGCTCAAGGCCCTCTTCGAGGCCGCTGTCCGCACCAACGTGGCGCTGGTGGAGTGATGCTCTTCCTCTGGATGGCATGCACGGAGCCCCCCCCTCCCGCACCGGTCGTCGTGGCCCAGGCCCCTGCTCCGGCCAAGAAGGCGCACACGCCCAAGTACACCCAGGCCGAGCTTGCTGAGAGCGCCGATGCCTTCACCCTCTCGGGAATCCTGAAGTGTAGCCAGAGCAAGGAAGGTCCTTGGACCGTCGCGGTCTGGCCCTTCCACCCGGAGTTCTACGGACCGGATCCCCAAGAGCTGCCTTGGCACTCCCCCCTGGTCGCCATCGAGCTGGAGAAGGCTGGAAACTTCGAGCTGAAGGTCCCCAGCGGAGAGAAGCGTCTGGTGCTCGCCTACAAGGACGACGGCCAACAACAGGCCTTCGCCGACCCAGACGGCGCATACCTCCAGGTCCAGTCCGAGGTCTCTGAGCTCGTCGTGGACTGCGCCCACAGCCCAAGCTGGCCCAACGGCATCGCTCCAGTCACCGAGCAGGGCAAGGCCAAGCCAGTGCGCCAAGCTCTGGACCCGGCAGCCGACGCAGACTGGCTCTACACGACCCCCTCGGGTCGGCGCAACGACGGCAGCGAGCTCCGTGGCTTCGAAGATCGCCGAGACGGCTACGAGCGCCGCTTCAAGAAGGACCCAAACAGCGGTGACATCGCCGCCAGTCTGGCCCTGATGCCCGAGGAGGCAGCCGAAGAGGCCGCCCGCAACATGGAGAGACGATGAGCTTCCGCTTCCGCCGCCGTGGCGCCAGCCACATCGAGTTCGCCCTGGTTGCGCCTGTGCTCATCCTGGTCACTTTCGCCATCGTTGAGTACGGCTGGATGTTCTACCAGCGCGCCTTCGTGTTGGACGCCGCCCGACGCGGTTGCCGTGCGGGCGCCGTGGTTCACCCCCTGGACGACTTCGCGGGCGCCGTAGAGACCGTCACTCTGGCTCAGCTCGAGCTGGGGGGCGTGGACTGCGATGTCCTGGACTGCAACGTGGACACCAACACGGACGGGGACTCTCCAAAGGAGATCCTGCTCTGCAATGTTCAGGTGGAATACCGCGCGATTACGGGCTTGCTTCCTACACCTGACAACGTCACCGCCGGCTACATCTACCACTTTGAGAGGCAGCAATGATCCAGCGCAAGGCTTCGACTTCTCGCCGCAAGAGCCGCCGCGGCGGCGCCGCCATCGAGTTCGGCTTGATCTTCCCTGTGCTCATCGCGATCCTGGGTTCGGTGGTCGAGTACGGGCTGATGTTCAACGAGTACCTCTCCGTGGTCTCAGCGACGCGAAACGGCGCCCGCTGGGGCGCCAACTGGACTGTAGACAGCGGAGACTCCGAGACCGAGGCCATCACCCGTGTTCGGGAGTCTTTGGACTTGGTGAGCTTGAGCTGCAGCGAGGCGGAGCAGACCGACGGGAATTGCAGCGTCACGGCCATCGTCGATACGCTCCCCGTCTACGGCTACAACTACATCGAGGTCCGCACCGCTCTGCGCTACGACCCGATCTTTGGCGGCCTGCTGCCTTACCCCGAGTACATGACCTACCAGTCCTCGATGGTGTTGGCCGACCAAGCAGTGCAGCTTCAGTAGATCCAGCCGGGATACAGTGGCCCTATGAAGGCAATCGTTCTCCAAGGCCAATGGGCCCCCAAGCCAGAGCTCCGGCTCTCCCCTGAACACCAGGCCCAGCGAAAGGCCCCAGGCTCTCTGGCCTGGAAGGACCCACGCTACGAAGCCCAGACCATCGACGACCCCACGCCCGGTCACGGCGAGGTCGTTGTTCGGGTTCGGCGTGTCGGGGTCTGCGGCTCTGATACCCACTGCTACGAGACCGATGAGCAGGGCTATGTGCTGTTCTCAGGACCCATGGTGCTACCCGTTGTGCCCGGTCATGAGTACGCCGGCGAAGTGGTCGCCTTGGGACCCGGCGTGCGAAACCTTCGGGTAGGCGAGCTCGTCGCCGCAGAGGGCATGCTCAACTGCGGCGTCTGCGAGGCCTGCCGAAGCTTCAAGCCCAACCAATGCCCCACTCTGGAGATGGTCGGCTTCTCGGCTCCCGGCGCCTACGCCGAATACATCACCGTGGCCGAGCGCTTCTGCTGGAGCCTGGACGGCTTGGCCGAATCGACGGGTTCCAAGGAACAAGCCTTGGAGCTTGGGGCCCTCATCGAGCCCATCAGCTGCCCCTACAACGGCATCTGGGTGGCCGGGCGCGGCATGCTGCCTGGAGAGCACGTGGTGGTCTATGGCTGCGGCCCCATCGGGCTAGGCGCTATCGCTCTGTGCCGGGCAGCTGGCGCGGCGAGCATCTTGGCAGTGGATCTGAGCGCCGAGCGCCTGAAGCTGGCCAGCGCTCTGGGTGCAGACCAGGTGGTGGATCCACGCACCCTGGCACCTGGGGAGCTCAGCGCCCTCATCATGGCCCGAACCCGAGGCTGGGGTGCCGATCTCCAGGTCGAGGCCGCTGGCGCCGCGGGCGTGCTGATGCCGGAGATCGAGACCTCCTTCGCGCCGGGGGGACAGATGGTCTACCTGGGCCGAACCGGCGAACGCGCCCCGGTCATGCTGGACGCGCTGGTCACTGGCGCAGCGAGCATCAACGGTGCCCGAGGCCATGTCGGCGGTGGGTGCTTCCCCAAGGTCATCCGTCTCCTCGAGCATGGCCGCTTGCCCGTGGGCCCCATGATCACGGCCCACATGGACTTTGGCGACTTTGCCCAGGCCATCGAGCAGAGCTGCACGCGAAGCGACGGCAAGATCATGATCCGGGTTTAGGCCGCACGCCGGGGATCCGATCAGCGGGCTGCGGAGAGACCCATGTCCTTGCCCCCAGTCGATATTCCCGAGAGCGCCCTGACCTACCTCCCTGAGCTCAGTCGGCCCAGCGGCGGTCCCCTGCCGGCCAACCTGGCCTCGGCGCGGGTACAGGGCCACGATCTGCAGGCCCATCGTGAGGCGCTGCGCGGCCCAGCCTTGGACCCACTGCATCTCTTGCTCCGATCCACGCTTCCAGATGCGGCGCTTCGGCACCGCATTCCAGAAGAAGTCGCCGCCATCCTGAAAGCGGAACACGATCTGGCCAGAAGCCCGCAAGAGCACCACTTAGACAGCGCAGCGAAAGAGTCTCTGCTGGACGACCTGGACCTCTTGGGGGACCACCCCCCCGACAACACCGCCCTGGCGGCGTCCTGGGAGAGGGTGCGCAACGCCATTCAACTTCGGCTCCAGCCCTGGGCGCAAGCCGCGTAGGGACGCAACTGGAGGGCTTCAGGCAGTCCGCGCCAATGGGGAGGGCCCCGCGTTGACCCTGGATCCGGATGCGTGGTACTCAGAGCACAGCAGTGCATCCCAGCGGAGTTCCTTTTGGGCAAGGCCATCGGCATCGACCTCGGCACGACAAACTCGTGTGCGGCCATTTTCGAGAACGGTAAACCACGTCTGATCACCTACAAAGGTGGTGAGACGACGATCCCGTCGGTTTTTGCGATCGACGACGAGGGCAACCGTCTCGTTGGCTACGAGGCCAAGCAACAAGCGCAGCTCAACCCCCAAAATACGGTTGCAGCTAGCAAGCGCCTTATCGGGCGAAACTTTCACTCCAAGACCATCGACAAGGTGCGCCAGGTCTTTACCTACGAGATGGTGGAAGGCGACTCTTCCGACATCTTGATCAAGGTCAAAGATCAGGTCTTCACCTTGGAGCAGATCTCCGCAGCAATCCTGCGTGAGATCAAGCGTGTGGCAGAGGACGCCCTTGGCGAAGAAGTGGACCAGGCGGTGATCACCGTCCCGGCCTACTTCAACGACAGGCAGCGCCAAGCGGTTCGTTCCGCCGGCGCCTTGGCGAACCTCAAGGTGCTGCGGGTGCTCAACGAGCCCACAGCCGCCGCTCTGGCCTACGGCCTGGGTCGCAACCTCTCCGCTCGCGTCGCGGTCTACGACCTGGGTGGCGGTACCTTCGACATCTCGGTCATCGACATCAAGGACCGGATCTTCGAAGTGGTCGCCACTGGCGGTGACACCTTCCTGGGTGGCGTGGACTTTGACGACCGCGTCATGCAGAAGATCCTCAAGGACTTCCTGGATGAGCACGGGGTCGACCTGTCCTGGGACCGCGTGGCCATTCAGCGCATCCGCGATGCCGCTGAGGAAGCGAAGATCAAGCTCTCCACGGTGAGCAGCACCCGCATCCATGTGCCCTACATCTCCAATGGAGATGCTGGGCCCTTGGACGTGGACCTGGAGTTCTCACGCGCCAACCTCGAGGAGATCACAACCGATCTCGTCAAGCGCACGATCCAGACCTGCGAGCGCATCATCGGCGAGGCCGGCTGCACCGTAAACGAAGTGGACGAGATGCTCCTGGTCGGCGGTCAGAGCCGCATGCCACTGGTGCAGTCTCAGGTCACCAAGTTCATCGGAAAGCCCCCTTCCAAGGGCGTGAACCCGGATGAAGCGGTGGCGATCGGCGCCGCGATGATGGCCCACAGCCTGGCTGGCGTGGGCGAAGGCACCGAAGGCCTGACCCTTCTCGACGTCTTGCCCATGCCCATCGGCATCAACAAGACCGACGGCTCCATGCACGTGCTGTTCAAGAAGAACCAGCCCTTGCCGGACTACAAGACCCGCACACTGACCACCTCCAAGAACGAGCAGCGCAGCATCATGCTTCGCCTCTACCAAGGAGAGTCCAAGTACTGCGAGGACAACGAGCTGCTCGGTACCTTCGTGTTCTCAGGCATCCGCAAGGCCGCCAAGGGCAAGGTACAGATCGAGGTCACCTTCCACATCGACTCCGAGGGCATCCTGGGCCTCACCGCCCGCGACAAAGCCACCGGACAGACCGTGGAGTCCCTGCTCAAGCTCGGAAAGGGTGGACGCGGGGCCGAGAAGAAGCGCAAGAAGCGCCGCACGCCAAAGCCCAAGCCGCAGCAGGCCGCACCAACTCCGCTCACCATGCCCACCTCGGGCTTGGCCGAGCAGTTGGCCGCCGAAAAGGCCACTCCCCTGCCGAAGGTCGAGCCAAAAGCCGCCCCGAAGGTGGAAGAGAAGGCCGACGCCAAGGCCGAGATCGCTCCAAAGAAGGAAGAGAAGAAGGGCTTCTGGGCCTGGCTCAAGGGCCTGCTCGGACTGAGCTAAGCCTTGAGCTCTCCTCCTCGGGACCCCGGAGAGGTCCTCTCCCAAGACGTCGTCGTGGTGCTGGTCAATCCATTGCACCCCGGCAACGTTGGTGCGACCGCACGCGCCATGGCCAACTTCGGCCTGGAGCGCTTGGTCCTGGTCGACCCCCTGGCCTTGGACCTGGAACGCGCGCGGTGGATGGCCACCAGCGGCAAGGGCGTTCTGAACCGGGCCCGCATCGTCGGGACCTTGGATGAGGCCTTGGAAGGGGTCAGCTTCGCGATCGGTACCACGGCCAGAAAGCGCCGGTGGCGGTGGCCCATTCTCACGCCGGCACAGCTCGGTGAGCGCATCCACCACGAGGACACCACGGCCATCCTCTTCGGCCGCGAAGACTCGGGCTTGGACAATGAAGCGCTGGCCCGATGTCATGCGATTCTGCGAATTCCAACGGGCCCAAAGGCGAGTCTAAACTTGGCCCAGGCCGTCCTTCTGACCGTCTCGCGTCTCCACGATGTGGCCAGAACGCGGGGCTGGACACCGGAGAAAGACACACCGGTGGATCCGGACTCCGAAGAGGGCCACCGCCTGCAGATTCCAAAGCGGTCTCCAGCCAAGCGCGTCGCCCCCCTTGGCATGCAGCACGCTGCCCTGAACAAGACCCTGGACCTTCTGGATCGCACCGCCTACGGCCGGGGGATGAACCGGGAGCAAGTCCAGGTCACCTTGGGCCAACTCCTACAGCGGGCCCAGCCCAGCCACGCCGAGCTGGAGATCCTGCTCGGGATGCTCGCCAAGACACGCTACGCGGTTGAAAACGGCGCAGACGAGCACTGACTTTGGTCAGCTTCCTGCCCTTCAGGTACAGGGCGTCCAGCTGGTGTAGTTGAGCTCCTGGGTCAGGAACATCCAGATCGGCCCGGCACGCAGCTTCAAGCCCAGCGACTCCTCGGTGGGCTGGCCCGCTTCGTCCATGGCTTGGTCCGCGTAGAGCGCCCTGAGCCGCACACCATCGTCCGTGCGTGCGTGAGCCACCTTGAGCTGGGCGTGGCGAACAACACCCTCCGGGGTGATCCACACCCGCTGCACCACGTCCCCCCGGCCCTGCCTCGCCTCGAAGGCTTCCAGGAGCACGTAGACCTCGCTGGTGCCCACATGGTCCAGGCGCACGGTGGTGCTGCCAACCTCATCCCGCGTGCCGGCCACGATGGTGGCCAGGAGATTTCCAGGCCCCTCCGAGACCGTTCCATCTCCCAACATGCCGTACATGGGGGGAACAAAGGGAATGTCACCAAAGCCCATGCTGGAGTTGGTCTTGCCGGGATCAACGACCGTTGGAGTGAGGGAGGTCCAAACGCCGTCTTCTACTCGGCCCTCAAAAGTGAAGCGCTCCGTGTCTCGGATGACACCTTCGACCCGGTAGAAGACCGAGACATCGCCCTGTACGTCAAAGCAACCAGGCTGCTCAGTGAGTCCCGCCGCGGCTTGGGCTTCCAGGAGCTTGAGGTCGGGCTCAGGCAAGAGGGCGAGCAGCGTCAGCAACATGGGGACTCCGGGGGGCTTGCTGCAAGCTACGGCACCGGGGTGTGCATTCTTTCCTTTTCGAGGATCCCAAGGCCCGCAGAGCGCGTTAGGGACACCCGAGACTTGCATGCACCCGGAGTGTTCTCGTGGATCAGAAGGAAATGGCCCTGGTGGGCGTGACTCTCGCTTCCCTTGCCGTCATCCCGTTCTTCTTCACCGAGAGCTTCTACGGTGGCTTTGTCGGTCATGAGCGAACCTTGGCAGACTGCTCCGGCTTTGAGGAGTGCGTCACGGACTGCGCGGAGACGGGCCCATCCGAGCGCTACTGCGCGAAGGAAGTGTGCGCTGCCAAAGCCTACTACGGACCTGCAAAGGTCTTTGAGTGCAGCGAGGGCTACCTGGACAAGGGCGCCTGGAAGGTCGAGTAGCCTCTCCGGCTCAGCTCTTTGAGCCACGGGTCGCGACGACGACCCCGCTCAGGATGATTCCACCGGCACACAGCTCCCAGATGCCGGGAATCTCTCCAAGAATCAGCACCCCAAGCAGGGTGGCCCCCACCGGTTCAAGCAGGATCAAGCTGGCGATTAGGCTGGCTTTGACGTAGCGCACTGCGTAGTTGAAGCCCACGTGCCCGAGCAGCTGAGGGCCCAGCGCCAAGGCTCCCAGAGCAAACCAGGTCTTGTCCTGGAAGCCCACCATCGGTGCGCCACTGCTCAAGGCAATGGGCAAGAGCCAAGCGGCTGCCAGAAGGCAGACCATCGCCCCATAGGGCAGAAAAGCCACGCGCTGCCGTACCTCCCGGCCAATGACCAAGTACGCGCTCGAGAGAACCCCGCCGAGCAGCGCCAGGCCGTCCCCCAGAAGGTCACCGCCGGCCAAGCCGTCCGCGCTGACGAGGCCCATCACGAGCACCCCAAGGAGCGCGATGCCTACGCCTCCCCAGAACAGGCGGGAGGGTGCCTTGGCGTCCAGCTTCCACTCCATCAGTCCGACCCAGAGGGGCGCGAGGGTCACGAGCACGACGGAGCGCATGACCGTGATCCGCTCCAGGGAGGCGATCCAAGTCCAGAAGTGTAGGGCCAGACACAGCCCGGCGATGGCCGTGATGCCCACGTCCTTCCAGGAGATCTGGCCTCGCAGACGAGAGGAGAAGAGAGCGGGTGCCAGCAAGAGCCCGCACAGGCCCACGCGCCAAAACCCGATCACCGGAGCGGCTGCTTCCTCCGCCACTCGGGCCAAGACGCCACCTGCGCTGATGGCCAGCACAGCCGCCCCCAAGGCGATGGGGACCTGCAGGGGCAACTTGGAGCTTGGGTTCACGGGGAAGGGCCTCGGTGGACGGTGTACCCTATGGCCATGAAGTTGCGCATCTACGGCCTGATTCCTCTGGTGGCCATCGGCCTGTTGGGAGCCAGCTTGGGGCACCCGGTGCAGGCTGAGGGGCGCTTCGCTCTGCGGGCAGTCGTTGGGGCCCCAGCCCCCGCGCAGGTGTTGATCACACCCGACGGAAAGCGCGTGATTACCGCGGGCCAAGACGACCTGGTGCGGGTCTGGGACATCGAGCAGCTCCAAGTGCTCTCCAGCTTCGGGCACAAGGGCGCAGCCGTGGAACGCATCGCCCTCTTCGAAGGCCTGCTGCTCGCCGGTGACGCCGATGGCGTGACCCGGGCCTACACCGTGCACGACGGCAAAGAGCAGTACAGCATGCTGGGCAACGGCCGCCCCGTGATCGCGGTGGACGCCGCGCCAGGCGTGGTCGCGGTCGGCGCACTTCACGGCCCGCTGCAGACTTTTGATGCGGAGACCGGCCGCCCAATGGGTCGAGCCGACGGCCCCGGCGAGTGGTTCGCACGAGCGGTCTTTGACCTGCCCAGAAACCGCGCAGCCAGCACCGGTGAAGAAGGCCACGTGCGGGTGTGGAACCTGGACACCGGTGGCCTGATCCACACCCTGAAGGTGGGCGGCGTTCAGACCACCCAGCTCGTGTTCTCCCCGGACGGCCGACTGCTCGCCGGCGGCGACTGGGACGGACACGTGCGGGTCTGGGACACCGACTCTGGCGAGCTCCTTCACACCCTCACAGGCACCGGCCGCACAGGCGGCGTGGCGTTCTCGAGCGACAGCACACGCATCTACGTGCGGGGCGCTGAAGATGCGCCTGTGGAGTATCTGCTCAGCGACGCCAGCCGGCGGGAGTTCCGGGCCGTACCCCGCTGGACCGGATTGCCTCCGGAGCCCCAGAGTGCCCCGGGCGATGTGGCGCTTCACGCCCGCGCCGACGCTGCGAGTCGCGGAAACACCTTGGTCGCGGCCTGGGGAGACACCCTGCGGGTCTGGGACCTGAGCGCTGCCCAGCAGCGTGCCTGGACGGACACCGGCCTGACCCCCATCGTAGAGGTAGATGTCTCCCCCGATGGCGATTGGGTCTCCAGCGCGAACGCCCAGGGACTGGTCCAGGTCTACGCCAGCCACAACGGCGCGCTCTACGCTCAGTTGGTGCTGCCCGAAGGCCCCGCCCGCTCCGTGGCGTGGGACCCCAGCGGTCAACACCTGGCCATCGCCGGACCAGACCGCCTGGTGCGCGTCTGGAGCCCCCTAAAGGCCACACCCGCCAAGGTGATCTTTGGCCACGAACGTGACGTGGTGGATCTGGCCTGGCAGCGGGACGGCAGCTTGCTCTCTAGCGATCAGGGCGGGACCGCCATTCGCTGGTCGCTCAAAGACCAACAGCCCCTGAGCAAGAGCCCCATGGGTTGCCAAGTGCAGGGCATGGACCTGAGCTCAAAGGGCCAATCTCTGGTGTGGTGCTCCGACGGCAAGGCCTTCACCCGCCCAGGTCTGTCCGCCACCCAAGTGCCACAGCCAGTGTCCTTCGACGGCGCAACCCTGGGCGCCTGGAGCCCAAGCGCCCAGCGCTACTTGCTCAGCGACGGGGCGGGACTCTCGCTGCTCAGTACCGAAGGCAGCCTGCTCTTCAACGCCCAGAGCGCCGTGCAGCCCACCGCCTTGGAGTGGGCGGGCGATCTGGTTGCCGTTGGCAGCGCAGGCGGGAGCGTGACCCTGCTCAACGCGGACTTGGAGCAGATCCAGACCTTGCGAGGTCAGTCTGACGCCGTGAGCGCCATCTCCCTGAGCCCCAAGGCGGGCGTCTTGGCAGCTGGGTCCGTCGACGGCACCCTGCGCATCTGGCACAAGTAGTCAGTCGGTGAGCTCGTCCAGCAAGGCCTGAGCTTGCTGTGCCAGACCGGCCTCCTCGCTGCGCAACACCCGCTCCAGATCCTCGCGCGCCCCTGCCGTATCGCCCCCTTCCATGCGGGCCCGGGCCCGCCCCAAGCGTGCCCGGTCTTTCCAGCCACGGTCTTGGGCGGAGGAGATCACCTCGGCGAAGTAGCCCTCGGCCTCCTGCGTCTCTCCTGACTGAAGCGCCAGCTCTCCCAAGCCCAGTCCCGCCTGCGAGGCCAAGTCTTCGTTGCCCTCTGCCTGCAGCAAGGCCTGCTTCCAGGCTTGGACCGCCTCCTCACGCTCCCCCTGCTGCAACAGGCCTTGGACCCGCAGGGAGGTGATGGCCGCCTGCCAGACGCCGTTGTCCGAAGCTGTTGCTCCCTGGGCTCGCTCCAGATCCGCCATGGCTGCTTGGGTCTCCTCTGCCTCCAGCGCCAATCCGGCCAGGACCAACAGCGCCTGGATGCGCACCTCGCTGTCTTGAGCATCCCGGAGTGCTTCCAGCGCCAGGATTCCCTGGGCCGGTTCGCTGTCCAAGAGGGCCTGGGCTTCCTGCAGGGCCTCCCACTCGGCCTCTTGCTGTTGCCCCAGATCCGTGGCTTGCTCCAGTGGCTCGGCACGCACCCGTGCCAGCCCCGCGCTCACGGGGTCCGCTTCATCCGGGGGCAGCTCCGGGTCGGCCAGCATCGCCAGGTAGATGGCTTCGGCAGCAGCCAGATCCCCCTGCTCCTCGGCGATCTCGGCCAAGGCGATCTGCTGCCAAGCCCGCTCACTGGGGTCTTGGCTCTGGGCCTGCTCCAGGACGCGCTGGGCCGGGCCGTTTTGACCTCGGGCGCGGAGCAAGTCGGCCACTGCGAGGCGCGCCGCAAAGTCCCCCGGGTGCCCCGGGGGAAGGGCCTGAAGGGACTGCTGCCAGAGAGACAAGGCCTCTTCCGCATCCCCTCGCTCCAGCGCATTGCCAGCCAAGGCGTACAGAGCCTGCCGCTTCAACTCCGGAGGTGGTTGCTGCGCCAAGACCAGCTCGTAGCCGGCGCGGGCCTGCTCTAGGGCGCCTTGGGCCTCGTCGACTTGCGCCAAGCCAAGCTGACCACGAATCGCGGCCTCCGACCCCGAAGCCGACTGCTCCGCCAAGCCCTCGAATGCGAAGCGCGCATCCTCCAGGCGACCCGCCTCCAACAAGGCTTGGGCGATGCGGGCATCCAGCTCGCTCTGCTGCTCGGACTCCGCCTCGGCACGCAGCGCACGCAGGGCGCGGATGGCCCCCTCGGTGTCTCCCCCGGACTGGAGCAGGTCGGCCAGGTCAAGCTGGGCGGCTTGGCGCAGACCTGGGCTGACCTGGAGGCTCAAGACCTCTTCGATCAGCGCCTCTGCCTGAGCCGGGTCGCCCTTGGCTTGAGCCAGGAGGAGCCAGCCGGCACGCTCCAGCTCCCCGGCATCCAGGTACGCCCGAGCGGCTTCTTGAGCCGCCTGGGGGCCCAAGCGCTCCACCAACGCAAGCTCAGCCGCTTGCGCCAAGTCCCGGTCCGAGCTGGCGAGCACCTGCTCGAGCAACGCCAAGGCCTCGCTCTGGGGACTCAACTCGGCCAAGAGCAGCCGGGCACGGTCCTTAACCCAGGGCTGCGCCGGCCGGGCAATCAGCTCTGAGAGGGAGGCCACTGCCGCCGGAGCGTCCCCGCTCTCCGCTTGCAGCTCCGCCGCACGCAGCCGAAGGGCGCCATCTTCGAGCTTCCAGGCCCTGCCCGAGAGCGCCTGATCGTATGCCTGGGAAGCAGCGCTGGGTTGCCCGCCTGCCCAGAGGACCTCCGCCTGAGCCGCGTAGAGACTGCGCCGCTGAGCAGCGTCCGTAGGCGAGAGTTCCAGCCAGGACAAGGCGCGCTGGATCTCGCCGCGGGCGCTCAGAGACTGCGCTGCGGCCAAACTCACTGCGAGCAAGCGGCCGGAGTTGCTGCCTTGGTCGGCACGCCACTCCGCGCTGGGCTCCTCTCCGAGGTCTTCCAGAGCCACCAGGGCCCGCGCTACGGCGCCGGCAGGGGCCTCGGGGAGTGCCAAGACGCTGCGGTAGTGCGGGACCGCCTCTACACCGATGTCCTGAGCGAGCTCCCCGAGCCGCAGAGAGATCTCAGCTTGGTCATCGGCTCGCTCCGCGCTCTCCTGGGCGAGCAGATAGACGGCGAAGGCCTGCTCGGCTTGGCCACTGCGCGCGAGCAATGCGCCTTGCTCCCGACGGTAGAGGGTGGCCTGCTCGGCGTTAGCGGCCCCTTCTGCCAGCGTCTTCCAGTGCTCGACGGCCACCAAGAGCTCGCCGGCGGCCTGTGCCTGGGCCGCCTCAGCTTCCAGGGCCTCACTGGGCGGGTCCGGGATGCGCTGAATCAGAACGGCCAACACCCCAACACCCAACACGCCCAAGGCAGCGCCGGCAATCCACGGGAGGGGCAGGCTGGTCTCGGCGTGGTGGCCTCGCTCGCGGAGCTCAACGCCCAGGGCGCTTCCAAGATCAACCCCGTCCAAGCGCGCGCCCTGGAGCTCCGTGCCGCTCAGATCCGCTTGATCTACCTGAGCATCTCGAAGGTCGACCCCTGAGAGAGAGAGCTCCATCAAGTGGGCACCAGAGAGGTCCGCCTGACGCAGGTCCAAGCCCTGGAGACGGCAGCGTGTCACCCGTGCCTGGAGCCAAGACGAACCCTGTGCCTGGGCCTTGTGCAGATCACAGGTATCGAGTCGGGCCTCGTCCAAGCGGGCGCCCTCCAGCTTGCTGGCCTGCAGGCTCACTCCGTACAGACGGGCCCCTCTCAAGTCCGCGCCTGAGAGGTCCGCTTCTCCCAGGAGGGTGTCCTGCATGCGCTGTCCAGCGAGCCGGGCACCGCGAAGGTCCGCCCCCTGCAGGTCCACCCCGTTCAACTGCGCGCGTCGCAGATCCAGGCCAGCAAGGTTCGCACCTGGACCAAGCTCCGGGAGCGTTGGACCGTGCAGCAAGATCTGCACGCGGCTCTTGATGGCAGTGAGCCAAGCAGGCTCTGGCTCCCCTTCTGAGTCTCGTTCTGGCTCCGGTTCCGGCTCTTCGGACCGCACCGGCTCAGACTGGGCCGCAGGCTCTAGCTCCAACTCAGGCTCGGGCTCGGGCTTGGGCTCGGGTTCAGGCTCAGGCTCAGGCTCTGGCTCTGGCTCAGGCTGAGGCTCAGGCTCTGGCTCAGGCTCGGGCTCGGGCTCGGGCTCGGGCTCGGGCGCAGGCTCAGGCTCAGTCTCAGGCTCGGGCGCAGGCTCAGGCTCAGGCTCAGGCTCAGGCTCAGGCTCGGGCGCAGGCTCAGGCTCATGCGCAAGCAGAAGCTCTGAGGGAGTGAACTCCGGCGGCCCCTCATCCAGCGCTGTCTCCTGGACGGGCACCTCTGGCTCTGAGGCCTCCGCCACAGGGATCTCAACCGCTCTGAGCAGCGGAGCCGCCGGACGCTCAGGCTCCACGCTCGGCTTTCTGGCCTGCCAACGCTGGGTCAGGGCATCCCAGATCGCCCCCTCCACGCTCGCACCACGCCCACGCAGCGCTGCCCGACCTGCTGCATCCAGTCCCCTACAGCGCCCAAAGTCAGCCCCCAGCACCTGGGTCATCTCAAAGTCCGCACCCAAGAGACTGGCTTGGTCCAAGCTCGCACCGCGCAGATCTGCGTTCAAGAGCGCCGCACCGCGCAGGTCTGCGCCGACCAAATCGGCCCCTTGCAGGCTGGCTCCTCGCCACTGGCATCCTTCAAAACGGGCCCCCTGTGCCAGGACATGGGCCAGATCTGCCCCCCTCAAATCGCATGCTCGAAGCTGCGCTTCCTCTAAGAGCGCCCCGCCCAATTTGGCCGATGCGAGGCTCACTCCCCGCAGAGTCACGCCTTGCATTCGGGCCCCTCGGAGGTCCGCGCCTGAGAGGGAGGAGCCGGAGAGCTTGGCCCCGGAGAGCAGCGCACCGCGCAAGTCGGCCCCGGCCAAGTCCACTCCGACCAGCACCCGCCCACGCAGATCCGCCCGTGAGAGGTCGGCCCCAGAGCGCAGCTCCGAGAGCGCAGGACGCGGGCGTGCTGGAGGGCCCAGCCTTGGGGCCAGCCCAAAGGGCAGTCGAAGCGTCTCGGGAAGCCCAGACCAATACAGCCAACTCGGCCGCTCGGGCACGGCCTGCGCCACGCGTGCAAAGGCCTGCTCCGCTCCCTCCCGCAGTCTCTCCATTGGCCCGGGCCCAAGGGGCTCTTCGGCTGGGACCTGCTTCTCGCCGCGAAGGGCGACGATCTGGCTTGGCCGCAGGTTGTAGGCCCCCTCCAAGTCCGAGATCTCCAAGAGCGCCCCGCCCAGCTTGGCCCGGTCCAAGTCTGCGCCAGCGAGTTGCGCCCCTCTCAAGTCCACACCAGCCAGATCCACCAACACCAGGTCGGCGCCTCGAAGGTCTGCTTGCAGCAGCCGGGCACCAGCGAGCTGAGCCCCACGCAAACGGGCACCCGCCAGGATGGCACCCGGGAGCCGCGCCCCGCGCAGGTCTGCCCCGCTCAGGTTTGCGTCGACCAGCTCGGCGCCTGCGCCCCGAAGCTCCCGCAGTGAAGCACCCTCGAGCCGCGCTCGACTCAAATCCGCGCCGGCAAGCTGAGCCCCATCCAGGCGGGCCTCTCGCAGGTCAGCGCGCACCAAGCGAGCCCCCTGAAGGTCGGCGCCGCTCAAGTCCCGCCCCCGCAGATCCTGGCCAGCGAGGTCCGCCCCTGCGAGCTGAGCCCCTGGCCCAAGCTCCGGTGCCTGAGGCCGCGCGGGTTCCACTGGCTTCTCTGGCTTCTCTGGGGCAGGCCTTTCCTTTTCAGGAGGCGCCTCCACCGGCGTCAGAAGGCCCAGCGCCTCCTGTTGCGCCGCGCTCAACACCCCCTTCGGCCAGCGCACGCCCTCCAACACCACCCCATCGAGCGCCGCATCGTTCAGATTCAGACCCTTGAGCCGCGCCCCCGCCAGTCGCACCCCTTCCAGTCTCGCCCCCCTGAGGTCCGCCCCCTCCAAGCTCGCTTTGGAGAAGTCAGCGAAGCTCAGCTCAGCGCCATCCAGGCGCGCCCCATCCAGGGCCACCCCCCGCGCCTTCACAGAGCTCAGGTCCGCCTGCGAGGCCAAACTGAACTCCAGACGCGCCTGACGCAAATCAGCGCCCGCCAGGCAAGCTTGGGCGAGCTCAGCCTGGGGCGCATAAAGACCGCAGAGCGAGCCCCCACTGAGATCCGCCCCGCGGAGCACAAGGCCCTTTGCGCGCCCCCGGTCCAAGTTGGCGCCCTGCAGCTGGGCCCGACTCAGGTCCACACCACGCAGCTCACTCTCGCGGAAATCTGCCTTTCGTAGATCAGCGCCACACATGCGAACGCGCACCAAGGTGGCCCGGCGAAGGTCCACACCCGCCATCTCTCGGCCGCTTAGGTCCACATCCACCAAGCGCACGCCCCGCAAGTCGGCGCCCACCAAGGCGATTCCGTCCAAATCGGACTGACTCAGACTTCGGTTGCGAGAGAGAAGAAAGGACGCGGCCATGTCCCGATGATAGCTGGGGCGGCCTGTTGGCACGGGCCTTGCTTCATAGCCAAGCACACCCCAACCGGAGTGCAGCGCCCAGAGAAGACCTTGACCTGTCCAGAGTGCCGCCCTATCGTGGCATTCCCCCCTGGATCTTCGTCCGAAGATCCGCCCCGGACAGCTCGCCTCCTCCAGCGTCTGCTCCCCTCCCTCTTGGAGCCCCATCATGGACAAGATTGTCATCCGCGGCGGCCGCCCTCTCAACGGCACCGTGCCCATCTCCGGCGCCAAGAACGCGGCTCTCCCCATCCTGATCGCCACTCTGTTGGCCCCAGGAGAGCACCGACTGAGCAACGTGCCACGCCTGGTGGATGTCTCCTCCATGCTCTCGCTGCTTGGCCGAATTGGCTGCCCTTCCCTGGTGCACGGCAACGACGTGCGCCTCGACACCAGCCGGGTCAGCTTTTGCGAGGCCCCCTACGACTTGGTTCGCAAGATGCGCGCCAGCGTCCTGGCACTGGGCCCACTCTTGGCGCGCTGCGGCGAAGCCCACGTGAGCCTGCCCGGTGGCTGCGCCATTGGAACCCGCCCCATCGACCAGCACCTCAAGGGTCTGGAGGCTCTGGGCGCACGCTTCGAACTCAGCGGCGGCTACGTTCACGGACATGTCGACGGTGGCCGCCTTCAGGGCGCGCACATCCAGTTGGACGTGCCCACCGTGACCGGCACCGAGAACATCCTGATGGCTGCCGTCTTGGCCAAGGGTGAGTCCCGCATCGAGGGCGTGGCCCGCGAGCCAGAGATCGTCGACTTGGCCCGTTACCTCCAGGGAATGGGCGCGCAGATCGAAGGCGCTGGCACCGACACCCTCTTGGTTCAGGGCGTCGACACCCTGACCCCCGCCCCACACAGCATCCTGCCGGACCGCATCGAGGCGGGCACCTACTTGGTGGCCGGCGCCATCACCGGCGGCGACCTGACCTTGACCGGTGTGCGTCCCGACGACTTGACCCCGGTGCTCACCGCGCTGCGCCAGGCTGGATGCACCCTGACTTTGGGCAGCGACACCATCCGTGTTCAAGCCCCAGAGCGCATCTCGCCCGTGGACCTGACCACCCTGCCCCACCCCGGCTTCCCCACGGACATGCAGGCCCAGCTCATGGCTCTGATGACCATGGCCGACGGCGAGAGCCACATCACCGAGACCATCTTCGAGAACCGCTTCATGCACGTGCCAGAGCTCAACCGCTTGGGCGCACGCATCTCGGTGGACGGCAACCGGGCGACGGTCACTGGTGGACTGCCCTTGGCGGGTGCCACCGTGATGGCGACCGACCTGCGGGCGAGCGCCAGCTTGGTCTTGGCCGGCCTGGCCGCTTCGGGTGAGACCGAAGTGCTGCGGCTCTACCACTTGGACCGCGGCTACGAGAACCTGCTCGAGAAGCTGCAGGCAGTGGGCGCCGACGTCAGCCGCACCGCGGATGACCCACGCGTTCGCCAGTTCCCAGCCAAGACCGACGCCCAGGCTGTCTGAGACGCTTGATCCAGGCATGAGGATCGAGCTGCCAGCTTGCAGTCCAAAGCTGATAGCTAGACAACATGCCTGAGATACCCCGCCAGACCATCGAGGAGATCCGCGACCGTACGGATCTCATCGAGCTGGTCGGCCGCTACGTCACCCTTAAATCCAAGGGCGGCAGCTGGGTCGGTCTGTGCCCTTTCCATCAGGAAAAGTCACCCAGCTTCAACGTGGTCCCCAGCAAGGGCATCTACCACTGCTTTGGCTGCGGAGAGGGCGGGGACGCCTTCAAGTTCCTGATGCAGCACAAAGGCATGTCCTTTGTGGAGGCGGTCAAAGAGCTGGCCGTTCCGGCTGGCGTGGAGCTGGAGGAGCGCAAGCTGACCACCGCTGAGCGCGCCGCCATCGCCAAGAAGGGCGGTGTGCGGGAAGCTTGCAAGCTCGCCAGTGACTGGTTTCACGCGCAGCTGCTGACCTCGCCGAAGGCAGCCGGTGCCAGGGAGTACCTGGAGAAGCGCGGCCTGAACGCCGAGGCTTGGGACCGCTTCAGACTTGGCTTTGCGCCTGACTCCTGGACCGGCCTTCTGGACTACCTGGCGGGACAAGGGGTGGACACCGAGCTCGCCATCCGCGCCGGCCTGGCCAAGCGAAACGAGCGCCGGGGAAGCAACTACGACGTGTTCCGGGGCCGCGTCATCATCCCCATCCTGGACGAGCGCGACCGCCCCATCGCCTTTGGCGGACGCATCTTGGAGGGAGACGGCCCCAAGTACATCAACTCGCCAGAGACCCCCCTCTATACAAAGTCAGACACCCTCTACAACCTGGGCTTTGCTCGGGGTGCCATTCAGAGAAACAAGCGCGTTCTGCTGGTCGAGGGCTACTTCGACGTCATCAGCTTGGCCCTGGCCGGCTACCCCGAGACCGTGGCCACCTGTGGCACCGCCTTGACCCCGGGCCACATGAAGGTGCTGCGCCGCCTCACCGACCGAGCCTACGCACTCTTCGACGCCGACGAGGCGGGCAAACGGGCCTCAGACAAGAGTCTGCCCCTCTTCTTGGACGCCGGCATGGAGGCGCTGCGCATCTCGGTTCCAGACGCCAAAGATCCCGATGAGTACATTCGAGCCCACGGGCCCGAGCAGTTCGAGGAGCTCATGAAGCGGGCCCGGCCCCTCATCGTCGAGTTCCTGGAGCGTTCCATGCGTCGCAACGGCTTGTCGGCGGGTGGGCGGCAGCGTTCGATGAATGAGGCCATCCCACTTCTGCATCGGCTCCAGGGAACCTCCAAGGATCTTGCCATCGTGCAGGCCGCTGGTATTTTGGGCGTGCCCGAGGCCACCTTGCGCCGGGCCGCTGGAGGAAACCACTTCCAGGAGGCCCCCAATCAGGGCGGCCATCATGGCGCCCGCTGGGTGGGCAACGTCGAGCTCAACCACATGCTCTGGCTGCTTCTCAATTTTCCGGATGAGGTGGCCGAGGTCCTGGAAGACGTGGAAGACCCCGAGCTTGTGACCGGGCGGGAAGACGTGATGTGGGTGATTGGTCAACTCTTGGGCGGCGTGAAGCTCCCAGAGATCCTGGCCCAGCTCGAGGACAATGACGTGGTGCGCGTGCTTCAAGCCAGCGCGGCGAAGGAGGGCCTCTACACCCAGGAACAGGCCCCCAGAGTTGCACGTCAAATCTTGTTTCGGCTCCGAATTCGAGCCACTGAGACGGAGCTTTTGAGCTTGCGCCGCGAGCTTTCTGCTTGCGAGGGCGGGCCAGACGGGACAAAGTACCGGGTGCTTTTGAAGAGTCAGGCTGGGTTGCAGCGAGAGCTGATCAACCTGCGAAGACAATCGAAAGCCTCGCTGACTTAGGTTCGGAACCCGCCGACCCTTTACAGCTACCACATTCCAGACGAGAGTTGGTGTTGAAGGACAAGGACCTCAAAGAGATCCAGGCCCTCATCAACATGGGCAAGCAGCGCGGTTACGTCACCTACGAGGAGATGAATCGAGCCCTGCCCACGCACTTGATCGGCTCAGACCAGCTTGACGACGTGATGATCATGTTCTCGAGCTTGGACATCGAGATCGTGAACGCGGTGCGAAAACGGGCGAGCGCCAAGCGCGGATTTCAGGACTCCCAGAAAGCCGAGCAGACGCCTGCTGGACGCAGCACCGACCCCGTGCGCATGTATTTGCGCAAGATGGGTCGCGTGTCTCTGCTCAGCCGCGAAGGTGAGATCGAGATCGCCAAGCGCATCGAGGAAGGGGAGATGGAGGCTCAGCGTCTCATTCTCACCAGCCCCGTTGCCATCGAAGGTGTGACCAGCTTGATCGAAGCGGAGCAGCTCAAGGCGGAGAAGGCCCTGCGGAATGGCAAGCGCCCCCGCAACGAGCCAGCCACGCGCATCGCCTACTTGAAAGAGGTGCAGGCCCTCGCCCGCATCTTGGGCCTGCGTCACCGCAAGCTCAATCAAGAGCTGCGTCGCGCCAAGAGCCAGCGCCGCAAGGACATCTACGCGGACCGCCTTGACGCGACCGAAGAGTCTTTGTGCGTCCTGCTGGAGAACTTGGACTTGGACAAGGCCTGGTTGGCCTCGTGGTCCAAGACCCTTCACGAGAGCTGGGAGCAGATCGCCCGCTACGAGAAGGACATCTCCAAGGTGGCCCGAGACGCTGGCGTTCCCGTGCGTGACCTGCGTCGCTACATCCGCAAGGTGCGTCGCACCCCGGACACCGCCGGCCAGGACGTCATTCGCGAGACCGGCATCTCCGAGGAGACCTGGCGCGACTACGACTCCCGCGTGCGCCGTGAGCTGCGCAAGATTCGCAAGGTGGAGTCGACCATCGACATCCCTCGTGATGACCTGCGAACCCTGGTTCACGCGCTGCGTGGCGCCGAGCACCTGGCCGACCAAGCCAAGTGTGAGTTGGTGGAAGCCAACCTGCGCCTCGTCGTCTCCATCGCCAAGAAGTACACCAACCGTGGCCTTCAGTTCCTGGACCTCATCCAGGAAGGCAACATCGGCCTGATGAAGGCCGTGGAGAAGTTCGAGTACCGCCGCGGCTACAAGTTCTCGACCTACGCCACCTGGTGGATCCGCCAGGCCATCACCCGCGCTATCGCGGACCAGGCCCGTACGATCCGCATCCCGGTGCACATGATCGAGACCATCAACAAGCTGGTCCGTACATCGCGCTACCTGACCCAAGAGCTGGGCCGCGAGCCCACGCCCGAGGAGATTGGCGAGAAGATGGAGATGCCCGTGGACAAGGTCCGCCGCATCTTGAAGATCGCCAAGGAACCCATCTCCTTGGAGACCCCCATCGGCGAAGAGGACGACTCGCACCTGGGCGACTTCATCGAGGACAAGAACATTCCGAACCCTTCGGAGTCCTTGATCGACGCCAACCTGCAGGAGCAGACCCGCAAGGTGCTCGCCACCCTCACCCCCCGCGAGGAGCGCGTGCTGCGCATGCGCTTCGGCATCGGTGAGCGCAGCGACCACACCCTGGAAGAGGTCGGTCAGGACTTCGAGGTGACGCGCGAGCGCATCCGTCAGATCGAGGCCAAGGCCTTGCGCAAGCTGCGGCACCCCAGCCGCAGCAAGCGGCTGCGGAGCTTCTTGGAGATCTGAGCTTCTAAGCTTGGTTCTACTGGAAAAGGCTGGCCCGAGAGGGCTGGCCTTTTTTGCTATTGACGTGGTCGGCGTGCGGCTGTGCCGAAGGCATGGGGAAAGCCTTGGCTGGAAGCCAAGGCTTTAGGGTCCGTCGAGCGTTGAGCGTCCAGGCCACGTCAGTATGGGGACAATGCCCTGACCAAGCGCTCACTCGGCTCGGAACTGGATGCGGACCGTGAAGGTACAGGGGACCGGTTGGCCGTCCACCAATGCTGGGTAAAACAAGAAGTCTCGGCCGGCTTTCTCTGCCGATTCGGCAAAGGCCGATGGACACCTGGAGTCCGCCTGAACGGTCGACTCTTTGACTCGACCTCTTCGGTTCACTTCAAGCTCAAGTACGCAAAACGCGCTCTGTTCACGCACGGTTGTCGGGTACCTGGGAAGGCCACGCTTCCGTATTTGCGCGCCGACGACAAGCGGCTGGCGTGGTTCATCCGACTCCGACTCCTGCTCAGCATCTAGGGGTGGAGCGGGAGGCTCCGGGGCCTCCGCGAGGGTCAGCAGTGAGAACAGGAAGAGCACTGCGGACTATCGGCCCTTGAAACGGACTCGAACGACGAAGGAGCTTGGCACCCTCTCTCCGTCGACCTTGACCGGGTAGAAGCGCCACCGCATCCCCGCCTTTTCGGAAGAGGCCGCAAAAGGTTCCGAGCAGGTCTCGGTCCGTGCCACTTCGGTCCGCTCCGGAACGCCCGAGCTGTCGATGAAGAAGCGCAGCATGCAGTCCGCATCTACGGTCTCCAGCCAATTGGGGACCTTGGGGCTGACCTGCCTCTTTATCAGGACCTGGGTGAACTGGACCGATGCGTGGCTGGCCGACTCTATCCCATCGGGAGCGGCGAGCTCTGAAGCCGGGCTGGGAGCCGGAGCAGCTTCAGTGGCTTGATCGGGATCTGTTTCGTCGGCGGGCGGCATGGCCTCGTTTGCGAAGCTGAGCCAAGACAAGAGAAAGAGCATCACCACCTCCTAAGATTACCGAACGCTCGTAGCCGATGCACATCACGAAAGTGCTGGGGCTCGCCCTAGCGGGCTCCGACTCGTCCGCATCGCCGGACGCTGAAAACAAGCTGAGTCGTTAGAGGAAGTAAGCCATCTATCGACGCTGGAACTTGATGACGGACACGAAAGTGATCTGCTTTCCCGCGCCCTTGGCCTCCCAAGGCTCAAAGCGCCACTGCATCGCAGCCTCCTCGGTCGAAGCGGCAAAGGCCTCCCCACACTTGGGGCTGGGATCGATCTTGACGCTGGTCACCTGACCGGTCTCGTCAATGAAGAAGCGCACCTTGCACTCGGCATTGTCCGCAGCCGCGTTCGCAGGGAAGACCGGGTCTACCCGGGAGATTGGCTTTACCTGTTTCCAGGTCACCTCCTTGGGACACTCCACGCCAGGGGGGCAAGGTGGAAGGACTTGTGGGGCAGCCTGCTCGCCCGCGCCTTGGACCGGGGCCTGGTTCTCGGCCGGGGCGCTCTGCTTGGGCTCCTGCGCGTCTTGAGCCGGGGTGGGCTGGGTGGCGAAGCTGATCATCGACAAGAGAAAAAACACAAGTACCTCCAACAATGTCAGCAGTATACCCAATCGCCAGGCGGCGTCCAAACCCCTGTCACGGGCGAGCTCCCCAGACCGCGGAACGCAGGGTGCGGGAGGAGATCGCTCTCCTCCCGCAGTAGGCCTACCAGGACTCGAACCTGAAACCAGCCGTGTATGAGACGGATGCTCTAACCAATTGAGCTATAGGCCCGCGCGTTGCTCCCCCCTCATATCCCACTTCAGAAATCCGGGTAGACTGCCCATTCCCCCCCGGAGGCCTCCTTGCACGAAGATGCGCTCAAGCTGCACGACCTGTGGCGCAAAGACCTGGCTCGCGACAAGCTGCTCGAAGAGTCTCGCGGCCTCAAGGCCCGAATCGCCGACCGAACAGCGGCTGTAGAGGACGCCACGAAGAAGCTCTCGTCCGCGACCGACAACCTCGCCCGTCTCAAAGGCAAGGAGAGGGACGCCAACCGAAAGGCCGAGACCTACACCAAGCGCCGCGACACCGCACAGCGCAGCATCGATCAGGGACTGGCCACCGACTACGAGGCCGCCGAGGGCCAAGTGCGGCAGTGCTCGGAGATCCTGGATGAGGTGGAGACCCAGCAGCTCGAGCTGATGGAGGCCGTCGAGAGCGGAACGGAGACCCTGGAGCGCTGCACGATGACTTTGGCCTTGAACAAGTCCCAAGTCATCGCCGCTCAGAAGGCCTACGACGACCGCTATCCGAGCCTGAAGAAGGACTTTGACGCGGCGACCCAGATCCGCGATTCGGCCCGAGCCGACATCTGGAAGGACCTGGTTCAGCGCTATGACGAGCTTCGCAAGAAGCGGCGCCCGGCCTTTGCCGACATCCGAAACGACAGCTGCACCGGCTGCAACGTCAAGGTCAACGCCACGGATCTGAGCACCCACCGCCGAGCGGCCGAGCTGGTGACCTGTCGGCAGTGTGGGCGCCTGTTGGGCGAGTTCCTCTAAGGGCGCTAAAGGGGGGCCGCTGAAGTGGACCAGGTGTTCGCCGGCGGCGTTCCCTTCGGGGGGCAATGCGGGAGGAAAGTCCGGGCACTGTAGAGCAGGTTGCCGGGTAACGCCCGGTCGTGGTGACATGAAGGCAAGTGCAACAGAAAGCAAACCGCCAGGAATCCTTCGGGATTCGCTCCGGCCCCCACGCGCCACCATCCCCTGCTGTCAGGGGTACGAGGGCGCACAGGACCGGCGGGACTTTGGTCTCGGGTAAGGTCGAAACGGTGGAGTAAGAGCCCACCGGCGACCCTGGAGACAGGGTCGGCCAGGTAAACCCCAGCTAGTGCAAGGTCGAATTGAGGACAGTGGGCTGCTCGTCCCAGCGCCTCAGGTGGACTGCTCGAGGGTGTCGGCAACGGCATCCCTAGACGAATGAACACTGCCTCCCCGAGGGTGACCGGAGGGGGGAACAGGACCCGGCTTACGGAATACTTCAGCGCTGGTGTGTACCTTCGGGTGCACACCAGCTTTTCCTCTGGGTCCGCTCAACGATGTAGATTGCCGTCGGGGACTAGGTCGCGCCGGCCCAGGCGGTAGAGGCCGCCAAGTCGTTGACACCGTCGCCGTCCACGTCACCGACCGCGACAACGTCAACGCCGGTGTACACACCGGAGCCGGCCAGAGCGGGCCCAGCTATCCGCGAGATGCGGCAGGACACCTCCTCCCGGCCGCGACCTGCTACTTCTTCTTGGAGACCAAGACGCGGACGGCCACTTCGGCCTAAGACTCGAGTTCAGACCAGACTAAAGGGCCGCCCCCAATCAGAGCCACTGGAGCGTCAGCCCGGATCGACCACCCAAACGCCCACCTGCCCATCGGGACACACCTGGGTGTGCGCTGGCAAGATCTGGCCCTCGCCTCCAAGCTGAAAGCCCAGGGCCTCTCCGGCGGGGATGAAGGCACGTACAAGGGTGCCGCTGCACTCATAGGGCGCCTCAACCCACGCCCCCTCCGCCGGCACGCCGTCCGCACGCACACCACCGTCCCCAGCGATGACGTAGTAGACCGGTCCTCGAGGCAGGCCTTGGTCCATCCAGCGGCCTGCCTCTCCCGGCTGCTTCCAGTCCGGTCGAAGACCGACGGCAAGAGCCGGAAGTCGACCTGCCGCGATGACGTAGGCCTGCTGGTCAACGAGCTCCTGCCAGGGGGTGCCCTCGGAGGCCACGAGGGTCACAACAGGCTGCATTGCGACGCCCTCGGCAAAGTCAGGGAGCGAGCCGCACGGGAAGTCCCCTCTGGGCCGGTCCGGTGCCGGAAAGGGCGCCACAACCAGCTTGCAGCTGCCGCTCTCCAGGTACAGGCTCACCCAGAGCTGCTCGTCCTGCACGCTTGAGACGGGTGTGGTCCCGCCCAGCAACAAGGGCTGGGTCACCCGGCCGCCCTTCGTCTCCATCGCGACCTGCACGTGGGTGAACTCCGCCTCCCGAATGGCCTGCAACCAAGGCTGGAGCTCCCCGCTTGGAACATGGGGGTCCACCTCCAGAACAAGGGCCCCCAGTGAAACCGGCAGCCCTGTGCGGCCCGACTCCTCCAGAGCCCGTTCACGAACACTCCGGAGCGCCGTCCAGAGCACGGCACTCTCCGCCTCGTCCAGCACCAAATCCGGCGAGATGGCTTGGCCCTGAAAGACCACACCAGCGCCATCGATCCGCAGTACATGCTGCGCCACCTCGGGTGTAGCGGGCGCATGGGGCAGCTGGGCCAGGAGTAGAGCGAGCATCCAGATCTCCGTTGAGCCCCATGCTGCCATGCGCGGATCTACGGGCACACTTCTTTGCGCCAGAGACTTGAGCCCTAGCGGGGTTTGGCAATATGCATTCCCTATGGCCACATCCACACACATCCTTCCCAAAGCCGCCGTCCTCGCCACGCTGGATGCCCAAGCCGAGGAGTATCGGGAGCGCTACCCCGAGCTGGCAGAGGCCATCCGCGAGACCCGCGAGGACGTGGCCCTGATGCCCGGCGACTTTGTCGAGAAGGTCACCTTCACCGACAGCTCCGAGGACGGAGAGAGCGAGTTCGAGGGCTGGCGTTACCAAGCCCTGGGCACCCAGGCGGCCTTGGAAGACGAGGAGTAGCAACCCCTCCGTCTGAGCGGCGTCGTACCCTGAGTCAAAGGGAGAGACGTGAGTCCGCCATTCAACCTTGAGTTCTCGCCCAAGATCGGCGTGCGTGAAGCACCCGAGCTGGACGGCCAGCACCAGTCGAACCTCAAGGGCGTCTACATCATCGGCGATCTGGCCGACGCCCCCGTGATCAAGATGGCGCTGCGCCAAGGCCATGAAGTGGCCGACTATGTCTGGCAACAGGACCTGGGTGGCAAGAACCACAGCGACCCCGAGGTGCTGGACATCCTCATCGTGGGCGCGGGCCCAGCCGGCGTCGCCGCTGGCATCGCACTCCAACAGACCCAGGCGCGCTTCAAGTTGCTGGAGAAGGACGAGCCCTTCGCGACCATCGCGATGTTCCCCGCCTCGAAGCTGATCTTCTCCGAGCCGCAAAGCCTGGCCTCGCCGGCGGGATTCTGGTTTGAGGATGCGAGCACCGAGGAGCTGCTCAAGCGCTGGGGAGAGATCCTTAAAGAGAAGGATCTTCCTATCCAAAACCACTGCAGCGTAGACGGGCTGAGCAAGTCCGGGGACCACTATGAAGTGCGGTGTGAGGATGGCTCGGTCCACAAGGCCGCCCGCGTGCTCCTGGCCACCGGTCGCCGTGGGACCCCTCGCAGCCTGAATGTGCCCGGCGAGGACAGTGAGAAGGTGCTGTACAACCTGCGGGATCCAAAGCTCCACGCCGGCGAGAAGGTGCTGGTGGTGGGCGGCGGCGACTCGGCCGTCGAGACGGCTTGTGATGTGGCCGATGCCGGCGGCCAGGTCACCCTCTCCTACCGAAGCCCAGACTTCTCCAGGCCAAAAGCCAAAAACAAGAAGCGCATCCAGGCCTACGCCAAGGACGGCAAGGTCAAGCTGGAGCTGGGCACACAGGTGCAGTCGGTCAGCCCGGAGACGGTGACCCTCAAAGACGGCCGAGAGCTGCCCAACGATAGGGTCTTTGTCCAGATCGGCGCAAAGCTCCCCACCCCATTCTTGGAGAAGCTGGGCCTGCGCATGTCCGGCTCCATGAACGCCCTGCGTGCCAGCTGGATCTTGGGCTTTGGCGTGCTGACCTGGCTCTTCTACCTGCTCAAGTCGGGCACGGAGTACAGCGAGCAGTACGGCATGCACGTGGCCAAAAAGGCCTTCTTCCCCTTCGGTCCTGATCAGGTCTTGGGCTTTGTTCCGGACATGCTGCGCATCGACCTGGGCTTTCGCGTGGTGGATGGCGCTTTTTGGGGCACGCTGACCTACTCCTTGCTGATCCTGGTCTTCGGAATCCGGGCCTACCGCAAGTACGCATCCAGCATTCAGAAGAAGCGCTACCTGAGCCTGATGGGCTTTCAGCTGCTCTTCCTCTTCGGAATCCCGGAGATCATCGCGCCGGCTGTGATCGCCATCGGCGGCGAAGGCGGACTTGCGTGGCAGATCTTCGGCGGCGACCGGGCCTGGAAGTTTTACGGCCTCTCGGTGCCTTGGCCCCTGAACATCTGGGGTCTGATCGACGCCCCAAGCTGGACCGCGACCGGCGACACCGGCGTGGTGGTGACCTGGCTGCTGCTCTCGGCCTCGGTCTCCTTCATCGCCATCCCGCTCTTCGTCTGGAGACACGGCGAGCGCTTCTGCTCCTGGGTCTGCGGCTGCGGCGGCCTGGCCGAGACCCTGGGCGACCTGTGGCGGCACTTGGCCCCCCGCGGCGCCCTCTCCTACACCTCGGAGTGGGCCGGCCGAGTCATCTTCGCCCTGGCCATTCCCACGACCGCCCTGATCTGCATCGACGCCTGGGGCCTGCTCTGGGAGGGCTTGTACTCCACCAAGGCCTTCGCCCAGCACTGGTACCCCTTGATGGTGGACTTCTGGCTGGCCAGCATCATCGGCGTGGCCCTCTACCCCTACCTGGGCAACCGCGTCTGGTGCCGCTTCTTCTGCCCCCTGCGCGCCTACATGGAGCTCCTGGCGCGCAAGTTCAGCCGCATCACCATCCAGGCCAACGACACCTGCATCTCCTGTGGCGAGTGCACCCGCTACTGCCAGATGGGCATCGACGTCCAGAGCTTTGCCCAGCGTCAGATCGAGATGGACAACCGAAACTCCGCCTGCATCCAGTGCGGTATCTGCGTGGAGGTCTGCCCCATGGACGTGCTCTCCATCGGGGAGCGCGGACAAGAGGTCACCCTGGACGCGGGCAACTTCGCTCCCGCCCAGGGCGTCTGCAAGGTGGGCTGAAGTCTGGGGGTTAGACTGCGCACATGTTGATTCTGCTTGCAGCCATGGGCTGCTCTGACCCTGAGCCCACCCTCCCCGAAGTCGCGCCGCCGGTCTCCGTGCCGGAGCCGACCTTGGACACCCCAGAGCCCGCGGAGCTGGGACCTGCCCTGGACATGCCTTGGCCGGAGCAGACGCCCTGCAAGGAGTTCCATCGGGTCCTGGTCAGCGGCGCCTATCTGGAGCGTGCAGACGGCAGCCTGCTGGAGACCAGCGGCGAGCAGCGGGCCCGAAACGTCAAACCCAGCGACTTTCGGTCTGGACTGAAGATTCGCCCGGACCTGGACCCGGTCCACATCACCGGCAGCTGCTCCGATCCGCGGGAACGGGTGGTCTGGTCTTGCACCGCCGACAATGGCTGTACCCTGGAGATCCAGCGCATCGCGCAAGCACCAACTCTGCCCAAACGCCTGCAGGATCTGGACCGGGCTGAGCTGGCCGCGACGGTCCCCAGCGGCGCACAGATCAAGCGTCTGGAACCCGTGGTTCGCGCCGGCTTGGAGCACAGCGTGAACATGCTGAAGGCCTGTCAGAAGCAGGGCTGCGCCAGCGAGGAGGTCATCGACGCTCTGGCGGCATGGAGCGGTCCCCTGCCAACACCCACCGTACTCGACAACACCCCTTGGAAGCTGGTCTACAGCCAAGGCCAAGAAGAACTGCACTTCAGCTGTCAGCCCCACGCCTGCACCCTGCGAGCCATCGGCCCCATCCAGACGCGCTTGGACCTGCGGGCCGACGCACAGTCCCTCTACGCCGTGCCCGGTCGACTGGACTACCGAGATGAAGGACAAGGCCCCAGAGTCGCCTTTAGTGGTCGGCTGGTCTCTCTGGAAGAGTAAAGGCGCTCTCCTTGGCGATGCGCTTGACCTGGGCAGGGTCTGGCGCCGCGTTGCTGGTCATTCGCTCGGCATCCCAGAGGTAGGGCGCTCCGTTGAGCAACACCTCTCCATGGGAGATAGCCCGTGTCAACGTGGACAGGGGCACCCCGCGAAGATCCCGGATCAAGGCCTGAAACCGGCCCTGGAGCTCCGGCGTCTCAAAGCGTAGATCGTGGCGCGCGCTGTAGGCCACATGGAACCAGCTGGGCTGCATGGCCAGGCCTGCCATCCCCAAGCGGCGGGCCATTCGGCGCAGCAGCTCGGCCATCTCCGGAGCCAACCCGAGACCCGGAGCATCCTGACCTGGCAGCCGCGGCCGCCGCGCGCTGAAGGTGCCAACAGGATTCCGCAGGTTCAACCAGTGAACGAAGAGATAAGGCTCCCCGTGTACGGTCTCGCTGGACAAGGTGCACTCCACCAGGAGCTCCTCCTCGCCAGCCTGGCTGCCAAAGAGGCGGATCCGGCTGCCCAGGGGCTGAGCGTCCAAGGCCACCCGGAAGCGGCCAAAGCCCAGGCGTTGAAGGTGGTCCAGCACCCCGTACTCGTACAGGGCCAGCTCCACACCCTCGACGGTGTAGAAGCCCAAGATGCGGTCACCTGCGGGGCGTTCACCCAGCTCCTCGGCGATGCCAAAGCTCAAGTCGTCTTGGGCCAGCTCACGGTCCTTCAGCCCCTTGGCGATGTCCGCAAAGTGTGCCCGCATGGGCCGAAAGTCCGGCGCGACGGGGCGCTCGGTTCGCAGGCCTACCGCCAGAGCTGTGCCAGCCAGCGCGCGCCAGGCCCGGTTGCCGTCTCCGCCGCCGGGAAGCAGCACCCGCGCACGCCCATCCAGAGCTTGGTCGACCCGACGGTCGCGCTTTCGCAGCACCTCCAAGCCCAAACGCTCACTGTCCTCGGAACCGCAGACCACGATGGTGAGTGCGCTGCGCGGCATGGTCCCCAACAGACGGCCCAAGTCGGCGAGCCAAGCCTCCCCCTCCTCCTGACTCTCCATGTGCCCGGTCCACAGGCGAGGATCTGGACCCAGACAGGCACGCAACGGCTCCACAGGTCCCGTACCGACGCTCAATACGGCGATTCGCCCTCGAAATCCTTCGGCGCGAAGTGCGGCGACGGCCACGGCCACGTCATTGAGTTGCTCGATGCCTTGACCGCTCTTGGGACCCGCCCGAAGCCAGCCGCCCTCCAGATTCAGGGTCGGACCGCGCGCGCGCAGGGCCTCTCGGCAGGCCTCCAAGGTACCGCCGCAGACCACACGCAGACAGTGGGCAAGCTCCACGCCCACCACGTCCCCGGCCTCCAGCCCCATGGCCACCGCCAAGGCGTTGGGATCTCCCAGGGCCTCGAGCACCTCGGGGCTGTGAACCCGCGCCAGGTCCCGGTAGCTCACCCGTCCGGGCTGACGCAGCTCCCCTTGAGACATCTTCTCTGCCTGGACCAAATACCAGGCCACGCGATCCGCCCGACGCGGGTCAACACCCAGGCGCTGCGCACCGAGAACTGGCGGTCTGTAGCCAGGGTCGTACCAAGCGGGCAGGCTGTCTTGGAACCAACGTCCCAAGGCGCCCAGTGGGGTCTGCCGCTTCATCGCTCTCCGTGGGTGGAAGGACATCCTAAGCCCAGGCGGGTAGCTTAGGCCATGCTCCCCCTCTCTCTCTTGCTCTCCAGTGCCCTCGCCGAGCCGCCAGACCCTTCGCCAGTCGTGCTCAGCCACACTTGGATTCTGGAGGTTGAGAGCGAGTTCTCCTCCGCCGAGATCGCTGCACAGGCGCGCGCCTTGTCCGGCACCACCTACGCCATCGCAGGCGGCCCCTTCGTCGAGGTCAGCACGTCGGCGCTGAGCCTTGAAGAGCTGCGCGCCCTTCCCGGGGTGGCGCTGGTGCGGGAACCCTGGCCCGTCTCGGTCAAAGAGACCACCACGGAGGGCCTGGCGCCCATGCAAACGCCACAGGACTGGCCCGCACAAGGCCTGGACGGAAAGGGCGTCACCATCGCCGTGTTGGACTTGGGCTTTGGTGGGCTCGATGACCTATTGGGCGATGAGCTGCCAGCCGAAGTGGGCGCATGGCCAGAAGGGGTGGGGTCTGGAATCACCCACGGCACAGCCGTCTGCGAGATCCTCCACGACATCGCTCCGGCCGCCGAGCTGGTCATCTACCCCTTCCAGACCGAGGCCAGCTTTATCGCCGCTCTGGAGGCGGCCGAGTCCGATGGCGCCGACATCGTGAGCGCCAGCATCGGCTTTGACAACGTCTGGCACGCCGACGGCTCCAGCCCCATCAGTCAAGCGGTGGACCGAGCTGCCGACGCGGGTCTGCTCTACGTCGCCGCAGCCGGGAACGAGGTCGGCCGCTACAGCATCGGTGCCTTGGGTGACAGCGACGAGAACGGCTGGCTTGAGCTGGACGGCAAAGAGCGCATCTCCTTGCGTGCCCTCTCGGGAGAGATGCGTGCCAGCCTGCGCTGGTCGGTCCCCTTTGGGGAGGCCAGCGGCACCTTGAGTTTGGTGCTCTTCGATCAAAACGGGGAGGAGTGCGGCCGCTCAGGCCCCCACGAGGGCCAGAACCCCTATGTCTCGGCGAGCTGCGACGGCGTGAGCGCACTGGAAGCGGGCATCCTGGCCTCGAATCGAAACGACATCCCTGAGAAGGCCTGGCTCTACGCCCCTTTCGGTGTCCTGGAGAGCATCGCCCAGGAGGGAACCCTCACCCTCCCAGCAGACGCCGCTGGCGCCTTCTCCGTGGGAGCCGTGGAAGTGGGGACGGACGAAGCGCCGGCCTACTCCAGCCAAGGCCCCACCGATGACGGGCGCGCCAAGCCCAACATCGCTGCCCCCTCACAGGTCAGCACCGCCACCTACGGCGCCCTGAACTTTGGCGGTACCAGCGCCGCGACACCCCACGTGGCCGGTGTCGCCGCCTTGGCCATCGACCACGCCAAGCGCACTGGACCAGAGGACCTGAGGGCCAACCTGGAGCAGAGCGCCCTGGACCTGGGAGAGGCCGGCCCCGACCTGATCTACGGGGCAGGCTTGGTTCAGATGGGCGAGCTCCCCAAGGGATGTGGCTGCGCCCTCGCTGGCTCGGGTGCGCGCGGAGGTGGGAGCTGGGCTTGGCTTCTGGCCTTGGTGATCCCGCTGGCGCGCAGGCGGCGATGAGCAACCCCCTGCTGCGCCGACACGAGGCCCATGCCCAAGCTGGCGTGGCCTTGGACTACCTCTGCTCCCACTGCGGCTGGGAAGGCGAGGCCGCTGCGATGGGCCAAGGCACAAGCGTGCGCACCGCCCAGCTGGGCGATGACGGTGAGGAGGCGGCGCTCTCAGCTCAGGGGATGGCCATCTCCGAGGCCAAGGACCACATCGGACTCGCGCCATGCCCCGCCTGCAAGAAGCGACAGCCCGGGGCCTGGATTCGGGTGCTCACACCACGGCTGGCCGTGCTGCTCATCGCAGTGGGCGCCGGCTTCGCAGCGGGCGCCTTCTTCGCCGACAAGGCCGATTCCCCCGGGTTCATCTTGCTCTTTGGTGCCTGTCTCTTATACACATCTCCGAGCCCACGAGACAGGCAGAAATCTC
>CAJXRZ010000001.1 GCA_913060515.1 uncultured Pseudomonadota bacterium | reverse complement strand
GGGACTTAACCCAACATCTCACGACACGAGCTGACGACAGCCATGCAGCACCTGTCACCAAGTTCTTCCTTGCGGAAGCACCCAATCCTTTCGGACCGGTTCTTAGGATGTCAAGGCCGGGTAAGGTTCTGCGCGTTGCGTCGAATTAAACCACATACTCCACTGCTTGTGCGGGCCCCCGTCAATTCCTTTGAGTTTTAGCCTTGCGGCCGTAGTCCCCAGGCGGAATGCTTAATGCGTTAACTTTGCCAATGAATGGGTATAGTCCTCCATCAGCTAGCATTCATCGTTTACGGCATGGACTACCGGGGTATCTAATCCCGTTCGCTACCCATGCTTTCGACCATGAGCGTCAGTATTGGGCCAGAGAGCCGCCTTCGCCGCGAGCGTTCCTCCTGATATCTACGAATTTCACCTCTACACCAGGAATTCCGCCCTCCTCTCCCATACTCAAGTCTGAGGGTTTCGAATGCAGTTCCAGGGTTGAGCCCTGGGCTTTCACACCCGACCTATCAGACCGCCTGCGGTCGCTTTACGCCCAGTAAATCCGAGCAACGCTTGCACCCTTCGTATTACCGCGGCTGCTGGCACGAAGTTAGCCGGTGCTTTCTTGCGAGGTACCGTCAACCCGAAGGCTTCGTCCCTCCCGACAGTGCTTTACAACCCGAAGGCCTTCATCACACACGCGGCGTGGCTGGATCAGGCTTTCGCCCATTGTCCAATATTCCCCACTGCTGCCTCCCGTAGGAGTCTGGACCGTGTCTCAGTTCCAGTGTGGCTGATCATCCTCTCAGACCAGCTACCCATCGTACCCTTGGTGTGCCGTTACCACACCAACTAGGATTAGATAATGGGCCGCAGACCGATCTCCTGGTGGCCGAAGCCTTTCATCCCGAAGGACATATGCGGTATTAGCCCAGGTTTCCCTGGGTTGTTCCCCGCCAAGAGGTACGTAATCTACGTGTTACTCACCCGTTCGCCGCTCGAACCGAAGTTCGCGCTCGACTTGCATGTGTTAAGCCCGCCGCTAGCGTTCGCTCTGAGCCAGGATCAAACTCTCCAGTTAAAAAACCGGCTGGTTTGATTCCAGCAATACTCTATTAATTCAACAGAGCTGTTACCTATTTTTCAAAGACCGAAGTGGGCGTGTCCTTTCAGACTGCCCCCTCGAAGCCCCCGCCTTTTAGTGACTCCAGCGTTTGGAGTCAAGGCGTTTTTCGGGGCTTTGTGACCGGCGCGTTTCGAAAACGTTTCCGGTCGGGGTAAGGAGGAGAGTCATTACTGACTACCCCCTTGAAGCCCCCGCCTCTTAATGACTTCGGAGTTTGAAGTCAAGGCGTTTTTTCGGGGCTTTGTGACCGGCTCGTTTCAAAAACGTTTCCGGTCGGGGTTGCTGTCGGGGTGTTCCCCTTTCAGCCCAACGCTTTTAACAGGGGCTGAGACTCCGTCAAGGCAGCCGGGGCCTGCAATGAACCCCTTATCGGAACAAGATCACTCGGTAGTGACCCTCAGCCTTGAGAAACGGCGAGTCGAAGCTTTTTCGAGCCTCGGGATCATCTTGGATCCACTCGCTGTGCAAGCTCATCGGAGCTCCACCCGCGTGTAGGCATCGCCGCCCTCGTCTGCGTTCGCAGGCCGGAAGCGTTCGACCTCCTTCTGCCTTGGAAGCCAGTTTCTAAGGGCTTTCTTGAGCGCTCCAGTGCCGTGACCGTGCAGAACCCAGCCGATGGGCTCCCCGCTTTGCAGCATGCGATCGAGGAAGCGTGAGGTCTCCTCCAGGGCTTCGTCGGCACGTTGGCCTCGCAAGTCCAAGGTGTTGCGTTGGGTGCGCACGCCGCCAGCTCCGGCCTCGACTGCGGGACGCTGCTGAACGCTTGGGATGACCGAGGCCTTGGGCTTGGCTTTGGGGGTCTCCGTGAGGAGCACCAGCTCCGCCAGCTTGGCCTGGACCTTCAATCCCCCGACCTCCAACTCCACGCGTCCCTTTCTGGGTTTGGCGGCAACGATCCCCACGCGGCCAACCCCTCTCATGCGCACGCGGTCGCCCACTCGGATGGGTCTGGGGGGTGGCGCGATGACTGCAGGCTCCGCTGAGGGGAGCTTGACCTGGTCCTTCACCTTGCGGATTCCCTGCAAGGCGGCTCCTGCATCCCGCAGGTTGGGGTCCTTCTGTAGTGCTGCGACCAAGGCCTTGACCTGGTCTTCGGCACCCTGGATGCGGGAGAGGGCACCTCGGGCCTCTCGCTCGGCGAGCTGCTGCGCCCTGCGCTCCACCTTGGATTTGGCGCGCTCCAGCTCCTTCTCCCGGCGGGCCAGGTTGTCCCGCTTGGTGGCGATGTCCCGATGGAGCTTGTCGATCTCGGCCCGCTGGTTCTCGAGCTCCTCCAGGAGCGCGCCGGCCTTGATCTGGCTCTCGTCGACGAGGGACTCGGCGTGATCCACGATGCTGGGGTCCATTCCCAAGCGGCGGGCCGTAGAGAAGGCATGGGAGAGACCCACTGCGTCCTTGCGCACCCGGTAGGTGGGCTGGCCGTCTTCCAATCCGACAGCCGCGTTGGCGAACTGGCCGTCCGCTGCCGCGAAGGCCTTCAGATCCGTGTAGTGCGTGGTCACTGCGACCCGGGCTCCGGCGTCAACGACACGTTCTAGAACCGCGCGCGCGAGGGCAGCGCCTTGAGTGGGGTCGGTTCCAACGGCGACTTCGTCAAGAAGAACCAGGGTTCCCGGCTGAATTCGTGTCAGGATTTCCTGGAGCACCAAGAGGTGTCCGGAGAAGGTACTCAGGTCCCCTTCCACGGACTGCAGATCACCGATGTCCGCAATGACGTCGGAGAAGACATCGATGCGGGTGCCCTTCTCAGCTGGGAAAGGGATGGCGGCCCGGACAAAGAGTGCGGCCAGGCCCAGGGTCTTCAGAGCGACGGTCTTGCCGCCGGTGTTTGGACCGGAGAGAATCAGACCACGCTGCTTTGCGTTCAGATCCAGGTCGTTGGCGACCACGTCCAGTCCGCGAAGGGCTAGGACGGGGTGTCGGGCTTGGATCAAGTGAATGACGCCACCGCGACCTCGTTCGGGGATGATTCCCTTCAAGGTGCGTCCCAGCTGCATTCGGGCGCAAGCGAGGTCAACTTGGACCGCCAGGTCCAGCGCCGCCAAGATCGGCTCCACAAAGCGGCCCACCAAGGAGGAGAGCTGAATGAGGATGCGGCGGATGGCCCGCTCCAAGTCCGTCTGAGCGATGCGCAGGCGGTTGTTGAGCTCGACGACCTCTGCGGGCTCGATGAAGAGGGTCTCCCCACTGCTGGAGGTGTCGTGCACGATGCCCAGGCCCTTGCGCTTGGCGTCGACCTTGATGGGCAGCACATAGCGGTCGCTGCGCTGGGTGACGAAGCGGTCCTGAAGCAGGGGCTGCATCTCCGGGTCTCGAAGCAGGCGCTCCAGAGTGTTGGTGACGTTGCGCTGGATGGAGGTGATGCGCTCGCGCAGCTCAAAGAGCTCGGGGTACATGGACTCCGAGAGCTGGCCGCGCTCATCAAAGCTGTAGACCAGGCGCTCGGTGAGCTCGGGGTCCAGGGCCATCGCCTGCATCTCGTCGGCCAGAGTCGGCCCTTGCTCGTCGCGCTCCATCAACCAGATGCGCAGATCATCCAGAGCGTTCAAGGTGGCACCGACCGCCGCCAGCTCGACCGCTTCAAGGACCTGACCGGCCTCTGTGCGGCGCACGAAGGGCTCGATCTCCCCGACGGAGCCCACAGGGATGCGCTCCCCAAGCTCCTCCAAGGCTTCCACTTCTTGCACCGCGGTGTAGAGGGCGTCGCAGGACGCGCCGTCTTGAACCAAGGGCAGGACGAGGGCGTGGGCCGCACCACGTTGAGTGCGGCAGGCGCTGGAGAGGTGCTGGAGCACCGACTGCCAGTCCAAGGTATCGAGGGTTCTGATGTCGAGGGGATTCATGGCGCGCGAGAAGTATGCACGCACCGATGCAACGGCCACCTTCGGCCCGAAATGAGTCTGCGTTCTAGTTCTTCTTCTTGTTCTGGGCGCGCACCCACTCATCGTCGGAACGGTGAGGCGACTCCAGCTCCTCAGCGTTCAGATCTGCGCCTTCGATGGACGCGCGCATGTACTGCCCAAAACCTTCGATGAAGACCACTTCGCGGCCTTGGCATCCCTCCAACTCCTTCTCCAGGTCCTGGGCCTTTAGGTCCAACAAGCCAGCAGCCCTACGTTGGTAGAAGTTCTGGCCGTAGATCACGTGCTGGTCGAGTCGGTGCAGCATCTGTCCCAGGGTGATGAGGTCGATTGCACTGTGTGCGACCTGGGCGGCGCGGGTGGCCTGGACCTGGGATTCGGTTCCAGGGAGCGCTTCGCTGACCTGGAGCAAGGCGACGGTCAGATCCCCGACGCTCCCAGGCGCGACGTCGATCTGCGCGTTCAGGGTGGTGGGCCCCTCGGGCCATCTCTCGAGCCAGACCGTGGGGTAGTAGGTCATGCCCGAGTCGCGGCGAAGGGTGTTGACCAAGTCTTCTTGGAAGCGTGCGACCAGCACCGCCTGAGCCGCTGGATTTGCCTGACCCACATCTTGGAGACGGCAGCTGTAGCGCACCACCGATGAGCTCCAAGGCCGGTCCCGCCACTGGATGGTGCGTTCGGGCAACACGCGGTCCTCGGGCACGTAGCTCTTGGGCTCCTTGCCGTGCGTCTCCCACTCACCAAGGTAGAACTCAGACCAGAGCAGGGCTTGCTCGGGATCGACACCTCCGACAATCTCCAAAGCAGCGTTGGCTGGATCGTAGATGCGCTTGCTGCGCTTCTTGATCATGGTCCCCGAGACGGAGGCCTCCGACTTGGCCCGTTTGCCCAGGGGGGTCCCGGGAAAGAGCACGGCGTTCATCAGGGTCCCAGCGTCCGTGCGTAGGTAGGTGTCGATCAAGTCGACCTCCCATCCAGCAGCCGCTTGGGCGTAGGTCTCGAACTGCAAGGTCAAGGCGCGCATCAAGTAGAGCATCTGCTCCAAGTTCTCTGCGCTGCCACGCAGCTCCCAATAGGGGCCGGCGTTGTCCAGGCCGTACCCGACCTCGATTCCGATGGTCCGTGCCTTGAGGGGGGTGCCGCCCACCCACGGCTCCTTGACGTGGCCCACGCTGGTGTGGAGGAGCTCGTCCACCCATGGCCGGGGCTCCTGTGAGGCTGGCCCGAGAAAGCGAAGACGCACCCGTGCTTGGGAAGCATCCGGCTGGGAGAGCACCAAGACCTTGAGCCCACCCGAGGTGAGTCCTTCAACCACCGGTGGCAGGGTGACGACCTTGCTGGCCAGACCTGGATTGAGAGGCACGGGCGTGCGCTCTTCCTGGGTGTCCGGACGCTGAGCGGAGTTGGCGACCGACTCCAGACCCGGCGTAAACTCGATGCTGACCATTCGCTCAGGAGTCAGGTAGTTGCTGGCGAATTCGGCCACCTGATCGGGCGTGACCTGGTAGAGCGCGTCCAGGTTGCTGGCGGCGTAGTCGTGGTAGCCCTGGAAGTGAAGATGAACAAAGGGCGCCATCTCTCCGAAGAGCGGTGAGCTGACGTCCCCCATTGCGCGGAAGCCATTTAGGAGCTCGATCTGGGTCATCTGACGGTCAGCGAGCTCCAGGTCGGAGACAAAGTTCAGCTCACCAGGCGGCATGGCAACCTGGCCCAGGGCGGAGTGCACATCCCGTCGGACGTTCGCCACAAAGTTGGCATTCAAGGTGCCATCTCTGCCACGTCCTTGGCCGTAGATCTCACAGGCCAACACGCTGCCGAACTGGCGCTGAACGATTCCACATTGGTGCATGGCGTCGAAGGCGTCGTGGCGGATCTCGGTGCCGTAGTAGCGCTCGGCCCGGATGGTCTCGATGTTCCGCTCTAGGACCTGGGAGACATAGGCCGCCAGTGCGTCTTGACCGGCCCAAGCGCCAGGTAGGGTCCAGGCCACACCAACCCCCGGCTGCAAGCCACGCCCAGGTACTCGGCCAGCGTGCTCCGCAACCGGAGTCGGCGGGCGGCGCGCACGACCGCTGGGGGCGTAGCAGGTGACCTCGTCTCCTTGCACGACCTCTCCAAGACGGGGCTCAACCTCCAAGAGGATGGCGAGGACCTGTTCCGGGGTGACATCACCGACCACCAGCAGGGAGGCGGTCTCGTGTCCATACTCTTGGCCAAGCTCCGTCAACGAGGCCAGATCCGGCGCCCGCTTCTCCTTGGTGGCGCCATGGTAGACGTGCCCCTCGGGGTAAAGAGCGTCGTTGAACACCGGCGTGTCCACCCAGTACTGAATCCCTCTCAGTCGGGCCTCGCTGGCGACCACCAGTGCTTCTCTGTCCACGGCGTTCTGGTCCACGGCGACCAAGGGATCTCTGAGGCGGGCCATCTCCAAGGCCAACACAGACTTGAGCTCCTGCTTGCGGGCAGAGGTGGTGTAGACGGTGACGTCGGCCGCAGTGAAGGCGTTGAACTCTGCCCCCATGGCCCGGAGTTGGTCCCACACGGCCACCCCGTTCGGCTTGGACTGGAACCAGAGGTGCTCCAACATATGGGCCCCCTCACCTCCACCCAGCTCGCGTTGCCTGGCGCCGACGCTCAGGGTGCTGGTGACGGCCACGACCTCCATGTTGGGGCGCTGTTGAACGGACAGGCGCAACCCCGTCGGGAAGCACTTCGTGGACGTTGGCGTGGTCTCCGCCTTGGCCTTCCAGACGAAGTCCGGCTCCTCTGGCAAGCGGATGCCTACGTAGGTCGCCCCCAGCAAGAGGGAACTCAATCCAACGACAACCATCCCCTTGGAACGCACAGCTCCTCCCCGTCAAAGTCGCGGTTGACCTAACACAGTGGGTAGGGTGGAAGCCACAGACCGGCTATGAAAGCGCCATGTGGCTCCCCCTCATCTCCATCACCCTGGCCAGTCCAGGGACCGACGCGATCTCAGAGGGAGATGCGGCCCGCTACAGCGGAGACCGCGTGGCCGCGCGAGAGTTTTACCGGCAGGCCAGCGAGAGCGAGGACCCTGCGGCCCAAGCGATGGCCCACCTCCGGCTGATGCAGCTCTCCGGCAACTTCGGAATGATGGCCCACGGCCCAAAGGTGGACCGCGCGCTGTACATCGAGAGCCGGGACCCATGGCACTGGCTGGCCTGGGCAGACTTCCACCTCTTCCTACCTGCACAGCTCGGAGCGGACCCGGACACGGCCAGACGCTTCGCGGAGGCCGCCAAAGAGGACTTGCCCGGACCGGCCTTGGCGCGCTTGTACCTGGCCACCGGCGACCCCGAGGTGCTCGAAGAGCTCAGAGCCACCCCCGAGCGCGACGGACTGGGCGAGGCCCTGATCGCCAATGACGGCGTCCTGCCGCCTCAACCCGGCACTTGGATGCTCTCCTTGGGCGTCGCAGGTGCACCGGGTGCAGGCTTTGGCGGCGGAGTCACCTTCATCCACCCCGACCTGGGTCTACGCGGCTGGCAGCTGTCCATCGGCGCAGTGGCCAACACCCGCGGTGGCGCCGTAGGCAGCGTGAGCGCCCGAAGCCCAGGTCGCCACTACGGCCACGGAAGCCTGACCGGGGCCACGACGGTCATCGACCTCTACGATGCCGCCGGCGAGCGAAACACCACCCGTTTTGACCTGGTGCAAGGCACCCTGGGGCCCGGCACCTCGGTCGGTGACTTCAGCGTTCAAGTCGGCGGAAGAATGCGCTGGGACGCCCTGGAGGGCGACCCCCTCAAGGCGGCCCACGGTGCCTTTGCCTCGGCCCGCTTGGACAAGGCCAGCGGCTGGGGCGCAGACCGCAGAGGCGGCTGGGTTTCGGCCTCGGTGGATCGCAGTCAGTGGGGCTACGAGCACACCGCCTATGGGGTACGCGCAGCAGGCTACTTGCCCGTGCTGCGCGGGGTCAGCGCGGCCCGTGTGACCTGGGACCACGAGCTGCAAGACGCCCCGGTCTACCGACTGCCCAGCGCCGGCGGAAGCGATCTGCACCGCGGCGCTTGGGTGGGCCGCTACCGCACGCCGATGTTGGCCACCGCCGACTTGGAGCAGCGTTGGATGGTCTGGGGGCCCTTGGAGCTGGTGCTCTTCGGGAACGTGGCCTGGGTGGACCTGGAGGAGCTGCACCCAGCCGGAGGCGGCGGCATTCGCCTGATTCTTCCTCCGGAAGAGAGCAACGTAGTGCGCATTGATGTGGCGGTGTCCGACAGCGCCTGGGGCATCTACACGGCCTTTGGCGAGACCTTTTAGAAGACCACGCACTCCAGGTTGACCGCCGTGACGCGGCCCGCTTCTACGGGCACAACAAGGCTGTCCGCGTCGCTACCGGGCCAACCCACGCTCTTGGGGAAGCACCCACCATCGGGGTGGGTGGCGGTGAGCTCGATCTCACCCGGGGGGAGGTCGTAGAGGAAGAAGAAGCTCTCCGTACTGGACTGGTTCTCGAGAATGGCGGGCTCGAAGTCATGCACCGCCCACACCTCCCCCGCACTCGAGGTCAGTGTGACCCCGGCCAGGGTCACCGTGTTCTCCTCCACGTTTCCGGGAAAGACCATGACCACGCCGGTGTCATCCTGCATCGGACCCAGCCAGTCGGGAAGCACCCAGTCGGCCAGGCTGCGGGAGGCCCACCTGGAGACATAGTTGCTCTTCAGAGTGAGGGGAACAAGCAGCTCGTCCCCATCCTCGTTGTCGACCGTGATGGCGATCGGCCCCTCTGGCAGATCGAAGAGGTGGGCGTAGCCGTCGTCTCCTGTCTCTGTACAGTTGTCCTGGTGGCAGACCAGAGCACCGACGGTGAAGCTGGTGTTGCCCTGCACCCAGACGGACGCTGAGAGCCCATTCTCTGGGGAGTCCACATCGATTCGGCCCGGGGCCTCTGGCTCCGCGCAGGCCAGCAGAAACCAGATCACAGCTGCTCTCCGGTCAACAGGCCTTGGGCAAAGATGTTCGCGGTGTAGGGGCTGGTGGCCGCGTCCTCGCAATAGCCCATCAGGTCGGGTGTCTCGGGGGGCAACCACGCCGCCGTGCGGGGGTCCCAGATCTCCACGCCAACGCTGCCATCTTCCAATGGATAGCTGGGATCGGTGGAGTCCGGAGCGCAGGCCGGGGTGTGCATGGCGCCCATCAGGTGGCCGATCTCGTGGCCGATGACCTTGAGGTGCCCCGTGCTGTCAACATCGGGTCCAACGGCCGCGCGAAGCTCCGGCGAGAACTCCCGGGAACCGGCCAGCCCACCCCCTCTGCCGCTGTAGATGCCGAAGTAGACGGTCCCGATGGCGTCATCCTGTAGGCGAAGGGCTCCCAAGGCGGCGACCTCATCGGCCAAATCTTCGACGCTGGTGCCCTGGTCTCGGTCCATTCCCACGGGGTGCAGCTCCAGCGACACCTCGGGGGTGGGGAACCACGCCATCAGGGCGTCTTGGTACTCCTGGAGCGGCGCCAGCTCTGGTGGGCTCTCGTTGTAGGACAGCGGCACCAGAACGACGTTGAGCGCGGGAATCTCTTGGGCGTCCAGCTCCAGAAAGCGGGCCTGAGGCTTGCGCGCATCCTGAACCGCGCCTGGCCGCGCCTCCGGGTTGACCTCGGTGACGGAGACGGCAATGGCGGTGCCGGGCTGGATCAAGTCGGCGGGCACGGAGAGCTGGATCCAGCCTCCCTCTGGCTCCAACATCCACTCCTCTTGTGCCGCGATGGAGACCTGGTCCTCGGCGTCGAGCAGCTCCACGTTGACGTTCACCAAGTGGCGCTCAAAGTCGCTGTCGGTGGACAGGGTGACGCGCACCTCTAGATCCCTGCCGGCGACGATGGGGGTCTGGCGGGCGTTGATGACTGCGCCTTCCAGAACCATCGGGACGGTGGAGGCCTGGGCGAGCAACACCTCTTCGATGTGCACGCCGGGAGTGGGCTGGGGGGTGGGGTCGGCACAGGCGAGGAGGAGGGGCAACATCAAAACTGCCCCACCAGCACATCGGCCAGAGTGCCATCCTGGAAGAGCACGGTGCCCGGTTGATGTTGGCGGCCGTCGAGCAAGGTCGGCTCATACAGCACCACGCCGGTCAGCTCCCCAACATCGTTGAGCATGATCTCCGCGCTCTCCGGAACCACCACCCCGTCCACACCGCGTTTCTTGGCCAACACACAGCGCTGTACGTGCCCGGTGGCGTGGAGGGTGGCGGCGTTCATGCACAGCACCCCTTCAAAGGCGATGCGCTCCTGAGGCGGCTCCACATCAAAGAAGGTGAAGCGCTGAATGCGGCCTTGCTCCCACCAAAAGCCCACTTGGGCGCCTCGGCGAAGGGTGAGCTCGCCGAAGGCGTGGTCGGCGCTGAGCTTGCAGCCGCCAGCGCCAGCATCTTCGAGCAGCAGGGTCCCCGTGCAAGGAACCCCAGCCACGGTGACCGGCTGGAGCAGAGGAACCGCCAGTCCGGCCTCGGTCCCGCCACCGGGTGCGTATGCGGCGACTTGGCCAAGGCTCTCCGGGGGCAGGGAGTCCAGTAGAGAGAGCAAGCGTTGCCTCTCCGGCGCTATCTCGGACCCTGTAGCGGGCTCGTCAACGGGCACATCTGGCACCTCTTCCACCGTCGAGGCCACGGGCTCCGGAAGCTCCGGCGGGGGATCCGTCTGCACGGGATCCGACTCTTGTTGCAAACACCCGACCAAGAAGAACCACATACACGCAGCGTACCGGCTAACGGTTGCCCTGTGGTGGAGTTGTCGTGATCAAGCTGAGCGGACTGCGCAAAAGCTACGCCTCTGGAGGCGGTCGTCTGGAGGTTCTCAAGGGCCTGGATCTACACATCCGACCCGGGGAATCGGTCGCGATCATGGGCAGCTCCGGCTCAGGCAAGAGCACCCTGCTCAATGTGCTGGGCCTGCTCGATGGCTTTGATGAGGGCAGCTACCTGCTGGCCGATCAAGACATGAAGGACCTGCCGGAGGTGGACTCGGCGGGCATTCGCTCGCGCACCTTGGGCTTTGTCTTCCAGTCCTTCAACCTGCTGGAGACCAAAGACGCCATCGAGAACGTCGCCTTGCCCCTGTATTACCAGCAGGTCCGGCGCGCCGAGCGCATGGCGCAAGCCAGAGCGATGCTGGAGCGGGTGGGTCTGGGCGACCGCGGAGACCACCGGCCCTCGCAGCTCTCTGGTGGTCAGAAACAGCGCGTGGCGATCGCGCGCGCCCTGGTCTCCAACCCCAAGGTCATCTTGGCCGACGAGCCCACCGGGGCCTTGGACACGGCGACCAGCCACGAGATCATGGATCTCTTGGACGAGGTCCAACAGAGCGGCATCACTCTGGTCGTGGTCACCCACGAGCCAGACATCGCGGAGCGCATGCAGCGCACGATCTACCTGCGGGACGGCCGCATCGTGGACGAGCTCTGATGCGGTCGAAACGCCTCCGATGATGGACTGGATCGAGCAGTGGCGCGAGGTCATTGAGACCTGGTTCTCCAGCGGCTTTCGTACGCTGAGCACCGCCGCGTCCGTGGCCTGGGGCATCTTCATGCTCGTCGTGCTGCTGGCAGCCGGAAAGGGGCTGGAGAACAACCTGCGCTACCAGTACCGCGATGATGCGATGAACAGCCTGTGGCTCTACCCCGGGGTGACCTCAAGGCCCTACAAGGGCCTGAACAAGGGCCGCCAAGTCATCACGGAGAACGCGGACTACGACTGGTTGGAGACGCAGGATCAGGTGATCCACGCCACCGGCCGCAACAGCTCGCGCAGCATGTCGGTCCGCTTCGGCGCACGCACCGGCATGTTCTCGATGCGGGCCAGCCACCCCGAACACCAGTACACCGAGAACACCCAGGTGATCTCCGGGCGCTTCATCAACGACTTGGATTTGGAGCAGCGCCGCAAGGTCGTGGTCATCGGCAAGCCGGTGGTGGAGTTCCTGTTCTTGAACGGCGAGGAGCCCATCGGCCAACAGCTCACCATCGCCGGCTCGAGCTGGAAGGTGGTGGGGGTCTTTGACGACGACGGCAGCTCTCGCGAGACCAACATGTTCTACCTGCCCTTGAGCACTGCCCAGGTGGTCTTTGGGGCCGGGGAGCGCATCGACCAGCTGATGTTCACGGTGCCGGCAGAGCTGGATGCCGAGGCTGGAGAGGCCTTGGAGACGCGCATGCGCAAGGACTTGGGGGAGCGCCTGCGCTTTGATCCCGAGGACCCACGGGCCCTGCGCGTGCGAAACAACCTGGTCAGCTTTGCTGAGGTTCAAGCAGTCTTTACCCAGGTTCGCGTCTTTACCTGGGCGGTGGGGCTGGGCACCCTACTGGCCGGGGTGGTCGGCGTCTCCAACATCATGCTCATCAGTGTGCAGGAGCGCACCCGTGAGCTGGGGCTGCGCAAGGCACTGGGCGCCACACCGACCTCGCTTGTGGTGATGATTCTCAGAGAGGCCGTCGGACTCACCCTGTTGGCGGGCTGCACCGGATTGGGCTTGGGGGTGCTCGTCGTCGCCTCCCTCCAGAAGTGGATGCCGGAGAACGACTACCTGAGAGACCCCAGCGTGGATGCCCAGGCGGTGCTCATTGCGACTGCGCTTGTGGTGCTCGCCGGGGCCCTAGCCGGATGGTTTCCTGCAAGACGGGCCGCCGCCATTCCCCCAGTCGAGGCACTGCGCGGATGAGCATGGCACTGGACACATGGCTGGAGGTCTGGGAGGTGGTTCGCCGCAACCGCCTGCGCACTCTTCTTACGATGGGCGGGGTGTTCTGGGGCATGTTCATGCTCCTCCTCATGGCCGGTTTTGGAAAGGGCTTGGAGCGCGGGGTGGCCAACAGCCTGGGCGGGCGCTCCAGCAACGCGGTGTTTGTGTGGAGTCAGAGCACTTCGCTGGCATACCGAGGCATGCGCCCGGGCCGAGAAGTGGACTTTAAGAACGCCGACTTGCCTGCGATTCGGAACGAGGTCAGTGGAATCGAGGTCCTGGTCCCGCGCATGCAGCTTGGCGGCTTCCGAAACCGTACGGAGATCGTCGGCAACGGCAAGACCGGGGCCTTCCAGGTCATGGGCGATGCGCCGGATCTGAAGCGGATTCAGCCCATGTCCATGCGCTCGGGGCGCTTCATCAACCCCTTGGACATGGAGCAAGAGCGCAAGGTGGCCGTGATCGGCGCCCAGGTGGCCAAGGAGTTCTGGGGAGAGGTCGACCCTGTGGGCGACAGCATCCAGTGCAACGGGGTGTGGTTCCGGGTCGTGGGCGTCTTCGACTCCCGCCAGAGCGGCGATACCGGCGAGCGGGCCGAGAGCACCATCCACATCCCCTTCGCCACCTTCCAGCGGGCCTTCAACATCGGGGACTCGGTGGGCTGGATCGCACTGACCGGCCAGCCTGATGCCAGCGCCGTGGCCCTAGAAGAGGAGGTGCGGCAGCTTCTGGCCAAGCGCCACCGCATCCACCCCGACGATGAGCCCGCCATCGGCTCCTACAACGCCGAAGAGGAGTGGCGTCAGCTCCAAGCCACCTTCGCCGGAATCCGCCTCTTTGTGGTCATTGTCGGCTCCTTCACCCTGCTCTCGGGTGTGGTGGGGGTGAGCAACATCCTGCTCGTCACGGTGCGCGAGCGCACCTCCGAGATTGGCCTGCGCCGAGCCTTGGGGGCCACCCAGGGCCAGGTCATTCGCATGATCCTGCGCGAGGCCATGGTGCTCGTCGGCGTCGCTGGCTACGCCGGCCTGGTCATCGGTGTGGCCTTTCTGGAGCTCTCCCGCTGGCTGGTCGGCGCGGACAATCCGACTCTGGGCAACCCCCAAGTCGAGCTCAATCTGGTGCTGATCTCCGGCATCTGTCTACTTTTTGCGGGCGCGCTTGCAGCCTGGGTTCCCGCCCGCCGAGCCGCCGCCATCTCCCCTGTCGAAGCCCTTCGCGCTGAGTGACTTCATGAAACGCACCCTCCCCATCCTGGCTGTTCTGGCCATCGTGGTCCTCTTCATCGGCACCCTGGGCTTCTTGTGGAAACAAGGCCAGGAGCGCCCCGAAGAGGTGCAGACCGAGTCCACCGAGATCGCGGACATCGTGCGCAAGACCGTGGCCACAGGCGCCATCGTTCCCCGCAACGAGGTGGCCATCAAGCCCCAGGTCAGCGGCCTGATCTCGGTGCTGCACGTGGAGCCCGGAGAGACCGTCAAACGCGGCGATCTGCTCGCAGAAATCCAGGTGGTGCCCGACTCCGGTCAGCTGGCCAACGCGTCCTCGTCTGTGGGATCGGCCCGTATTCGTCTGGCCGAGGCCGAGCGTGAAGAGGAGCGGGTCAGAGGCATGGTGTCCAAGGGTGCCGTCTCCCAAGCTGCCCTCGATCAAGCACAGACCGATCTGGCCCTGGCCAAGGAGAGCTTGAGAGGGGCCAACGACACCCTGAGCATCATCCGAAAGGGCGCCTCCTCTGGAGGAGGAGAGGTGCGCACCCAGGTGCGGGCCACCGTCGGCGGCATGGTCCTCTCCGTACCCGTCAAGGAGGGCCAGTCCGTCATCGAGGCCAACACCTTCAACGAGGGGACCACCATCGCCGAGATCGCCGACATGACCGACCTGATCTTCCAAGGCACCGTGGACGAGAGCGAAGTCGGACAGATCAGCGAGGGCCTGCCGCTCTCCATCAAGATTGGCGCCTACCCAGACAAGAAGTTCCAAGGGACCCTGGAGTACATCGCGCCAAAGGGCCTGGAGGAAGGCGGCGCCGTTCTCTTTGAGATCAAGGCCGCCGTGACCGAGCAGGAGGGCACCTTCGTGCGGGCCGGCGTGAGCGCGAACGCCGACATCGTCCTGGAGCGGCGAGACCAGGTACTGACCCTGAACGAGGCGACCCTGCTCTTTGAAGATGGGGCCACCTTCGTAGAGGTTCAGGGCGCTCAGGAAGGCATCTTTGAAAAGCGGGCTGTGGAGCTGGGGCTCAGCGACGGGATCCGCACGGAGATCTTGGGCGGGGTAGGCGCCGGCGAGGTCATCAAGCGGCAGTAGCGCCCAGTACCAGCCACCCTGGCTCTCCAGCTTCTCCCCGATGTCCTGGGGGGCCGTTCCAGAGTCCTCGTAGAGCTGCTCCATGGCGACAGCGGTCAGAGCGAGCTGGCGACCGTCTTCCAGCGTGACGCTGACCTGGTCTCCCAAACCCACATCGAAGAGCTCGGCAGTACTCCTCCGCGGTCATTCGACGGAGGGGCGTGTCCAGGCTGGGAGGGGGAGGAAGAGGCTTGTCGTAGCGGCTCGTGAACTGTACAGGAGCGGTCGAGATCTCCTAGACGGAGAACCCAAAACGCACCCAGAAGCACAACAACCAGGACACACTACCCAAAGGCGAAAGCGATGTTTCTACGCATGCTCTGTCCTGCTCTTCAAGATTAATCATCTTCCGAAGCTTGTCCTTCTCCTTCTGTAGCGCAATGCAAGCGTCAGCCCACAGGAGCGTCGCGGGTCCAAACCGCTCCTAGTACTTCGAGTACTCCACACTCGCCTCATCACCCTCGAAGTCCTCCAGAACAAAGTCTTCGTGGCAGCCAAAGTCATCGGCCCAGTCGAAATCTTCGAGGAGGTGGAATCGGCCGAAACCCAGCTTCCCAGCTCCCCCAGGGGTTCCCTCCCACGTAGGACCGACGTGGGATTTCAACGCCAGCTTGACCCTCTACCTTGTCTCTCGAAGGGCACTTCAGCCCAGCACAATTTCGGAGACAACACCATGGCTACCAAGACCGCTTCCCTCCTTATGCTCACCCCCCTTTTGGCTCTGCTGGCCGCCTGTGACGGAGAGGCCCCCGAGTACACCGTTCTGTGCGAAGGCTGCTGTGATTGTGATGACGACACTGGAGACACCGGAGAGGTGGGCAGCCCCATCGCCAAGGTCTCGCACGACGTGGTCGAAATTGGTCTGTACTGCGAGGCCATCGAGGCGATGTTCTCCATCTCCAACTCCGGTGGCGGCCCCCTGACCCTGTCCGCACCCACCGTGACCGGTGACTGGACCATCGCAACCCCACCCACCGAGGTACCCGCAGGCGGCACCGTCGACATCTACGTCACGCCCGGCAGCACCGGCGGCGCCGGACTGGTGGAGTTCACGACCAACGACCCGAACATGGCCACCATCACGGTGAGTCTGCAGGGCGACGCTGACCAAGCACCGACCCTCACCCTCGGCAGCATTCCTCCCGTCGTCGCTCCTGGCGCCTCCGCTCTCTTGGAGGCCATGGCCCAGGACGATGAGAGCCCCACCTTCCTGAACGTGGAGTGGAGCTCGGATGTTGACGGTGTTCTTGGCACCGACGGTGCAGACAGCAGCGGTCTTATCGAGCACAGCTGGGACGGCACCCTGCGCAGCAGCGGCGACCACACGGTGACCCTGACGACCACCGACACCTGCGGAAACGCTGTGCAAGAGCAGTTCGAGATCTGCCAGAACGAAGGCTACACCGAGGACAACATTGACCTTGCGGCCTGGGACTTCAGCGGCTCGGCCAACTGGGACGCCACCAACGAGTGGGTGGAGTTGACCACAGCCTCCTCCTACAAAAAGGGCAGCGCCTTCATGACCGCTGAGACCGTGGACTCGGACAACGTCTCCATCGCATTCAGCTTCTACGCCGGCGACCGCCAAGGAGCGGACGGACTGAGCCTGACGGCCATCGACACGACCCGCATGAGCACCTACGTCGGCGCCAACGGCGGCGGCATCGGCTACGGAAGCTTGCCAGGTTGGTCCATCGAAATCGACACCTGGGACAACACCGGCGACCCCGGCTACACCGAGCCCACCCGCAACGAGCACGTGGCCATCGTCATTGATGGTGCTTCCACCGGAAACGGCGTCGCCTTCGCTGAGATTCACGACGTGGAAGACGGCGCATGGCACGACATGGAGGTCGAAGTCATCGGCCAGCAGGTCACCGTGACCATCGACGGCATCGAGTACATCAACCAGGTGGTCCCGGAGATCACCACCTTCCCCGCGCACGTCGGCTTTACCGCAGCGACTGGTAGCAAGACCAACCGCCACCTCATCGACGCCCTGACGGTCGAGAACTTCGTCTGCGACGAGGTCAGCGAGGGCTGAGAGAAGCAGCAGCCAGGGCCAGATCCATGGCCTTGGCTGCCCCACCCCTCCACTTAGTACTGACCACCAATCCCACGGTCCCGAACGGTGGCCTGGATTGTCTCTGGACTCTCTCCAGCTTGACGGAGCAAGTCGGCCAGCGGCTCGGTGGTCACAGTGACCAGACGCCCGTCTCCCAACTCCAGGCGCAGACTCTGACCCAGTGGCCGCTCAAAGAGAGCAGCAGGATGTCGGCCCGCTGTCGCCTCTCCATCAACAGAGACAACCACGTCCAAGGCCTTGATGCCCGCCCGATCGGCCGGAGAACCCGGCAGCACTTGAAGCACTTGAAATCCTGACTTCTCCATGCCGCTCTGGAATGCCAGGACCCCCAAGCTGAGGTCCAGACCGACAGCGGCCGGAACATCGGGCAAGGTGAGCTCGTCCAAGTCCAAGTCCTCTTCTGCTGCAGGGACCACGACCAAGGTTCCGGATACTGAACCAAGCAAGCGCAGCTCACACGCTTGGTTGTTGCTTCGAATCAAGTAGAAGGACCCGCTTTCGCTTCGGGTGCTCTCCCCGCAGCCGACCACCTCAACGCCGTCCAAGGGCAGACCGGCTGGGTCGACCACAAGGCCAGCAATACCAAAGGGTCCAGCAGCCGAGACCGGCTCGCTGGGATGGCAGGTAAAGCTGTCTTCATCGCGCGTCCAAGAGAGCGTGAGCGGCTCAAATCCTGCGAGGAGCAGCTCTCCCGAACCGGAGTCCAGGTGGCCGCTCAGGTCGATCAGTGCGACCTCTGGCTTGTAGACATCGACGTTGAAGGTCTCAAAGCCAACACGAAGCTGACCTGAAGCGCCCATGGGGACCCCGAGAACGCGGCAGTGCAGATCATCGGCCACCAAGGCTTCGAACTTCTCAAGCAACTCTGCATCTGCAGGACTGGAAGGAGCGGGCGGCGGTGGCGGTGGCGGGAGACCTTGACCCGTCTTCTCTGGATGCTCGGGACTCTGGGGGACGGACGCCATCTCCGTTTCGGGATCGGAGTCCATCGGCGAGTCCATCCTCGACGCTGCGTAGAGCAGCGTCAGTACGACAGCGAGTGCAGCAGTCCCTGAAACGATGCGCTTCAAAACGTCCTCTTCAACAGTTTGGCGAATAGCTCTTTGCAGAACTTGTATTGCTCAACCATCCCATTCATCTCAAGTTTGACTGCCAAGGCTTCATCGAGCAAGCGAGCTGACTCTCCAGAGTCACCACCGTCCTTCGCATCTCGAGCCGCCTTCTTTAGAGCTTGGTATTCCCTGTTCAGGGTTTCACGCTCCTTGATGGTCTCAATACACGCTGCCGCCCAGAGCAAATCCGTAGCAGTAGTAGAGCAAGACATCTCGACCGCCTCTCTTCCCTCCAACTCGAGGTCCCAGTCCTCTCCAAGCGACTCAACGCCGGCAACAATCATGTTTTGCTCCGCATCCGAGGCGGCCGAAGCGCTAATCGAGAACAAAGCACCAATCAGCAGGGGTAGACACAGGGCGTACTTCTTCATTCGAACTCCTAGACAAGGCGGGTCAAGTCCCGCCTGCCGCCATTCGACCAAAGTCGAATCGATTGGCCCAATCGTCTCGTGGCCGCGCTCGTCCAAAGGCTTGAATTTACGCCAGAACTCTTCGCCAGAAGCTTCTCCAAGCCACACAACTGAAGCGCCCAGGGGTCCAAATATCCAGCCCTACAGCACCCCAGAGGCCCGAGGCACCCCATCCCAGAAGCTGTGGACCAAGTGATGCATCGTCTCGTACTCTTGGCCCTGCGAGCCCCAACCACTAGGCAACTCTCTGAGCATGGCCAGCCCGCAGCTGACGTGCTTTCGCTTCATCGCAGCCCGCGCCAAGGCGTTGGTGAGCCCCTGCCGCTGGGCCTTGGGCTTGCGCATGCGCACCCGGTGGGCGTTGGCATAGTCTCCGACCTTGCCCAGACCGGTGGTCAGGTACTCCAGGGGGATGCGGTCGCGGCCAGCGGCCTCAATGAGCCGCTCCAAGACGGTGTCATACTCGGTGGGATGGGGCAGCAGCACCTGCAGAAGCGCTGCGGGGTCCTGGGTGGAGAGCGTGGCCACCGCGCCTGCGATGGCGCCCTCCCAAGCGGGATCACCGGGCTCGAGCTGCGCCAACACGGCACACCAGTGCTTGCCTTTGGCGGGCGCCGCAGGAAGCAGCGGTCGAAGCAAGCTCAGGTCGTCCAGGTTCCCACTGAGCCTTGCCATGGAGGACAGAAAGTCCGGCAAGCCGTATCGCCTGTCCAAGCTGGACACGTCCAGGTCTTGAAGGAAGCTCCCCAGGCGCTCTCGGGCAGCGGAGGGGTCGTATTGGGACCACCGCGCCAAGGCCGACGCCGCGCCCGCCGGATGACCCTTGGACAGCGCCTCCGTCAGAAGGGGTTCCAGATAGGCCCCCACTGCGCTGGCCCCCTGCTGGCTGGCCACGGCATCCAAGATTCGGGCCTCTACCGCACCCAGATGAAGCCCCTTGAAGTAGGAACGGAAGGCCCAAGCATCGCCTGGTTGTTCCAGCTCAATGCAGAGCCCCATTACGTAGTCCAGCGTGCCAAAGCTAGGTCGACCGGACACCTGCAGCAGACGCTCCAACAGCCCTCGGTCCCCGTCCCGGTAGGCTTCACCAGCCAGCCAAACCAGCTCCGCTTGGTCGTGCCACCAGGGATCCTGAACCTTGGACCGCAGCGCGATGGCTTGCTCCCACTGCCCAGCAAACGCGAGGGCTGTGGCCACAGACATTCGGGTGTGGGTCTGGCCGCTGGAGACCTTGGTCTGGGCCTCTTCAAAGCGCGCTTGGCACTCCTCCCCAAGCAGCGCGTAGACGGCCCCAACCCAGGCGGCCAAGCGGCCGAAGAACTCCGGAGAGTTCTGAAAGTTCTGGTCCTCCAGGGCTTTCTCGGCCCGCTGCACCAGCGCCCGAGCAGGGTCCAGCTCCCCATACCGAGCCAAATAGGCAGCCACCTTCGCCAAGCAGTGCGCGGCCTCCCAGCTGGCAGGAATCGACTCCACCCGAGAGAGAGCCGTCTCGAAGCGACCGCCCATCACATCGTGAATCGCCAGTTCACACAGGTACTTTCCTGCATAGGTGTTGCTGCTCTCGGTCAGGATTTTCTCCGCGAAGTCCACCAAGTCCTGCTCGCTGTTCTCATCGACCAGCGGGAAGGGCAGCTTCTTCTTCCGGGCCGGCTTTTTCTTCTTGCCAAAGACCGTCTGCAAAGCCTTTGGAAACGCCTTGGGCCTGGCCGCGATGGCTCTGGGCAGGTTCTCGAAGCGCTCCACGCCCAGCCAGGACAAGGGCCAGGCGTGCCTCCGTGCGACGCTCAGGTGTACCAAGCCGCTCACATCTCCCTGCGCGACCACCACGCCATCGGCCACGTAGCCCCACTGGTCCCCATCGGGGAAGCTGAGCAGCCCCTCGGCTGGGTCGCTGCCCGGGAAGTCGAAGAGCCCGTGCTCGGCGATGGTGCGGCCGTCGCTGGCATGTACAAAGCGCAGGCGCTCTCGGCCGACGGCGATGACCGTGTCATTGACCCCAAAGAACACCCCGGCTGCACCCCCAGCATCAACGGAACTCACCTTCCTGGGCTCCGGACCCATCGCCCAGACTTCAAGCTGCCCCGCCTCAGTCAGGCAAGCGACCCGCTCTCCATTTGGCGACCACGCCACCTTCTCCAAATCAGGTGTTCGATAGTGCTTCTTGGGGTCGACCTGGGATGGAACTTCGGCCACCAAGGCCAGGGTATCTACACGCAGAAGGCGCATAGAGTTGCCGGGTCCGACGGCCAAGACCTGGGTTGAATCAGGGGAGAAGAAGTAGGCTTGGGCCGCATCCTGGAGCCGCACGACGCGGACCTTGCCGGTGGCAGTATCGAGCAGCTCCAGGCTCTCTTGGCCATGCAGGAAGCGGGTGCCATCGGGGCTCAAGGCGGCGGCGCCCTTCAGCTGCCCGGACCAGATCAGCGTGCGCGTCTTTGCGTCGATGGCGTAGACCTCGCTGTGGCCGTTGAAACCCACCACCACATCGCCCTCGGTCCAGCGCATGGTCTGGAAGGGCTGAAAGGGAGGCTCGGCGTCAGCATCGCCAAAGGGCGCCATGTAGACCGGATCCACCCGATGCGCGCTGGGCGTGGCGATGCACCCTGCCAAACGCGACCCGCGGTAGCCCCAGCAGGACACAAACACCCGCGCACCATCAGGCGCCCAACACCAGCCCGGCGGCCGACTCCAGCCATCGGTGACATAGGTCTGCGAGGCGACGCCATCCGGCCGACCACAGGGATCGATGTAGCCAACGCCGTTGGTGTCAAAGGCCAAGCCCAGACGTCGCCCATCCCGGCTCCACTCAATGCAGCCGCCGTAGTCCGGCCAGCCAGCCCCGCCGGGGACATGGAGCGTGTTGATGCAAGCGCCAGAGTCCACGTCCCAGACGGCCAGAGACCCGCCGGCCTCGTAGTCATCCCCTACCCAGGCACCGGTGGCGAAGTGCACCCCGTCAGGAGAGAGCCCCCAACAGGTCAGCTCGCTACGGTGGGGGGTGTTGGTGGCCAGTCGAGCAAGACCCGCCCGGTGCAGGACCGTCGCCGCGTGGTGGTGCACCCCATCTTCTCCCGAGTCAGCCAGACGCTCAAAGAGCGCCGTGTTCAAGGCATCGAGCACCTCCGATGGGGCCTTCTTCCAGTCCACCGCATCGATGGCCGCGCACAGCGCCTGCTCGCTCCCGGCCGAATCGAAGCTCAAGGCCTCCGCATCTCCTGCAAGCAGGGCGACCAGCTCCGACTCACCAAGCACGGTCACACCCAACTGGCTCGCTTTGGCCAGCTTTGAGCCGGCCTTCTCCCCCGCAAAGAGAATGTCGGTCTTCTTTGAGACGCTCCCGCTGACCTTCGCGCCAAGGGCCTTGAGCTGGGTCTCGGCTTCCTTTCGGCTCAAGTGCTGCAGCTTGCCGGTCACGACAACGGTCTTTCCCTTCACGTCCATTTTCGGCGCTCCTTCTTTTGCGGTTTTAAACGTCCCCGACTGGTGGTCACTTACGCCTTAGCGCTGTACAGCGTGCCCTCTCAGAAATGGAGCTGCGCGATGGACCTGAGCACCCCTTCAATTGCCGCCTGGAACGCCTTCTGCGCCAGCTTGACCTCGACGACGGACCTTGAGGCATCCAAGCTTGAACACTGGCCCGATGCCCTGCGCGTGGCGCCCCCTGAATGGCGCCAAGAGGACGACTCCAGACTCCAGCTCTGCCGGGCCATCAGCGGCCTGTACGTCTACCAGAATGGACAGAGCTACACCTTCCACCGCATCTATCCAGACGGCGCCCTCTTCCAGGCCTCCGTCGGCTCACCGCATCCGCGCGCCCGGGTGCTCCGTGACGTGCAGCAGTGGTTCGGTCGGGAGCTGCGCACCGATCCCAGTCAAGCGCACCCCTACACCTTCAACGGCGAGACCCTGCTCTGCGACTACACCGCGCCGGTCGGCCAGGTCCGCATCCGCGCGAGCTTCCCAAGCCAGGGCAAGATGCAGTGGACGTGGACCTTTCTGGATGAAGGAAGAGAGCTTCACCGCAGCAGCGACTACCTGGGTGACGGGGACCAGATTGCCCCAGAACGGGTCAACATCAACACCGCCGACGAGGCCAGACTGACCCTGCTTCCAGGCGTGACCCCGCGTCGCGCGCGGTCCATCCTGGCCTACCGAGAGGAGCACGGCCCCTTCGCCGAGCGTCCCGAGCTGCTGAAGGTCCGGGGCATCGGTGACAAGCTGCTCGCACAGTGTGGGCACCTGGTGGACTGCTAAAGCGCCAAGTTCGGCGCTTCGTTTGGCCAGTCAGTATTGGCCCCCCAGGCCGCGGTCCCGAAGGGTCTGCTCGACCTCCCCTGGGGTCTTTCCAGCCTGCTCCAGCAGATCCTGCAGGGGCTCTGTCGTGACGCTGATCTGGCGACCATCGGAGAGCTCCAGTTGCAAGCTCTCCCCCACTGGTCGCTCAAAGAAGCTAGCCGGGTGACCACCAGGGTGGCTACGCCATCCACCTGGGTCACCGGTCCGCATCATGCTCGCACTTTGAAGTGGACTGTTAGGATGCACGCCATCTGGAGACCCCATGTCCGCTGAGCTCATCGAGCGCTTCTACACCGCATTTGGTGCCAAAGACGCCGCTGGCATGGCTGCCTGCTACCACCCCGAGGTCACCTTCGAGGACCCCGCCTTCGGTCCTCTCAAGGGCTGGCGAGCCGCGGCGATGTGGCACATGCTCATCGAGGGCGGGACCGACCTGCGCATGGAGCACAGCGCTGTGCAGGCCCAAGGCGAGACCGGAAGCGGTCACTGGGAGGCTTGGTACACCTTCTCGGTCACCGGCCGCAGCGTGCACAACATCATCGACTCCAGCTTCGTCTTCAAGGACGGCCGCATCCTCCAACACACCGATGTCTTTGACTTCTGGCGTTGGTCGCGTCAGGCCTTGGGCGCACCAGGCATCTTTCTGGGATGGTCGGGCATCGTCTCGGGCAAGGTGAACAAGACGGCGAACGGGAACCTGGACAAGTGGATCGAGAAGAATGGGGCTGGCGCCGAGCTGATTCCACCGCTGTGAATCAGGCGATGGGCGTGCCGAGCCACCCACGGTAGGCCGCCTGCCCCTCGGGGCTGGTCTTGGCGGTCACCTGGGCCAGCGGATGCGTGAGCGCCAGGGCAGCGCCACAGGTGGGACCGGCGATGCGGTCCATTCGGAAGGTTCGAGGGGCATCCTTGTCCAAGTCCCAGGCCAAGACGTACCAGAGGGGGGCGTGCAGGACCAGAGCGGCACACTCGATGCGGCGCGAGCTATGGGCCCCTGCGCGATCGACATAGTCAAAGTGCATGGCCAGGGCGCCGGTGAAGCAACGCTCAAAGACCGAGAGCAGAGAGTCGTCGACCTGCCCCAAAGTGAGCTTGGTGCGCTCGCTGGCCCGACCAATCAAGATTCGGCGCTGCAGCTTCTGCATGGCCCGCTGACGGTCTGCGGACAGGGCGCGACAGGCGCGGTCCAGAGCAGCCTCGGCGCTCTTGGCAAAGGGCAGGTGCGGCGAGGCCTGCAGAATGGCGACCGAGAGCGCCAAGCCAACGATCTCGGCGACCTCAAAGTGCACCGGCCGGGGACGGCTGTCGGTGGCTACACGCACTCCGCCTCCTGGGCCTGGCGTGGCCTGGATTTCGTGGCCGGCGTCCCGTAGGGCGGCGATATCCCGGTACAAGGTGCGTTCTGAGACTTGAAGCTTGGCGGCGACGGCGGGAACGGTGGTCGCGCCACGGTGCAGAAGGTTCAGGAGTCGGTCTCGGCGTGCGGTGCTGTTCATGGTCTCGAGCGTGCCTCTAATTCCTGCCAGATTCTGTCAGTGATAACACAAGCGAGGCCTAAATCCTGCCAAGTTTTGTCAGGGTCCCGAGGCATAAGGTTCATGCCAATGACGGCGCTGAGGACACGAACATGAGCATTGAGAACAACACCTTCTGCTGGACCGGCATCACCACAGACATCCACTCCGCCAAGGGCTTCTACGCAGCCGTCTTGGGCTGGAACATGGTCGATAGCCCAGATGGCACGGTGTGCATCGCCCCCGGAGGCGCGGTGGCGCACCTCCAAGCCCCCGGAGAGGGCCCCAACTCCTGGTGCACCTTCCTGGCCGTCGACGACTTGGACGCCCGGACCGCGCGGGCTGGGGAGCAGGGCAGCATCTTGATTCCCCCGACAGCCCTGACCGCCGGCCGCTTCTCAGTGGTCTCCACGCCATCGGGCGCGGTCTTCGCGCTCTACGACGCCACCGAGGCAGACGAGCTGGCCAAGCCTGGACCCGGGTCCTTGCAGTGGCTGGAGCTTCAGAGCACCGACCCCAAGGCCGATCTGAGCTGGATGGCGTCGGTCTTTGGGTTCACTCACAGTACCCAACAAACGCCTCAAGGCCTGTACCACACCCTGGAAGCCCAGGGCAGCGTACGCGGCGGCGTGACCGCCTCGCAGTCGGGGCAGTCCTTCTTCTTCAGTCGGGTGCAGGTCCAGGACGTGGATGCCACCCTGGACCAAGTCACCGAGCACGGCGGCCAGATCCTCTCGGCTGCAGTGAGCACGCCCTCTCACGGCCGCATGGCCACCGTCTCCGACCCCAGCGGCGCGGTCTTCGGGCTGATTCAGCCCAGCTGAGGTGCGGGCTCTATCCCAGGGGCTCTTCGAGCTCCTCGCCCCCAGCTCCCCGCGTCAGGACCGCGATGCGCTCATCGGCTTGGTCCAGGCGTTCGTGGCAGCTGCGGGTGAGCTCGATGCCCTCCTCGAAGAGCTTGAGGGCCTGCTCCAAAGGAAGCTCCCCCTTCTCCAGCTTCTCCACGCGGTGCTCGAGCTGCTCAAGCAAGCTCTCGAAGGTGGGCTCTTGGTCACTCTTGGCGCTCATTGCAATCCTATTTGCCAGCGAAGGACAACATGGCCTTGCCGTATAGCCCGGTAAACAGGCGTACCAACCAAGAAGGTGCAGTCGTGGCCACGCTCATGCCCAGTCGGATGTGCAGCCCCGGCGTGACAATGGCGGTGTTGCGCTCCAGACCGCGAACCGCAGCACGGGCGACGGCCTTGGGAGAGGCCATCACGAAGGCCGGCGGATCGCCTGCACCTTCGCTGGCCACCTCGAAGAACTCCGTGGCCACAGGACCCGGCGCCAAACAGCTGACGTGAACGCCGCGCGACTTGACCTCGCTGCGCAGGGCATCCGAGAAGCTGTTCACGAAGGCCTTGGTCGCTGCGTACAGGGCCATGCTGGGCAGAGGAAGCATTCCTGCTGTCGACCCCACATTCAGGATCCCGCCGCGTCCCTGCTCAAGCATGCGCGGCAAATAGAGATCGCAGAGCTGAAGCACCGCGCGGCAGTTCAAATCCAACATGGGAAGTGAGCTGGGCAGAAGGCTGTCGTGGGAGCCTGCCTTGCCAAAACCGGCGTTGTTGACGAGCACATCCACATCTGGAAAGCGCTCATACAACGCCTGAATCTGCTCGGGGTCACCCAGATCGCAGGACATGATCTCGGTGGGGACCGTCAGCTCACTGGCCAGAGCCACCAAGCGGTCTTCCCGCCGGGCGACCAAGATCAGCTTGCCGATGCCGCGAGCTTGGAGCTCCTTGGCAAAACACACCCCAATGCCAGCGCTCGCGCCGGTCACCAGGGCGGTCAGACCTGTGAGATCCAGGCGCGCCACTAGTTGTTCACCTTGATCCGCTCGATGCGGGCCACCTTGAAGGTTCGCAGATCACCGGTCTCCACGTTGGTGGCGACGACGACTTGGTCTCCAGCAGGGTTCAGCGCCAGGCGCGTGGGCTGGAGCTGGTAGTGCAGGCGTTTGCCGTCCTTGCCGCTGTACTGGACCTTGACCTGCTGCTTGAGGGCGATGGCGCGATCCAAGGCCTGACGGGCTTCCGCCGTGGTCATGCGTGGGATCTCCACCTTCTTCTTCTTCTTCTTGCGGCGACCGGCGGACGAGCCCGGCACGGGGAGCAAGTCCTCGGGCTGGGTGTCGGCCTCGTGGGCGCGGGCCAGCGGGTTGTCGCTGGTCTCACGGGCCTCGGCCAAGAGCTCATGCAGGTTGCTGCGGGCAAGGATCTGCTCGGCCTGTCCTGGGTAGTGGCGAATGTCTTTTGCAGGCACCAAACCCAGCTCCGTGAGCTCCGCGTACACCTCTGGGAAGCGCGTGCGGTCAATGGCGTACATGCCAGGGACAAAGCGGTGGAGCAAGAAGGGCCGCATAGAGCGGGCCGCCTCGATCTGGCGGATCTTGGACTTCTGGACGGTGAGCAGCACGCAGTCGTGGAACTCCACGTCAGAGCCTGGGCCCATCCAGATCTTCAAGGTCTGCTCGACGTTCTCCGGCAAGCCGATCTGGCTGCCATCGCGCAGGAAGTCCAGGATGTCGTCGCGACGCCAGCCCTTCTTCACGGACTGCTCGACGCTGATCTCGGTGACCTTGTAGGTGTTGGCTCGATCGCAGCCGGTGAGCTCCGCGAGCTCTCCGATGTGGAAGAGCAGCATGGGCGGCAGTCCCGCAGGGGCCATGATCTCGTAGGAAGGCGTCAGGTAGAACTGACTGAATTCGTCCCCTTCTGGAGGCTCGATCATGGCGATGGCGCGCGGTGTGAGGCGGTAGAACTTCTCCTGTCCCCACTCTCCAAGCTCCAACATGCCCGCGTCGACCAGCGGAGCGAAAGAGTAGGACTCCCGCTCGTTGGTGCGGGTAGCGGCAAACTCGCCCTTGTGGAAGCGCTTGCGCCAGTCCTCGCCGCGGGTCCAGCGGCGGTACAAGCCTTGGAGAGGTTGCTCCGCGACCCACTCGCCGGCGCCGGAGTGCACCGCGTACATGATCCACTCCGCATAGCGGAAGCGTAGGTCCAAGCTGCGGAACAACAGGTCCTTTTGGTCCTGTGCGTCCAGCTGGAGCCACTCCTCAACGACCTCGCGGTTGACCGCCAATCGATCGCCGCTCAGCTCGCAGAGACCGTGCTGAATGAGGAAGTCGATGTGGAAGTGGAAGAGCTCGCTGTTGGCCTCCCAGAGCTGCGCGAAGAACTCATCCAGCTCGACCTTGTCGGCCTTGTAGATGTCCTGCTGCTGGGTCAGACGCGGCGGGCGCTGATCGATGTAGGTGCACAGCGTGGTGACCGAGAAGTCCAGCGGCGGACAGAAGGCCCGCTGGTTGGCCACAGCGATGTCGTCGTGCTGGAAAGTGCCGACAGCCAGCTCACTCTCCAGGTGCTCTACGAGGTGCTCGACCAAGGGATCTGGCACCAAGTAGAAGAAGGCGCCGTCCTGCTCTTCGCTGGCGCCGACCAAGCCCTTGTCAGCCAAGACCAGCAGGACCCGGGTCCAGTCGCGCTCGTTGCCACCCAAGGAGAGGTGCATCTCGCGAAGCAGCTCCTCGGAGTGCGCCAGACCACCGCACTGGATGAGCACGGCCAAGGCCATGCGCTCCTTCTCGTGCAGGCCCTTGAGCATGGTGCCCAGGCGCTTGCCTTGGGCGATGGCGCGAATGGCCAGCTGGACCATGCGCTTGGTGTCCCCGACTCGGCCAGGCTGTCCGCCCAGACCCTTGTAGAGGTTGCCCAGCAGGATGTCAGGCAAGCGGGAGAAGTAGTCCTCCAGCTCCTCCAACTCGCCCTGGCTCAGACGACGGCGTCGGTTCAGACCCGCAACGGCCGGTCCACGACGCTTGCGACGACGGCGACGACGGGAGCTGCGCCCAGAAGGCGTGGAGACGCCTGGGCCTCCGTCCTCGTCACGGCGACGGCCGCCACGGCGACCATTGCGCTTGCGGCCCTCGCCGCTCCCTTTGCCACCCTCCGAGGTGCTGGCGGAGGCCTGAGCCTCGCCACCTCCTCCTCCTTCCTCTTCGTTCTTGCGGCGGCGACGACGGCGACGCTTGCGGCGTCCGTCTGCGGGTGCGTCAGTCTGTGTGGACATTCAATCCTCCCGGCAGTGGCCATTGCTTGGCCCTGCGGTGCTGTGTCCGGCGGCGGCGTTTAGGCCGCGGCCCCGTCTTCAATAAAGTAGCGGTAGCCCTGCTCGGTCAGGAAGAGCTGGCGCTTCATAGCGAAGTCCTGCTCTTTACTGTCCTTGGTGACCACGGTGTAAAAGAAGGCGCCTGCACCCTTTCCGGGACGCAGGATGCGCCCCAGGCGCTGGGCCTCTTCTTGGCGACTGCCGAAGGTGCCTGAGACCTGAATGGCCACGTTGGCGTCTGGCAAGTCGATGGAGAAGTTGGCCACCTTGGATACAACCAAGGTGTTGATCTCTCCGGAGCGAAACTGCGCGAAGAGCTCGACACGCCGCTTGTGCGGCGTCTTTCCGGTGATCAGGGGCGCCCGAAGGGCACGGGAGATCTCGTGGAGCTGCTCGACGTATGTCCCGATCACAAGGATGTTGTCGTCCTTGTGCTTCTTGACCAAGGCTTTGATGGACCGCATTTTCTCGCGGTTCACCGAGGCCTCTTTGAACTTCTGTTGTTCCCCCATGCGCTCGTAGCGAGCGGCCTGTTGGGGCGTGAAGGGAACGCGCACCTCGTAGCAGGTGGCCTCGGCGATGAAACCACCTCGCTCAAGCTGCTGCCAGGGCAGATCGTAGCGCTTGGGCCCGACCAGGGAGAACACGTCTCCTTGTCGTCCATCTTCACGAATCAGAGTTGCGGTGAGCCCCAAGCGACGCCGACCTTGCAGCGCTGCGGTGGCACCAAAGACGGGTGCGGGCAAGAGGTGCACCTCGTCATAGATGATCAAGCCCCAGTCCTCGTCTGAGAACAGGTGCAGGTGTGCAAAGTCGTCCTTCTTGGACCGGCGCCAAGTCAGGATTTGGTAGGTCGCCACCGTGACCGGACAGATCTCTTTGCGGCTGCCCATGTAGGCGCCAACCTGTCCGTCCTTGAGGTGGGTCTTGTCCTTGATCTCGGTGACCCACTGCTCGACAGCGGCGGCGTTGGTGGCCAGGACCAAGGTCTTGGTCTGGCAACGCTTCATGGCCTCGATGGCCACGATGGTCTTGCCAGCGCCACAGGGAAGCACAACCGTGCCGTGTCCACCCTGGGGGCGGCCCTCCATGTGCCAGCGGTCTACAGCCTCGACCTGGTAGTCGCGAGGTGCGAAAGGCTTGCCGTTTCCGAGCATCTTGTCCCGCAGCTCGACCTTGAGCGGTGCCCCTGGCAGGAAGCCCGCCAGGTCCTCGATGGGCCAGCCGGCTTGAAGCATGCGCTGCTTGTAGAGTCCACGAAGACCGGTAGGAATGGCCCAGTGCCGACGTCCGTCGGGGACCATTATCTCCTTCGCGCAGGGCTCCTTGCTGGCCATCTTGGCGATGTAGGCGGTCTCGAACTGCACACGCAACAGGTCCTGAGGACTGTCGGGGTGAGGCACCAGCTTGACCAAGCCATAGCGCTCGATGGTCTCCTCGGTGCTCTTGCGAACGGCAGGGGGAACGTCAAACTTGGACAAGTCCCTGAGTCCGTCAATGATCTCGTCCTTGTTCATTCCCGAGCTGGCAGCGTTCCAGAGGGACAGAGGTGAGATTCGGTAGGTGTGGAGGTGCTCTGGAGAAGCTTCCAGCTCAGCGAAGCGCGCGATGAAGTCGCGGGCGCTCTCATAGCGAGCGTGTTTGGTTTCCAGGAGGACCTTGCCATCGCCTTGGACGATGACGGGGTTGTCAGGCTTGACGTGCATAGAGCGCCTTTCCGCAAGGACGGGGGCAACGCGAGTGAGGGGCGCTGTTCAGCATTCAGAGCGCTCCCTGGGCCCAAACAAGGATTGATGCCTTGCATGGGCGAGCGTTGAAGGGGTTCGCGAGTACACCAGCAGCAGCACAGCTACCGGGAAAGCACTCAGCCGTTGTTCGGACAACAAGCAGATCTCCGCTCGCAGTGCGCTACCCAAAGGCAGCGCCAAAGTCGCGTGCGACGGTCGCGGATGACGGCGGAATGCCAGTCTGACCCGGACCAACCCAAGCGGCGCATAGGCGCCAGATCGAGCTTGTTGACTATTTACGGCCACATCTCGGGGATGTCAAGCACTTTGCGTGCGCACAGACCTGGAAGCTGCCCTAAACTGGGTTCATGAGCTGGATGTTCGTGGGCACAACAATGGGTGGGTTGGCGCTGTTGATGGGCGCGTTGGCGTGGATGACCCTGTCATTGGATGGGGAGAAGAAAGCTCCGCCAGAGCGAGTGAGCCCCCCAAGCCATACGGAGCTCCACAAGACGACCACCGGCTATTCGGGCCACAGCCGAGGTCTGGCTGTCCAGGTCCACAGCGGCGCTCGGAGCTTGGGCCAGCGCTGCGCGTTCGCGCTGAGGCTCCCCCCTCTGCTCTACCTTCGCAAGGCACCTCGCTCCTTGGACGGTGGCGCGCGCCTTCGCTGGGACCGCCTGGACCTTCCCCACTGGGGCGGGACCTACTACATCCGTGAAGGCGCCCTACACGGGGAGTCCGACCTGAAGACTCTGCCCCAGAAGTTGGACCACATCAGCGCGCTGCTCCTTCAAGCAGAGGCTCCAACCAGCGCACTCATCGAGGCGCTGGATTGGGACCTTGGTGGACTTCAGGACGTCTCCCGACCCGGAATCCTGGCCCGAAGGGGCACCTACAGGGGCCGAGAGATGCTTCTGGAAGTGAAGGACCCCGCTGCAGTATTCCGACTCGAACACGGGCTGAACTTCCACCCAGAGTTTCGCTTGGGGGTGGGCATCTCCTCGACCCACCAAACGGGCAACCCTGTCTTGGACGTGGTGCTGGGCTGCCAGAGCCCAGAGTCTACGGATCTAGACACGCTCCAAGGCAAGGCCGAGGCCCTGTTGAGCTTCCTACACCCCCGCCCCAGAGCCCGCCTAAATGGAGCACACCTGCTCTTCTACAGCGAGGGCTCTTTGGAACAAGTCGTCCGCGAGGTCGACCGCGCTTTTGCCTTCTTGGCACGGCTTGAAGGCGCAGAATACTGACGTGGTCCGAACTGTTGAGCCTGTTTTCGCGAAGAACCGGCTCAACAGGAGTGGATCACGTCAGTAGAGGCGCACCCCATGCTCTTCGCCATCCCAATCCTCGCACTCACCGTCTGGGCCATCTGGCGCACTGTGACCAACGAGAAGGCCATGCCGGCCATCACCGGCGAGAGCATGGCCCAGCTCAAGGAAGTCGAAGGCGGCTGGCAAGGGAAGACCCACGGCTTCGCGGTGCGCGCCTGGATGAGCGGCAGGCGGGTGGACCTGCGCATCCAAGCCCCAGCCTCCCTTCCCTTGGTTCAGAAGGTAAGAAGTGGCATCTGGGCCGGGGCAACCCTGGAGCGGGAGTGGCTGCACCTACCCCAGAACAAGCACCCGCTGACCATGCCAATGCAGCGCCACCACGGCCACAGCACCCACTTGGAGATCTACAAGGGAGAGATCTGTCTACGTGTTGGCAGCACCGGTCAGGTAGAGACGGCGCTGGCGCATCTGGGCGGCCTCCTGCAGGCCATCGAGCGCCTCTCCACTGACTTTAGAGAGGAGATCGCAGCGCACTTCGAGCCATCGGCTGAGGCTCTGGCCGATGCTGTAGGGGGCATTCCCTTGGGCCCCGGACGCTGGCGAGGCCACAACTTGCGCATCTTCATGGACAAGCGCCAGATCGTGCTCATCCTGGACCACAACGCCCAGCTGCCCAAAGACCTGCGCTTGGGCAAGCGCGTCCAGGGCCCCTACCGGGTGGGCAATCCGGTGGTCGACCTGCTGTTGACCGCCAAGACCGAGCAGCCCGAAGCGCTCATCGCGCTTGCGGATAGCAGCCTGACGGAGCCCCTGCTTCAAGTGCTCAACGAGCACCCCCACAGCGAGCTGCATGGCGGCTTGCTGCGGGTGGTCCTGCCGGCCCCTCTTCAGGTGCCCTTGCTGCCCGTCCTGGAGCGCGCCTGGACACTGGTCCAGGCGATAGAGCAGCCTCAGCCCATGAAGGGGTAGGTCCAATCCCGGGGTGGGTTCAGGTTCTCCTTGATGGTGCGCGCGCTCACCCAGCGAGCCAGGTTGGCCTTGGAGCCAGCTTTGTCGTTGGTGCCGCTGGCGCGGGCGCCGCCAAAGGGCTGCTGACCGACCACCGCGCCCGTGGGCTTGTCGTTGATGTAGAAGTTTCCAGCAGCGTTCTGCAGCGCCTGCATGCCCTGGACCACGGCGTAGCGCTCCCGGGCGAAGATGGCGCCGGTCAGGGCGTAGGGGCTGGTCTGGTCAACGGCCTGGAGGATCTCGGCGTACTTGTCGTCGTCGTAGACGTAGGCGGTCAAGATTGGACCGAAGATCTCCTCGGCCAACATCCGGTGTCCGACGTCGTCCACCTCCACCAAGGTGGGCTCGACGAACCAACCGGTGGAGCTGTCCGCCTTGCCACCAAAGTGCACCTTGCCGGTCTTGTGCGCCAGCTCCAGGTACCCGGAGTGATTGCGGAAGGCCTTCTCATCAATGACGGCCGCGATGTAGGTCGAGAAGTCGCGAACATCGCCCATCTTGAACTCAGCGACCATGGCGGTCACGCGCTCCAAGACTTCTGGCCAGAGGCTCTTGGGAACGTAGATGCGGCTGGCGGCGCTGCACTTCTGGCCCTGGTACTCAAAGGCACCGCGCGCGATGGCCACCGAGAGGGTGACGGGGTCGGCGGAGGCATGGGCGACGATGAAGTCCTTGCCGCCGGTCTCACCCACCAAGCGCGGGTAGCTGCGGTAGTTGCCGATGTTGTTGGCCACGCTCTTCCAGAGGTGCTGGAAGGTGGGGGTGGAGCCGGTGAAGTGGATGCCGGCCAGGTCCTTGTGGGCCACGACGGGGTCGCCCACGTCTGCGCCAGCGCCGTGCACCAGGTTGATCACGCCGTCGGGCAGACCGGCCTGCTTGAAGAGCTCCATGGTGTAGTGGGCGGAGTGGGCCTGGGTACGGGCAGGCTTCCAAACACAGGTGTTGCCCATCAGCGCGGCTGCGGCCGGCAAGTTGGCGCAGATGCTGGTGAAGTTGAAGGGCGTAATGGCGAAGACGAAGCCCTCCAGAGGGCGGTACTCGCTGCGGTTCCAGATGCCCGGAGGGCTGACCGGGGGCTGCTCGGAGTACAGCTCCTTGGCGAACTGCACATTGAAGCGGAAGAAGTCGACCAGCTCACAGGTGGCGTCGATCTCGGCCTGATGAACGGTCTTGCCCTGGCCCAGCATGGTGCTGGCGTTGAGCTTGTCCCGGAAGGGCCCAGCCAAGAGCTCCGCGGCGCGCAGAAACACGCTGGCACGCTCCGACCAAGGCAAGGCGGCCCATTCGCTGCGCGCAGCCAGCGCGGTGTTGATGGCCCGCTCGACGGTGTCCCCCTCCGCCAAGTGGGCGTGGCCCAGGACATGGCGGTGGTCCGTGGGCATGGTCACTTCGCTGCGACGCGAGCTTGTGACTTCCTTCCCACCGATGATGCTCGGCAGCTCCAGCACTTCCCCAGCTTGGCGCTTGACCTCTGCCTCCAAGCTGATGCGCTCGGGGCTACCCGGTGCATAGCCCTTGACGGGCTCGTTGAAGGGAGTGGGGGGGTTGAAGATGCCGGCCATGAGGAGCTCCTGAAAGAAGGGCTCCCTAACGCGGCGCTTGCCACGGAGAGGTGAACAAGGGCCGACTCAACTCACCGAAGCTGGATTCTGCAGATCTCCAGGCCTTCGCCCCAAAGCTCGATGCTGTCCATGGGCCCAGCCAGGACCAAGTCCTCGTGCTTGTTGACCGAGTTGGTCCACTCCTGAACGGCCTTGCCGCCCTTGATGGACTTGGCGTGGCTGCACTGGCCACCACAGCCCACGTTCAGGTCCACCTCCGCCTCGGTGCAGCCCAGCTCGGCGGGCACCTCGATGATGAGCTTCGCCGGCGCCAAGATGGGACAGCCGCGGGAAGGGTCCTTCATCACCAGCGGCTCGATGTCCAGGCGGTCCCAGCGGCCCTCGACGCCGTCCTCCTTGAAGTTCTTCTCATGGCTGACCTCGCGCATGTCGATGTCGACCTTGCACTTGGAGTCCACCTTGGGCGCGACCTCGACCACTTCCACCGGGGGGGCCTCGGCCATGGTCTGGGAGCCCGAGCCTACCGAGTGAAGCGAGACCCGAGGCTTGGGGGTCTCTTCAACCGGCACCACTTCTGGCTCAACGGCCTCGCATGCCAGGAGAAGCCAGATCATTCCGCCGCCTCAGCGGCCACTGGAATGGCCAAGTCCTGACCCCAGACACGCACGCTCGCGGCCTTCTCGGCATCCCCCACAAACTGCAGGGTGTGCTTGATCTTCGCCTTGGGCGGGACCTCGATCAGGGTCTCTTTGCTCATCAGTTGGGTGGAGAAGCCATCTTGGTCGATGAGCTGGGGTCCCCCGTCCTCCGACAGTCCGATGAGATGCAGAGGCTTGTCGGTGTTGTTCTCGACAGCGAGGACAACTTGGGTGCCTCCGCCGCCGGCATTGACCTCGAAGACCGAGAGGGTGGTCGCCTTTGCGATCTCTGCAGGCGTAGACAAGACCACGGAGCCGTCGATCTCAGTGCCCTTGCGGCCCTCTTCAACGCCGTCCTGGATGCCTTCGGCCACACCCTTGGTGGCCTCGACCGTGGTGCTCACCACCCCAGAGGTGATGTCTTTGGTCGCATCGCCAATGTCGCACGCCAGCATGCCGGCCAATACCCAGATCATCTCAGGCTCCCAGTTTCAAGCGACATATCGCAGCACTACTCGCTCGCACACCATGGCGCAGATAGGAGGCGGCCCCGTGATCCGCCCCATCTCCCAACTTCGCGACGACGCAGCCTCCACCTACGGAGGCAAAGCAGCGTCTTTGGGCGCCCTGTCCAGGCGGGGACTCCCGGTTCCTCCCGCGGTGGCCTTGGCGGTCTCTGACTTCCGCGCCTTCCTGAAGCACAACGGCCTCTGGGACCGGGCCAAGGGCCTACACAGACGCCCGAATCCCGACGCTCTGCGCCAGCTCCGCATGATGATCGAGAACGGCCGCCTGCCCCCGAAGCTGGCTGGAAGCCTGCGCCAGGCCGGCGCTGAGTTGGGCGACCGACTGGTGGTGCGCAGCTCCGCCATCGAAGAGGACGGCAGCGAGAACTCCTTCGCGGGCCAGTTCTTGAGTGTGTTGAACGTTCGCCCCGGCGACGCGGTGGAGACAGCGGTCAAGCAGTGCTGGGCGAGCGCCTTCTCTCACCAGGCGGTGGCCTACCGCAAGGCCCGCAGAGTGCGCGGCCAGCCTGGCATGGGGGTGGTGGTTCAGCGCTTGGTAGACGCCAAGTGCAGCGGGGTGGTCTTCACGATGAACCCGGTGACCGGCAGCTTCTCCGAGCTGGTGGTCGAGGCCGTCTGGGGACAGGGCGAGGCCCTGGTGAGCGGCCAGGTGGCCCCCGATCGATACCTGGTCAAGCGGCCGCGAAAGCTGCCGCGGGGCTTGGGCCGGATCTGGAACCGCCTGCACGTGCAGGAGCTGGAGGCGGACGTGCTGCCCCAAGAGCGACGCTTGGCGCCCTTGGTGAAGAACAAGCTGGAGTGGGCCAAGGTCGCCCATCCCCTCGCCCGAAAGCTCAGCAGACAAGAGGTGGCGCGCCTCTCTCGCATGGCGCTGCGGGCCGAGCAACACGCCGGCCAACCTCAAGATCTGGAGTGGGCCATCGACGCCGACGGCAAGATCTTCGTGCTCCAAGCCCGGCCCATCACCGCCGCAGGCGACCCGGAGCGGGGGGACGGCGTGCTCTGGACACGACGCTTCATCGGCGAGCGCTGGGCTGGCCTGGCCACGCCCATGGGCTGGTCGATCACGGGCCCCATGCTGACCTGGTTCATCGACTACCCCGAGACCTCCAGGGACTATCTGGGTGGGGCACCGCCACTCCGCCTGCTGCGCGGCAGGCCCTACGCCAATGTCACGGTGTTCCGACACCTGGCCTTCAAGCTGCCCGGGCGCAGTCCTCCCAGCTTCATGATGGACTTCCTGCCACCTCAAGAGGTGGAGCGCTGGACCAAGCGCTTCGCCTATACGCCCGACTTGAAGGTCTACCAGTCCATCTTCCAGACCACCTTTGCCGAGAAGCGGTGGCAGCGCTTCCGGTGGAATCCCCTCAGCAACCACAAGACCTGGGATGCCTTCGCCCAACGCCTGGCGGTGGAGCTCCCCCCGCTGGCCGTGGTGGCCTCGGACGTGGAAGAGGGATTACGGAAGCTGGACCAGCTCATCGAGCTCAAGCGCGACTACCTGAAGATCCATGTGGTCTCCCTGCTCTTCGCAAACCTGAGCTACCAGATCATGCGCGGCGAGCTGCCCCACGATCTGGCCGATGATGTGCTCACGGCGCCGGCCGACAACCCCACGGTACAGACCAACCAAGCCCTGTTTGCCTTGGCCACCGGCGCGATGACCCAGGCCTCGTTCCTCTCCCAGTACGGGCACCGCTCCTCCGAGAGCAGCTGGGAGCTCTTCGCGACCCGATGGGCCGAGAACCCTGCCGCCCTGGCCCCCCTCTTGGAGCCCTACCGCAGCGGACAGCTCGGGGACCCGAGCGCCCGGGTGCAGGAACAGGTGCGCGCCTCCAAGCAGGCTCTGGCGACCCTGCGTCAGCGCCTCCCGCCCCAAGACGGCGGATTCACCATGAAGAAGGTGGACCTGGCCCGTCGCTACCTCCAGCTGCGCGAGGAGCAACGCTTCGAGTTCGACCGGCTGATGTGGGCGCTCAAGCGCTGCGTGATGACCCTGGGCAGTCAGCTCCTGGACGCGCCTGAGCAGGTCCGCTTCCTGGAGCTGGATGAACTGCGCGCCTTGGCCGCCGGCACTCTGAGCAGCGAGAACGCCACGGCGCTCATGGCCAGACGCGCCAAGCAATGGCAGGAGTACGCCGCTCAGCCTGCGCCCCCCACCTTCCTGCTTGGAGACGAGGGTGTGGAGGTCCAAGAGACCGGCGCCAGCTTGATTGGCCTGGGCATTAGCGCAGGTCGCCGCACCGGCACCGCACGAATCCTGCACAGCATCGAGGACGCCGAGCGCCTGCAGCCCGGCGACATCCTGGTGACCACCGCGACGGATCCGGGCTGGACCCCACTCTTTCTGGTAGCCGGCGCCGTGGTCCTGGAGTTGGGCTCGATGCTCTCTCACGGCGCCGTGGTCGCTCGGGAGTACCGCCTGCCCGCCGTGGTCAACGTCGAGGGGGCCACCACGCGCCTACAAGACGGCATGCGAATCACCGTGGACGGCGGCCGCGGGCGGGTGTGGATCGAGGAGAGCTGAGCCCTCCTGGCGTCCGAAGCTGCGCCCCTCCTGCTACTCTCCGGGCCTGATGCCCTCCGACTTCACGCCGAGAATCTACGGCAAGTACTACCTGATCGATCGCATCGCGGTCGGCGGGATGGCCGAGGTCTACGCAGCCCGCAGCTTCTCCACGGGCGGCTTCGCCAAGACCCTCGTGATCAAGCGCATCTTGGAGCGCTACAGCAGCGATCCCGCCTTCGTCAGCATGTTCATCGACGAGGCCAAGATCAGCGTGGGGCTGCAGCACGGGAACGTGGTGCAGGTCTACGACTTCGGCAAGATCAAAGACAGCTACTACTTGGCCATGGAGTGGGTGGATGGGCGCGACATCAAGCGCATGTTCTCCAAGCTCTCCAGGCGCAAAGAAGTCATGCCCGTCGACTTCGCCCTGTACATCGCCCACGAGGCCTGCAAGGCCCTGCAGTACGCCCACAACTTGAGCGACATGAGCGGTACCCCGATGGGCATCGTTCACCAGGACATCAGCCCCTCCAACCTGGTCTTGTCCTTCAGCGGACAGGTCAAGGTGGTGGACTTTGGCATCGCGGCCACCCAAGCCCTGACCAACGAGGCCAAGGACGGCATCAACTGGGGCAAGGTGCAGTACGTCGCCCCTGAGCGCCTGCGGTCCAAGCGCGCCACGCCCCGCTCCGATCTCTTCTCTCTGGGCGTTGTGCTCCACGAGATGCTCACGGGACGGGGCCTGTTCCGAGCCCGAGAGCCCAAACAGAGCGCCCGCCGCATCCTGGCCGGCGACTACCCGCCCCCCTCCGCCTTCAACCCCAACGTCAGCCCCGAGCTGGACCGAATGGTGGCCCGCGCCTTGGCTCTGGACCCCAAGGACCGCTTTGTAGACGCCGGGGACATGCAGGAGGCCCTCTTCGCCCACATGGACCAGCGCAACCCGCAGCTGGTCCAGCGAAGCAGCGCCCTGCTGATGCAGGAGCTCTTTGGGGAGGAGAGGAAGATCCAGATGACGCGCCTGGAACACGGCAGTCGCGTCGCCCAGGAGTTCCACGAGACTCTGGGGGATGTCTTCGACGCCGAGGACAGGCTGGGCAACCGCGGCATCGTCCCTCTGGGACCCGAGCTGCTCGAGGCCTTGGGCCGCAAGGCCAGCGACCCAACCGACGTGCCCATGGCGCCCGGCGTAGAGCCCGTCGCACCCACGACGACGGGCCCCTCTGGCCTGCTCTCGGGCAGCGGGCCCCAGACAGGAGGCGCCTCGGGCGGGATGTCAGGGCCCATGTCCGGATCGATGAGCGGCCCCATGTCCGGCCCCCTCTCGGGCCCGATGGACAGCGGCAGCTTCCGCACGGATCCCGCTGATTTTCGACGCCCCTACAGCGATGCGCGCAAGCCGGAGCGGCGCCCCCGACCCAGCGTCCAAGGCTCACGGCCCCAAGCCCTGGAGGCGGAAGGCAGCTCCAGCCGGGTGCCCCTCATCGCCGGCGGCCTAGCCGTGCTGGGCGCCTTCGTCGTGATCATGGGGGTCTGGCTGAGCCAGTCTCCCCCCACGCCCACCGAGATCCTGGTCCAAGAGATCCAGTCCCGGGTCACCCCCACCCAGCCCGCCGAGCTGCTCCAAGAGCGAGGCTGGCAGTACTTGCAGCAGGGCAGCTCCGAGGCGGACAAGCGCGCGGTGGACCAGCTGGAGGAAGGGGCCGCGGCGAGCCCAGGGAACTCCGCGATCCTGGCCGGCCTGGCCGTGGCCTACGCAAGACAGGCGCCGGAGCGACCCGCCTTGGGACCTCGTGCATGGACCCTCCTGGAAGAAGCGGAGCGCCTGGCACCCGCCAGCCCCCACAACTTGGCAGCACGGGCCGAACTGGCCCTGATCGAAGGTTCACCCCAAGCTGCCCTGCGCAGCGCCAACGGCTGCGAAGAGGACCCGGAGATGGGCCCCTACTGTGCGGTCTTGGCCTGGAAGGCGCGCTCGACAGAGGAGGTTCACAGTCCAAGGGAGCTGCTCCACCTGGAAGGAAGCCCCGCAGACGGACCCGAGCTCCAGCGCCTACTGGCCCAAGCCGATCTGAGCGCTGGCGAGGTCAGCTCAGCGGTCCTTCGCTTGGAGAAAAGCAAGGACCTTCGTACACGTTTGGCACTGGCCAAGATCCTCATGCAGGCCAGCGCAACCGAAGGCGCCCTGGCCCTCATCGACACCGACGCCCAAGCCGGCCAGCCCGAGGCCGCTCTGCTGGCCGCCGAGATCCACCTGCTGCGTGGCCAACCCCAACGCAGCATGCGCAGCCTCTCGCCTCTGCTGGAAGACCCGGCGCTGCACCTCTGGGATGGGGCCGCAAGCGCCCACATCCTGGCCAGCACCGCCAGCTTGGCCATCGAAGACGAACGCGCTGCACTGGAACACGCAAAGACCGCCTTTGAGCTGAGCCCCAGGTGGGCACCCGCGCAGCTCAGCTTGGGCAGAGCTGCACAGGTGAGCTTGGACTCCGAGCAGATGGACCAAGCGATCTCCGGCCTGGACGTCCTAGATCTCAGCCCATGGCAACAGGCCAAAGTGCAGCTGGGCGTCTCCGAGCTGGCCCGCAGCCTGGAGCGACCCCGCTACGCGATCATGGCGCTGGAGTTGGGCCTGGACGCCACACCCCAATGGCTGGACCTGCACCTGGCACTCTCCCTGCTGCGCAGCGCCGATGGAGACCTCGCTGGCGCTGACGCGCAGCTTGAGCAGGCCTGGAGCTACAGCAGTACTGCGCTGGCAGGGGCCCTGATCCCGATCGAGCGTCCCCTCCCTCCGGAGAGCCCCACCCCCACCCAAGCGGCGGCCTTCTGCTTGGCGGCAGGTGGCTGCAGCGGATGGCAAGAAATCCAGCCTCTGAGCCCGGAGTGGCGCGCCCGCTTGGCCCTGCTACACGACGAGCCCGCGATGGCCTTGGTGGCCCTCAAGGACAGCCCGGACACCTGGATGCAGGGGTGGGCCAAGTCCAGCCTGGAGACGCGCGGGGCGGAGCTGGCATGGCAAGCCGCGCCCCAAGACGCCCGGACGGCACTGGCCCGCGCGGAGTGGGCGTGGGAGAGCGGCAGCATGGACGAGGTTCGCGCCCACGCCCAGGCTTGCTTGCGCTTGGATCCAGACAACCCTGGCGCCCTGGCCCTGCTCCTCGCCGCCCGCTGATCGATGTGCGCTATTCTGCGCACCCGTGAAGCAAGACCAAGCCCATCACTTCGGCCCCTACCAGGTCGTCGAACGCATCTTTGTCGATGACGAAGCCGAGGGCTTTCGCGCACTGCGTGAGGGCAGCCGGCAGACCACTCTGCTCAAGATCCTCACGCCACAGATCAGCGCGGACCCAAGCTTCGACCTGATCTACCAGGACAGCGCACAGCTGGGCAGAGACCTGGATTTGCCCGGCCTTCTCAAGGTTCAGGACTCCGGCACCCACGAGGGCTGCCGCTACCTGGCCATGGAGTGGGTGGAGGGGCGCAGCATGCACCAGCTCCTGCGCACTCTGGAGAAGCAGAAAGTGGCCTTGCCCGTCGAGCTCTCGGCGTGGCTGATGCTCCAAGTCTGCGAGACCCTGACCCACCTTCACGTGCTCACAGGACGCGCGGGTGAGGACCTGGGCATCGTGCACCACGACCTGGCACCCGCCACCATCGTGGTGGGTTTCGACGGCATGCCACGCCTCTGTGATGCCCGCATGGTGCGCGCCGAGCACGTCGAGCAGCCCGAGCGCAGCGCGGCGCGGGTCGGCCACCCGGCCTACTTCGCGCCCGAGCGCGTCAAGGGCGGCCCCCCAAGCGTGCAGACCGATCTGTGGGCCGTCGGGGTCATCCTCTGGGAGCTGCTCACTGGAAAGGGCCTGTTCCGCGGCGGCTCCCGAGAGGAGGTCATGGCCGAGGTCTTGATCTCCCCCATTCCCAGCCCCCGAGTGCACAACGAGGGAATCGACGCGGCCCTGGCGGAGATCGTCCTTCGCGCGCTGACCCGACAGCCGGAGCGCCGATTTCAGTCCGCCTCTTCCCTGGCTGGCGCGCTGCGCACATGGCTGGATCAGAAAGATCCAGGCCGTCTTCGGGCAGGCGTGGTTGGCATCCTGGACAGCCTCTACTCCGACGAGGTGGCTCGGGTTCAGGCTCTGACCGCCAAGTTCCTGCCCGAGCTCCCCGAGGCACAAGACGGCGAAGACGAGGACTCTGGAGCGGACTGGATCCCCTGGACTCTGGCAGCCATCGCCCTGCTTGCGCTGGGCACCGTCGTGGTCCTGATCCTGGGCAAAGAGGACGCCGGGCCCCCACCGGTGACCGCCGCCTTGGACATCGTGGAAGAGATGCAGCGCACCTACCCCGGCGCCGAGAACGCAGAGGGCCACGCAAAGGCCGGATGGGACGCTCTCATGGTGGGCTCCAGGGCCCGGGATGAGCAAGCCTCCGCGGACTTGGAGCAAGCTCTGGCTGCCGATCCCGGCAGCGCCCAAGCCGCCGCTGGTCTGGCCCTGGCCTACGCCCGCTTGGGACGGGAGAAGCCCGAACTGAGCGTGCAGTCGGTCAAGCTGCTCTCCCGTGCCCAGAAGCTGGACGCAACAGCACCCGAGGTGCTGCGGGCTGAGCCCGGCATCGCCCTGGCCGTGGGCAACCTCACTGGGGCCACCCAGAAGGCCCGCGCCTGTTTGACGGCCCTGCCCCAAGACGCCTTCTGCACCGGCGTGCAAGGCCAGGCGCTGCTCGCCCAAGACCGCCCCACCGACGCCTTCCCCCTGCTTCAGGCGGCCTCCAAGGGCTTGCCCCAAGCCGACGCCTTGCTGCGCGCCACCGGTGAAGCGGCGCTTCAGAGCGGGGATTTGTTGGGCGCACAGACCGCCTTGAAGGCCGCCGTCGAGCGCCTACCAGAAGAGCCCAGCGGCCACCTCGCTTTGGCCCAGCTCTACCTGCGCTCGGGTCAGTGGGATGCCCTCTTGGACGCCAGCGAGCAAGCGCTCAAGCTGGACCGCCGCAACCCTACCGCGCGCCTGATTCGCGGCGAGGCCCTGCTCCAGGTGCGTGGGGATGGCGAACAGGCCGTACAGCTGCTCGGCGCCCTGGCCGAGGACCCCGAGTGTCCCCCGGAGCTGCTCCTGCGTGCCCAGACCGGTGCTGCACTGGCGGCGCTTCGCAGCGGGCGCGCCAGCGAGGCCCAGCGCCACGCTCTGGCGGCCTTGAGCACTGAGCCCGGCCACGCTCCGGCCGTCCTGGCTTTGGCCCACGCCCAACAAGAGCAGGGGGACGGCCAGAAAGCCCTGTTGACCTTGGCCCAAGGCAAGCCCGAGCGTCTGTCCAAAGAGCGCCGCGCCTGGTTCCGCTTGCACGCCGGCCTGTTGCAGATGCAGCTGGGCGCCCTGGCCCAGGCCCGGCCCAACCTGGAAGAGGCCCAGCGCACCGCCCCTTACTGGCGTGCTCCTGCCGTGGCACTCGCAATGCTCCAGGTTCAACTCCAAGACCCCTCCTCCGCGTTGAGCACCTTGCGCGTGGCCGCCGAGATCGACCCGCGGATCTATGCGGATCGCCGCGCCGACCTGAGCCTGGAGCTGCTGAGCAGCGCCCAAGCTTGGGGCGCCATGGAGCCGGAGCTCAGCGGTGATGTTCAAGTGCAGATCGGCGCATTGATGGCCGGCTGGATCTGTGTGGATGGCGGAGGCTGTGCCGAGGCGCAGAAGCGCCTCTCTTCACAGGTTGAACCCGCATTCACCCTGATTCTCGCTCAAGTCAAAGTGCACCAGGACGAGGCCCAAGTCGCCCTATCCCTCCTGGACGGCAGCGGCACCACCCGTTGGGCGCTCTTGGCAGACGCACACCAGAGCCTGGACCAGACCGAGGCCGCTCTGAACGCCTTGGACCAAGCCCAAGCCCAAGGCCCTGCCTCTGCCGCCCTGAACAGCCGACGCGCCGAGCTCCTGCTCTCCAGCGACCCCGGCGGCGCACGGAACGCAGCGCGACAAGCCATGGCCGACGACCCCCTGAACTTGCGCGCCGCCGAGCTGCTCCTGCAGACCCAATAGCGGCCCAGCGCGCACTCAACGGCTGAGGTCCCGCCAGCGCACCCGGTGCTGCCAGATGTGCTGCCACATGGTGGCCTCGCTGGTGCTCCAGTGTGCTTGATCCGCTCTGCGCTTGTTCAGCGCATCGGGAGAGAGGCGCACACCGGCCAAGATCCCTTTTAGCGCCGCAGGAATCGCTGAGTTGGGGGCCTTGGCGCTCCAGCCTTTGCCCTGGGCCCGCGCCAGCATCAGCAAACCCACACGGGCCCCGGCAAAGGCTGGCCAGAACACCAGGGCCCCCCTGGGCATGCTGCGGAGCGCCACACGCACGCGGTTCCGCTCCACCCAGAAGACCTTCTGCTCTGAGAAGCGCCCCTGACTGGCTCCCAAGGCATGTTGGATACGCGCTTGGGGCACGTAGCGCAGGGCAAAGCCCGCCCGCTTGGCGCGCAGAGACAGGTCTACATCTTCCCCGTAGGCGACCAGATCCTCGTCAAAGACACCGATGCGATCGAGCACCGCGCGGTGCACCAAGAAGGCCGCCCCGGAGCAGGCCCCCACCGTTCCGGCCTCTCCGTAGTCCTGCCCAGCGTCCTCTCGCCCGATGGCCCAGTTGAAGCCGTCCGGAAGCAGCCCGTGCCCGGCGTTGTCCAGACGTCCCGTGCCATCGGCCAGCAAGATGCGCGGCTGGTACATGCCAGGCGCCACCGCTGCAGCCATCAGCTCGGCCACAAAGTCCGGGTCCGCGCAGGTGTCGTCGTTGAGCACCAAGAGCCACTGGCCCTGGGCACGAGCAAGCCCCGCGTTCGCCGCCGCCGCGTAGTGCGGGTTGTGTCCCAGCTCGAGCAGGATGCAAGGGGGGAGCGAATCCAGATCTGCCTGACCGGGCTCCGCGCTCACCACCACGATCAGCTCATCGAGCTCCGAGAGCTGTCCCACCAACGAGGCCAGACTGCGGCGCAGCCAGTCGCCCCCCAGATGGGTGACCACGATCACCGAGAGGCGCAGAGTCCTGGCACCCCGCGCCATCAAGGGGCCTTGGCGACGAAGATCTTGGAGCGCAGCAGCCCCAAGCGCTCCAGCCTACAGCGCAGGGCGGTCTCCACACAGGCCACGCCGTAGCGAAGCGCCGGTTCAAGCTGAATGCTGGAGGAGTCCGGCGCGTAGCGGGTGGGCACGGAGATCTCTCCGATGCGAAATCCGAAGTGCACCGCTTGGGCCAGGATCTGGGCGTCAAAGCCAAAGTCGTCGGCGTTGTCCTGCCAGGGCAGAGTCTCCAGGAAGCGTCGGCTGTAGGCGCGATACCCCGTATGCGTCTCCGAGAGGGCCTTGCCCAAGAGCGCGTTCTGCGTGGCCGTCAGGGCCCGGTTCACGCCGAACTTCCACAAGGGCATGCCGCCCTGAAGCGCCCCGCCTCCCAAGACCCGGCTCCCCAACATCAGGTCGTACTGCCCGCTGGCGATGGGCCAAGCCAAGGCAGGAAGCTGGCTGGGCGCGTACTGGTAGTCGGGGTGCAACATCACCACGACCTGGGCCCCAGCGTCCAGCGCAGCCCGGTAACAGCGCTTCTGGTTGGCGCCGTAGCCGCGGTTCTCAGGCTGAACCAGCACTTGCTCAATGCCCAGGGCGCGCGCCACCTGCACCGTCTCATCGCTGCTGCAGTCGTCCACCAGGATGCGCAGGTCCACCACCCCCTCGGGGATCTCCTGAATGCAGCGCTCCAGGGTCTGGGCCGCGTTGTAGGCGGGCAGCACAACCACCACCCGCTTTCCGTTGATCATCGCTGGCCACTCTCCAACACAGGTGGGAGAGGGGTGTACCATCCACCCATGCCCCCAGTCGATCGCCAAGACCTGGATCCCGCCCTCAGCGCGGCCCTGAGCACCCAGAGCTACGGTGCCCAGATCGCCATCGAAGGGCTGCGCGTGCTCCCTCTGCGCGCCCACCGGGACGACTCCGGCAGCTTCGTGGAGCTGGGTCGCTTGGACCAAGCCGGCGCCTTGCTCTCCATGCCGGACTTTGAGGTGCGGCAGATCAACCACAGCGTGCTCTTGCCCGGTGGCGTCAAAGCCTGGCACCTGCACTTCTCTCAAGACGACGTGTGGTTCGTCCCCGAAAACAGCCGGGTGATCGCTGCTTTTCGTGATCTGCGCACCGACTCCCCCACCACAGGTCAGCTCCAACGCATGACCTTGGGGGGCGGCCAACCGGTCCTGGTGCGCATCCCAGCTGGGGTGGCCCACGGCCTGGCCAACCCTTTCCAAGCGCCCGCCAGCTTGATCTACCTGGTGGACCAAGTCTTCGACCCCGCGGACCCCGATGAGCGTCGCCTGCCATGGGATGAGTGGGGCGCAGAGATCTGGGAGTGCACCCGGGGATGAAGGCCCTGATCCTGGCTGGCGGCAAGGGCTCCCGCCTACGCCCACTGACCTTCACCCGCTCCAAGCAGCTGCTGCCGGTCGCCGGTCGCCCATTGCTTCACTACGCCGTAGACGCGGTGCGTCAGGCCGGCTGCACGGAGGTGGGGGTCATCGTCGGGCACACCGGAGCGGAGATACGGGCCTCGCTTGGGGATGGATCCGCGCTGGGCGTACGCATCACGTGCATCGAGCAAGAGCACCCCCTGGGGCTGGCCCACGCCCTACTCAAAGCCCAGGACTTTCTCGGGGACGCGCCCTTTCTGATGTTCTTGGGAGACAACCTTCTCCAGGGCTCGCTGGCCCCGATGGTGCAGCGTCACTTGGCCGAGAGAAACGCCGCGACCTTGCTCCTGGCCCGCGTGCCGGACCCCCAGCGCTTTGGGGTGGTGGAGGTCCTGGGTGAGCGGGTCCTGAAGCTGGAAGAGAAGCCCGAGCATCCCCAGAGCGACCTGGCCCTGACCGGCATCTACCTGCTGGACGGCCGCATCTTTGACGCCGCACGCACCCTGAAGCCCTCTGCGCGCGGCGAGCTGGAGATCACCGACGCTCTGCAGGTGCTGGTCGACCGCGGCGAGCCGGTGGTGGCCACAGAGGTTCAGGGGTGGTGGAAGGACACGGGCAAGCCCCAGGACCTCTTGGCCGCCAACCGCCTACTGCTCGCCCAAGGCAGCCGCATCGACCCCAGCGCGGTGTTGGCCTGTGAGGTGCGCCACCCCGTATTCGTAGGCGCAGGCGCCCGGGTGCACGGCGGAAGCATTGGGCCGAACGCCGCCATCGGCGCAGGAGCGCAGCTCAACCAAGCCCGGATCGAAGACTCCATCCTGATGGACCACTGCCACGTTCAGGGCGTGCGGCTCAGCCAGAGCCTCATCGGCCAGGGGGCCCGGGTCAGCGGACAAGGCGCCGCGAGACTGCACCTGGGCGACCAGTGCCTGGTGGAGATCCAACCCCCGGAGTTTCAGAACCCAGAGGAGCACCCATGAGGGTCTTGGTCACCGGTGGCTGCGGCTTCATCGGCACCCACTTGGTGCGCCGCATTCTGGCCCTGCGCCCCAGCTGGCAGCTGTGCAACCTGGACGCCTTGACCTACGCCGCCGACCCCTGCGCCCACGACAACGCCGGTCCGAACTACCGCTTCGTCCATGGCAAGGTACAAGACCCTGTCGCGGTGAGCGCCGCCTGGGGATCCGGGATCGACCTGGTCTTTCACCTGGCGGCCGAGTCACACGTAGACCGCTCCCTGGCCCACGGTGCGCTCTTTATTGAGAGCAACATTGGCGGCACCCAAGCGCTCCTGGAGCAGGCAGCCCGCTCCCCCGTCCAGCACTTCATCCAAGTCTCCACCGACGAGGTCTACGGAGACCTGCCCATCGGCGCGCCTCCTTGCAGCGAAGGCGCCGCTCTAGGCCCCAGCAACCCCTACGCCGCCTCCAAAGCCGCCGCGGATCTCTTGGCCTGGTCCCACGCCCGCAGCTTTGGGGTGCCCGTCAGCGTGACCCGCTGCACCAACAACTACGGGGCCAACCAGCACGCTGAGAAGCTGATTCCGACCCTGGTCCGCCGCATCTTGGCAGGCCAGGACATCCAGCTCTATGGGGACGGCGAGCAGTCCAGAGATTGGATCCACGCCCAAGACCACGCCGACGCGCTGCTTCACGTGGCCTCGCTTGAGCCGGGACGTACCTGGCATGTGGGCGCCGAGATGGAGCTGGAGAACCGGGAGCTGGCCCGCCAAGTGCGAGACATCCTTGGATCCCAGCTGCCCATCACCCAAGGTCCCGACCGCCCGGGCCACGACCGCCGCTACGCCCTGAACACCCGCGCCCTTCGGGCCACCGGCTGGGCTCCGGCCATACCCTGGACGGTGGGTCTTGAGCGCTGCGTTCAGACCATCGCCAAGACACTCCGCGAGAGCCCTGATGCGCCCTGAACTTCACGCCGGAATCGACCCCGAGCGCTTCGACGCCCACTACTGGTACCGGCAGGAGCTGCTGGACTTGGCCCGAAAGCTGGAGCTGAGCTGTGCGGGCGGCAAGTTCCAGATCCACGACCGCATCAGCCACTACCTGCGCAGCGGCGAGCGTCTGGGCCCGCAGACCCACAAGCCCCGCTCGGAGGTGGACTGGCGCAGCGCATCCTTGAGCCCTGAGACGGTCATCACCGACAGCTACCGCAACACCCAGAACGCCCGAGCCTTCTTCGCCAAGCACATCGGGCCAGACTTTGCCTTCACCATCGCCCTGATGACCTGGATCAAGGACAACCACGGCGCGACTTTGGCCGACGCCCTGCACGCCGAGACGGAGCGCCGCGCCCAGGTGGCCCGGGGCGAGAAGCCCGAGATCGCCCCCCACAACCAATACAACCGCTTCGCCCGGGACTACGCTGCCCACCACCCTGAGGCGCCCCGAGAGGAGATGGACAGCGCGTGGCAGGCGCTCATTCGGGAGGAGCGACCCGGCTCCCGGGGCCGCGGATTCGTGTTCCTTCCCGAAGACTGAGGAAAATCCGGTACAGTCAGGGGGCACCGCGAGAGCCCTATGCCCGCCCAGAGCCGCCGCCCCCAACGTCCCCGTCGTCCACGCCAGAACGGTGGTCCCCGGCAGAGAGGCGGCCCACGCCAGGCGGCCCCGCAAGAGCAGGAAGCGCCCCAGTCCACCGGCGCCATGGAGCAGCCCGACTGGATGTCCTTCGTAGACCAGGCCGGGAACGCAGCCGTGGTCGAGCTCATCACCGGCGCCAAGGCTGACGAGGCCACCGCAACCGAGATGCTGCGGGGCTCGATCGATGCCGACCAGAGCACATCGGGGGCCGAGGCCGAGGACGTCACGGTCGAGAAGGCCGAGGAGCCCGCCCAGAAGCAACCCACCGGCAAGCTCGCCGCAGTCAAAGACGCCCACACCGAGCGCCTCAAAGGGGGGCTGGCGTTGACGATGAACAGTGGCCTCAAGTACGAGATGGACCTGTTCAAGAAGCACTGGGCCACACACAAAGCCAAGTACTTGGCGGTCGCAGCCGAGGCCAGCGTGCCCGCCGAGCTCATCGCCGCCATCCACTGGCGCGAGTGCTCGGGCAGCTTCAAGAAGTACCTGCATCAGGGGGATCCCCTCGGCGAGGCTGCTGTTCGAATCCCAACGAACATCCCCATCTTTCATGACTGGCACAAGGCCGCCGTACACGCCCTGACCATGAAGGACAAGGCCGCCCACCGGGACAACCTGGGGGTCAACGCCGGCACGGAGGACCCCGCCACCTTGGCCAGCTACGCCGAGGCCTACAACGGCCTGGGCTACCACAACCGTGGAAAGCCCAGCCCCTACGTCTACAGCGGCACCGACGCCTACAGCGCGGGCAAGTACGTCGCCGACCGCAAGTACTCCAGCACCGCGGTGGACAAGCAGCTTGGCGTCATCACGATGATGGGCGCCATCGGTGGCATGGACATCAACTTGGAGGAGCTCACCTCCAGCAGCGCATGGAAGCGTGTCTTGGCAGGCACCCTGGTGCTCAAGCGCGGCGTGGGTGGAAAAGCGGCCGAGATGGCTGTGACCGCTCTGCAGGAGAAGCTCAAGGCCGCAGGCCAGACCCTGGGCGTGGACGGTGACTTTGGTCCTGGGACCGAGAAGGCGCTCAAGCTCTTTCAGAGCAGCAAGGGTCTGCCCACCTCCGGCGTACTCGACGCAGCCACCCTCGGCGCGCTTTAGACCCTGGCGCCAGAGCCAACGGCGCAGCCAGGCAAGGGCCGATGCAACAGGCGGCCCTGACCCTAACTATGGCTTGCAGACCAGTACGGAGCCCCCATGGCCATCGGAAGAGAGCAGCTCGCCACCTACCTGCGCGGCACCATTGAGCTGCTGGAGAACACCTCTCACTACGAGTGGGGCAACTCCGGCGCCTGCAACTGTGGCCACCTGGCCCAGGTGATGACCGGCTTCGACAAAGCCGAGATCCACCGCTGGGCCCTGGAGCGCAACGGGGACTGGAGCGAGACGGCCCAAGAGTACTGCGAGAGCAGCGGTCTACCCATCGACCAGGTCATCCAGATCATGCTCTCCAAGGGCCTGCAGCTCGAGGACATTCAGCACATCGAGTACCTCAGTCACCCCGATGTACTCCGTAGAATCCCCGGACGACGCAGCCTGAGCCACAACTTGAAACAGGACGTAATCCTGTACTTCCAAGCTTGGTCGCGCTTGCTGGACCAAGAGTACAAACCAGGCCAGAACTGGCGTTCCACCAAGATGGTCAAGCGTGATCAAGCCGAGATCTACGACAGCATCCCGGAGACAGCGCTGGGAAAGTAATCCTTCGTAATCGCAGACCTGACCCCTTTTGGCGTTCAATCTCGTAGACAGAGATGAACCCAAGCCCCCAAGGTCGCCATGTCCATGAACCCCCAGACCGCTGTCGACCTGCTGCTCCCACTGTCCCTGTGCATTCTGGCCATGGCGGCCATGGTCTGGAGCGTGCGCCAGGCCAACCCGAGCGAGCAGCGCCTGGAGCACCTGCTCGCCGAGGGCCAAGTCTTCGGCGAACCCCGCGTGCTGCTCATGCACTCCGGCCGGGAGCCTGTTCTGGGCTTCCTGCAGAGCGCTCTGCCCTTGGCCCAGCTGCACTCCCTGTCCCTGAGCGCCTCCACGGGCGGCTTGGCCAACGACAGCATCGATGTGGTGCTCATCGCGGCCAGCCTGACGGAGCAAGCTCAGCTGCGGGAGCGCCTGGACGGCGAGCTGGAGCGGGTACTGGCCGCGGGCGGCAAGGTCTTGCTGCTCAGCGAGTGAGACCAACCTCCATGCCTGCCGCGCCTCAGTAGCACAGTCCAAACCAGGCCTTTCCGCCTGCATACTGGGTACGACACTGGCCGACTCCACAGGTCTCTGCGGCGTCCTGATCACAGATCTCCAGGCAGACGCCGCTCACTGTGCTGCAGTAGCTGCCCGCCTCACAGCGCAGGGCCGGGTTGTCCCAATTGCAGGCCTGTCCCGGCACCTTGGGTCCCGCTTGCAAGCAGGCGTTGGAGTCGATGTCTCGCGGGATGCAGGCCTGGTCGTAGAAGGCATCGCAGTCCTGGGCGTAGAGATCGCAGGCCGCCTCCTCTGTGCACACACCCTCGGCATCGTTGGCAAAGCCATCCTGAGGCCTACACCAGCTCTCCTCGTCGCACTGCCCAGAGATCGCCCAAGGGACCTCGCAGGCGTCCAGACATACGTGGTCGATGGCGTCGCAAGCCGTGCCCGTGTTGCAGTCCCGGTCGTCCAGACAGAAGGTGCCTCCCTTCTGCTGCCAGGTCTGGTCCAGAGGCGCCTCTCCGGCCACCAGCACCTCCACGATGCTGCGGGTGTTGGCGATGTCCAGGTAGGGATCGGCGCTCAGGATCACCAGGTCGGCCCGGTATCCAGCCGCCACCAAGCCCAAGTCATCCCAGCCCCAAACCTGGGCCGGCAGCCAGCTCGCTGCAGCCAAGGCCTCCTGCTCGGACATGCCTGCTTCCACCAGCGCTTCCAGCTCCCAGTGCAAGGCGCTTCCGTGGGGCACGAAGTAGTAGCCGGCGTCACTGCCCGCCAAGATGGGCGCCTGGGCCTCATGCAGGATCGCCAAGTTGTCTCGGGTCTGCCTGGACCAGGTCCTCGCCGCTGCTGGCCATCCCGCGCTGACCAAGCTGGGCTGCCCTTCGACAAGCTTCCAGCTCTCGGCCACCTTCTCGGGGACGCTCGCCCACTCCGCCTCCGTCAGCTTGCCATCCACCACCCGGATCAGGCCCTCGTTGGCCGCCACCGTGCTGGAGACCGAAGAGATCGCCAAGCTCGCTTGGGCTTGGGTCAGGGGGTCGGAGAAGGGCGTGTGCGCCAAGTCAACGGCACCCGCCGCTTGGGAATCGGCCCAGTCCTGCGGCGAGGCCACATGCACCACCGTCGAGGCCACCTTGGCGATGTCCGCCAGGTCCGTGGTGCTCAGGCGCGGCCAGGTCGTCTCGATCCCTTCTTCGGCGAGCGCGACCTTGATCACATCGCTTCCACGGGCCATCTGCGCCTCGGCCTTTGCCGTGCCGTCCCCGTCGACGAAGATGCAGAGGGGATCCATGCTGGCCTCGCAGGGATGGGATCCCTGAGCGGTCAGAAAGGGCCCACTGGCCAGAATGCGCGGGCCAACCAGCTCCCCGGCGTTCACCCGGTCTCTCAAAGACAGGCTCCACTGGGGGCCTCCCAGATCCACCACCGCCGTGACCCCCCATTGAAGGGTGGCGCTGAGGTTCTGGCCCACCGTGTCGCCGGACCACCACGGCGCGGCGCTGTAGGAAAGATGCACGTGGGAATCGATCAAGCCGGGAATCACGGTGTGGCCGCTCAAGTCCCGCACCACCAAGCTCTCCGGCCACTCTTGGCCAGCCGGCATCACTGCCCAGATCTCGCCGCCAGAGATGACAACCGCCTGATCCGGCGTGTGGCCCAGTGCGTCAAAGACCGTGACTTGATCCAGGACCAAGCCGTCTTCTGGCCAGTCGACTTCGCCAGTCTCGCCCGTGTCATCGGGGCCGCTGTCTCCGCTGTCCACGCTGTCGCTGGGGGAGTCCGCCGGGCTGTCCTGGACCGGGTCATCGGGGACGCTTTGCGTACAGGCCAGGAGTAAAAGCAGCATGGCTACAGTCTATCGCCCCTTGTGCCCGGTGGGCTGGTTGATTACCACTGCGACAAGCTAGACCTCGGAGGAAAGCTTGGCAAGTGATGACCTGATCGACATGGAAGGCGTGATCAGCCTGGTACACCCTGGCGGAACCTTCTCGGTAGAGACCGAGCAAGGCCACACCGTACAGGCACACCTGGCTGGTCGACTGCGTCGCTTCCGTATCCGCGTGGTCCTTGGTGACCGCGTGACGGTGGCAGTGAGCCCCTACGACCTGAGCAAGGGTCGCATCACCTTCCGGCACAAGTAGGCTTTTGCTTCCCCTGCCTCCCTTGGGGGTAGCGGACGAGCCCACAGGGTTGTAGGGAAGAAGACATGTGGATTCTTCTTGCTGCTGCCGTCCTTGCCCAAGACCCCTCCTCGGAGGCTTGGGAAGAGCCCGTGTCCTCAGAGCAGGACAGCGCGAGCCAGGACCTACAAGATGTGCTGGACCAAGCTTTGGGCGGCACAACGAAGGAAGCAGAGCTGCTCACCCCTGAGCTGCCTGCACCGACATGGGAAGCCCTCATTGAGCGTGCCCCCCTCACCTTCGCCACGCAGATCGAGCAGCCCTTGGTCGTGGGCCAAGAAGAAGCCGACTGGGCCCCGGGGCCAGACCTGGTTCTGCTGCCAGATGGGAGCGTGTACTGGGGCGAGATCAAGATCCTCGATGCCTACTTCGGAGGCAGCAAGCTGCTCTTCCCACCCGAAGGAAACCCTCTGGGCGCCAAGCTCACCTTGTCCCGCGACGCCGCAGACTGGGGCGAGCTGCCGGAAAATCCTGGATGGACGGCCACGGGCCTGATCCAAGAGTCCGGAAGCTTCGCGCGACCCATCCGCGCAGTCGAGCGCAGACCCGTCGTCACCGGTGACGAGGCCTGGGAGGAGCCCCCCGTTGTGATCTCCGAGGAGACCTGGGCAGCCTTCGAATCCGGACGCCTTCAAGTGGTCGAGACCCCCTACGACTACGAGGTCCCTTGGGTGGTGCGCGATGGCATGGGCAACCCCGTGGACACGCGAAACTTCGCCCGCATGACCGAAGATGAAAAGGCCATTGAGCTGCTCGAGACCGAGGCCAAGCAAGCCAAGATCAAGGCTCTGAGCGTGGCCGGCGGCGGCGTTCTGCTGATCGGTCTGGCGGCGATCCCCATCGCCCTGATCGATCGCGACTTGGTTCGACCGGACTGGGACAACTACGAGTCACGGGTCGACCGCGAGAACTACGCCTCCGATGAGGAGTACCTGGACGCCATCGACATCCAGCGCGGCATCTACGTCTCCGACCTGGGGGACTACCGCAACGGCACCGGCAGCAACACCGACATGCGTTGGGCCGCCGGCGTCATGGCCGGATCCGGCGTGATCGCCCTGGCCTCTGCCCCTTGGGCCGTAGACGGCCAGCGTGAAGACCGCGCCGAGGTCGCAGAGACCTGGTCCCGTGAGCGCGCTGAGCGCCTGATCGAGGACTACAACAACATGCTCAAGAGCTCCCTGGGCATCCCCTGGGACTATGAGCCCGAAGTGGTACAGCCTGCACCCGCGGTCAGCGAGCCTGAGTTCGTGCCCGAGACCCGCTGGGACAAGGTGGACGTGCAGCCGAATTTGGCGCCCGGCTACGTGGGTGTGACCGTTCGCTTCTGAGACGTCGTTGACTTTCTCTTGACCTAATCTGGAGAGCGTTCCCAGGATCGCCAACGCATGTGGTGGGCGTTGTTCGGATCGTCTGGTGGAACGAATCCCCGATCGCGGTGTCTAAAGCTAGGGAAGCACCGTCCGATGGTGCTCTCAAGGGCTCTTTCCTGCGGACCCCAAATCCAAGGGCAAGAATATCCTTGTCGGAAACCGCGTACCACAAGCGGAATCCGATTTCCAGACCACCTGACACCCCGTTCTCGCATCTCAGACCAAGTGACTTCTCCAGACCCCCTTCGGGGACCCAGGAGGAGCGGTCTTGAGAGGCACGGACGATGTCAACCGCCAGCTCGGAGAAGCCATGAGCCACCCCATCATCGGGATGATCGCGAACATGCAGGACATGGAGGAGTACCGCTCCCTGCACTGGACAGGCAGCTTCGAGGACTACCTGGAGATCGTTCGCCGCCAGCCCAGCGTCTGCCGCAACGCCTACCAACGGCTCTACGACTTGGTCATGTCCTTCGGGACCGAGGAGTACACCGAGTACAAGAAGCGCATCATCCGCTACAAGTTCTTCGATGACCCCTTCGATGGCGGCAAGGACGCGGTCTTTGGGATCGACGTTCACCTGATGAAGCTGGTCAACGTGCTGCGCGCTGCGGCCATGGGCTACGGCGCCGAGAAGCGGGTCATCCTGCTGCACGGTCCAGTGGGCTCGGCCAAGTCCACCATCGCGCGCCTGCTCAAGAAGGGCCTGGAGTGGTACTCCAAGCAGCCCGACGGTTGCCTATACACCTTCTCTTGGGTGAACGCAGACGGCACCGAGGTGGCCTCGCCGCTGAACGAGGATCCCCTCAAGCTCATTCCATTGGATCTGAGAGAGCAGGTGCTGGGTGAGATCGGCAAAGAGCTGGCTCTGAAGTACCCCCTGCGCATGGAGGGCGACCTGGATCCGGTCTCCCGCTTTATGTACAAAGAGATCATGGCCGAGGTCGGTGGAGACTGGACGGCCCTCATCGAGCGCATCAAGGTGCGGCGCCTGGTGCTCTCCGAGAAGGACCGCGTGGGCATCGGTACCTTCCAGCCAAAGGACGAGAAGAACCAGGACTCCACAGAGCTCACCGGCGACATCAACTACAGAAAGATCGCCGAGTACGGCTCGGACTCGGACCCCCGCGCCTTCAACTTCGACGGCGAGTTCTGTGTGGCCAACCGTGGGCTCATCGAGTTTGTAGAGGTCCTGAAGTTGGACGTAGCCTTCCTCTATGACCTGCTGGGCGCCAGCCAGGAACACACCATCAAGCCCAAGAAGTTCCCACAGACGGTCATCGACGAGGTCATCATTGGCCACACCAACGAGCCGGAGTACCGCAAGCTCCAGAGCAACGAGTTCATGGAGGCGCTGCGGGACCGAACCATCAAGATCGACATCCCCTACATCACCAAGTGGCAGGAAGAAGCCCGAATCTACCACCGCGACTACAACAAGAAGCGCGTGGCCCGGGACATCGCACCTCACACCCTCGAGATGGCCGCCATGTGGGCGGTGCTGACCCGCCTGGAGCAGCCCAAGAAGCACAACCTGACCCTCATACAGAAGATGAAGCTCTACGACGGCAAGCTGATCCCCGGCTACACCGAGGACAACGTCAAGGAGCTGCGCAAGAGCGCCGTGCGCGAGGGGCTGGAGGGCATCTCTCCCCGCTACGTGCAGGACAAGATCTCCAACGCACTGGTGCGTGACCCAGACGGCCGCTCCATCAACCCCTTCATGGTGCTCAACGCCCTGGAGAGTGGTCTGAAGGGGCACGCCTTGCTGCAGGACGAGGACACCCGCAAGCGTTACCGCGAGCAGCTCGGCATGGTGAAGTCCGAGTACGAAAACATCATCAAGAAGGAGGTCCAGAAGGCCATCACCGCCGACGAGGGCGCCATCGCCAGACTCTGTGCGGGGTACATCGACAACGTCAAGGCCTACACACAGAAGGAGCGGGTCAAGAACCCCTACACCGGCGCCTACGAGGACCCAGATGAGCGGCTGATGCGGTCCATCGAGGAGAAGATCGAGATCGCGGATGCCCGAAAGGACGACTTCCGACGCGAGATCATGAACTTCATCGGTGCCTTGTCCCTGGACGGCAAGACCTTCGCCTACCACACAAACGACAGACTGTATCGCGCCTTGGAGCTCAAGCTCTTCGAGGACCAGAAGGACTCGATCCGCCTCTCCTCGCTGGTCTCCAACGTGGTGGACTCCGACACCCAGAAGAAGATCGACATCGTCAAGGCGCGCATGATTGAGCGCTTTGGCTATGACGAGCAGTCGGCGACCGACGTGCTCAACTACGTGGCCTCCATCTTTGCACGGGGGGATACCTCCGAAGAAGGTGGCTAATGCCCCTGAACATCGACAAAGATCTGTATCGCTTTCGACACATCGTGAAGGGCCGGATCCGCAAGGACCTGAAGCGCTTCATGAGCTCCAAGGACATGATCGGAAAGGAAGGCGACCAGCTGGTCCGCATTCCCCTGCCACAGATCCAGATCCCGCGGCTGCGCTATGGCGAGAACCCAAGCGGCGTGGGTCAGGGCGAAGGAGAAGGAGAAGGCGAGGGAAAGCCTGGCCAGGGTCCGGGAGAGGCTGGAGACAAACCAGGAGAGCACTCCCTCGAGGTCGAGGTCAGCTTTGAGGAGCTGGCACAGATCATGGGTGAGGAGCTCGAGCTGCCCAACATCCAGCCCAAGGGCCAAAAAGAGATCAGCTCAGAGAAGGACAAGTACACCGGCATCAGTCGTGTCGGTCCGGAGTCCCTGCGCCACACCCGTCGCACCTTTAGGCAGGCATTGAAGCGACAGATCTCCAGCGGCACCTACAAGGGCAGCAGCCCCATCATCGTGCCCATCAAGGAGGACAAGCGCTACAGGTCCTGGAAGCCCACCACCCAGCCGATGAGCAACGCGGTCATCCTCTACATGATGGATGTCTCGGGCTCGATGGGCAAAGAGCAGAAGGAGATCGTGCGTAGCCAGGCCTTCTGGCTGGATCTGTGGCTGAAGCATCAATACAAAAACGTGGAGACGCGCTTCATCATCCATGACGCGGCCGCCAAGGAAGTGGACCGTCACACCTTCTTCCACACCCGGGAGTCGGGCGGCACTCTGATCTCCTCGGCCTATACACTTTGCCTGAAGATTATGGGTCAGGACTACCCAGCCCAGGACTGGAACATCTACCCCTTTCACTTCTCCGATGGAGACAACTGGTCGGGCTCGGACACCTCCCTCTGCTTGGAGATGCTGGAGAGCAAGATGCTTCCACGCGTCAACCAGTTCTCCTACGCCCAGGTGGAGTCGCAATACGGATCCGGGCAGTTCATCAATGACCTCGTCGGCAAGTTCGATGCAGATGAGCGGGTCGTCGTCTCCCAGGTTCCGGACCGCGAGGGCATCATGAACTCGATCAAAGAACTGCTAGGAAAAGGGAGATAACCATGGCTGATAGCTTTTTCTTTAGAGCGCGCCGAGGTCTCTCTCCAGAGCTGGAGGAGGCCCGGGTCCACATCCAGGACATCGCGAAGGGCCATGGTCTGGACTTCTTCGAGACCATCTTCGAGGTCTGTGACTTTGACGAGATCAACATGCTGGCCAGCTACGGCGGCTTTCCGACGCGCTACCCGCACTGGCGTTGGGGCATGGAGTACCTTCAGATGCAGAAGGGCTACGAATACGGTCTCCACAAGATCTACGAGATGGTGATCAACACAGACCCCTCCTACGCCTACCTGCTCGACAACAACATGATGGTGGACCAGAAGCTGGTCATGGCCCACGTCTTTGGACACGTGGACTTCTTCAAGAACAACCTGTGGTTTGCGCCGACAAATCGGAAGATGTTGGACCAGATGGCCAACCACGCTGCCCGCGTACAGAAGCACATCAACGCCCAGGGACACGACGTGGTCGAGGCCTGGATCGACATCTGTCTGAGCATCGACAACCTCATCGACCCCCACGCGGTGCACTACCCCAAGGAGCCTGTGCAAGGCCAGGTCTCTCCCGTGGACCCCCGCCTGCCGGCCAGCGACTACATGGACCCCTACATCAACCCACCGGCAGTCATTGCAGCGGAGCGTGAGAAGGCAGCGCAGGCTGCCCAAGCCGTCCAGACCTTTCCAGCCAAGCCCGAGCGCGATGTCCTGGGATTTCTGTTGCAATACGCACAGATGAGCGCATGGCAGCGGGACATCTTGGAGATGGTACGCGATGAGGCTCTGTACTTTGTGCCCCAGGGCCAGACCAAGATCATGAACGAGGGCTGGGCCAGCTTCTGGCACACCACGATGATGACCCAAGACATCCTCACGGCGGCCGAGGTCATCGACTATGCCGACCACCACTCCGGGACTGTGGCCACCCAACCCGGTCAGCTCAACCCCTACAAACTCGGCCTAGAGCTCTTTCGCCACATCGAGGAGCGCTGGAACAAGGGCCAGCACGGACGGGACTGGTTCCGCACACAGGACCCCCGGGAGCGGGCGGCTTGGGACACCCAAGCGATGGGCGGCCGCGCCAAGATCTTTGAGGTGCGCAAGACCCACAACGACATCACCTTCATCGACGAGTTCTTGGATGAGTCCTTCGTGGCCGAGCACGGCCTCTTCGTCTGGGAGCGCGACAAGAAGACCGGCAAGTTCAACGTCAGCACCCGAGAGTTCAAGGCCGTCAAGCAACAGTTGCTCTTTCAACTTAGCAACCGAGGCCAGCCGCGGCTCTCGGTCGTAAACGCCAACCACGCCAACCGCGGCGAGCTGGTCTTGAGCCATCCCTACGAGGGCTTGGACATCCAACTGGACTGGGCGGAGCTGACCCTTGGCAACCTGAGCCGGGTCTGGGGGCGCCCCGTTCACCTTGAGACCCACATCGAAGGCAAGCCCACTCTGCTCTCTCACGACGGCTCGGCCTTCACCAAGAGTCAGCGGGAGGCCGTGTGAGCTCCGATCCCAAGATCCCTGAGACTCTGGCCCAAGCCTTGGCAAGCGCTCTGGAGAGCGGAGCGAGCGAGCGGGTGAAGCTGCAAGCTCAGGGATCCAGCGCGTGGGTTGACCTAAAGGAGGTCGGTCCCATTGGCGTGCGTGTGCTCGGGCTGGAGTTGGAGGTCGAAGACCCTGCCCCTCCCTCCAGCCAAGCGCGCTCTTTGGCCACGCCCTTCCCAGGACTGCCCGGCGCCCTGTCCCCAGTCGAGGTCGACGACCGTCTGGGCGGTGGTCTACTGCGCAGCCCCCTCCGCAGAGGCCGCTTCATAGAGCTGGAGCTGCGCGGAGGCCGGGCCAGCCTCCGCCCCATTGCTCTCAGAGAGCGCGAGCGCAGCGCGACCCACTTGGACATGAGCCGTGAGGGACTCGGTGAGCTCTTGGACGAGCTGGCCCAGGCCATGGAGCAAGCAGACTGAGACGAAGGGCCGTCACAGGTGGGCATCCGGCAGACAAGAAACACGCTTAGCCGTCGGCCCTGGAGCCGACGGCTAAACCTGTTGAGCGACGTACCCCAGCCACGGTGTGCTGCGGTCCGCCCCCTCCCTAATGGCGCTCCAGGAGCGCGATGACAACGTACCCTGCGCAGCCTTACGCCACATTACAGCCCATTACAGCACCCCAGAAATCTACGGTGCTGCGCTTGGATGAGGTGCTTAGATTTGCCCCGTGCCTCCCCTCCTGCCACTGCTAATCGCCCTTGCCGCATGCACTGAACCGGTGCGCCCCGGCGCCGACTCAGAGGGCCTGGAGTCCAGGCTGGTCCAGACCGCAGACGGTGTGCAAATCAACCTGCACCACCTGCCTGGAAGCGACGGTCCACCCGTCCTTTTGGTACATGGCGTCTCCAGCAACCACCACAGCTTTCGGCTCTCCGACGGCCGGGGCTACGCAGAGGCCGCCAAGGAGGCAGGCCTGGACCCCTGGCTCCTAGATTTGCGGGGTCGCGGGCAGGAACGCGGGGACCCGGACGCGGGCTGGCTCGAGGGCAACCATGGCAACCTGGACGACTACGCCGGCCTGGATCTGCCCGCCGCGATCGCGGAGATCCAAGCTCAGACCGGGGCCGAACGGGTCGGCTACATCGGCCACTCGATGGGCGGCATGGTGGGGGCCATCTACCTGGCGACCACACCGGAGGCGCCGCTCTACGCCTTCGTGGCCCTGGGCAGCCCAGTGGCATTCGACCACCTGGATGCCCTCAACTCCGCCGCTCTGACAGCCGCCCGCTACAGCCCCTTTCCCTGGGTGGACTCTGAGATGGGAGGGCGCTTCCGTGCCCAACTCGGAGACCAGCCCATCACGCCTGTGGATGCCTTCGTCGACGATCAGCTCTTCAACGACATCGCCCCGGAGCAACGGCCCAGGGTCTATGCGGAGCTCTCCAGCCCCATGACGCAGGGGGAGATGCGCCAGCTGGGTGAGATGGCCGCAAGGGGCGGCTTGAGCGACGCGACGGGCACACAAGACCGCCTGTCCCCCTTGGCCGATGTCCAGGTTCCCGCCCAGGTCTGGGCAGGGTCTGCCGACCTGGTGGCGCTGCGCTGGCAAGTGCGACCGCTCTCGGAGCACTTGGGGAATGCGGAGTATGTCTTGGCAGGCACAGAGAGTGGCTTCTCCGTGGACTACGGCCACTTGGACCTGATCTTGGGGGACAATGCCCCCAGCGAGGTCTACCCCATGCTCAACCAGTTCCTGCTCCAGGCGGCCCATGCAGCGCGTTGAACTCCCCGGCGCGGTGGCCTTTCTCGCCAAAGACAGCGCGCTCTTGGTGGACTGCCCAGAGGGCACCGCCCAGGCTTGGCTGGATGCCGGCTTGCCCAAGAGCGGGCCCACGGGCTTGTGCTTCACCAGCGGGCACTGGCCCCGGATCGCCGGGCTCTATGGCCTGTTGGGCCACTTCGCATTGGACCGTGAGCAGCCCCCACTGCGCCTCCTAGTCGACATGCGCAATCAGGAGGTTGAGCAGCTGGCCGGCGCCTTCATGCGCTCCAACCAAGCCCAGCTCTCCGTGGAGGCCGATTGGCCTGGGAGCGTGCTGACCCTGGGCGCTCTGCGGCTGCGTAGCCGAGCGGAAGGCGAAGGCCTGATCTGGAACGTCAACGGTCACCAGGTAAAGCCCCAATGAGCGCCGAGCAGGTGGACCTGGTGATCGTGGGTCTGGGCACGGCAGGGGCCGCAGCAGCCGCCCTATGCGCCGAGCGGGGGCTGCGCGTGGTGGGGATTGAGCGGCGCAGCCTTGGGGAGAGCGGCGCCCGGTGGGTCAACGGCGTGCCGCGCTGGGTCTTCGCGCACTGCGGTCTGGCGAGCCCTGGCCCTGGCGAGGGCCACGCTTGCGGCGTGCCCTTCCACATGCTGGCCCAACGGGGTCCTGAGCGCAGCGTGATCACAGGACACGACCTGATGGAAGTGGAGATGCCGGCGTTGACCCAACGGCTGCTCTCCAAGGCGGAGCGACACGGGGCCCTTCTCCTGGACCAGGCCAGCGAGGTCAAGGTTCAAGGCGGGGACGTGCAAGCACTGGTGGGGACCTCGACGTCGAGATGGCAGGCCAAGGTGGTGGTCGACGCCAGCGGGCTCAAGGGGCTCAAGCTCTTGCGCGGCCAGCAGGATCCCGGCCCCCTCTGCGCGGCAGCCCAACAGAAGCGGGCCCTGCTGGATCCCCAGGCCGCGGCCGCCTTCTTCGCTGCGCACGGGGTGCCATCGGATCAGACCCTCTGCTTCACCGGGGTGGCTGGCGGCTACTCCATCCTCAACGTGCAGCTTCACGGCGGAAAGGTCTCCATCCTGGCGGGCAGTGTGCCGGCCCTGGGCCACCCCTCCGGCCTCAAGATCCTGGAGGCCTTCGCCGCCGAGCAGCCTTGGATTGGCGAGCAGCTCGACGGCGGTGCCCGGGTCGTGCCCCTGGGCGCCCCCCTGGCCTGCATCGGCCAAGGACAACAGGTCGCGTTGGGCGACGCCGCGGGCATGGTCTTTAGCGCCCACGGCTCCGGCATCGGGCAACAACTGCTGGCCGCCCATCTCTTGGCCCAGAGTCTGTCTGAGGGCCAGAGCGCCTGGCAGTTCAACCGACGCTGGCAGCGAGAGCGCGCAGGCTCCCTGTGCGCGATGGTCGCCTTTCGGGCCCTGTCCCAATCACTGAGCGAGGAGGAGTTGAGGGCGATGATGTCCTCCGGCGTGATGGGCGAGAGCTTGTCCCGGGCGACCCTGGTCCAGCAAGACCCTGTCCCTTCCGCCAGCGAGGCCATCACGGCGGTGCAGGGCTTGGCGCGTATGCCCTCCCTGGCCAAACGCATGGTGCCCGTCCTGGCCCGCATGCAGGCGCTCAAGGCCCACCACAAGCGCTACCCCAAAGAGCCAGCGGGGCTGCCCAGGTGGGAGCGACAACGCCGCGCGCTCTTCGGCGGGATCACCTGAGGGATCCGCCTCAAGGCCACGCTCTCCGGCCCGATTCGGGTACATGCGGAGAGCAGCCATGGCGCCATTCTGGAATGCATCGGTCCGGGAGACCACCCTAAAGAAGGGACTGCTGGAGGCACTCCACAACTTGAGCGAGCAGGCCTCGCCCGAGGGAAGCTGGCGCATCAAGGCCCTCATCGACGAGCTGCGGGAGAAGACGGCCGGCCCGTGGGTCGTCGACGAGATCCGCTCCTTGCGCCCTTGGCTCACCCCCCGCCCAGTGAGCGCAGACCAGGACGGCGCAGACGCCATCGGAGCGCTGATTCAGGCCCTCAAAGCCTGCCAACGTGAGGATGCGGACCTGAGCGCTGCGGTGGACCTGCTGGCACGCTCCGCCCCAAAGGAGCTGGACCCAGCCAGCGCGCGGCGGGTGGCCAGGAGCGCCCGAGAGCTCAAGCGCTTCGCCCAGCGCCGGGGAGACGAAGCGCGCACCCAAAGGGCCCTTGTACAGGAGCAGTTGCAGAACTCCCTGGACGCGATCGAACGCAGCGAGCGGCGACTGATGCGGACTCTGGAAGACCAAGATGGAGAGAAGGCGATGATTCTGAGAGACCTAGACGAGGCCCGCACACACCTGCTGGGCCTGCGCGAGGTGCCGGTCGAGACCCTCAGCGGCGACGAAGACACCCTGCTCACCTTGGTGGGTTGAGCCATGGGGATCTTTGACCGAGGCGGCCCCAAGCAAGCGACCCAAAAAGACGCCGTTCTGATTCGAGACGGCTTGGTTCAGGTCATCCAAGTCTTGGAGCGGCGGGCCGAGGATCCCGACGCCTCCGGGGTAGAGGCCCTGGTTCAACGACTGGGACGCTTTCCGGCCCCCACGGGCCTGAAGCGAGAGCTCACGCGCCTGCTTCCCACCCTGATGGAGACCACCGACCTGGGCGAGCCCTTCGGAGAGGCGGCACAGGCGATGGGCGAGACCATGAAGGTCCTGGCCTTTCCCGAGCCCAAGCTTGAGGAGCCCGTCGAGCGCTTCGCCGACCAGATTCCCAACCGGGTAGACCTGCCCCAGGCCAAGCGCCTGCGCCGTGACGCCATTCGCCTGGCCAAGCAAGCCAAGCCCATGCGGGCCCGCATGTTGGCGGCGAGGAAGCAGACTCGAGAGCTCTTGGTCCAGCTCGCCGCACGCCTCGGGGACAGCGGTGGGGCCGCTGCCCGGGTGGATCGGGTCCTCAGCGAGCTGGAGGGTGCCCTGAGCAGCAACGATGCCGAGGCACTGGCCAAGCTCCAGCCCAAGCTCCTGGAGCAGGTGAGCACCGCACGCGAGGACACCCGCTCCCTGCGCAGCAACCTGGAGCAGGCCCTGGACGAGGTGCACACCCTGCAGCGCACGGTAGATGCACAGGCTGAGGCCTTGCGAAACGCCAAGCAGAAGCTCAGTCAAGATCCGCTGACCCAGATCGCCAACCGCCGCGCGCTCGACCAAGAGCTGCCCCGATTGGTCGCCGAAGCCCAAGCCACCGGGGCGCCCCTCTCGGTGCTCGCTCTGGACATCGACCACTTCAAGGCGGTCAATGACACCTACGGCCACGCCGCTGGAGATGTGGTGCTCAAAGCGGTGGCTCAGAAGGCCGCCGGTCTGCTCCGCTCCGAGGACCTCATCGCCCGCGCTGGCGGCGAGGAGTTCGTCGTGCTCCTGCCCGGAACGCCCATGCACATGGCCCTGCAGATCGCCGAGCGCATTCGCAGCGGAATCGAAGCTCTGCCCTTCTCACAAGGGGCGATGCGCTTCACCGTCACCATGTCCATCGGCGTGGCGCAGCTCACGGCCAAGGAACAGGGAGCAGATGCCCTCGCCCGCGCTGATGCGGCCCTCTACCAAGCCAAGCATGGCGGCCGGAACCAGTCCATCGCCGCGTAGACGGCTTTAGCTGGCAGCCGCTTCGACCGGCTTGGTCTGGCGATGGAAGTACACGGCGCTCAGACCGTAGAGCACCAGGCTCACCACCCCGGTGAGCACTGAGAAGCCCTTGAAGAACTCCAGCCAGGACAGATCCGGCTGCCCAAAGTTCTTGTAGAGCAGCAGGCCAACGCTGCCCACGTATCCGGCGCTATCGGCCACATAGATCAGGAAGCCGGCTGTGGCCACAGCTCCCAGAGCGGCGACGAGCCGGTCAAAGAGCACGCAGTTGAAGGGCACATAGCCCAGGTACAGCCCCAGCCCGACGCAGATCATCCAAGGGGCCGGCCCCAGCCAGCCCATCTGGAACGCCAAGGTGCTGCCCAAGGTGAGCAGTGCCCCAAAGATCATGATGCCGTGCACGACAGCCAAGGCCTTGCGGTTGTCTTTGAGCTTGAAGATGGCGGCGACTGCGATCAGGGACCCAAAGGCAACAGGCAGCTCTGCCGTGGTCATGATCTCCGGGTCGGCGGCGTAGCCCAGGGCGTCCCAGATCTCGCGGGCGAAGTTGTCGCGAAAGTCTCGGTAGGCGGTCAGGACCACGTAGCCGAGCACCAAGGCGGCCAGCCCCGGCGCGTACTTGAGCAGAAAGGCGCGCCGGGCGGGACCGTCCATCGGAGCGCGCTCGCTGCGCTCCGCGACATCCTCGGCATCGGGTGGTGGCACCTGAGCGAGCAGGAACACAAAGCCCAGCATTGGAATGAGGAAGATGCCGCCCACCGTGGCGGCCATCCAGTACTCGGGCACCCCGGCTTCGAGCAACGCCTTGCCGACGCTCTTCACAAAGCCACTGGCGATGATGAAGCTGGCGCACAGTCCTGCCCCCAACAGGTCTGAGAGGCGCCTGCCCTCCAAGAAGCCGTAGACCAAGCCCCAGATCATGCCCAAGGGCAGCCCGTTGAGCACCAAAGCCAAGGGCTTGAGGTGGACCGGCAGAACGGCAAAGCCCACCAGCGCAAGTTCAGCGACCGCGATGCACGCCACGATGGTCAGCGCCCGACGAGCGCGGGTCATCTCCGAGACGACCTTGATTCCGGCCAGCTTCGAGACGGCGTAGCCGATCACCTGAGCGGTGATGAAGAGGATCTTCAGCTCTAGGTCGCTGTCTCCGTACTGGCCCTCGTAGGTGGCCACTGCGAAGGGCTTCCTGAAGGCGTACATGCAGAAGTAGGCCGAGAAGGCCGCACCCATCGCGTAGATCGTAAACAGCGCAGGAGGGGCCGAGGACAGCCAGCGTCGAATGGACATGGTGCAGCCTCCAGGCGCGCCCGCATCCTGCCACATCAACCTCTCCGAGGCCTGCGCTTGCTGCCTAAAGAGACTCGGTGCAGTAGCTGCAGCTCCACTCTTCCACTGCGCCCAGGCTCTCCTCCACGCAGGTGCTGGAAACACTCAGATCGCACGTCACACTGTTGGGGAGCTGGGTGCCGAACTGGCTCTCCAGGATCTGGATCTCCACCGGAAACATGCTGCCCTTGTAGGCGGTGAGCAGGCTTCCCAAGGTGCGACTGTCTTGGATCGAGCTGCGCTCAATATGAAGGCCTTGGGCCACCTGGATCAGGGCCCCAGAGCTAGAGCGGCTCTCCATGATCTCGGTGTCCAAGATCCGCAGCAGGCGCGATGACAGAAGCGGCCCACCCACCCGCGCGCGGTAGAAGCTGGACCCGCTCAGCTCCATCTCCCCAAAGCCATAGAACATGGGGTATCCAGAGGAGAGATCGGAGGCGTTTTCGACAACGAGTCCATTGAAGCGAACCTCACGTTCCCCCTCAAAGAACATGTGCAGCCCAGAGGAGGAGACGTTGTCCAGCCAACGCATGCGGTTGATCTCCACCCGGCTGCCTTCGAGCTTCTCGCTGGTGGTGATTCCGCCAAAAGCGAAATGGCATCCCTGGACCGTGACATCGTTGAGCACGAGGTCACGCGCATCCAAACGCAGAAGCCCTCCAGAGGCCCGCATGTCTTGAAGGGTGACCGACTCCATGGCCAGTGACTGCGCAGCGATCTCGAGGGGCGTGGCGATCTGCAGGTCCTGAAAGACCATCTCCAACGGTCGTCCAGGCCAGAGCAGCTGGATGTCTCCCTCGCTCAACTCAGGACTGGCCACGATTCGAGTCAGATCGGCGCCGCGTCCAATGAGGTGCACCGAGCCAGTCAGAGACTCCAGCTCCACCAAGTCCTCGTCCACCTCAAAGTCCCCCTCGCCCAGACAGAGGGTCATCCACGGAGCGTCGATCTCCAGCGCTTTGGAGAGGCTCGAGAATCGAAGCTGACCTTCGATCCACTGCACCTGATCGGCTGCCGGATCGCAAACGACCGGCGGCAGCTCTTCAGTCACAGGCGCACAGGCCAGAAGCAGTAGGGTCAACACCCCTTAGGGCTACCACAGCCAGGGCAGGCCCCGCCCCCTGTCATGCCACTTGGTCGTATGCGGCGAGCAACTCACGCGCGTAGCTGCGGGAGACGTCGGTCACCGCGGCACCGCCCACGAGGCGAGCGAGCTCTTCCACACGCCCGTCCAGATCCAGCGTCTCAATCTGCGTGCGGGTGCGGCCCTGCTTGACCTGCTTGGAGATGCGCAAGTGTGTGTCGGCCAACAGGGCGATCTGAGGAAGGTGGGTGATGCAGAGCAACTGTCCCATTCCAGAGAGCTCTCGCAGCTTGGCGCCCACCGTCTCGGCCGCCTGGCCGGAGATCCCAGCATCGATCTCATCAAAGACCCAACTGCGCGGCCCATCTCCGCCGCGCAGAGCGATCTTCAGCCCCAAGAGCACTCGGGAGAGCTCCCCACCCGAGGCCACCTTGGCCACCGCACGGGGCTCCTCGCCGGGGTTGGCGGAGAGCTGGAAGACGACGTCCTCAGCCCCCATGGGCCCCAGTCGCCGGCCATCAGGCAGGCACTCTCCCTCCGTTGCTGGGACAAGCGCCGTGCAGAAGCGCGCCTGCTTCATCGCGAGGGAGCCGAGCTCTTTGGCCATGGATGCGTCCAAGCGCAGGGCCGCTCGCTGACGGGCAGCCGTGAGCTGATCAGCGTGCTCCATCGCCCGCACCCGGGCGTCTTCCACCAGCTTTGCAGCGGCGTCCATGCGCTCGTCCAGGTTGCCCAGACCCTCCAGCTCCTCCTCCAGGCGCTCGACGCACAGATGCAGCTCGCTAGGGTCGCAGCGGTGCTTGCGGGCCATGCGCACATAGAGACGCCTGCGGCGCTCCAGCTCATCCAAGCTCCGCGGGTTGGAGCGGATCTCACGCATGGCGCTCTGCAGCTCCTGGGCCACATCTTCCACTTGGTAGATCAGCTCGGTCAGCCGCTCAGCTTGAACACCAAAGCGCGCATCAAACTCTGCGATGCCCCGCAGCGCGGACTCCGCACGGGTCAGGCGATCCAAGGCAGATCCCTCCGCAGAGTAAAGCTCCCTCTCGGCGTCTCTGGCTCCGCCGCGCAGATCCTCCGCGTGACGCAGCGTGAGGAGGGACTGCTCCATGCCCGCAAACTCACCCTCCACCGGGGAGAGTTCCTTGAGCTCCTGGAGTTGAAAGCGCAGGTACTCCTGCTGCTCTTCCACCCGGTCCGCATCGCGCTTGAGCCTGGCCAAGCCGCGGCGCGCCTCGGCGACGGCTTTGTGGGCGCCAAGGACCCGATCCAACTCCGGCCCACAGCGGCCGTGGCGATCCAAGAGCATGCGGTGGTGCTCGCAGTCCATGAGCAGCCGCTGTTCGTGCTGACCGGAGAACTCCACCAGAACTGAACCGAGGGACTGCAGGTCACTACGCTTGACCGCGCGATCATTCACATAGGAGCGCCCAGAACCCTGCGGAGGCAGGGTGCGTCGGATCTCCAAGGTGTCGGAAAGGGGCAGATCCAGCTCCCGCAGGCGCCGCTGCAGCGCAAGGTTCTCGCCTACGGAGAAGCTGGCGCTCACTTGGGCCCCCGTGCTCCCGGTGCGGACCAGGTGGGTGCCTCCCTTGGCACCCAAGATCAGAGCAAGGCCCTGCAGCAAGACGGACTTGCCGGTGCCAGTCTCCCCTGAGAGCACATTCAGGCCAGGCCCAAACTGCACGCAAGCAGACTCGATGATGGCCAAGTTCTCAATACGCAGCGTCAAAAGCATGGCGCGCCTCCTGTACAACCGTTCAGGCTGACCCCTGCACAATCACTGTTTAGGTGTTCAGTGTCAAGGTGATCACGACCAAAATTTGTCCGCCCCCGTCAAGAGCGAATCCCTAGAGACGCAATACAAGGCCAACATGGCCTCGCACTTGCCCAAGACCGATCCCCCTGTTCTGCAGCTCACAGTGCAGGGACAAGCGATCCACTACACCGACCAGGGTCCCCGCTCCGGCCCCACCGTTGTGGCCATCCACGGCTACCCAGGCTCACCCAAAGACTTTCGCTACATGGGCCCCCACTTGGAGCCAGAGCTGCGCTTGATCCGACTGGCTCTGGCCGGCCAGGGACACAGCCCGCCCGATGGCGGGACAGCCCTGGTTGAACGGGTGGCCTTTGTGCGCCGATTCTTGGATGGTCTCAACTTGGAAGGAGTGATGTTGCTGGGGCACTCCATGGGCGGCGGGATCTCCCAAGCCGTCGCCGCCGAGGAACCGCGCGTACAAGCCCTGGCCTTGCTGGCGAGCGTGGGCCTGAGGAAGCACAAGGGCCTGCGGTGGACCAGCCCGAAAGTACTTCCAGCCCTTCGATCCGAGCTGGGTTGGCGCGCGATGCGCCCAGGGATTCGTCAAGCTTTCACCGGGGCGGGCTTTGCCAAGACCGTCGATGATGAGTCGATGAGAAACGCACTGATCAGCGCCTTGGAACTTGATTTCCCCTACCTGAACACCCTCCCTGAACGCATCTCGGTGCCCACCTTGGTCGCCTGGACGGACGACGACGCTCTGGTGGAGCCGGAGATCTCTGAAGAGATCGCCGCCCGCATGCCCCCAGGACCTCGACTGCACTTCTCGAAGGGCGGGCACAACCTACAAAAACAACACGCGGCCGCAATCAGCAAGGAGCTCCTCACCATGTTGCGGTGAACCGCCCGGGAGGCCCGGGACACTAAGACAGAGGGCTGAAGACGCTAAACAGCCTGGGTGCATCCTCGGATGGGCTCCAGACCCTATCCTTGCGGTCAGCGCGTTATACTCCCGCCCCTCTCCTCGGAGTCGCCATGTTTCAGACCATCGGACGCACCAGAAAGGTGAACCGCCACCGACAACTCGGTGCCGGAATGATGGCCGTGCTCCTGCTCATGACCGCCACCGGCTTCAGCGCCCTCAGCGGCGGTCAAGAGGTCGAAATGCTCGACCTGGAGTCCGTCGTAGTGGACTTCCTCGAGATCACGGACGACGCGCCTCCACCTCCTCCACCGCCTCCGCCCCCCCCTGCTTCCAGCACTCCTGAAGAGGAGGAGGAGGAAGAAGAAGAGGAAGAAGAGGAGGAGGAAGAAGAGGAAGAGGACGAAGAAGTCGAGGTTGAGGAGCTCCCAGAGGAGATCCCTGAGCCCGTCAAAGAGGACAAGCCCCAAGGTGGCATGGAAGGCGGCGTTGTCGGCGGCGTCGAAGGCGGCGTGGTTGGCGGCGTGATCGGCGGCGTGGAAGGCGGCGTACTGGGCGGACAGCTCGGTGGAACCGGCACCAAGTCCGTTCACTGGTCCGCAGTCAAACCCAAACGCGAAGTCCAGCCCAAGTACCCGCAGGCTGCAAAAGAACTGCACCTCGAGGGCGACTGCCAGATCCGATTCTTCATCGACGAAAAGGGCAAGGTGGTCGACGTCAAGATCGAGACCTGCCCAACGGCGTTTCACGACGCTGCCAAGGAAGCCGCTTACAAGTGGGCTTTTTACCCAATGAAGGTTGAAGGTGAGAAGGTCCCCGCGACCTTCGTACTCAAGCTGACCTTCGTACTCGACTGACCCCATCTCTACGCTGACGCAGGACATTCCCCCTCATGGCATTTGATCTCCAGCATCTCTGGGAAGCTGCTACTCCCTACACCCTCTTCATCTTCGCCATCATGCTCGTCATGGGCGTGATGTCGGTGTACGTCGGTATCGAGCGCTTGGTCACCCTGAACAAGGCGCGCAACCAATCCCGCGACTTGGCCGAGGCACTCTCCAAGCCCCTGGCCGACAACGACATCGCCAAGAGCCTGAAGCTCTGTAGCGATGAGCAGTACAAGTCTTCGTACCTAGGCAACATCATGAAGGCCGGTCTGGCGGAGATCAACACCCGCTTCGACCGCCACGGTGTGAACGCTGCCCTGCGCGCCATTGAGCGTCAGAGCACCCAGGAAGACATGGACCTGCGTCGGGGAATGAACATCCTGGCCACCGTCGGTTCCACTGCACCCTTCGTGGGTCTGGTCGGCACCATCTTCGGCATCATCAACGCCTTCGGCGCGATGGCCAGTGGCGAAGAGACCGGTCTGGCTGCCGTCTCCGGCGGTATCTCCGAGGCACTGGTGGCCACGGCAGTCGGTATCTTTGTTGCCATCGTCGGCGTCTGGCTCTTCAACTTCTTCACCGCGCGCTTGGAGATCATCGACAACGACATCTCCATCTCGGTTCAAGAGTTCACCGACTGGTGCGAGAAGCGCCTGTTGGCTGGCCCCTCCGACGACCCCACCGAGCAGGTGCTCGCTACCAAGGGCAAGTAGTCCATGGGAGCCAAGCTCGGCGGTGGTGGCGGCGCTGTAAACGACATCAACGTCACCCCACTCATTGACGTAATGCTGGTCCTGCTGATCATCTTCATGGTGGTCACGCCCATGCTGTCCAACAACGTCAACGTGACGCTGCCCACCGCAGCCTCGCCTACTCCAGGCCAGGACAAGGGCCAGCACATCGTGGTCAGCGTGGACGCAGACGGCGCCCTTTACATGGGCAAGAGTCCCATCGAGCTGGACGCCTTGGTGGACGAAGTAAACGAGGAATACCGCAAGAACCCCTCACGCAGCGTGTTGATCCGTGGCGACAAGGACCTGCTCTACGGACAGGTCCGCCAGGTGATGGACACCTTGGGCGAGAGCGGCATGACCACCGTGCAGCTGGCTGTCGACAAGCCCTCTGGAGGTGAGTGATGGGTGCCAAGCTCGGCGGCGGCAAGAAGGTTCAGGGAGACATCAACGTCACCCCCCTCATCGACGTGATGCTGGTGCTGCTGATCATCTTCATGGTGCTCTCCCCCCAGATGATCACCGAGATGACCAGCCAGGTTCCAGGTCCTCCCAAGGACCGTCCCAAGCCCAAGGACGCCGACAAGCCCAACCAGCTCGTCGTGGCGGTCTACGAGGACGGAACCACCGCGCTCAACATGGCGCCCATGGACCGCAAAGAGCTCTTCTCGCAGATCCGGATGCGTCTGGATGCCCGCGAGGCCGAGAAGCGCGTGGTCTTCGTCGATGCCCATCCTGAGCTGGACTACGGCAGCGTGGTCGCAGTGATGGACTTGGTCAAGGACGCCGGCAAGGGCAACAGCGGTGAGAAGAGCGTGCGCGTTGGTCTCGCACGCATGAAGGACGAGGGGCCTAAGCGCGCCGAAGCCCCAGCAGCACCGAGTGAGACCCCAGCCCCTTAAGGGCCTGGGGCTGCCCACTGGGCCTGCCAAAAATCAAGGACCTGCCTGTGTTTGATCTAGAATCTTGGGCAGCGCCCCGCCGCGAGATGCTGCAGCAGAAGATGGACGCGCTCTTTGCCGACGCGTGGCCTGAGCCTTTCCGCGCCATGTGCCTGCACTCCCTGCAGACCGGCGGCAAGCGCATGCGGCCTCTGCTGACCTTGGCAGCCTTCGAGGCGGTCGACGGTGGCAACCCCGAGCACGCCGTACCTGCTGCGCTGGCCATTGAGTTGGTTCACACCTACTCCCTGGTTCACGACGACATGCCCTGCATGGACGACGACGCCGAGCGCCGCGGCAAGCCGACCACCCATGTGCTCTTCGGCGACGACATGGCCCTTTTGGTGGGCGATGCACTCTTGACTGAAGCCTTCCGGCTCCTCACCGACCCCGCGTTGCCACCGGAGCTGGCCATCGCTCAGGTTCGCGAGCTCTCGACCTCTGCTGGCTACTTGGGGATGGTGGGCGGCCAGGCCAGCGACCTGGGCGCGGGCGGTCCAGTGACCGATGTGGAGACCCTCACCCGTCTGCACCGCGGCAAGACCGGCGGTCTGATTCGATGCGCGGTCCGGATGGGCGCGATGGCGGGCGGCGCCAAGCCCATGCAGCTGCAGGCCCTCACGCACTTCGCAGAGGCCGTTGGGCTGGCTTTCCAGCTCGCAGACGACGTCCTGGACGCCGAAGAGGATGCAGGCAGCGACGGCCCTCCCAGCTTCGTGAAGCTGATGGGCGTGGAGGGAACCAACGCCAAGGCCCGTGAGCTGGCAGCCCAGGCCCGCGGGGCCTTGGAGGCCGTGCCTCAGGCAGACGCCTTGGAAGCCTTGGCGCTGTTCACCGTCGAGCGCAAAGTCTGATGGCCAAGGCGCCCAAGCGCCGTTTGGACCAGCTCGTACTGGCCCGCGGATTGGTGCCTTCACGCCAGCAAGCTCAGGGCCTGATCGTGGCCGGTCGGGTGCTGGTCGACAACGTGCCCGTCACAAAGTGCGGCGCCCAGATTCGAGAGGACGTGGAGCTGCGCATCAAGGGTGCACTGATGCCCTTCGTCAGCCGCGGTGGTCTGAAGCTCCAAGGGGCGCTGGCAGCCTTCGCCGAGGTCCAGGTGGCCGGACGCATCTGCGCAGACTTGGGGGCCTCGACCGGGGGATTCACCGACTGCCTGCTCCAAGGGGATGCGGCCCGCGTCTACGCCATTGATGTGGGCTACGGACAGCTTGCTTGGTCCATCCGAGAGGACCCTCGGGTGGTTGTGATGGAGCGCACCAACGCGCGCACCTTGGAGGATCTGCCGGACCCCATCGAGCTGGTCGTGGGCGATCTGAGCTTCATCGGCCTGGGCAAAATCCTACCGGCCATCGCGCGGATTACCGCCCCAAGAGCGGACTGTGTGCTGCTGATCAAACCCCAGTTCGAGGTCGGACCCGCCGGCCTGAGGAAGGGCGGGGTGGTCAAGTCGGACGAGCTTCGGGAGAAGGCGGTGGCAGACGTGCTGCTGTGCGCCCGGGAATTGGGTTTCACCTTCCTGGGCCGAATCGAGAGTCCGATTCAAGGCGCAAAGAGCGGCAACATCGAGTACCTCGTGCACCTGCGGGCACCCTGACGCGCGCGGTGCTACCCTACAAGACCGGAGGATCCCTTGCTGCTGCTCACCTTGGCCTGTACCTGGATCTCAGAAGCTGACGTAGATGCCCGCCTGGACCAGCTCGACGACGATGGAGACGGCTTCTCCATCGCCGATGGGGACTGCGATGACCAGAGCGCCAGCAGCTACCCAGGCGCCGACGAGGTCTGGTACGACGGCGTGAATCAGGACTGCGCAGATGAGCAGGACTTTGACGCGGACGGCGACGGCTTTGACGGCAACGGCGGCGAGGACTGCAACGACTCGAACCCCGAGATCAATCCCTCCGCGGCCGAGATTTGGTACGACAACATCGACCAAGACTGCGCACAGGACAGCGACTTTGACGCGGACCAAGACGGTGAGAACCGTGTCCCCGAGGGCGCAGACTGCGACGACACCGATGGCGGCATCAACTCCAGCGCGACCGAGGTCTGGTACGACGGCGTAGACGCAGACTGCAATGGCGGAGACGACTTCGATGCAGACCTGGACGGCTCGCCCAGTCCCGATGACTGCGATGACGCCGACGCGAGCATCTACCCAGACGCCGTCGACACTTGGTACGACGGCATCAACTCGAACTGCGATGAGATCGACGAGCTAGGAGACTACGACCAGGACGCGGACGGCGCATACCAGGCCGACGCTCTGACCGAGCCTGTGGACTGCGACGACGTTGACCCACAGGCCTACCCTGGCGCGGTCGAGGATCCCTCAGACATCCGTGACCTGGACTGCAACGGCAGCGCCACCGGCTTTACCGGAACAGCTCTGGACATCAGCTTGGCCAACGCGCGCAACCTCTCCTCGGTCTCCGACGGGAGCGCTGGCTATGTGAGCTTCCTGGCGACCTCGGCCTCGGACTCCGGCAGCCTCTCTCTGAGCAACGCCGCCGTGGTGCTCGAGTACGACGACACCCCACAGAACGGAGCCTTGACCACCCGCGGCTGGCTCTCCACCTCCGCTTTGGACGAGGGCCTGGACTTCATCGTCTCGGACGGCACCATCGTGGGCGCCGCTGGCTTGCTCACGACCGCAAGCCGCTCCTTGCTCTTGAAGCGGGACACCACGGCCACACCAAACCAGTGGAGCGCGCCCGCTGCGGGCATCGCCAGCTCCTTCAATGACACCGCCATCGCGCAGGACACAGACAGCAGCGTGCATGCCGTGGGCTGTGCAAACGACGGCATCCAATACATCAAGGTCGGTAGCCTGACCTCGCCGACGGTCACAATGAGTGACTATGACACCAGCCAACCAGCCGAGAACTGCGAGCTCTACTTGGACGGCAGTGGAACCGGCCTGCTCGGACTCACCGACGCTGCGACCGGCGAGTACGTGGTCATGGGCTGGGACACCAGCCTGACCGAAATCGTCTGGGTTGAGCTGTCCCGGGAGCCTGGCGTCAGCCTGCTGGATCTGGACTGGGACAGCCTGGAGAGCAGCTTGGTAGAGGTCTCCGTGGACCAGACCGCAGCTGAGATCGTGCTCACCGACGGGGTGGATGTGGCGAGCATTGTGCCCAGCGTGACCCCAGTGCAAGCCGCCTGGGACGTGAACCCGATCACCGGCACCCTCTACGTGGTCTGGACCGATACCGCTGGCGACGGCGGCTTTGCTTGGGGCACCCTGAGCACCGGCTTCACGACGGCCGAGGTGACCCTTCCCTGGCCCGCGAAGGAGCTGACGGTGATGGCCCAGAGCGATGGAAGCACGGCTCTGATCGTGGCAATCAATGCCGCGAATGCGGCGCAGGCCGTGGTGGTCGCGCCCTAAAGGTCTTTAGGGCGAAAGCTCCGGCTCAGCGGTCACCGGTACGGGCACACCACGCACGTACACCTTGCTCCAGGTACGCAGGCCTTGGTCGTCTTCCGCCAAGACCACCAAGGTGTTTCGGCCGGGCTCCAGATCCAAAAGCAAGCTCTGCTCCCAGCGACGGCCTACCCCGGCCTGCCAAGAGAGCTTTCGCCCTTGGTGCCACACCACGACGTGGTCGATTCCGCGCTCGTCCTGCGCTTGAATCGGCATGCTGTAGGGCCCCACTTCGGCGTTCAAGGGCGCCTGGATGCCGACTTGGGGCGCGCGCAGGTGAACCGGCCGACCATCCAGGGGCAACTCCATGGCCATCGAGGCGATCTCCCCAAAGCGCTGGGTCTCGATGATGAGTTGGATGGGGATGCTCTGCAGGGCGGGATCCACACGGCTGGTGTCGATGCCCAACTGCAGCGTGACCTCGCCGTCGGCGGCCATGCTGGGCACCAGGCTGTCGTACTGGGTGAGCTGAACCCCAGAGCTGGGCGCCACCTCGAAGCGTGCTCGAATCCCCTGCAGAGGGTGCTCGGCGTGGTTGCTCACGCGCAGCTCGGCGCGCTCCCCTTGTGCGTCGGTGACCCGGTGCACACGCACGCTCACCTGGGGCTGAGGGAGGCCCTCGTAGCCCAGAATGCTGGTGCCCTGGTCCACTTCCGGGCGTCCGTCGCTCTGCACCACGACACTCACCGAGCTCTCTCGGCCAACGGCTGCGAAGGGGATCTGAACCTGAGCCAAGCCCTCGGAGGTCTGCCCGGGCGCAAGGTAGCCCACAGGCAGCACGTAGCGGGTCCAGGTCCTGTCGCTGGACTCCAGGCGCACCATCACGCGGTACAGCGGCTCATCGCCGGTGTTCGTGACCCGGGCCACCAACTCAGCCGCCTCGCCCGCCCGTGCAGGCTCTCGCGTGAAGACTTGAACGGAGAGCTCCGGCGCGAGGCCCAGCTCGGGTGCGGCACGCCAGTCGATCTGGCGCGCTGCAAACGTCGCGACCAGGCGCTCTTCTTCTTCGACACGGACCAGCTCACGCACCTGACCGGCGGCGTCCAGCACAGGCGAGCGCGCCATCTCCCCAGCCGACTGAGCGAGGACTCGAACGGCCAGCTCTTCCCATAGATCGCTGCGCTCCGGGATCTCCCCGCTCTCGCGCCATCCAGGCTGCTCTTCGACGAAGAGCAGGGGCTCAGGGCCGTCGGGCTCCTTGAAGTCGTCCAGGTAGCGCACCCCGTTGGGCTCAAAGCGCACCACGCCGATGGGCAGGTCTGCGGCCACGCCGTGCTCATCGTGAATGCTCAGGCCGCCGGAGAGCAGGTACTGCGCGACCGTCAGCTTGAGGCGCACATCGGGCCGCAGGGTGTAGACCTTCTGCACTGTGCCCTTGCCGTAGCTGCGGGTGCCCAAGAGCACAGCGCGGTCCAGCTCGCGAAGGGAGCCGGCCAGGATCTCGGAGCCCGAGGCGGTGCGGTGGTTCTGCAGGATCACGACCGGAATCTGAGGCTCGTTGCCGTCCTCGTCCGCCCAGAGGTGCTCCACCAAGCCGCGCACCTTGCCCCCGTCCGGGCCAACCGTGCGAACCAGGTCACCAGCCGGCACGAAGGCGTCGGCGGACTTGGCCGACTGGAGCATGGAGCCGCCGGTGTTGTCCCGCAGATCCAGAACCAAGCCGCGCTCCAAGGCACCTTGAGCCTCCAGCTCGTCCAGCCCCTGCAGCAGGTAGACCTCGGTCAGCTCGGAGAAGTGGTCGATGCGGATGTAGCCAAAGCCACCCACCAGCACCTTCCAGGAGACGTTGGGCTCCCGAACCTCGTCCCGCGTGATCACAAAGTCCAGCACTTCACCATCGGGCTCATCGCGCACAGCGCGCCGCACCTGCACCATCACCTGGGTGCCCTGCTCCCCAATGAGCAGCTCGGTGATGTCCTTGACCCCCATCCCCACCAGCGACTGACCGTCCACGCTGATCAGCTCATCGGCCGTGCGCAGGCCCGCCTTGTACGCCGGATTGTCCACGAAGACTTGGCTAAGCACCACACGCCCATTCTCGGTACGAACCCGCGCGCCGATGCCAAAGTAGGTGCCCTTTAGGCGCTTGTCGAAGGCCTGAAGGCGCTCGCCGTAGAGAACCCGCGAGTGCTGATCCAAGGCCTGGGCAGCCCCAGCCAGGAGCAGAACGTCCAGCTCCACCTCATCCAGTGGCAGCTCGGCCTGGCGGACCAAAGACTCGACCTCTCGCAGCCCATCGGCCAAGCTCTCCCAGTCCCATGCGCTCACGCGCCCAAGCTCACGGCCATCTCCGGCACGCAGCACCAAGAAATCGCCTTCCTGCTCCGCCAAGAGCCACTCGATCTCGTCTTCGAGCTCTTCGCCAGCGGCCACGAGCAAATCAAAGGGCTGCACATCGGCACGGTGCAGGTACAAACCCTCAATTCGCGCCAAGCCCGAGGTGTAGAGATCCGGCGCCTCTGCGATGGCAGGACGCGAGAGCAACCCCAGACAGAGTAGGCCCAGGGACAAATGTGGGGCCAGTGTGCGCAAGCGAATCATTGTCATGGAAGATACCTGCCGAACAGGACGGGCGCCACGCCCTGGAAGGAGACCATGGACCAGCAACGACTCAAGGCCCTGCTCGAGCAAGTTCAGAGCGGCCAAACTCCGATAGAACAAGCCGCCGCAGCGCTCTCAGGTGAGGGCGTGGCCATCGACGGTGACACTGTTGCAACCCCCGATACCCGCCGGGCAATCCGTCGCGGGATCCCCGAAGTCGTCTTCGGCCAAGGCAAGACCGCCGAGCAGATCATCTCCATCATTGGGGTGCTGGACAAAGCCGGTCAATCCAGCCTGGTCACCCGAATTGGCGCACAAGCCGCCGAAACGGTGCGCGAGAGCTGGCCCGATGCCACCTACCACGCCACCGCTCGTGTCTTGGAGCGACAGGTTGGCCCTTGGACAGACCGTGGCCAAGGTACCGTCCTGATCATCTGCGCAGGCACCTCTGACTTGCCTGTCGCCAGCGAGGCCAGTGTGGTCGCCCGTGCCTTGGGCAACCGCGTCAAAAAGGTCACCGACGTTGGGGTGGCCGGCCTGCACCGCATCTTGCGCCACCAGGAGGATCTGGCCCAAGCGCGGGTCGTCATCGTGGTCGCCGGCATGGAAGGGGCCCTGCCCAGCGTCGTAGCGGGATTGACCGACCGTCCCGTCATCGCGGTCCCCACCAGCGTGGGCTACGGCGCCAGCTTCGGCGGATTGGCGGCCCTGCTGGGCATGCTCAACAGCTGCGCAGCCGGCGTGAGCGTCGTGAACATCGACAACGGATTTGGCGCCGCCTACCAAGCCACCTTGATCAACCGGCTGAGCTGATGCGTACCCTCTGGATCGACGCCCGCGCAGGACTCGCCGGAGACATGCTCTGTGCCGCCCTGCTTCACGCCGGAGGCGACCTGGTCGCCCTGCAGCACGAGATCGACAAGCTGGCCTTGCCGGCGCTCACCCTGCGCACCCAGGTGGTCACGCGAGGCGCCTTCTCCTGCTTGCACTTCAAGGTGCTCAGCGGAGAGCAGGCTGCCGACGCCCAGGCCCCCTGGCAAGCCCCCGGCGCCGATGACGGGCACGACCACAGTCACGGCCACAGCCACAGCCACAGCCACAGCCACAGCCACAGCCACGACCACAGCCACGACCACAGCCACGATCAGAGCGACCCTGCCTCGTGGCAGTCCATCCGAGCCCAGATCACCCAGGCCGGACTCTCCAAAGGCGTTCAGGGCAAGGCGCTCTCCGTCTTCCAAGCCTTGGCCATCGCCGAGGCCCAGGTCCACGGCATGCCGGTCGACCAGGTCACTTTCCACGAGGTCGGTGCGGCCGATTCCATCGCCGACATTGTCTCCGCCTGCGTGCTCCTCGAGCAGCTGGGCATCACAGAGATCCGCTGCACCGAGCTGCCCATGGGTGGCGGCCCTGTGAAGACCGCCCACGGCCAGATCACCGCGCCGGCCCCGGCTACCGTCACCTTGCTCCAGGGATGGCCCTGCTTCCAAGACGGACGCAAGGGTGAGCTTGTGACCCCCACAGGGGCCGCCCTGGTGGCCACCCTGGCCAAGCCTGGACCGATGCCGGCCATGCGCCCGCTGTCCTCGGGTTTCGGAGCCGGAACATGGAATCCCAGCGACTGGAGCAACCATGTGCGTGTGGTCCTGGGTGAGGCGAGCCAGGGGACGCAAGATCAGACCCCCACCGCAGTGCTGCAACTGCAGACCCAGGTAGATGACATGCGCGGTGAGGAGATCCCCGCGCTGCTGGATGCCCTGTTCGCCGCGGGCGCATTGGACGCCTGGACCCAGCCCGTCAGTATGAAGAAAGGGCGACCTGGCCAGCTGCTCAGCGCGCTCTGCAGGCCCCAAGACCGGGCGGCTCTGAGCCGGGCCATGCTGCGCCACAGCACCAGCTTCGGACTGAGGGTGCAGGCCCTGGAGCGGGACATCCTTCGCCGAGAACACCTCGAGGTACAGACACCCTTTGGACCCATTCGCGTCAAGGTCGGGTGGCTCGGAGAGGAGCGCCTACAGGCCAGTCCAGAGCACGCCGACTGCGCCCGAGCTGCACTGACCCACGACCAGCCCCTGCGCTCGGTGTACGCTGCTGCACAGGCCGCATATCGCGCGTCCACACCGGAGTAGCGCCCATGGCCCGCTTGTCGGTCTCCAGTCCTCAGCTCGCAGAGCGCCTCCAACGCGCTGGCCACAGCGTCACGTGGCGTCCCAGCGGTCCTGTGGACGCCGAGCTGCTCTTGATCGGCTTCGAAGACGGCCCCATCAGCGGCCCCGAGTGGGTGCGGCTACAGCGTAAGCGCGTCCAGGCCACCCCTCTGCTGGTGGTGTGCTCCAACACGGAGCAGGCAGAACTCGCCCTGGCCGCGGGCGCAGACGACGTGGTGCGCACGCCACTGTCTCCTTCCGTTCTCGCCGCCCGCCTACGCGGTTGGCTGGCGGCCCCCAGCCCCTCCTTGAGCGATGCAGCCGGGGCCTCCGATCTTCTGCCACGCTTGGTGGAAGCCTCTCCCGACCCCGTGGTCGCCGTCGATCTGCAAGGGCAGATTCTGCTCTTCTCCCGGGCCGCTGAAGAGGTGCTCGGCTACCCCGCCGATCAGGTCCTGGGACGCATGCACGTCGGTCAGTTCTACGCCGCTGCTGGAGATGCCAGCGACGTGATGGCCCGCATGAAGGCCGCCGAAGGACACCGCATCAACGGCCACATCGTGCGTCTGCGGAGCGCCGGAGGAGAGTCCATCTTGGTTCAGCTCTCCGCAGCCTTGCTGCACGACGCCATGGGCCGTCCAGTGGCGACAGTGGGGATCTTCCGCGACGACAGGGAGCGCCTGCAGCTGGCACGTGCCCTGGAGAACACCACCGACCAACTGGTCCAGAGCGAGGCCAGGGGAAGCTTGCTCGACGCCGCACGGGCAGGCTTGGCCGAGCTCTCAGATCCCCTGACAGAGGCCCTTGGCCGCCTGGAATTGGCGAGCCTGAGTCCCCAGGTTGACCCCGGCGTGCGGGTGCAGCTCTCCCAAGCTGCCAGCCCTCTGGATCGGGTGCTCAAGCGAACTCGGGAGTTGACGGAACGCCTGGACTCGGGCACCTGAGGAAGCAGCGCCCCCCCTTGGGGGTTGGAGACGCCCATGTTCCTGATGCTTTCCTCATTGGCCTTGGCCACCCAGCTCGACATTCACGTGGAGCCCTGTCCCACTGGGAACGGCACCGCACGGATCTACTCCAAGGTGAGCGCCAACACCCACGGCGGCTGGGACAGCGACCTGGTCAGCTACTCCACCGAGGGGCAGTTCAGGGAATACGCCATCGCCACCTGCCCAGAGGACCTGTTCACGGTCTACGGCCAGGACATGCTCAAGATCTCGCCCACGGATGAGCAGCTCTCCCAGATCGGGGTCAAGCTCAGCGAGATCCAGAAGGTCACCGGGGACCCTGACTCTCTGGAGACCTGGGACCGCTACCTGATCGCCGCGGAGATGTACAAGATCCTGGAAGCGGATCACCGCATGCTCTACCAGCTCTACCTCGAGGCCAGCTGGACCGCGCGAGACGAGGCCGTCGGCGTGTACATCGGCCTGGAAGGGCCCATCCAAGCCCGTGAACTCTTGGACCAAGGTGCCGCAGAGCTCAAGCGCACCGACTTGAACCCCCGCCAGCGCAAGATTCTGCTGCACAACTTGGCCCGGGTGGCCCACCGCGGCGGCTTTGGAGCCGAGCGCGACCAATACCTCAAGGCCTTTGAGAAGGTCGGCAGCCTGGACGCGGAGGAGAAGGAGGCCCTCAAGCGCTTCCGCTGGATCGTGGGCGAAGTGGAGCCCAAGCTGCAGCGCCTGGCCATGGCGGAGATTCAGGCCTATCTGGCCAGCGAGCCCAGCGACCCCGTGGAGCTCACCCGCGCCACCTACCTGCTGGCAGACCTGTACCGACGCAACGGTGAGCCTGAGATCGCCGTACAGGGCTTTGCCCTGGTCGCGGTACATCCAGACTCCCCCACGCAGCTCAAAGACTTGAGCGCGTGGTTCGGTAGCCAGCTCTAAGCGCGCGCTCCGGCTCAGTCCTCGTCGGGCTGAATCCAACCCAAGCGCACCAACATGGCCTCGGCCCGGTCAATGTCTCTGCCCATGAGCTCGAAGAGCTCCATCAGAGCCTTGTCTCCAGCCTCTTCCGTCATCTTTCCCTTGGCATCGGTCAGCTCATCCCCCAGGTCCTTGCAGACCACCGAGAGGGCCACGACCACCATGCAGTACTCGCCGATGGACTCAAAGACCAAGGTCGCCTTCCAGCGCATGCGCTTGTAGCGCACCTGGTAGACCTTCTCGTCTCGGGAGTCGAAGACATAGACGCAGTCATCGCCAGCGCGGCCAATGACCGTGTGGTTCTCGTCCCAGTTCTTGAACTGCTCCCCGGTGGAGGGGTCATAGATGTAGCCGGCCTGCAGGCCCCAGAGCTTGCGTAGGCTGGGCAGGGTCAAGTCGGCTGGCCAGTAGCTCAGGCGCAGATCGACCGGGCCGAAGTTGGCGTACATATCCGCCAAACCACCAGGAAGGGTGCCGGGCCCGGCCCAGTTGGCCTTGGGCTGAACGGCGGTCATCGCCTCGGGGTAGTGCGTGCGTACGAGCTTGCGGGCCTTGCCGAGGTAGGACACCAACGCCATTGAACACTCCAGTCAGGCCTGCAGCCTAACCCGTCAGCGACGCTTCCCCTTGCCGGATCCCGCGCGCTTCTTGCGGCGGCTCTTCACGCTGGGTCGAGGAGAGGGAAGCGAGCGTCGCTGAGCCAGAAGCTCTGCGCGCTCAGGGGCTTCCTGAGGCAGGCGGCCGATGCCCGCTGTGAGCGCGGCCTGCGCCTTTTCCGGCCGCCGAAGCCTGACCCAAGCTGTGCCAAGCGAGGACACGGCGCGCGCGCACACCTTGGGGTCGGCGCCGAGGGCTGCCAGCTCCAGGTGTGGGATGGCCGCCTGGCACTGGTTCAGGTTCAGCAGCGTGACGCCGAGCGCCAGCTGTGCGGCGTGAAGGCTTGGGCTGGCGGACTCCATCGCCGCGGCCAGCGCCTGCTTGTGCGCAGCCAGAGCCTTGCGGGGCTGTCCGAGCTGCAGATGCAGGTTGCCCAGCTCCACAAGGGCCATGCTCTTGTCGCTGGCGTGGGCGACCTGCTCGGCGAAGTACTCCAGTGCCTCCTCTTTCCGGCCTGCGGCAGACAACGCACGTCCGAGCTGCTCCCGAGCAAGCGCCAAGCGGCGCGCATCTTCGGCCACCGCGCGTACAGCCTCTTGGGCCATGGCCACACAGCTCTCGGCGTCCAAGGGCAGGCACAGGGCGACCTCGCTGCGGTCCAGGTAGAGATCTGCACCCCGAAAGCCGGCGTCCCAAGAACGGGCGAGCCAGGTGTGCGCCGACTCCCAGTCCTCCTTCCAGAAGGGCGGATAGGCCCGCAGCCACATCAGCTCACCGTTGGCGGGGTCCTCGGCCAACAGAGCATCCATCGTGGCTGGCTTGAGGGCTCCAGGCCGCTCTCGCAGCAAGCGCAGCCCTTCCATCTCCAGCTCACTCAGGGGCATCGTTCGGCTCCCCTTCGGGTTCCTGGCCCATGGCGCCACCCAACTTCCAAGTGGTCATCCAGCCGACCGGCACGATGAAGAAGCCCGCCAAGGTCACGGCACTCAGGCCCACAACGACGAGCATCCCAAGGGACTCCACGCCGCGGTTGGCGGCGAAGGTCAGGCTCAGGAAGGACAGGATGGTGGTCGCGGCGCTCAGACCGCTGGCCCACCCTGTGGTGCTCAGGGCCTTGAGCACACGCCCAGGGCCTTCCTCCGCCAAGCGATGGAGCAAGTGAATGACCACGTCCACGCCGATGCCGAGCAGGATTGGAATGCCCACCAGGTTGAGCACCGTCAGGTTGACCCGTGCCAGCACAAGAGCTCCCGCGCCCCAGGTCATGCCCAGCGCGAGCACGGCCATGGCCCCCAGAGAGCGGCGGATGGCCGTGACCCGTGTGCCCTTCTTGAGCAAGGAGGGCAAGGCTTGGCCCAAGGTACCCAGCCAGACCAAGATCACCGCCCCAGCACCGACGACAGGTGCATCGCGCTGCAGAATGCGAGAGAGCGAGCCCACCACCAGGTACTCACCGGCTGCGGGAATGCCGCGCGACTCAAAGAAGGTCTCCGCCTGACGCTTGAGCTCAGCGACCTTGTCCAAGTTCCAGACGTTGCCGGCCGGGAAGACGAGCAAGCGGTGGTGGTTCTCGTCTGCACCGACCATGTGCCGGACACCCTTGGGCAGCTGGTCGATTGTGACTGGGGTCAGATCCGCGCCGTCCAGAACCGCCAAGTTCTGCTTGAGGGGCGCCGGCAGGTAGATGTAGTTCTCGTCCAGGGACAGGGCCTGGATCTCCCGGAGCAGCTCGAAGCGTCGCTCCTGCTCGGCTGGCAGGATGTCGTGGACGGAGATGATGCGTCCGATCTGGTCTGCCTCTCCGGAATCCCGCAGCGCCCGCAGCTCCAAGGCCCCAGCACGCAAGGCCTCGCTGTCGGGGTAGTCGGCGATGATGGCCGCATAGGTCAGCTGAACCAATGCACGGTCTCGATCCGAGAGCTCCTCGTAGGCCATGCCTTCGCGCTTGAGCACGCTCAGGTCCTTCTCCATGGTCAGGTTGCGGGCAATGACCCCGAACACGACGGAGATGGCCAGGAGTCCCAAGAGCACCACGGGCGCAAAGCGGTAGGTGGGGGGACGGGCCTTGAGCCGGCTGATGGGCAGAGTGCGTGGCCGCCACGCCCGCGGCTGCTTCTCACGCCAGGCAATGAGCACCGGCATGAGCATGAGCACGCTCACCAAGCAGGCACTGACACCAAAGGCGAGCAACACACCGAGCTGGGAGAAGCCCTTGAACTGGGCCAAGAGCAGTCCCATGAAGCCGCCCACGGAGGTGATGCCGGCTGCAGCGCAAGGGGGGCCAGTCTGGTCCCAAGCCTTCACGATGGCGTCTTCCAAGGACGCCGAGTTGCCCCTCTCCTCGCGGTAGCGAGAGTAGAGGTGGATGGCAAAGTCGATGCCCAGCCCCACCAAGACCGCGCCAAAGATGGCGGTGTAGCTGTTCAAAGAGCCAATCACGATGGCTGCAAAGCCGAAGGTAAAGGCTGTGCCGACCAGCAGAGGCGTGAACAGGATGGGCAGCACCCGGGCATCTCGGAGTGCGCCGAGCAGAAGCAGCAAGACCAAGACCACCGAGACGCCCGCTGTCCACCGCATGTCGCCCATGATGCCGTTGACGTCGTCGACGTTGTACTTGTAGGCCCCGCCGATCCAGACCACTTCAACGCCGCTGGACTCTGGGTCCAAGTCGGCGATGGTCTGGTCCAAGTAGGTCATGAAGGCCCGACAGAAGGGCAGATCAGGCGCGGGCCCCGAGGGCTGAATGACGATGCGCTCCAGGTTGGGGAGCCCTTGCTCGTCTTCTTGTTGGGAGGCTTGGCTCAGCAAGCTCCTGCGCTCGTCCGCCAAGTTCAGCTTCTCGGTCATCGGACCCAAGCTGAGCAAGCGCGAGGCCACGATGGGGTTGGCCATGGTCCGGCCGCTGGCCACCGCAGAGCTGAGGCGGTTGCGCATCTCCACCAAAGTCTGGGTCTCCACGTGGGCCAGGCCCAAGCGAAGGGCCAGCTCGTCGTCCACGTCGTAGACCGCGTAGTTCACAAACTCCGGGTGCTGCTCGAGCTCGGCCTGTAGCTTCAAGAGGAAGGCGCGGGTGTCTACTGGGTCACCGGCAACCGCCACCGAGACGAGGTTGAGCCCGCTCTCGGCATCGTTGAGCGCCTTGAGGTTCTGGCTCGCCGCGTCCGTCTCCGGCATGAGGTTGAGCACATCGGAGTCCACGGTGAGCGTGGAGGCAAAGCCCAGCGAGACCAGGGTGAGCACCAGGTAGCCGATGGCCACCGCCTTGCGATGCCGCAGCACCCAACGGGCCAAGCGACCAAAGATGGTGCGCGGCTCTACCGGTGTGGTTGTCGGCTGCTGCTCGGAGATGCGACCTCCCTCTCGTTGGCGCCCGCGGCCCTTAACCCAACTCTTCTCCCTCTGGGCCTTTAGGAAGGCACCCGCCAATCCGATCCCTTGAGCAGGCCGACAAGGGGGGTGTTGGGGAAGGCATCAGAGGGGGTACAAAAGTATCCAGGGGTTCAAAAGTAAACCGGTCCCAAGTGGATCACATTTGACCCCCCGCCCAGACAGATTGAGTGATTTCAATCACTTAAATAAAAGTCTAAAGTTGGCACACCGGATGCATTGAGCTTCAGCGAGACAACACACGGCTCCCTGGAGATTCCAAATGGCAACAGCACTCGCACTGGCAAGCACCGCAGCCCCCACCGCCAAGGGCAACGCGACCCCGCCCCACAGCAAGGAGCGTGAGCAGCTGATTCTGGACCACTACCCATTGGTCCGGACCATCGCCAGCCGCATGATTCGCCGCTTCCCCGCCAGCGTGGACCTGGACGAGTTGGTCAACGTCGGCACCTTGGGCCTCATTGATGCTGTTGACCGCTTCGACACCTCCCGCAACGTGCCTTTCAAGGCCTACGCCGAGATTCGCATCCGCGGCTCCATCGTCGACGCCCTGCGCGAGAACGACTGGGTCCCACGCAGCGTTCGCCGCAAGGTCAACCGCATCGAGTCCGAGCGCGACCGTCTCTTCCGTGAGCTGGACCGTCAGCCCACCCGCGAGGAGATGGCCAAGTCCCTCGAGATCAGCGTCGCCGCATACGAGGATCTGGCCGCCGATGCGCAGATTCGCAAGCTGGTCAGCCTGGACGCTCCCCTGGACAACGAGTCCGGCACCCCCCTCTCCGAGAAGGTCGCTGGCGATGATGAGGACCTCTTGGACAGCTGGGTTCGTGATGAGCTCATTCAAGAAGTCATCCAAGCTGTGCACCACCTCCCCCAGAAGGAGCGCACCGCAGTCGGCCTGTATTATTTGCACGGCCTGACCTTGAAGGAAATCGGCGAAGTACTTGGCGTTACGGAGAGTCGTGCCTGCCAGCTTCGCAGCCAAGGAATTAAACGCCTCAAGTTTCGCGTCGCCAGGACCGTTCACTAAGTCGCACCCACTGGACGGTTCCAGGCGGTGTCACCCAGGACATGGCATGGACAAGCAAATCTCTTCTCTCGACCATACCCCCGCCGCTGCTCCCAACGAGAAGGGGGACCGTGCCGCCTACGTGGCCGAGCTCCGAGCCCGCTATTTGAACGGCAGCTTGGATGAAGTCCTGATTCCACAGGACGCCAAGGTTCCAGACGCCCTGCTCCAGGCCCTGTTTCCGCACATCTTCCCCGAGAAGGGTGAGAAGAAGAGCTGGAAGCACTGAGTTTATTGTCGCGCCTCCGGCGCCGACACGTCCGAGACCTTGTCTTCGGACGAGCGCTTCTACACGCCGAAAGAGCGCTCCCGAATGCGCTCATTGCACCCTGTCCTCGAATGAGGTCGGGGTGGGTGTGTTTGTGGGGGGCTGCTTTGCAACGAACTCGAAGAGTCCCACTTCCCCTGAACGCCTCGAGCTTGCAGCTGAGGCTCGGGGATGGCCCCCTGTCGCGAGCTCGTCTCCCGGAGCGGAGCAGGCGGCCCACTGGGCTGCACGGATGAGCTCGAAATGAGCCCGCAGGGGAGGCTTCGAGTGGTCCGTGCAGGTTCGCGCAGCGAACCCGCCAGGATGGGGGCTCGTCGTCAGAGGTGGGGGGCCACCTCAATCCGGCAGGTCAAAGTCCCGCTCAACCTCTTCCACCTTGCCCAGCGCCCGAACCATCACGCCCAGCTCCACACCGGTGGTCAAGCTCGGCACCTGAGGCGGCGCCTCGTAGGTGCGAATCGCGCCGGGCTGGCCATCGTCGTAGAGCTGCGGCTCCCCACCCACGACCAAGAAGGACACCGGCAGTGCCACCCAGATGTCCAAGCGCGGCGAGAGGGAGGTCTCTACGCCCAGGCGAATCTGCGCCATCCCGTAGTTGCTGCCCGAGAAGCTCGGCAGCCCAGTCCCCGCACCAGGAAGCAGGTTCTGCCCGGTGCCCTCTCCGAGCACGTAGACAAAGCCCACCCCCACTTGGGGACGTGCCTTCCAAGTGGGCACCAGGGCACCCATCACCCGGGCGCCCAGCAAGAAGTTCTGCTGTGGGAAGTCCTGTCCATCACGCGGGATGACGTCCTCACCCACAATCTCCTGCTGGATGTGGATGTCGTAGCGTCCGGCTGCCACGCCAAAGCCCAGGTCCACTTCCACGAAGGGATTCAAGCCGTAGCCCAACCAGGCCATGCCGACGGGACCGGTGGACAGCGTCCGACTCTGCCAAGCTTGGGCCTGCAGATTCGCCTGGGTGCTCGGGTCGATGGCGTACCAACCCTCGTACTGGGTGTCCAAGCCGCCGCGCATCACGCCGCCGCCGGCATGAATCAGCAGCTGCCCTCGCCGACCAGCGGTCGCTGAACGCCACTGGCTCACGCTCATACCGGAGTTCTTGAACTTCAGGTACTCATTGGGACTCATGCCCACCAGCTCCCAGGGCGGCGTGGCATCGCCAGCGGCATCCTGCCCCAAGTCGTCCATCGTGTACTCGGGTCGCTCAATGCGGCGCTCTCCCCGTGCAGAGAGATCGCTGACCTCTCCCATCTCTCCCGCCAAAGCCGCCAGCTGTCGGGCGACCGCCTCTCGCTGCGCCTCCTCCGCCTCTCGGGTATCCGGCGTGAACTCCCGCTCATCGGTCAAGGCGCCCTGCTCGCCGGCAATCACCGCCAGCAGCATGTCCTCGACCAGCTGCGCGAAGCGTTGGTCATCGCCCACACCCAGCATCACGTCAAAGGCCACCGCCTCCCGAGAGTCATCGACATCGATGATGCTCACGTGGACTTGGTTGCCTCCTGTCACCGCCTCCACAGAACCGGTCACCGCGTAGCGGGCATCGACACGGTCTGCGACAACGTAGGCACAACCAAGGGCCTCGCCCGGTGGACAAGAGAGCAAGTAGTCCACCGCGGTGGTCTCCCCAAAGTCGGGGGACTCCCAGGCCGTGACCACCGAGAGCTCCTCGCTCGCATCCAACTCACCGGCCAAGTACCCGGTCATCAGAGAGGCGAATCCTCCCGCTTCATTGTTCTCCGGCTGCAGCTCAGAGACAAAGACGCGGGTGGGCTCAGACTGCGCTTGGGCGCCAACAAGGCCACCAAGGGCCAACCAGAGAGACAACATGCCCGCATGGTAGCCGAAATGGGGTGCCCCTCCTCTATCGCTCAGCCATACTTCCTCTGTGCTCCCGCTCCTCCTCACCTGTGCCCCCACACCCACCGCGTCCCAAGACTCGGCCACCCCCTGCATGCCCGCCACCGAGATCCCCTACGACGGACTCGACCAAGACTGCGACGGCGCGGACCTGGACGACCAAGACGCAGACGGCCATGCACACCCCCAAGACTGCAACGACACCGACCCCCAGATCTTCCCAGGCGCCACCGACATCCCCTACGACGGCGTCGATCAGGACTGCAGTGGGGAGGACCTGAATGATCTCGACGGGGACGGCTCTCCCTACGCCCTGGACTGCGACGATCAGAACCCGATTGCATTCCCTGGCAACACCGAGGTCTGTGATGGCGTGGACAACGACTGCAACGGGGACATCGACAGCGACGCCGTGAACCGCCTGGAGTGGCCGGTAGATCTAGACGGCGACGGCTTCGCGGGCAGCCTGGCCCTCGACTGCTTTGAGCAGGGCTTTGAGCAACTGAACGACTGCGATGACACCGACCCGGCGGTGAATCCCAACGCCACGGAGAGCTGTGGGAATGCCACCGACGACAACTGCGATGGCTATGTGGACGAGATGCTGGTGGGCACCACCCACACGAGCATCGCAGGGGCCATCTCAGATATCTGCGAGGACGGAGACACGGTCTGGGTGGGCCCGGGCACTTGGTACGAGACCTTGAGCATTGAGCGGCCCTTGGTGCTGCGCGGGGAAGACCAAGCGACGAGCATCATTGATGGGAGTGACTGCAGTGGCGAGTGCACACTGCTGACTCTGCAAGACGGTGCCGCAGGAAGCGAGCTGCGCGAGCTGACCCTCCAGAACGGCCACAGCAGCAACGTGGGCGCCGTCTTGATTCAAGCAGACGACATCACCATCTCCGAGCTGCTCTTTCAGTTCAACCAGGGCGATACTGTCGGCAGCATTGCCATGATAAACCAACACAACCTGAGCATCCAAGACTCCTTGTTTCAGTACGAGACGGGACACGCGGCCTCGGCCATCTACCTCTCAGATTCCGTCTATGGGGTGCTCATTGAAAGGTGCACCTTCGACCAGAACCAGGCCAACTGGGGCGCCCTCTACCAAGGGGCGAGCAACGCCTCAGAGAGCGAGCACTCCGTGGTCGTGAGCAGCAGCAGCTTCACCGCAAACAACAGCACCGCAGTCTGGACGACCAAGTCGGGCTGGCTGATGGAGAACAACACCCTCACTGGGAATTGGGGCAGCAACAGCCTCTACGCCGGTGGGCTCTTCTGCCAGTACCCCATCTCCATGGTGGGCAACACCATCACCGGAAACACACCGGTAGACGCGCTCCCTTCGATTGAGGGCTGCAGCAACTAGCCCCTCAGTTGCTGATCAACGCAAAGAGCCTCTGACCCTCCGCGTCGATCATGCCACGCACAAGCAGATCCGGTCGCTCCTCCAAGTCCCCACACTGGTGGATGCTCTGGGCGCTTCCCTCGCCAACGACCGCAAAACAAAAGCTCCGGCTGGGTTGAATGTCTCGGGCCTGGTCTCTGTGCTCATGGCCCCACTCCAGCCACCTGGCGTAGGTGGTGCCGTCGTGGAAGGCATCGTTGTTGTCCCACCACACCAGCGCCCGACTGGGGGCAGAGGCCTGCACCTTGACGTCGTACCACTCAAAGGGCCGCAGAGACCAGAGCGCTGCGTCGTCGAAGGAGCGCAGGTAGTTGTTGTATTGCCCAGGTGTAAACTGCACGATGGCGACGATATGCTCGCGGCTGTGCTTGTTGGGCAGATCGCTGTGCAGCAGCTCAAACGCCACGTCCTCCGGGAGGTGAAACTGCTCCATGAGGATCTCGCGGTGGGAGTCGAGGTACTCGGGCTTGAAGGCAATGTAGAGCAGCCCAAGGCAGAAGCACACCCCCACCATCGCCCAGTTCTTCCAGCCATAGGAATGCACTAAATCGCCCTCACTGACTGATGATCGCAAAGAGCCGTTTGCCCTCCGCATCAATCATGCCGCGCACGAACACATCCGGGCGCTCCTCTTGAAGGTCCCCACACTGCAAGATGCTCTGGGCGCTGCCTTCGCCGACGACCGCAAAGCAGAAGCTGTGCTTGGGCGTCACGTCCCAGACCGCGTCACCGTGCTCGTGACCCCAGTCGAGCCAGTGTGGAAAGCTGCTGCCGTTGTGAAAGGCATCATTGCCATCCCACCAAACCAGCGCCCGGCTGGGCGCAGAGGCTTCCACCTCCAAATCGTCCCACTCAAAGGGCTGCATAGTCCAAAGGCTGGAGTCATCGAGGCTGCGGATGTATCCGTCGTACTGGCCCGGCGTAAACTGCACGATGGCGACGATCTCCTCACTGGAGTAGCGCCCCTGGTGCTCGCTGTGCAGCACCTCGAAGGCCACGTCCTCGGGGAGGTGGAACTGCTGCATGAGCACCTCGCTGTGCACGTCGTAGACCTCGGGCTGGAACACAACCCAGGCCATACCCAGCGCGCCAAACCCCGCGACCATCGCCCAATACTTCCAGTCCCTGCCCATAAACATCGCCAACACCTCCGGCTGCCAAACACACCCGGAGGATACGACGGCGTCGGTCCACCGATTTCAGATGGTGGAGCGCTTCTTGACGGTGCGACGACGCGGTGCACGCTTGCCCTGAACATCGTCACCCTCTGGAGGAAGAAGCACAGCGACGACCTCCACATGCTGGGTGTTCGGGAACATGTCAAAGGGCTTGACGCTGGTGACGCTCCAGCCCTCTTCCACAAAGCCAGCCACGTCACGGGCCAGGGCCTTGGGGTTGCAGCTGGTGTAGACGATGCGGCGTGGACGCAGGAGGCGAATGGCAGCGCCAACACCCTCTTCCAGTCCACGGCGGGCTGGGTTGACCAAGACCACGGGGCGAAGCTCGGCCAGGCGCTTCTGCTGCGCTTCCAAGACCTCGTCCACGGAACCGGCCACGAACTCGGCTGGGATGACCTGGCTGCCAGCGGCTGCGCGGGCATGGGCGATGGCGGTGGTGTTGCCCTCGATACCCAGAGCCCAGCCGGTGATCTTGGCGGCGTTCAGCGTGGTGCCACCCACACCGCAGTACAGGTCCACAACAGGCACCCCGTCAGAGAGCTTGGCCTGCTCGATGATCTCGTCGACCAGCAGGCGCCCAACGGCGGGGTTGGTCTGGAAAAAGTCCGTGGGACCGACCTGGACCTTGACCTGCCCCACCTTCTCGGTGAGGGTCTCCTTTCCGAAGATGACGTAGGTGGGCACGATGCCGTCCTCGTCGCGGTCGTAGATGTTGTTGTCCTCGCGCTCGTTGACGTGCAGATGCACACCGATGACCGCTGGCACCTTGGAGGCGATGGTCTCGGCCATGCGGTCCAGGATGCGGGCGCGGTAGGCGCCGATCAGAGTGACCATCACGTCCCCGGTCTCCAGGGACTGACGCACCTGCACGTAGCGGAGCAAGCCGCCCTCGCCGTGCACATAGGGGCGAACGTCCAGGTCGATCATGGCGTGGGTGGCCGCCAAGGTGACCTCGCGCAGGGTCGGGGTCAGGATGTTGCACTGGGGAATGCTGACGATGCGGCGGTTGAAGCGTCCGGGGGCACCGAGTCGGTAGTTCCCCCTGTCGCTGACACCACAGACCAACTTGGAGACGTGGCGGAAGTTCTCCAGACCGTCGGGCACGCTGACCAGATCCTGGACCTGCACGGAGATGTTCTCGCCGTCAAAGGCGCGCTGCACCAAGCTGACGCGGGCGTCTGCCTGACCTGGTCCGTCCACATGCAACCAAGGGCAACCACCACAGGCGGTGTAGCGAGTGCAAGGAGGCTCCACCCGGTTCTTAGAGGGCTCATCGGTGCCCTTGAAGACGACGTACTGGCGGTTCTGGCCTGAGCGACGGGTCTGAACGTAGGCGCTCTCTCCGGGAATACCGCCCCAAACCCAGACAGGGGGCTCGCCGTCCATCACAGCCTCGCCCTTGTCCGACCACGAGGTCGGTGTCACCGAGCGCAGCTCCTGGCGCTCGTCACGGAAAGGCGCGCTCTGTCCGGGAGGCTGGCCACCGCGGGGTCCACCCTGGCTGCGTGGCTCCCGGCTGACGGGCCGATCCCCACCACGACGTCGGAGGGGTCGATCGCCACCGGCGCTGCTGCCACCGGAGGGCCGCTCACCGTCCCAGCGCTCCTTGGGCCGGGTGTCCTGACGGCCATGAAAGCCGGCGTCCTCGGAAGACTCGCGAGCCTGCGGCGGACGAGATCCACCCCGAGTCTGGCTGCGTTCATTGTTGCCCCAGCGACCGGTGCTCGCGGCATCCCGGCTCGGACGCTCTCGGCTGGGACGCTGGGGGCTGCGCTTGGGCTTGGGCTTGCGGGCCTCGAAGTTGGGCCACGCGGGTTTGTCGGCCTCGGCCTTGGCCGGGAACTGGTCGGGGTTGGCCAGCTCGTAGGCTCGGCGCGCCTCGTCTTGCGCGCGCTGCTCCGGCGTGCGCAGGTCGGGGCGGCGATCTACAGCGCGCCCACTGTCCATGTGCTCCAAGCGCTCCTGCGGACTGCGCAGGTCGGGGCGAAAGTCCCGAGACTTGCCGCGCTTGACCTGAGACTTGGGCACTGAGGCGCCCCAGCGGGCGTTGGGCGTGCGCTCGCTCTCTCCGCCCTCGGACCGCTTCTTGGGCGGCAAGAAGGCCTCTTCCTTCGGCTTTCCCCAGCCTTCTGCCGCAGCAGACCGACTGGGATCTCCGCTGGCACGTGCGCGAGAACGCTTGGAAGGACTGCGCTCACCGCTGGAGGGAGAGCGCTTGCTGGGGGACTTGCGAGGAGGCTTGGACATGCTCGCGGGTATAGCGCGAGGGGGCGCCGAATGCTCCGGAAAAGCGCCCGCTCAGGTGCTCTGCATGGCGACCACCACCGCCTCGGTCCACGCCAAGTCCAGCAAGCTCACCGCTCCCGGCCCCCGCATCTGAGCTTCTAGGCGCTGTATCTCCGCCTCCCAGAGGGACTCCCCGGAGGCCCCGGTCTGCAGTTGAGGAGCATGAATCGCGCCGGCGCCAGCGACCGCGTCCAAGGGCAGCTCCAGCCACGCAAAGAGATCGGGCAGAACCGACCCAGGCGAGGCCACCACCTCCGGAAGCCACACCCGCCGCAGGCCCCATCCCCGCAGCGCGGCGTCCATGAGAAGCGCGCGGTGCTGCAGAAACCAGAGGCGGTCGGCGCTCAGGCTCGGCTCCCTGGCCGGCACCACCCGGTGCATGCGGGCCAAGCTGGCGCCAAAGTCACGCCAAGGCCGCACGCTGAGCACCACCTTGTCCAGGTAGCGGCGCTCGCTCACACACACCCCGGCAATGCTCACCTTCACCCCCACTGGGAGCTCCGGTGTGAGCTCGGCGCCGCTGTTGGGGTCCGGGTTGGTGCGCGCGTTGATCCCATGCATCAGGGCCGACTCAAAGTAGCCCTGGGGGTTCAGGCTGGGATCCTGAAGCGGCCCAAAGGGCTGGCCGACGATGGGCAGTCCCGCGGCCGAGAGCACCTGCATCCACATGGAGCTGCCGCAGCGACCGGTTCCGGTGACGATGACCATCAGTAGGGCTCCACGGCGAAGCCCAGGAGCAGGCTCTGCTCTTGGCCACTCTGCGCCAGCCCGGCCCCCCAGCGCTGATCCCGGATCGTGAGGCTCAAGGCCACGTCACTCCCCCGAAGCTCGCCGATCCGCACTTGACCAGAGAGAGCCGAGCGGCTCCACCACACACTCTCAGCCGCCCAAAGCGGCGTGAGCGTGGCGTCCAACTGCAGACCGGTCAGGCCCGCTTGCCCGGAGCCCAGACGCCCAAAGACGCCGATGGGCGTGCCCAGACCTCCTTGCAGAGTCTGCTCCGGCAGACGGGTCCATCCAGGGGCCACCCCCAGGCTGATCCCAAGGTGGTGCTGGTGGCCGCGGCCCTGAAGCAGCTCCAAGGCGAGGCTGGCTTGGATGGGCTCAATGGCGCTGGGCCCGGCGCTCTGCCAGAGCAGCGATGCACCCCGGAGCACAAAGCCGGGATTCATGACGTGGCGGTCGTTTTTGATGTGTTGATAATGCACCAAACTTGCCTGAACTCCAAGGGCCACAGGACCCGAGTCTTGGGGTGCACCCAGCGCGATCCAGAGGGGCAAGACCGAGACATCCAAGCCGTCTGCGAGGGGGTAGCGTCGGGCCTCGCCCAAGCCGTAGGCGTAGAGGTGGGTGGACACCTCGAGCCTGGGCGAAGCCTTGGCATCCACACCACCGGAGACCGAGACCCGCCGGAGCGAGGAGTGTGTGTGCTCCGGCAGCTCCTTGGGCTGCAGCCCCTGCTCCACCATCGCCCGGGCCTGCACAGCCCCCACCTGGACCTGAGGGTCCATCACCCCACACAGACTCAGTCCCTTCCACAGACCTTGTACGGCAGGAGACTGTGGGTTTAACACCCCATCTTCCTGTTCAACAGACTCTGAGAAAAGAAGGAACAAGCTTAATTCTTCAGCAACAACACCTCGACCTGCCATCGCGCCGAGCGCGAGATAGGCCTGGCCTCGCTCTTCGGGACGACGTGACTGAACCTGGTCCAAGGCAGCGTCCAGCTCCGGGCTCGGGGCGCTTTGTAGGGCGCGCCCAGCGGCCTCCCACCGAAGCTGCTCGGCGACCTGTGCCCGATCCACCGGGCTGGGGGTGTCCGCCAGCTCATCCTCCAGCTCCGCCACCCCCAGGCGCTGGGCCGCGCCGATGATGGAGTCCGGCCCATAGATGTCCGGCAGGCCCAAGTCCGCGCCCAGAGCGGCCTCCAAGATCAGCTTGGGCAGCTGGGTGCAGTTCCGGGTCAGGAACAAATAGGGGCGGCTCCAGGCCACGCGCACCTCATCCAAGCGCTCTAAGCCCGCCCTGAGCTGCGCCCCGGAGAGCTGCAGTGGGATGCGCTGAATGCCCCGATCTTCCTGGGCATAGCGCAGCACCATCATGGCGAAGGGCTCCCGCCGAACGATGGAGGGGAAGCCGCCGCTCAGCCCGCGCACCACGTACATGGGGCTGGTGGAGGGCGTGCCGTCGGTCACCGCCACCAGGGTGTAGGCGTCCAGGCGCTCGCGGCCATCCTCCCGGTGCCGCACGCCCAGCATCAGGTGCCCCCCGACGCTGGAGGGATCCGCGCTGGAGGCCAACACATAGAGCAGCTCCAGACCCAGGATCTGCGCCGGGTCCAGGCCCACCCCCTCCAAGCTGGAGCAGGCCGAGAAGTCCGGCTCAGGCAGGGCCAGCAGCTCCGAGACCGCGCGCAGCTTGGTGCGCAGTCGGCAGGTGCCCGAGAGGCTGGGGTCCCCGGGCAGATCGATGCCCGTCAACAGGTGTTCAGCGGCCGTCGCCATGTCCTCGGCTGGGGAGGAGAGGGCGTAGGGGTTGGCGTAGCTGAGAAGGTCCTGTTCACCGGGACCCCAGCTGCCCCAGTCTGAGATTCCTCTCCAACGCTCTGAGCGCGAGGCCCCTGAGTCCAGCTCATGCACCAGCACATGGGCGATCTGTCGCGCGAGCAGAGCCTGGGAGAGCTGCGCTGGATCCGCCTGAACATCCGGATGTATACGCAACCAATCCTCGGTACGTTGCTCCAGCTCCAGGTCCCGAACGACCAGCTTGCCCCGACGGACTTCGGCCAGCAGGTGCGGCGCACGCAGGTCCTCGCCAAGCTCGGGTGCAGCCTGGTGCTCTACCTCGGAGATCGACTCCAGGAGCACCTGGGGCAGGCCTTGCAGCACCGCCTCTTGAGCGGGCGGGCTGGCCCACGCTGCACTGAACAGCGCGAGCCAAGTCACTTAGAGCGCTGCCTGGGCGTTGTACTGCGCGACCAAGGCCTGGGTGCGGGCGTCGATCTGGGCGCCGCTCTTGGCCTCGATGTGCTGAGCCAGGGTGTGCTGCGTGGCGCTGGGGTTCGCGTAGATCTGCTCCCGCACTGCACTGTCCACGTCGCCAAAGGTCTGCTCGCTCGCCTCCAGGACGCTCTCCACAGGAACGCCAAGCCAGAGGGCCAAGTTCTGGTGCTCGACTGCGGTGGCCGGGAAGCCAGGGTCCTGACGCTCCCGAGCCATCTTCCAAGCGCGCTCAGCGCGAAGCTCCGACGAGATCTCCATCACGGGAGCCAGCTCAGAGGCGAAGGCGTTGACCACCATGCGCGCATCGGAGGCCTGTCCCTGCAGCTCCACCTGGCTCAGAGCCTTCTGCCAGAGCGCCTGGACCTGCGGCTCGCTCAGGTTGGTGGACTGCGCAAGCGCGACGGTCATTGGCCCCACACCCTGGGCGCTCTCCTGGTTCATCTGAGCGAAAGCGCCGGGGCTGTTCATGAGGCGCTCGAACTGCATGGGCAGCTCGGTGTACCCATTGATCAGGCCCAGATCCATCAAGCGGGCGGTCTTGTCGCCCTCCTCCTCTTCCTCAGGCTCCTCCTTGGACTTCACCAAGAGCACCACGCCTACAACCGCACCCGCGGTGGTGAGCAGCGGAACACCGACAGTGGTTGTGATCGAGGTCGCCTGGACCATCGTCGGGGTCAGCGCGAAGCCACTGAGCACGGACAGGCCGACCAACAGGGACTTAGTAGGGGAAGACTCTTCCATGGGGATACTCCAAGATTCGAAGCTGCGTTTTAGCACGCCGAGCACCCTCGGACCGCGACACCTCATCCCCACCTCCACGCCGTCGGCAACTCAGTCCGGCAGCTCACGGTAAGGCAGCAGCGCGGCGTCTACTTGCTCCCCGTCGATGTCGTAGCGCTCCAGGTCGATTCCCTCGGAGCCAAAGCGCAGCACCGTAAAACCCATGCTCTTGTCCACCGCCTCTCGCCGGGCCAAGTCCTCGGGGTAGGCCTCCTCGTGCACGGTGGCGCTGTACAGAAAGGCCCCGCCGCCCCCGTCCACCACATAGGGCACCTGATCCATCTCAAAGCGCTCGTAGCTGTGGTTGTGGGCCGTGAGCACCAGGTCCACCCCGTGGCCCTCAAAGAGCGGGTGCAGCACCGCGCGCATGTCCAGCTTGGGCTCGTGCTCGGCCAGGGTGATGATGGGTCGGTGGAAGTAGACCACCACGGGATCGGTGCTGTGGGCGATCAGCTCTTCGGTGAGCCACTGCACCTGGGGACTCTCGGCGTCTCCGAGGCCATGCTCGCCCTCTGAGTTGAGCGCGATGAAGCGCACGCCTCCCGCGCTGAAGGCGTGGAAAGCGGTGCCCTGATTGGCGTCACCGGCTCCCTCAAAGAAGCGCTCGAACATGACCGCGAACTCGTCTTGGCCCTCGTACTCGTGGTTGCCCACGGCAGGATGAAAGGGCGCCTGCGCGGTCAGAGGCGCGATGCTGTGCATCAGGCCAGTCCAGGTGTCGAAGGGGTTGCTCTGGTACTGCAGGTCCCCGCCGTGGATGTAGAGATCCGGGGCGAAGGGCGCCGCGCCGTCGACCACCTCACTCAGCTTGGGGAACATGGTGTCGCCCGTGAAGATGGCCACAAAGTCCTGACCGGGGGCCGGGATGCGGAAGCTGCCCTCCACAAACTCGCCGCCGCCCAGCTCTACCCGCCAAGCGACGGGCTCCCCGGGAACCAGCTCTTCCAGCGCCAGCTCGTGCAGCACGCGCAGACCGGGCAGATCTTGGTACATCAGCTCCGGGTTGGCCTCGACCGGGGGAAAGGCGAAGTCGGTCTGCAGGCGGGAGCGCTCCGGAATCCGGGTCACGGGGTCTGCCGCGCCGAGCACCACCTCAACCGGCAGCTCAAGGTCCTGGTCCAGGGTCTCAAAGCGCAGCAGGGCGCTGTTGGGGCCGGTGATCAGCACCCAGGGAGGGGCGCTCAGGTCGGCGGGGATCTGCACCACCGAGTCCACCGGGGCATCTTTGGCACAGGCCAGCAGCAGCCAGAGCATTGGGGCTCCTAGGGGTTGGCGCGAAAACTGCGCTCGGGGCCCAAGCTCAAGCGTACGGGGCCCGCTCGAGGGTCGCTGATCTCCATGCTGTAGGCCAAGACCTCCACCCCGGCGGCCAGGGCCTTGTCCAGCTCCAGGCCGTACTTGGGGTCCACGTCCCGGGCGGGCTGGATGCGCTGGGCATCGCCGCGGGAGATCAGGAAGAAGAGCACCGAGCGGTCCCCGTTCTGCACCATGTGGGCCAGCTCTCGCAGGTGCTTGGCCCCCCGGGTACTGACCGCATCGGGGAAAGCGGCCAAGCCAGGCTCAACGAGCAGCGTGGCCGACTTGAGCTCCACAAAGCAGCGTCCTGGGTTCTCCAGCAGAGCGTCGATGCGGCTGCGCTCCTCTCCGTAGCGCACCTCGGTGCGCACGCTCTCATAGCCGCCGAGCGCTGGAATCAAGCCCCGTCTTAGGGCGTCGGCCAGCACCGCGTTGGGCCGCTGGGTGTTCACCAGGATGGGGATGTTTTGAGGGGTGATGGACAGCTCCCATCCCCACTTGAGCTTGCGCTTGGGGCTGGGGTGGTGCGAGAGCCACACCGACCAGCCCGGCTCCATGCACGAGGTCATGCGCCCCGGGTTGGGACAGTGCGCAGTGACCTCGGTCCCATCGTCCAGTCGCACATCGGCCAAGAAGCGCTTGTAGCGCCGCAGAAGAACCGCGTGCGTCAGCTCCGGGAGCAGGACTCCCGGCAGATCTGGGTCGGAACCGTCGCTTCGAGCTTGCTCGCTCACAGGCCGGTGTAGTCCTCGTCCAGGTAGCTGAGCAACACATGGGCGTTGCCTGCACGGGTCGCGCCGGAGCCGCTGGCTCCAGGACTGCCCAAGAGGAAGTCGTCCAAGCCGTCGCCGTCGATGTCCGCGATCTCCATGGAGTAGCCGGTGAGCTCGTCGTCCTTCCAGCCGTCGATGACATGTTCGCCGGCGCGCAGATCGGCGGAGATGGAGCCGCCGCCGCTCACATCGCTGGCTTGCAGGATGTAACCCGTGGCTCGAACCGCCTCGCCATCCAAAAAGGCCGGGTTGACGACCGCGCGGTCACCCGCGTGCATCACGAAGAGGTCATCGACGCCGTCCCCGTCAAAGTCGCCTTGGGTCTCCGGCGTCTGGATGTGGCCGAAGTCCACGGTGCCTTCGATGGTGCCGAAGGCCTGGTCCGTCACCCGGGTATCGATGCCTTGGCCGCGCTTGATCTCGTCGGTGTTCACCAAGTAGATCCGGCCACCGCCGCCCGTCGCTGCGTTCCCTGTCGCGCCGTAAGCGCGCACCAGGAGCTCGGGGTAGCCGTTGCCGTCCATGTCGTCGTACCACCCTGTGGTCACGCCGATCTCGTCCTGGTTTGCACCCCGAATCCAGTCCATGTCGTCGACCACGCCGACAAAGCCTTCCATCTCATCGCCCCAAGCCACGGCCAGGGCACCGTTTCCGCCCGTCGCGGTGTAGTCCGGAAAGAGCAGCTCGGGGATGCCGTCCCCGTCCAGGTCGACCTCGCCCAGCGAGTGGCCGCCGTCGTTGCCGGCGCCGGTGATCTCCGCGATGGCGCTCGCAGGGGTCAGGTTGCCGCCCAGCATCGCGTCCGCCCCGGAGTAGACCACCGTGTAGGTGCTGCTGCCGTAGGTCGCGCCAGCCCAGGCGGTAGAGGCTGCCAAGTCGTTGACACCGTCGCCGTCCACGTCGCCGACCGCGACCACGTCAAAGCCGGTGTACACACCGGAGCCCGTCAGAGCGGCCACGGCGTCTCCGGAGCCCAAGGCCCCGCCGGCCGCGATGGTCGCGCCATCAAAGAGGTAGCTCACGCTGTTGGCGACAGGCGCTCCAACGAGCAGCTCGCTGTAGCCGTCGCCGTCCAGATCACCGACGTTGTCCATCGAAGAGCCCAGGTAGTCACCCTGCAGTCCATCGATGGAAGCCGTCGCGATCTCATGGGGCTTTCCGCCGCCATCGCCCACATCCAAGATGTAGACCCGACCGGGGTTGGCGTTGCCCTCTGTGGGCAGTCCCAAGCCGCCGATGGCCACGCTCAAGTAGCCATCGCCATCGTAGTCCTCGAGCACGGCGGTGGAGTAGCCCAAGAAGCCGTCTTCCACGCCTACGGTGCCCGACCACCAAGCTACTGCATCGCGGCTGTTCAGCACGTCTACGTAGCCGTCGCAGTCCCGGTCCTCGTTGTCCAGCAGCTCGGGGTTTCCGCCTGCGGTGAGGGGGTCCTCGTCGTCGCAGTCGGTGCCCACGACGCCGTCGCTGTCCGGCACGGTGCTGCTGTCATCGCCGTCCAGATCCGCGTCGTAGTCCGAGGCGGTACCGGTGCAGTTCTGGTCGATGCCGTCGTACCAGATCTCGTCCACCCCAGGGTTGCGCAGAGGGTCCCTATCATCGCAGTCAGTCTTCTCGGCGCCGATGCCGGGGTAGCCGTCCCCATCGCAGTCGTCGGTGTCCTCAAGACCATCGCAGTTCTCGTCAATGCCGTTGTAGCAGACCTCTTCGGCGCCCGGGAAGATGTCCTTGTTGGCGTCGTTGCAGTCGTCCCCGCCGACTTGGACGGAGTCGAAGCCGTCCGCGTCAAAGTCCACCAAGTCGCCGTCGCCGGCGCAGTCATCGTCGACTCCGTTGTAGGGAATGTCGTCGGCGCCAGGGAAGGTGTAGGAGTTGCGGTCATCGCAGTCCTCGGCCACAGCAAAGCCGTCACAGTCGCAGTCCGTCGCGTCGGGAAAGCCGAAGCAGTCCTCGTCTGGCGAGGTGGTCAGGTTCGGCGGCCCTTGGCACTGATCCAGGCCCCCGCTGTCGGTGGGACCGGTGTCGTCGATGGCAGGGTCGTCTTTGGTACAGGCGATCAGGGCAAGGGCGATGAGCATGTGGTTCTCCGCGGGGCCGACAGTGTGCCACCGAACGCGGGCATTGTGACAGGCTTGCGGTCAACAGGGGGTCAGAGGTGTCCCGGAGCCTGCTGATCCCGGTCTCAGCGCACCTTGAGCTCCGTGCCGTCGATCAGCCGCTGCACGTTGCCGCGGTGCCGTAGGAGCAGGATGGCGGCGATCATGAGACCAAAGAGCCACCAGCCGGGCATGAAGATCCACAGGCCGATCTGAATCGCAGCGATGGCCGTCAGAGCGCCAATGGAGCTCTTGCGGGTCAAGCCATAGGCGGCGCCCCAGCAGATCAGCGCGAGCAGAGTGGCCTTTGGGGAGACGACCAGCATCACGCCGGCCGCTGTGGCCACGCCCTTGCCACCCTGAAACTCCAGCCAGGGCGAGTAGCAGTGGCCCAAGACCGCGACCAGCCCCGCTGCAGGCAGCATCCAGGGCTGCTCGAAGTGATGGGCCACCCACAGCATGGGCAGCGCACCCTTGGCGGCGTCCAAGAGCAGCGTCGCGCTGCCCAAGCCCCAGCCCATCACCCGGGCCACGTTGGTGGCGCCGATGTTTCCGCTGCCTTGGGTGCGCACATCGATCCCACGGAAGAGCATGCCGAGGATCAGCCCAAAGGGCACGCCGCCCAAGAGGAAGCCGAAGGCCAAGGCCAGGGCCAGGGAGATCACGGCGCGCTCCGGAGCTGGTCGATGGCGCTCAGGACCACGTTGACCTCGCTTAGGGCGTTGGGCCAGTGGGGGGAGAAGCGCAGCCAACCGTCCGGGGTGGAGGCCGAGATTCCGGCGGCCCCCAGGCCGGCGGCCAGGGCCAAGATCGGCTCCTCCGGCAGTCGAACAGACAGGGTCCCAGAGGGCTTGTTCGCGTCCCGTGCCGAGACAAAGCCGCGCTCCACTAGGCCGGCCTCCAGAGCGCTGTTCCAGCTCTGAACGTGCTCAAAGATGCTCTGCACGCCCAGCTCCAAGATCGGCTCCAAGCCTGCCTGAAGCGCCGCGAAGCCCACGGCGTTGGTGGATCCCAGCTCCAGAAAATCGGGCTGATCGCGCATGGGCCGGTCGTAGCGCAGGTGACCTGCGCCCTCCATCAGGAAGCCGACGGGCTCTTGGTGCGAGAGCCAGCCTGCCACTCTGGGCACCAGCTTGCGGCCGGGCGCGACATAGAGGTAGCCGCAGCCTTCCAGGGCCATCAGCCACTTGTGACCGCCGCCGGCCAGGTAGTCCACCCCAAGCTTCGCCAAGTCCAAGGGCACGATGCCCACCGCTTGGATGCCGTCCACGATGAGCTCCGCATCGTGTTGGTGGCAGAGGCTGGCCATCTGCTCAAGAGGCATGCGCCGGCCGGTCTGAAACTGGACGGCGGAGACGGCGACATAGCGGGCCCCAACCCGCAGCTCCGTCTCTAGGCGCTCCAGGAGCTGGGCATCTGGGAGCAGGGGCAGCAGGGTGCAGGTGGCGCCGTAGTGAGGCGCGGCCTGTTGCCAAGGGGTGACGTTGGCTGGGAACTCTCCTTCAAAGCAGAGGATGCGATCCCCTTCGCGCCACGGAAGACAGTGGGCCAGATCAGCAAGGGCCCGGTTCGTGGAGCTGGACAGAGCCAGGCGCTCGGGGGCGACGTTCAAGAGCTGGCCTAGCTGAGTCTTGAGGTGCGCGCGCTGCTCCATCCACGGGAAGATGGCGCCCAAGCCCGTCTGGGCGTACTCCAGCAGCACTTTGTTGGCCGCCGCGACCACGCGCGTGGAGGGCGGGGAGACCGCGGCATGGTTTGCGTACACCTTGGGCTGGAGGTGTGGGAAGAGGCTGCGGTTGCCAAGGGTGACGCTCATGTGCACATGGCTAACCGGCAGAGCCCGCCGATGGATGGCATCATTGGGGTACTGAATTGAGGCCCCATCATGCTGTTTTTGCTCTTGGCCTGCGCCGAGCCCATCGAGCCGGCGAACTACCTGAGCGTCCTGACCATCAACCCGAGCCACGGCGCGGTCAACGTGCCGGTGGACGCCGACCTGCGCGTGATCTTCTCGGCCGGTCTGGACAACCCCAGCACCGGGCAAGTGACTCTGAGCACTGCGGACGGCACACCGGTCCCCACCGCCCTGCGTTGGTTCGAGGACAGCAGCACCGTTCTGCTCATCGATCCCATCGAGGATCTGGCCACCAACACGGACTTCGTCCTGACCTTGGGCAGTGGGCTGGACTCCGAGGTGGGCGTACTGAGCTCGGAGGTGGTCAGCAGCTTCTCTACTGGCAGCCAGAGCGAGGGGGACTCCGATACGGACGCCGACGCTGACAGTGATTCGGATTCGGACTCCGACGCCGATTCAGACACGGACGCCGACTCGGACTCGGACTCGGACGCCGACTCCGATGTGACCTTTGCGCCCGCCGGAATCGGCCTGACGGTTCTGGCTTCCTGGGACGGCGAGAACTTGGTGCGCTGGGCAGATGTAGATGGCAACTTCCAGCCTGCATATGCGCAGTTCACCTTCTACGAGGAGGAGTACTTCGAGGGCGGCGATGAGCGCTACACCTGTGTCTGGTCCGGAAGCATCCAAGTGCAAGGGGACGCCGCCATCGACGTTGAGGCCTACGAGAGCCTTGAGGTGCGCTTCAGTGACCTAGGCACCGGAACCTGCAGCGGCTTCCCCCTGACATGGGGCGAGGCCCGCAATCCCGCGGCCGTGTTGAGTGGTCAGAGCTTCGGCTTGGCCTTTACGCCCATGAGCGCTGAATTCGAAGAGTCTTTCCGCAGCCAAGTCGAAGCTGCAGATCTGGACTGGGAGTCTGACTGGCAGCCCTACGCCTTCAGCACACAGCTCTCCGTTCTTGGGTCCAGCAACCCCAACTGGATCGAGATGAGCTACGCAGTCGCCGTCGACCTAGACGATGACGGGGCAGTGAGCGACAACTCCAGCTTGATTCCCTTGGAGCAGGGCATCGAGAACGAGCTGATCTACGCCCAGCCTTGGTTCTTGGCCTCGGCTGAGACCTTCACCGACTAGGCCATGCTCCTCCTTCTCTCGGCCTGGGTCAGCGCAGCACCCCTCGCGCTCCCAGCCGAGGAGGACCCCAAGCTCTGGGCCGCCCCCATGGCGCTCCACGGCTTTGAGCGCGCTGCAGCCACCACCGGCGCCCGCGCTCGCCTGATCGAAGGGGAGGGCCAGTGGATCCTGATCGTCGTAGACAGCTCCGGGCGCACCCACCGGGTTGAAGTGGCCGCCCCCATCAGCTCGGCCGACCGCGAGGACACCTTGGCCCTGGCTGCGCGCCTGCTGGCGCCGACCACAGCCCTCCAACTGCCGGAGCTGCCCACACCGGAACCCGTGCCACCCCGCGCAGCGCCCAAGCCCCCGGTCGAGGCGCCACAAGAGACCCTGAGCGTACGGCGCCTGAGCGCCCCTCCGCTGGTCTTGCCCCCGAAACAGGGGGCCTCCCTGAGCACCCGAGCAGCCCTCCTCCCCTTGCGCCCGCCTCCCCAACGCCAAGCCAGCGCCCGGGTGGGCACCAGCTTTGTCCAGCGGCCCGACATGGAGCTCTCCGCAGGCCTGAGCGCAGACCTGGCCTGGGGATCTCCAGTTCTCCAAGTGGGCATGGCCGGGCTCTGGGCAGCGCCGAATCGCCTGCCCCTGGTGGAGGGCGTTCGCGCCGGCGAGGCCTCGCTCTTGGCCGGCTTTTGGGTGCTTCCGGCGTGGGGAGCCACCTTCGGTCTACACGCAGGAATCGGCCGCCGAAACTGGTCTTTGGACGACACGCTGATGCTGCAACAGAGCCTGCCCAGCGCGCGCCTGCTCCTGGGGTGGCGGGTGCCTCTCGGCCGCGTCAGCTTGGAGCCTGCCGCGGAGCTGCGCGTGGACCTGGCCCGAACGGACCTGCAGCTCGGAGACCGGGCCCTGGGCACTCTGGCCCCATGGCAAGCCGGCTTGAGCGTGGCTTTTCGAGCCCAAACTGATCCTTTTGCCTCCCCGGACGCACTACCCAAATGATGTCCACCAGCCCCCAGCTCATCGCTGACATTCGTGACGCCCAGGACGGCGATGCCCGCGCCGAGGCGCGCGTGGTGGATGTGGCGCTGCCCTTGGTCTTGGGCTGGTGCGCCAGCCTGGGTGGGCCGACCGTGGACTTTGAGGACGCCGCCCACGACGCCCTGGAGGTGGTCCTGGGACGTCTGGACTCCCTGGAGGATCCCGCGGCCTTCCGCTCCTGGCTCTTCGGCATCACCCGACGCACGCTGGCCAAGCACCGGCGCCGTGCCTGGGTACGCCGCTGGGTCCCGGGCATGGATCTGAGCCGGGCCGAAGACCCTGGACACAGCCCGCAGACCCAAGCGGAGCTCAGCGAGATGAGTCAGAGCGTGCAAACGGCCCTGGCCGCCCTGCCCGAGGCCCAGCGGGAAGTGCTGGTTCTCTGCGATCTGGAAGAGCGCTCCGACTCGGAGGCTGCGCAGATCCTGGGCGTGCCCAAAGGCACCATCAAGAGCCGGCTGCGCTTGGGCCGAAAGCGCTTCCGCACTGAGCTGGAGCGCATGGGCGCCAGCGCCGCATTGGACCCCCTGCCCCACCCTGGGAGCACCCTGTGAGCGAACGCGACGCCCTACGCCGCCTGCTGTCAGAGCGTGACCTCTCCGGCGCCGAGGCTCGCTTGCGCGAGCGACTCCAAGCTGGTGCCCCGGTCACCCCTCTGCTCAAAGAGCTGCCCAAGCCGACCTTCTCGGCCACACACCGGGTCAAGGCTCGACTGCACAAGCCGGCTCCAAGCCGCGCATGGATCGGTGGTTTGGCCTTGGCTGCGGCCGCCCTTCTGGCCCTGGGAACCACCCAACTTCCCCAAGAGTCGGCCCCACTCTCCGAGGCGCTGGCCAGCGCCGGACAAGCCGAGATCACCCCAGACCTGAGCGCCTCCTGGCAGGGCAGCGGACGGATCAGCGGGACTGAAGAGGCACCGATCGTCGACTGGGACAAGGGCTCCCTGCACCTGGAGCTCACGCCGGACCAAGGCGTCGACCTACACGTGCGCACCCGCGAGGCCAGCGTGGCCGTTTTGGGCACCGTCTTTGACGTAGAGCGCGATGTGCTGGGCACCACGGTCTCGGTCACCCGCGGCATGGTCCAAGTGGACTGCACCCAAGGCAGCGACCCCATCCTGCGCGCTGGAGAGCAGCACACCTGCTTGCCCGTCTCGGCCGCCGGCTCCGCCTCCCGCCTTCAGACCCTCGTGGATCAGGACCCCGGCGCCCGACGCGCTGAGATCGCCCGTGCCATCGCCCTGGACGACGCCCGCGGAGATGTGCTCTCGGAGCTCTTGGCCCTGCGCCTGGAGCTCAATGCACAGGACCAGGACTGGCAGGCCGTCGAGCGCGATGCCATGGCCTACCTGGAGATCGGCGGTCCCCGCGAAGTGGAGATCCGAACCCTGGCGGCCCAGCTTCAGCAGCGCAGCGGCGACTGCGAGGGCGTGCGCAGCCTGTTGAGCGCTGTGGACAAGCTCAGCGACAGAGAGCAGGCTGTACTCAGCGCCTGCGAGTGATTCCCCTCGCAGACTGACGCAGGAGACGGCGTGCTCTGGGCCTGGCTGGCGTGTACGACCCTGGTGGTCTTTCCGGTGGAGGAGCCCCTCCCCGAGGACACCGGTACGCCCAATCCCCTGGATTCCTGGGTGGACACCGGCGGCCCGCAGACCGAGCCGCTGCGCCTGAGCCCAACCCTCTCTCCCAGCCTGGACGCCGACGTGGCCGAGGTCTGGGTGGGCTGCACCTATCTGGTGGAGATCTGGGTGGAGAATGCCTCTACCGAGACCCTGAACGTGACCGGCCTGCTGAGCGAGTCCACCAGTCCAGAATTCAGCTTAGACCCTGACTTTGTAAGCAACGGCACCTTGCCTTGGCGCCTGATTCCTGGGGACTACCGCTCCTTTTGGGTGGCCTACACACCGGTAGACGACCAATGGGACTTGATTCGGGTGGATGTGGCCACAGTGGGTGCCGGCGCTGAGTCCATGCGCCTGGAGCTCAACGCACGGGGCAAGGTCTTCAAGGCCATCAGCGAGCCCTTCAAGGCCAGCTTGCAGGACGACCCAAGGCGCTACACGCTGGCCAATGAGCCCGTGCCCGGCAGCATTCAGGTGGCGGTGGAAGAGGTCGATCTTGGTGGGGCCTTCACCCTAGAGATCCCCAAGACCGTGGTCCTGGATGAGCCCCCCGACGGCAACCAAGTGCAGATCGCCTACGCACGTCCGCCGGAAGACTGCCCCTAAAGTCGGCTAGTCCTCTTTGGCGGCCAGCTCCGCCTGCTCAGCCATGTGCTGATCCCAGGGCACACCATCCATGCGTCCCCGCGCCTGCCAGACGCGCTCGACCTGGGTCTCGTAGAGCGACATCAGCGCATCCCCAACGCCTGGTCCTTCGACCAAGTCCAAGGCATAGGCCACCGCCTCGGCGGTAGAGACCCGGCCCGGTACCGGTGAGCGACGCATGCGCACCCGGTCGGTGGCGTGCAGAGCCACGTCCAAGCGGGGCAAGGTCACCAAGCCTGGAATCCGGTTCATCATGCGCCTGGCCTGAGACCAGGTGCCGTCGACCACCACGAGGGTCTTCACGTCCTCTGGCGCCAGTGTGGCCCCCCCATCGCTGGGAAAGAGCAAAGCCACGCCAGGTCCCGTGAGCCCTTCCAGGTCCAAGGTGCTGTCCCGGGCGCCGTAGTCCCGAATGGTGCAGTTGGGCAGGGCCAGGTCCACCATGCGCGCCGAGTTGCTGCCCTTGTGCTTCTCTTTGTAGTGCCGCAGCATCAGCACCCGAACGCGGGTGGGTATGGTGGGCAGCAGCTCACAGAGGCAGAGATGATGGGCCAGCCGGCACACTGGGCAGCGCCGATCAACCCCGGTCTTGAAGCGGGACATGGCCGCCGTGTAACGCGGGCTCGCCCATGGGCGTGCCCTCAGCTGACCTTCACGCCCTTCCAGAAGGCGACGTGGCCCTTGATCTGCTTGGCCGCCTCTTTGGGCTCTGGGTAGTACCAGGCCGCATCGGCGTTGGTCTTCCCGTCCACAGAGACGCTGTAGTAGCTGGCGATGCCCTTCCAGGGGCAGTTGCTGTGGGTCGGGGACTCGACGAAGAGCTCCTTGTTGAGGGAGTCCACGGGGAAGTAGTGGTTGCCTTCAACCACGACCGTGTCCTCGCTCTGGGCCAGTACGGCCCCGTTCCATGTCGCTTTCATGTGCGCAGTCCTTCGTGGGACCCAAGGCCCCTGTTGTCCAGAGCCGGGTTGTTTGGAGCCGGGTTGTTTAGAGCAGAGCGTCGATGGCAGCCGTCAACTCATCGCTCTGAGGCTTGGTCCCGGAGCCGTAGCGTCCCACGACCTGACCCTCTCGGTTGACCAGGAACTTCTCGAAGTTCCACTTGATGTCCAGGCTCTTGCCGGCCTCTGAGCCCACCAGAGCGCTGTACAGAGCGCTGCGCTCGTCCCCGTTGACGTCCTGCTTGGCCAGCAAGGGGAAGGTGACCCCATAGTTGAGCTTGCAGAAGGTGGCGATCTCCTCGGCGCTGCCAGGCTCCTGGCTCCCGAACTGGTTGCAGGGCGCGCCGACGATGACCAGGCCCTTGTCCTTGCGCGACTGGTAGAGCGCCTCCAGACCCTCGTACTGGGGGGTGTAGCCGCAGCGACTGGCCACGTTCACGAAGAGCACCACCTTGCCCTCCAGGGTGTCCTTGGGCAGGACCTCGCCGTCCAAGGCAGTGAGGCTCAGCTCAGGGATGGCGGGGCTGACGGAGGCCGCGGCGGGCGCGGGCGGGGTGGCCGAGGCACCGGCTTCCGTGGTGACGGAGGGGGTGCAGGCGGCCAAGAGTGTAAGCAGTAGCGTTGTCATGCTGTGCGTAGTGCAGGGGCTAGGCATGGGTTGCGCGGCCATGGCCCCACTGACCTCGCCTGGGCCAAGGCTGGTAGCCTGCATTCTCCACCGCACTTCGTACCGGACACGCCCATGTTCTCCCTGCTCCTGGCTTGCTCTACCCCTGAAGCGCCCGCCCCTGTGCTGCCTCCACCAGTCGTTGAACAGGTGCCGGTGCTCGAGCAGCGCTTCGTGCACGCCTCCAAGCTGAACCTGCGGGACAAGGAGGGCGCCAAGATCGGCAGCTTGGCCATCAACACGCCGCTGACGCTGCAAGGCGAGGAGGGCGAGAAGGTTCAAGTGATGGTCGCCAACGGGAAGGTGGGCTGGGTGCCCAAGGAGTTCTTGGGTGCGGCCCCCATGACACCGGATCAGGCCCTCGCCGAGGCCAGTACGGCGACGGACCTGCAGGCGAAGGTCTCCGCGCTGCAACGGGCTGCCGCTCTGCAACCCAGCGTAGAGACGCTCACCGCCTTGGCCGAGGCCTACGTTGATGTCGGAGAGCCACGCAAGGCGACCGTCGTGCGCAGTCAGATGGGCTGGCCTCAGCACCTGCGGCCGATCAGCGACACCTTCTGGAACGACGAGGTCGCCGTGGAGTGGCCCATCGGCTGGGACGGCGACACGGACCAGAACAAGAAGCGCATCCGTCGCTCGATGAAGTTGAATCAGGGAGACAGCGTGTGGGTGCTCCCCAGCATCGGTCCGGTGGTCCAGGGCACCGTGCGGGAGATCAGCCTGCGCCAAACCAATGACTGCTCGGGGGAGGAGGCCTGGGTGGCCGTGCTTGATGTCACGCTGCCGCCGGGCGCCACCGCTACGCTGATGTCGGCCCAGCCCCCACCGGAGAGCTGGATGCAGGAGCGGCCATCGCCCGCGATTCCATACGAGACGGCCAAGAAGGCCATGCTGGACAAGCTCAAGGAGATCGACCCCGACAGCCAAGACATGGACTGGCACCAGCTCTGGCCGGACGACGGGCTCTGGCGCGGGGAGTACTCCGAGTATTTGGAGGAAGAACGACCTGAATGGGGAGAGTCTTGGAATGGATTCCACCGCCACTACGTGCTGCAGATGGACGCGGCTGGCCAAGTCAGCGTGGCCTCTGAGGAAGTACACAACAACGACGTTGAAGAGCCGAACGTCTTGATCACGGGGGACTTGGCGGGGACCGGCGTGCAGGTTCAGGTGGTCGCGGACTCCTGCCAGAGCGCCGTGCGTACAGCCGAGGGCTACAACCTGCTCAGCTCCACCTACCGGTGCTGCGGATGTTGAGTCTCCTGCTGGCATGCAACACACCGAGCCCAGCGCCCGCCCCGGTAGAGGCTGTGGTGGAGGTCACTCCCCAGGCCGATGACGGGGTGCGCTACGTGATGGCCAGCACTCTGAACCTGCGGGATGAGGCTGGGGCCAAGAAGGGCCGACTGGCCGTCAACACCCAGCTTCAGGTGCTGAAAGAGGAGGGGGAACGCAGCCAGGTGCGCGTGGCCAACGGCAGCGAGGGCTGGGTGGCCACCGAATACCTGGGCGAGCAGCCCCTTCAGCCCGCCGAGCTGATGGCCTTGGCGCAGGCCAGCCAGGACCCGGAGCTGCGCTTGGCTTCCCTTCAGCGGGCCGCCGCCATCGACCCCTCCCGCGCCACGCTCAAGGCCCTTGAGGCCGAGTACACAAGCCAGGGCGACACCCGCAGGGCCGGCATCGTGGCCCTACAGCTGGCCTGGCCCGAGCACCTCAAGCCGGCCGTCACCTCCTACAACAAGGACACGCTGCAGATCGAGTTCCCCCTGAGCTGGGAGGAGCCCGGAAGCCACGAGCAGCGCATGGCGCGCACCAAGAAGCGCATCCCCATCGCCGTTGGAGACCCCGTCTGGGTGCTGCCCGCCTACGGTGTGGCCGTGCAAGGCAAAGTGGCCAGCTTGGCGTGGGAGAACCGCAACGAGTGCTCCGGTGAGTCCGCCTGGGTCGCCGAGATCGATGCGCGCTTGCCCGAAGGAGAGCGCGCTCTGATGGTCAGCCTAAAGCCGCCTCCCGAGAGCTGGAGCACGCCCGTCTCGGCCCCCGCCATTCCCCACGCCCAGGCGGCTGAGCTGCTGAGCGCGAAGGTGAGCCTGCTCTTGGAAGGTGAGTGGGAGCTGGACCAGGAGCTGTACCGAGACGGCCCCAACTGGCGCGTCGTGGTGCGCAAGGATGAGCCCTGGAAGGACAGCGAGGAGCAAGAGACCATGTTCGGCTTTGCCGAGCGTGTCGAGCTGACCACCACGCCACAAGGCACCACCAAGGTGCTGGGCCAAGTCCGGGTCAACCTGGACAACGAGGACTTCGAGGACTGGCGGGTCTCCCGCGATCTGAGCGGCGATGGCGCCACGCAGGAGCTGCGCTTCTCCGACTGCAACACCCTGGTCTACGAGAAGGGCAGCGTGCAGAGCTACTCGATCTACCGCTGCTGCAAGTGCTGAGGATCGCCCGCAGTTATTCGGCGTTTGAGCGGGTGACTTCGTCCAAGGTGGCCTCGTCAAAGCCCAGCTCTTTGAGCAGCTCCACCAGGTAGGCGGTCTTGCCCGCGCCGTACTTGGCTGGGGCAAAGGGGTGCTCCTTGGCCAGCGCCATCTTCAGCTCCCCATAGCTCTTGGCTCGGAGGGGATGCAGGCGTAGAAAGTCGCGAACCGCCAAGTGATTGCGCAGACCCAAGGTCCCGAGCAAACACACGTAGAGGTGGTGCCGCGGTGCCCCACCGCCCACAAAGGCATGACGCCCGGCAATGCCGCGCTCCCCCTCGTAGCTGTAGCCCTGGGCACAGAGCGCCTGGATGCAGGCCTGCAGCTTTTCCGCGCCGAGCACCACCACGTCCAGGTCGATGATGTCCTTGGCGGCCAGGCCGGGCACCGAGGTGCTGCCCACATGCTCGATGCTCAAGGCGTGCTCGGCCACAACAGGCCAGATGCGCTCCTTGAGGGTCTGGAAGTGCAGCGGCCAGTCTGCGTCATAGGGCCAAACTTGAACCACCGGCGTCACATCGCCTCCAGCTTCTTCAGGATGCTCTTGCAGGTACCCTCGGTGCGCGTGGTCTGCATGCCCAGGATGCGGAAGAGCGCATTGGTGTCCAGCTTGGACGTTGAGATTCCAGCTCTGGGCAGCCAATAGAGCGCGCGACCTTGTATGGACAGCAGGTCCTCGCCCGAGGCCAGACTGAGCGTCTGCTCCACCTGCTCAGGGCTGGGTGTGGCCTTGAGAAAAGTGATCTGAACCTTGCCGCGCTCGGCCCGCTGCTGCGCGGTCCAGGGCTGTCCTTCCAAGGTCTCTCGGAGCTCCTGGGCGCTGCGCACACAGGTGGGCACCGCGTAGCCCAGGGCCGACTCCAGACCGGACTCCAGCAGCCCTTCAGGCTCCGCGCTGGTGCCGGTGAACATCAGGTTGCCGCTGGCGCGGAACGCAGCAACGCCGCCCAAACCCAGATCGGATGCGATCTGAATCAGCGCGGCGTTGGTGATGCGGTGCCCGCCTACGTTCATTCCACGTAGGAAGGCGACCCATGCTGAAGCCACTTCTTAGAGGCCCTTGAGCTTGGCCATGACCAGGTCGCGGTTCATGCGCGCGATGTAGTTCAGCGAGACGCCCTTCGGACACACCGCTTCACACTCACCGTGGTTGGAGCAAGCACCAAAGCCGGCCTCTTCCATGGTGTCGACCATGCTGGCGACGCGCTCGTAGCGCTCCACCTGGCCCTGGGGCAGCATGCCAAGGTGAGAGACCTTGGCCGCGGTGAAGAGCATGGCCGCCGCGTTGGGACACGCTGCGACACAGGCACCACAACCGATGCAAGTCGCTGCGTTGAAGGCATCGTCCGCATCGTGCTTGTTCACGGGCATGGTGTGCGCATCGGGTGCCGCGCCAGTGCGAACACTGACGTAGCCACCGGACTCGATGATCTTGTCAAAGGCGGTGCGGTCGACCATCAGGTCCTTGATGACCGGAAAGGCGCTGGCCCGCCAAGGCTCGATGGTCAGGCTGTCGCCATCGCTGAAGCGACGCATGTGCGTCTGGCAGATGGTGGTGCCGGTCTCGGGCCCGTGGGCCACGCCATTGACCAAGAAACCACAGGCACCACAGATGCCCTCGCGGCAGTCATGGTCAAAGACGATGGGCTCTTGGCCCTCGCCTTCCAGCTTGTCGTTGACGACGTCCAACATCTCCAAAAAGGAGGCGTCTGTGGAAACGTCTTTTGCTTCGTAGGTCTCGAAACGGCCGTCGGAGTCGGTGCTCTGACGCCAGACCTTGAGGGTGAGGTTCATGCTTGTACTCCTTACTTGTAGGACCGCTGGGACAGCTTCACGTAGTCAAAGGAAAGGGGCTCCTTGTGGAGCTCGGGCTTGACGCCCACCCCCTTGAATTCCCAAGCAGCGACGAAGGAGAAGTCTTCGTCGTTGCGCTTGGCCTCGCCCTCTTCGGTCTGGTGCTCCTCGCGGAAGTGACCGCCAGCAGACTCGTCCCGGTCGTGGGCATCGTGGGCCATCATCTCGGCGAACTCCAAGAAGTCGGCCACACGGCCAGCCTTCTCCAGAGCCGGGTTCAGGCTGTTGGCCTTGCCCGGGACAGAGACGTTCTTCCAGAACTCCTCGCGGATGGCTGGAATCTGCTCCAGCGCCTCCTTGAGACCCGCTCCGGTGCGCGAGATGCCGACCTTGTCGTACATCACCTTGCCGAGCTGACGGTGGAAGTAGTCCACAGGCTTGGAGCCCTTGATGTCCATCAGCGTGGTGATGCGGCCCTTGACCTGGGCCACCGCCTCTTTGGCCTCGGCGCAGTCGTTGGTCACTGGCTCGGGGCGCTCGCTCCAGAGGAAGTTGCCGATGGTGTAGGGCAGGACGAAGTAGCCGTCCGCCAGTCCCTGCATCAGAGCAGAGGCACCCAGGCGGTTTGCACCGTGGTCGGAGAAGTTGGCCTCTCCAATCACGTGCAGGCCGGGCACGTTGGACATCAGGTTGTAGTCCACCCACAAACCACCCATGGTGTAGTGAACCGCCGGGTAGATGCGCATGGGCACCTTGTAGGGGTTCTCACCGGTGATCTTCGAGTACATGTGGAAGAGGTTGCCGTACTTCTCGCGAATGGCGTCCTCGCCGTCGCGCTTGATGGCATCGGCAAAGTCCAGGTAGACCGCGCGGCGCTCACCGCCGACCTTGTGTCCGACACCCAGCCCGTCATCACAGACGTACTTGGCGTTTCGGGCAGCCACATCGCGTGGGACCAGGTTGCCGAAGGCTGGGTAGCGCTCCTCCAGGTAGTAGTAGCGGTCCGCCTCAGCGATGTCGCCGGCAGGCTTCTCTACGTCGTCCTTGCTGCGAGGCACCCAAACCCGACCGTCGTTCCGCAGGGACTCGGACATGAGCGTCAGCTTGGACTGGAACTCACCGTGAACCGGGATGCAAGTGGGGTGGATCTGCACGTAGCAGGGGTTGGCGAAGTAGGCGCCGCGCTTGTAGGCCTGGAAGCCTGCAGTCACGTTGCAGCCCATCGCGTTCGTGGACAGGTAGTACACGTTGCCGTAGCCGCCGGTGGCCAAGACCACCGCGTCGGCCATGTGGGACTTGACCTCGCCCGTGATCAGGTTCCGGGTCACGATGCCGCGGGCCTGTCCGTCGACGAGGATCAGGTCCTGCATCTCGGTGCGGTTGTGGTGGACCACGTGCTTGAGACCGATCTGACGCGCCAAGGCCTGGTAGGCACCGAGCAGCAGCTGCTGACCGGTCTGGCCTGCGGCGTAGAAGGTGCGAGAGACCTGGGCACCACCGAAGGAACGGTTGCCCAGGAGGCCGCCGTACTCGCGGGCAAAGGGAACCCCCTGTGCGACCGCTTGGTCGATGATGCTGTTGGAGACCTGAGCCAAGCGGTAGACGTTGCGCTCGCGGCTGCGGAAGTCGCCACCCTTGACCGTGTCGTAGAACAGACGAAAGACGGAGTCGCCGTCGTTCTGGTAGTTCTTCGCCGCGTTGATGCCGCCCTGGGCTGCGATGCTGTGGGCACGGCGGGGGCTATCTTGGTAGCAGAAGGTCTCTACTTGGTAGCCCATCTCCGCCATGGAGGCGGCTGCAGAGGCGCCGGCCAGGCCGGTTCCGACCACGATGACCTTGAACTTGCGCTTGTTGGACGGGTTGACCACCTTGATGCCAAAGCGGTGCTTGTCCCAAGCCTCTTCGATGTCCCCAGTGGGGCACTTTCCGTCGAGAATCATTTCCCTACCTCCGGACCGTAGCGTCGGTGTCGACCTGGTCGACCGACTGCTTCGTGAATGCTTCACCTGCGGCCTTGGTCACTCCAGCAATGGTCAGCAGGGGTCCTGCCGAGAAGCCAATGAGAAGGACGAAGGCGAAGGCTGCGGCGACCCGCTTGCGCAGGTCGTTGTACTTGGGATGGTTCAATCCCAGGCTCTGCATTGCGCTCCACACACCGTGGTAGATGTGCAGACACAGGGCGACCATGGCGGCCAAGTACAGCACCACATGGAAGATGCCCATGCCGGTGGGTGCAAAGCCCATCAAGACCATCTCAAAGGCACCGTGGACCTGCTCTCCATCGAGATTGTAGGTCAAAGCTGCAAACTCAGGCTGCTGGATGTGCAGCGTGAAGTGCAGGATGTGGTAGACGATGAAGAACAGCAAGACCACGCCGCCGTAGATCATCGTGCGGGAAGAGCGGGTGGAGGCCTGAGGCTGCCACTCTCCGTAGTTCGAAGGTCTGGCGGCCGCGTTCAAACGCTTGAGCTGAATGGCCGAGAAGATGTGCAGCGGAAAAGCCGCGAGCAAGGTCAGACGGGTCACCCACAACAGGGGCAGGTTGCCCTTGAGGGCAGCCGCGTAGCCGTTGAAGACATCAGGTCCGAGGAAGATCAGCAGGTTGCCGGACATGTGTCCGACAGCAAAGCCGAAGATGATCAGACCCGTGAGGGCCATGATCAGCTTCTTCCCAATGCTGCTGGCGTAGAGGTTGGTAAACCAGGACATCGCCGCTCCCGTGGGGCAGTTGGTTTAAAACAGGCCAGAGCTCAGTAACCCAGGCATGAAATCCCAGCCTGTAGGAATTTCACGCGCTTGGTAGCCCCTGGTTCTCTCCTACTTCTCGCTGAGTCCCAGCTCGTCGAGCAGGTGGTCAGCCCCTTCGACCTCGAGAACCCAGAGCATGTAGCGCACGTCCACGTGGATGGAGCGGGTCAGCTCTGGGTCAAAGAGCCAGTCCGCGCTCATGGCCTCGTAGTTGCCATCAAAGAGGAAGCCGACGAACTCGCCCTTGCTGTTCAAGGTGGCGGAGCCGGAGTTGCCGCCAGTGGAGTCCAAGGTGCTCAGGAAGTTCACTGGGACATCGCCCAGGTCGGGGTCCGCAAAGCGGCTCTGGGTGGAGCTCGCTGCAGCATCCACCAAGCGCGCAGGCGCATCGAAGGGGTATTCGCCGACCTTGGCCACCATTCCGGCCACGGTGGTCTGGGGCTGGTACTCAATGGCATCGGCTGGGCTGTAGCCCTTGATGTGCCCCACGGAGATGCGCAGGGTGCCGTTGGCGTCGGGGTAGACCTGGTCGCCAGACTGCAACAGAGCCTCCATGTAGAGGGGCTGCAGACGCAAGCTGGCACCGGCGAGGGCCTTGTCCTTGGCGCGCTGCGGTGCCAGGGTCTTGGACTCAAGCAGGACAGCCAGCTGCATCCAAGGGTTGTCCATGGACTCCAGCTCAGCCCGGTCCATCTCCAACCAAGCCTTGCGGGTCGCGGCGTCGGGGATGGTGCCCTCGGCGAAGAGCTGCTCCAGCAGAGCATCCACTCCTCCTGCTGCAGCCACGTGCTCTGCCATGCCCACAGGGAGCTTCTCAGGGGGCAGGGCCATCAGGCGCTTGAGGGTCAGCTCCGTGAGCTGCTTGTCGGCCGGCTCCCAGTAGGTGCCGTCCATCGCATCGAAGCGCTGCTGGGTGCGCTCCAGGTCGCGCTCCTGGTAGCCGCGGTCACGCTCCAGATCGGGCTTGGCGGCCTCGACCGAGAAGCGGTAGGCGCGGTGGGCCACGCCCAGGTTGTCCGAGAGCCAGCGCAGGTAGCCGATGGTGGTGTCCGCCTCGAAGCTGGCCTCGCTCTCGGCTTGCATCTCATCCATCTCGGCCAGAACCGGACCGTAGAGCTTGGTGCGCTTGGGGTCTGCTGCGATCCAAGCCTCCAGCTCCGCCCACTGGGCCTGCTTGCGTCCGACCACGTCGGAGCCTGCGAAGTTGTCCAAGTTGCCTTGGCGGTACTTCAGGCCGTTGGCGACCTGGTCGATGGAGCTGTTCAGGCGCCCGCTGGCCTCGTCCCCGGTGGCCGCCTCGGCCTTGAGCAGGGCGATGATCTCCTCGGAGAGCGCGATGCTGTAGGGGTAGGAGACCTCCTCGGCGAAGCGCATCTGACGGGCAGTGCGGTAGCGGTAGGTGGAGCCGGGGTAGCCGGCGATCATCACGAACTCGCCGGGGTCCGCGCCGGTGGGGTCCACCTTGAGGTGGGTCGCGGGCTGGTAGGGCACGTTGTCGGCGCTGAAGGGTGCCGAGCTGCCGTCGGGGGCCACGTAGGCGCGCAGCAGGGAGAAGTCACCGGAGTGGCGCGGCCACATCCAGTTGTCGATCTCGCCGCCGTAGCTGCCCACACTCTCGGGGGGCGCGTAGACCATGCGCACATCCTGGATCTCCAGCTTGGAGATCAGGCGGTACTGCTGCCCGCCGTAGTAGCTGGCCACCTCGCAGCGGTGGTTGGCCTGGGCCTCGCACTGCGAGATCAGCAGCTTCTTGGACTTGTCCACGATCTGGTAGCGCTTCACATCTTTGGTGCGCTTCTTCAGCTTGCCGTTGATCTGCTCGGTCACGTCGGTGATGGACTCGACCACGTAGAGGCGCGCCGCAGGTCCAGCGGAGATCTCCGCGCTGCGCTCCCCAGCCAGAAAGCCGTCGCGGGCGTAGGTGTGCTCCGCATCGCTGGCGTAGCTCAGGAACCCGCTCACGCAGTGGTGGTTGGTCGCGACCAGACCGTCGCCGCTCAGGAAGCTGGCGCTGCAGAATCCAAGGGAGACGATCGCCGAGAGGGGCTCTGCCTGGGGATCGGCGAGCTGCTCAGGGGGGATTTCAAGCCCCATCTCTTGGAGCTGTGGGCCCATGCCCGGAAGCTGCTCTGGCAGCCACATCCCTTCATCAGCCCCCGCAAACGAGGACAACAGCAACAGCACGGACATTGGACGCTCCCTTCTCAGGCGCGCCCCTTAACCGGCTTGAGCCAAGCTCTGTGTTCCCAGGGCTCTCGGGGCTCAGAAGGAGCCGCTGAAGACCACCGTGCCGCCCGATCCGTCCGTGCTCGGCACATAGGCCACGCTGGAGTTCAAGGGCTCGATGAGGAAGAAGCCAGCGGCGCCAAGGCCCGCACCAACAACGGCCACAGCGATTCCACCGTTCCGCGCGTTCTTTGCAGGGGTCACATCGGAGAGCATGTAGCTGGTCGCTGCCGCCGTTTGACCGGCCCCGACCAAGCCACTGTGGATATCCGCAGCCTCGGAGTAGGTGCCCTGGGCCTGCGCGGTCATCACGATGCCGGTCACGGCCACAGCCGCACCTGCACCGGTCACCACACCGCGCGTTGGGAACCCAGGACCATCCCGGGGCTCACGGGCAGGCTTGGAGGAGCCACCGTCGTCCAGATCGTCCAGGTCATCGAGCTCGTCGAACTCATCGCGGCCGCGAGCGCCGCCGTCCTCGTCCTCGAAGTCGTCCAGATCATCCAGATCGTCCAGATCGTCCAGATCGTCGAACTCATCGCGGCCACGGCCGCCCATGTCCGGCTCGTCGAAGTCGTCCAGATCGGCCATCTCTTCATCGACGGAGGAGAGCCCGTCGTCAAAGTCGTCGCGGCGATCATCAAAGTCGTCGCGGCGGTCGTCCATGGGGTCGCTAACGGGCATGCCGCCCTGCACCATCGTGGGCTCCATACGGGACCACTTTCCAGTGGTCACGACCACGGTCTGCTCCCAGATCTCAAAGCCATCGGCCTCGATCACCACGTTGCGGCCGCCACACTTGGCCTGGACACCCTGGTCGATGTCATTGACGGGCGTGCCGTCCACCAGCACGTCGGCGCCGGCTGGCAGGCCGCGCATGCGCAAGGTGCCCTCGCCGCCGCGGTTCTCTACATCCAAGTCCGCGGTCACCTGCTCGTCGACGAGCACGGTCACGGTGCCGGTGGCCAACATGCAGCCATACTCCACCTCGAAGGTGTGCTCCCCAGCGGGGACGCCCTCCAAGGTGCCGGGCGCCATCACGTCCATGGGGAATCCATCCATGATGATCTCGCCGGTCGCGTTGCCTGCGTTGACCTGGACGGATCCTGACTTGGTCTGCGCCATAGCCAGAGAAGGAATGGCCCAGAGGGCGCCAAGGACGATGATCTTTCCGCGCACAAACACCTCGAAACTGCTGATCGGGCGGAAGTTAGCACCGCGAGAGCGGCCCCGCCCCTGGATTCCACGACTTTGGATCACCAAAGAAAACCCTAAGTGGCCTTGGACTCATCCCAGTCCGGTCCATGATCGACCTCGACCTTGTCCGTCACCCGGTTCTCATCGCTGTACGCAAAGGTCTCCCCCAGCCAGATGTAGTAGGGCGCGACGTGCTTGGTCTGCGTCTCATCGTAGGGCGCGTTCTCATCCGCGGGAAAGATGGCGTCTACAGGGCACTCCGGCACGCATGCATCGCAGTCGATGCACTCAGCCGGGTTGATGTAGAGCATGTCCTCGTCTTGGTAGAAGCAGTCCACAGGGCATGCGTCAACGCAGTCCCCGTACTTGCACTTCACACAGGGCTCACCCACAACGTAGGCCATGAAAAAACGCTCCTTGATGCCTGGACTTGGGCCACCAGGGCCCGGATCATTGCACGACGCCGCCGGCTCTATGCCTTTCGGGCTGCCTCGGCCTTCTTTAGGTCGTTGGCGTTGGTGTCTTCCCAGCCGTCCAGATCATGCTGGCCGTCCATGTACCAAGGGGTGCCATCGGCGTTGGTCTTCCCCTTGGCTTGGGCCTTGGCCTCTTCCAAAGAGTTGGCCGTGGGCGGGACCCGACCCTCGGTGTGGCCCGCGGCGACCCCAGGGTGCATGCCCTCTGCGGCGCCTGTCTTGAGGCTGTTCATGAGCGTTCTGGCCAACTTCTTGGTTGGCTCGGAGTAGCGCTTTGCAGCGCGAAGCTTGTCTCGGATTCCCATGGAAACGACCGCCTTTACTGGGAAATCATCTTGCGGAGGTTGCCGTACTGGCGCACCTTGAACCACGTCAGCTCACCACGCTTCCAGTACTGCAGCGCCACCTGGAACATGCGCGCGTAGTTGGCAGCCCAGGCCATGTAGAAGACCGGCTCGACGTTCTTCTTCCAGTACTCGCGCTCATCGATGAGCTTGCGAATGAACTCGCGGGGCACATTGTCCTTGGACGCCAAGCAGTACAGGGCCAGGTAGAAGCGCTCGGTGTCGGAGCGCGGCCAGTCCATGGAGACGCGGAACTGGTGCCAGGCCTTGTTGTTGCGGCCCTCGACCAAGTCGGGGTCCAGGGTGCCATCGGCCAAGGACTGCTTGGTCAGGGCGGTGCCTGGGAAGTAGTTGAGGCTGTAGAAGTAGATGGAGTAGGGACGCGGCAGATCCAGCAGGAACTCTGCGGTCTCCAGCATCATCTCTTCGGTGGCGTGGGGGTTGTCCACGATCACGTCGTAGACGATGTCCATCTTCAGCTTCTTGTTGAACTCGCCAAAGCGCATGATGGCGGTGTTGCCAGGAGAGCGGTTGTGGATCTCCTTGCTCTCTTTGGAGGAGCCGGACTCAATGCCCGTCTGCACCCGAATCAGGCCAGCGTCCTTGAGCCTGTAGAGCATGTCTTCGCGCAGCATGGGCGGGATGAGCAAGCACTCGAAGGGGATCCCGATCTCTTTGGGGTAGCGCTCGACGAACTCGTCCATCCACTCCGGCCCAAAGGCAAAGCTGGTGTCGTCGTCGACCTTGACCCGAGCCACGTTCGGGAAGGTCTTCTTCATGTGCTCGAGCTCGCCGATGATGTGATCCACCGAGCGGGCCCGGTAGAACTTTCGGCCCTTCTCATCGTAGACATCGCGCAGGATGCTCACGTAGCAATAGCTGCAGTTGTAGGGGCAGCCGCGGGAAAAGTAGATGCGGTACTCGGCTGAGCGCTTCCAGGGCTCCTCGATGGAGACCTTGTCCTTCTCGATGTAGTACTTGTTGTCGTCGGCGGTGTCCGGGAAGGGCAGCCAGTCCAAGTCCTGAATCAAGGGCCGAGGCGGGTTCTGGTGAACCTGACCATTCTTGCGGGCCCAGATGTTGGGGATGTTGGTGGTGTCTTCGTCCAAGGAGATGGCACGCGCCAAGTCGATCACCGCCTGCTCACCCTCTCCCACGCAGATGTAGTCGGCGTGATCGATGCACTCTTCGGGCACGGAAGTGGGGTGGATCCCTCCCCACACGATGGGCTTGTCAGGGAAGGCCGTCTGAATGCGCCGGGTGGCCTCTTTGGCCATCGGCAAGAGCGAGGACATGAAGCCCACCCCGATCAAGTCGGGGTCTTTGTCTCGCAGAACATCCAGCATCAAGCCGAATTCTTTCTCGCTGGGCATGACCAGAGCGTTGTGCACCCAGTCCCGCAGGAAGATGATGTCGACCTCGACTCCCTCCCGCTGGAGAGCAGCGGAGATGTAGCGAATGCCCGCGTTCTCCACGCTGTAGATGGTCAGCAAAACCACCCGAAAAGGACCGTTCTTCCCCTGAATCGGGTTCTCGGAGACGATGGCGTTTTCGTTCTGCGACATGAGTCGAGTCCTTCGCGTCGAGCGCTGGTCTGCGCGGGCTCGCCGATTGGCTGGCCAATTCCCGGGGCTCGGGAGAGACGTCCATCATAGCTAAGGCGTTGGATTCCCGAAAGTGCGCAAGCCCTACCAGGTAGTCCCCGTCTCGACGACCTCTCCCTCGGCGAACTGCATGACGATCTCGTAGTCGTAAGCGTCCCGCGACTCGGCCTCGTCCTCTTGGAACTCGGCGAACCAGATGCCAGAGGCGCCCTCTTCCAGAGCCGCACTCCACACCTCCCTGGAGCCGTCGAACAAGGTGTATGTCCCGGACTGGGCCCCTTCAGCGACGACCCGGAATGTGACGACGTAGCCCGACTTGGTGGCCTCTACGTCGATGTCCTGGTCCCACTCCGTCTCCGAGCTACCATCGTCCGAAATCTCACTGGGGACCTCCTCGACGGCGAACAGGCCAGAGCAGGCCAGTGCAGGGAGGCTGAGGAGGGCGAGGAGAAGGGTGCGCGTGTTCATCTGGACTCCGAAGAGGCCCTTGCTATCCGGACATCAGCGCGTCCACAAGCTGCACACTCCAGGCCTCGCAGCTGCCCGGCAGCGGCTCCTCGATGCCCACATCGGCCTGGTAGTGGAGCGCGTAGGGATGCAGCCACCCCAGCTCCTCGAGCGCGTGGAACAAGCCCTGCTCCACCCGCAGGTTCACCGGGCCGAGCTGGGCCAGGGGCATCGAATAGTGGGCCGTGTAGTCCACTTGAACGGTGCTCTGAAGCTCCAAGATCGGCCCTGCCCGGCTCGTCTGCAAGGCCATCGGATTCATGGCCAAGCCCACCCGGGTGCTGCTCCCCTCCTCCATCACCGCCCACTGCAAGGTCCGCGGCGCGAAGGAATGCGCGCCTGCCTGGGCCAGCTGCTGCTCTCTGGCGACGGCGGCACGCACCTTGGGGCCACAGAGGGGAAATCTCTGGCTCTCCCAGTGCCGCTCCCCGGAGCTTGGCACCATCAAGAGCAAGGTCTCCATGCTGGCCTCGGGGGCGCCAAGGAGCCCACCGGCGATGCCCATGGCGCCGTTCAAGCCGTAGAGGGCCAGCCGGTCGTGCAGAGCCAGTGCTTGAGGCCCCCTCTGCACCTTGGCCATCATGCGGTCCACGCCCTGCGAATAGCGCAGCAAACAGAGGGGAATCAGCAGCAAACCCAACACAGGTAGAGCGGCTTTACCCAGCGCTTTGGGGTGTTGAGCAGGAGCACTCCCAGGCCCAACCACCACCCGCCGCCCAGCAACATCTGCCAGCACAACAGCCAGAGCCCCATCCCCCAAGCGAGGACAGCGAGGACCCAGCGATGGGGCGGGCGAGACACCCGGGCACTACGCGCGGCCGGGCCCCTTGTTTCATGGGGGTTAGAGCCAGGAGCGTGTCCCTGCTCTCCCGCTTCGCCCCCGACCTGGTCGGCATCACCCGCAAAGACTTGCTGGCCGACTTGGCCGCGGGTTCAGCGGCGGCCTTTATGGCGGTTCCTCAGGGTGTGGCCTACGCGCTGATCGCAGGCCTCCCGCCAAAGATGGGGTTGTACGCCGGCATGTTGCCGGTCATTGTCGGCTCCCTCTTCCGCTCCTCACGCCATGTTCAGGCCGGACCCACCAACGCCGTCTCGCTTCTGGTCGGCGGCGCGGTGGCCACCTACGTCGCGGTCAACGGCGGCGACCCCATCACCATCGCGGCCACCATGGCGCTGATGGTCGGGGCCTTCCAAGTCGCCGCGGGAGCCCTGCGTCTGGGTGCGGTTGTGGACTACATCAGCGCGCCCGTGGTCCTGGGCTACATCACCGGCGCCGCTGTGCTCATTGGCATCGGTCAGCTGCCCAACCTCAGCGGCACGGACGGGGCGCGGGGCAACCTGCTGCAATCTGTGAGCGTCTGGGCCCAGGGATTGGCCGACTGGGATCCTCTGACCTTGGGCGTCGCCCTGGGGACCAGCGCCCTGCTCGTGATCCTCAAGAAGCTCGACAAGCGCATCCCGGGCGCCATCGTGGTCATGGCCCTGGGCATCGCCGCTGACTACGCCTTCGATCTGCGGGGCCGGGGGGTGAAGACCATCGCCGATTTGGCCAGGGTTCCCGCCAGCTTGCCGCCCTTCGTGCTGCCCTCGCTGACAGGACTGGCTGCCTTGCTCCCTCTGGCCGCGGCCGCGACGGTCCTGAGCCTGGTAGAGAGCGCCGCGGTGGGACGATCCTTGGCCACCAAATCCGGAGATCGCCTGGACACCAACCAGGAGTTCATCGGACAGGGCGCCGCCAACCTCGCGGCCGCATTCACCGGTGGCTACGTGGTGTCCGGCTCCCTGGGCCGCAGCGCAATCGTGTTCAACTCTGGCGGAAAGAGCCGCATGGCCGGTGTCTTTGGCGGCATCGTTGTCTTGCTCTTGGTCTGGGTCGCTGGCCCCATCGTGGACCACACGCCCATCGCCTCCCTGGCCGGCCTGCTGCTCGTGGTGGCTTGGAACCTCATCGATGTGCCCCGCATCCGCACCGCCCTGAAGACCAGCCCCGGAGACGCCGCGGCCTTTGTCGTCACTGCCCTGGGCTGCTGGACCCTGAGCTTGGACCAGGCGATCTACCTGGGCGTGGCCATCAGCCTCATCCTCTTCCTTCGGCGCGCCAGCCTGCTCAAGGTCACCGAGCTGGGCATCGACAAGACCGGTCGCCTGCGGGAAGTGGAGCTGGACGACGAGACCCAGCTGGGCCGCGCGCCCGGACTGCGCATGCTGCACCTGGAGGGACCGCTCTTCTTTGGGAGCAGCGGAGAGCTCCGCAGCGTGCTCGATGAACAGATCGCCGACGCGTCGGTGCAGGTGCTCATCTTGCGATTGCGCCGCGCCCGAGGTCTGGACGTCTCCACCGCCACGGTGCTCTCCGACGCCGCTCAGCAGATGAAGACCCATGGCAAGACCCTGATCCTGGCCGGCATGAACCCTCTGCAGAGCCAACGCTTGGAGCGCAGCGGCGCGGCTGCCATCATCGGCCCCGAGCAGCTCTTCCCCCACCGGCCCAAGTGGTTCGGGGCCATGGACGCCTCCCTGCGGCACGCCCTCTCCATCACCGGAGAGAGCAGCCCTGCGATGGAGGACTACCTGGCTTGGCGGGCGCGGCAGGGGCCGGAAGACTCAAAGCCCTGAGGGCTCGTAGTTGGGGGACTCGCAGTCGTAGAAGAACTGGGTGACCAGATCGACGGGCCAGTCCTCTGGGATCTCGTCGATCTGTGGCGCCGATTCGCAAGACGACTCCACCACCATCTGATGCCACGTGCGGGCGGCGCACCAGTCGATGCACTGGCCAGCATCGACGGGCGCCGCGAGCTGGTAGGTGAGCCAAAATCGGCAGTCGACCCAGTTCTCCATGCTGTAGGCCCCACAAGTGCCCACGGTCCACGTGCAGGTCTCCGCGGCCAGGAGGTAGCGCACGCGATCAATGTCCCCTTCGGATTCGCAGCCCGTGTCCAGGTTGCTGTCCGAGGCATCTCCACGATCACATCCAAGCAGAAGAAGGAGAATCACCATGGCCAGTTCGCCTCTTCACACTCGTAAATCGGAGCAACCTCGTCCACGTTATAGGTTGTGATCGGGGGCCCGGCGCCGCAGTTGCGCTCAAACCACCACACATATGCCTCCATCTCGCAGACATCGATGCACAAGCCCTCACCGCTGCCGACCCTGAGTGGGCCTACAAAAGGACTGGATGCCTTGTAAGGGACAGCTTGAAAGCACTCATAGTAGTCCTCCGGCAGCACTTCAAACTCGGGACCACTCTCGTGCTCTACACCGCACCGGATCCGCTGCTGACACTCCGCTGCGTTTACCGCGAAAGTCATCTCGGCAAAGCTCGGCCACTCTGAGTCTGGCCCACACCAGTCGGCCAGAGACTCGACAGGCCGCTCGTCTTGCTGTGGAGATCGACACCCCAGTAGGGCAAGAAGTACGATCATCACTGCTCACACACCGAATCCCGCTCGCGGAGCGCAGCAGAAGGCAGTTCTGATGCCCCCGGATCCCACCCGGTCGAAGGATACTCCAAATGCTCTTCGCAGGTGTCATAGCCAAAATTGCACGCCGCCCCGACCTTCAGAACATAGATTTCGTTCCAAATCTCTTTCCACGGCATATCGATGTCCAAAGTTGCCTCGTAAGTTCCACCCGCGCCAGGCGTCAGCTGGATGGTCACGTCGGCGAGTGCACCCTGGGGCGTGGAAGCGGAGTCTCCGGCGTTGGTGAAGTAGTCGTTGGGTCCGTTTTGGAGCTGAAGAATCGCCCAAAAATCTGGGTCAAAGTTGTCAACAATGGCCTGACCAACCGGAACATTTGTCCACTCGTAGACTCCAGGGCTTGTCTGAACCGCCGAACAGAGGCCTGGCAGCTCAAGGATGGTTCCTTCAGAAATACTAAATGAAGACCACACGAACGGATGCTGCCCATCGAGGGCGACCTGGACCTCGGTCTCTCCTTCGGGTACCACCTTGGGGTCCCAGCCCTGCTTGGCATAGCCTTGACAGATGTGATCCCGCAAGTCCCTACTGCAAGGTTCAGAATCACTACTTGAAGCCGCTACATTGAAATAGAATGGGTCCTGAAATGCCACCCTTAGACCTGACGCTTCTTCCCATACCAAGACCTCTGTGGTTCGATTCCCGAAGTAGCCTGAATAGGAATACGGGTCCGGACCATCGCTCCCGTCTGTTTGCTCATCCGGCGACCCATCACCGTCGGAGTCAATCGAGGGGTCATAAGATACGTTGGTAACCCACTGCTGACCGTCCAACACCCACCAGCCCTCCAATTCAGGACACGTGTTGGTTGCATTGGCACCAACAGCCGCAGACAAGGAAACTTTCTCAAGATTCGGTTGCCCGACCGCCAGGTCTGCCCACAGCGCTTCCCCGGCATATCCCTCAGCAACAACTTCGCCAAACCGGTCCCCCGGAACCGCGCCTGGGTCAGAATAGTTCGTGATCGCCAGGTCCAAATCGAGACCATCCTGCTGCGCCGGAAAAACCCAGACCCTCCCACGCTCCGCATTGTAACCGGGCACCCCTACCGCAATGTCACTTAGAAGAGAAGCATCTGAGTAGATGGACCGATTTGCGTCCGATGCGATGAAGTTCCCCACCGAAACTGTTGCACCAAACTCCTCGTAGTCGGCCCAACCAGCAGGGCCAGGCATTTCCTGACACCACGAGTCGCCATTGACTTGAATGCCCGCCAAGCCCTCCGGGGTGGTGTCTGCCACCACATAGGGACTAAAGGTGAACTGGCAAACAGCACCAGAGTCCGTGAAGCTCGGCGTCAGCCCTCCCGAAACAGTAGGCGTTGGTTGATGGTCATACAAGGGCGCCCCAACAACCAATGCATTCCGGGCCATGTCTCCGTCGCCATCTCCATCAGTGTCCACAAAGAGAATTGGTCCGGCATCCATCGACTGTCCAAATCGGTCATCCATCACTCCGCCGAGACTGCTGCTGGCAGAGCGAGATACGACCAATGGGTCGGCGTTTACACCGTCGATACCAGGCTTGCCTCGATAGACCCAAATCTCTCCTCCATTGGCTGCATGCGGGTCAGCAACCACCAAATCCGCTAAGCCGTCATTGTCCAAGTCTTCGGCCAAGAGCTGAGATCCAAACTCTCCTGCCCCGATATTCGGAGATGACAGTGTTTGGAGATGGGAGAATGGGGAAGATCCAGACCCTGCGGCGCTCAAGTCGACGGTGTAGATTTCTACTCGGTTGGCTCCAGGGGCACCTATGGCAACCCACGCAGGGACCAACTCCCCAGTCTGCCAGGGCCGCAGGATGTCCAGTTGCCAATCAAGCACCTGGTCCTGGTCATTCTGCTCCCAGGTCGCAACAGGCTGGTCCCGATAGCCCACTGCCATGGACTCCCCAAAAGCACTCCCCAACTCCACTCCAGGGTCGGCGATGTAATCCACTTGGGTATAGAAGGGCTCGATGTTCGGGTCGTTGTTCGGCTCATAAAGATAAACGCCGCCCCCTGGCAGATCTCCATCCCAAACCGGGGAGCCGACCAGCAACTCCTGACCGCAGGCGTAGTCCCATCCAGACCCAAGTCGACAATTGTTAATGTTCGCAGCAAGGACGCTCGCACCGAATCGAAACGAATCGTCCAAGCCAGGAGAAACCAGAGTATCAATAGGGGCGTCGGCGACTCCGTCCCCATTGGCGTCCAGCAGCTGGTGCCCTACAATGTCGACCTCGAAAAGGTGGACAGCACCTCCGAACTCCCCAGGTACCGGCGCGCTAACGGCCAGCAGTCTCTCGCTGTGGGGCAGAGCCTTTGAACTCCCGGCTGTTACGAAAGCGACAGATGCTCCTAAGTCAGAAGCCGAACTGTAAGGGTACCCGGCGACTGGAGAGAACCCAGCGTCTGAAACCAACCCTGGTTCACAAATCAGCTCAGCGGCAGTCAACACTGGACCGCCGAAAATCCTCTCCCCGAGGCCAAGACAACCTATTGCCCCCCCCCATCAAGAACAATGCCAACATTTATCCCCTCCCCTATTAGGCCTCTCGGCCTAGTGTTCCCATCCACCGTCACACTATGGTTGACTCACGTCAACACTTTTCTCCGACTGAGATGGAATCATGATCTTCCGACAGCTCATCGACCGGCCCACCTGCACCTACACCTACCTGTTGGCGGATCCCACCACCCGCGAGGCCGTGCTGATCGACCCGGTACGCGACCAGATCGAGCGGGACGTGCAGCTCTTGGAGGAGCTGGGGCTGGAGCTCAAGTACACCTTGGAGACCCACGTACACGCAGACCACGTGACCTCCTCTGGCCTGCTCCGGGGACGCCTGGGCTCTCGCTCGGTGGTCTCGGCCGCCGGCGGCGCCCCCTGTGCGGATCGGCCCGTCATGATGGGAGACCGCATTCAATTCGGTCAGCGCTCCCTGGAGGTGCGCGCCACCCCTGGCCACACCAACGGCTGCGTGAGCTACGTCATGGACGACCTGAGCATGGTCTTTACCGGCGACACTCTGCTGATCCGGGGATGCGGACGCACCGACTTCCAGCAGGGCAGCCCGGAGAAGCTCTACTACTCGGTGCGCGAGCAGATCTTCAGCCTGCCTGACCCCTGCAAGGTCTACCCAGGGCATGACTACAAGGGACGCACCTCCAGCACCGTGGCCGAGGAGCGTCGGCACAACCCCCGCCTGAAAGAGTCGAACTCCCTGGCGGACTTTGAGCAAATCATGGATCAACTCAAGCTGGCGCATCCCGCGCAGATCGACGTGGCCGTGCCCGCGAATCTGCGCTGCGGCTGGCTGGCACAAGATGGGGAGTGGACCCCACCAAAGGAGCGAGAGATGGGCTGGGCACCAATCGTCATCACCCCAGAAGGAATCCCCGAGGTAGACACCGTTTACGTCTCCGAGCTGCCCGAGGGCGTGCGCCTGATCGACTGCCGCCGCCACGAGGAGTTCGTCGGCGAGCTGGGGCATGTGCCTGGCTCTGAGCTGCACCTGCTGGACACCTTGAATGTCCCGGCAGAGGCCTGGGACCGCAACGAAGCGGTCGTGGTGGTGTGCCGCAGCGGCGTGCGCTCGGGGCGCGCTGCGCGCTTGCTGGAGAGCATGGGCTTCACCAAGGTGGCCAGCATGCGCGGCGGCATGATTCAGTGGAACGCAGAGGGCCGCACGACCGAGCGCTGACTCAGTCGCCGCGCCAGGCGCGCTCCATCAGTCCGTCAAAGAAAGTCGCCAGGTTGTCCAAGACCAGGGAGCGGCCCCCGGCGATGCGGCTCAGGCCACGGGGCTGGGCCGCCATGACCTCGAGGGCGGCCATCAGATCTGGCTCGTGGCTCTGGGAGAGCAGCATGCGCGCACGGAGCGGCGCCACTGCAGAAGGAGGACTCCCAGCTGCATCCAAGGCGGCCAAGAGCTTTGAGGCGATCTCCCCAAAGACCAACTCGGTGCCCAAGATCAGGCCTCCGGCGGCGTGCAAGGCATCGCCGTTCTCCGTGGTGCGCTGAAAGCGCCGCAGGTGCTGCCAGCTCTGCTTGCAGAAGCGGGAGCGGTCCTTCCATTCCTCCCTGAATCCCAGTCCTTTGAGGGTGCCGACGTAGAGGCTCAGGGTGGAGCGTGGCGCCAGGTAGCCCAGGTCGTGCTCAAAGAGCATCGCCTTGGTCGCGCCGTCCCACTGTCCCTGGGCCACGGCATAGCCGCGCGCGATGGCCGGGTGGTCGATCTCCTCAGATACTGCCTTCCAGGCACTCTTCTGGGAGGCGACCCAAGGCAGAAGCTGCAGCATGCCGTCCCGGAGCGCGTGCTCGGGGTTGGGCAGCTGACGGGTGACCAGAGCGTTCAGGTAGGGGTGCGAGATGACCCGATGGACCTTGGCCTCATCCAGTAGAACGGCAACAGGCCCTTGGGGGAGAATCCACTGGCTTGGGGCTGCGAGCATGGCGAGGTCCTTGGGTAGACACTCACCATCGGCCTGGGTCAAAGCAGCTTGAGCTGCTCTGCGCGCGACCGTAGAAAACGGCGCCTTAGCACTCGCTTGTCAGCGCGTAGGTCACGTCTACGACGTCGCCTCCGCTGAGCACCGTGCCGTCCTCGAAGACGATCGCGTTCTCCGTCGCATCGTAGGTCCAGTCCGAGCTGACCACGCTGTTGACCAAGACCTCGATGTGGAACTCATCCAGAGGAACATCGACCAGGTGGAAGATGTAGCTGGGATCCAAGCCGTAGTTGGGGTTGTGGGCGGCGCCATACCAGCTGCCACCGATGCTGGTGGAAGAGAGGACGGCCCCCGAGCTGATGTCGAGCTCGTACATCGTGCCGGAGCTGGAGAAGGCCAGCAGATCGCCGTCGGGTGCAGCGATCCCCCACAGGCCGCTGACGCCGGTTGACCCGAGGTTGGTCAAGGTGCCCGTGGCGGTGTCGTACTCCACCACGGAGTCACCTGAGCCAATGCCGGACACGGTCCAGTAGAGCGAGCCATCCCACTCCACGATGTCCCCCGAGGAGGAGCCGCTGCTCAAGGTCGCCAAGGTCGTGACGGTTCCGGTGCTCCAGTCCACCTCGGAGAGGGTGCTGCCGTTGGTGATGATCAAGGTGCCGTCTGCGAGCACCGCCAAGCCGTTGCCGCCTCCCGTGAGGCTCATGTAGGAGGTGGCGGCGCCGGTCGCGCTGTCCACCTGGTAGAGCACGGAGCCCCCAATGCCCCAGAGCTGGCCCCACTCATCGATGGCGATGTCGTAGAGGCTTGAGCCTGTAGAGCCCACAGACGAGAGCGTTCCGGAGCCCGCATCGTAGGTGTAGAGCTCGGAGGAGGAGTGCAGGTAGATGGCCTCGGCGGCCGGCTCCACCACGTCGAAGCTCTCCGTGTCGTAGAGGAAGTAGCCTTCCCCGGCGAGAGGAAGCTCCAGCACCTGCCCATGGCCAAAGCCTGCGCTGAGCACGTCGCCAAAGATGCGTTCATCGTCCGGGGTAAAGCTCAGGTCCACCCAGGTAAACCCACCGGGCGCGATGGTCCTGGGCAGCACGAAGATGTCCAGGTCGAAGTCCCCGTAGTCCAGGGACAAATCCGTCAGCGTGACCTCGCAGGTGGAGTTGTTGTAGAGCCGTGGCTGCTCCACGGTGCTGCACTCCACGTAGAGGGTTCCAAAGTCGACCTCGCTCACTTCAAAGGACACGTTGTCGATGCCCGCCTCGCCGCTCAAGGCGCCTTCAAAGATGCCCACGGCGGCCTCCTCGACCTGCAAGACCGCTGGGTCTGCGCCCTCGGCCTCGGGGGTCCACCACACCTCGACCTCCTGCCACTCCCCGGGGGCCAAGGTGAAGGGAAGCGCGTCTTCGACCGGCAGGTAGCGCTCAACGGTGGTGCCCAGGTCTACGACCAGTGCATCTGCTGTGCCCAGGTTGGTGACCGTCGCCCAACCCGAGATTGGACAGTCCACAAAGCCCTTCCCGAAGCTCAGGTCGCTCACGAGCAACTCGGGAACCCGGGCCTCTCCGATCAGGGCGACTGGCGTCTCGGGGCTGTCCCCATCGTTGCTGTACACCCAGAGCGTTCCGTCACCATACGCCGCGCTGGGCGTGTAGCTCAGGGTCAGCTCCGTGGACTCGCCGCTGGCCAGCTCGTTCTCTGCGTTCGGAACCGCAACAGCCCAGTCTCCGCCTTCGATGCTCAGCTCGTCGATGAAGAGCAAGGCGCCGCCAGAGTTGGTCAGCGTCACCTGGACCAGCGTCTCACCTCCGGCGACCCCCTCGGCCCGCACAGGGTCTGGGTTGGCGACCAGGTTGGCGTCACCGCCTGCGGCGTCATCAATCCCGGAGAGATCGTAGTCCTGACAGGCCAGGGCAAAGACAAGAAAAGAGACAGACATGGGCAACCCCTAGGGGGCTTTGGTCCCCAGTGAAGCCCAGACTACACCCGTCCTTGACATCTCGCTGCATGGAGCGAGAAAGGACGCTCGAGAGAGGCGCCGCCTATTCGATGCCGGTGAGCTGCTTTGCAGCCTGCACCCACTCATTCCGGCTCAAGGTGCGTCGGGAGACCTTCTCACCGCGCTGGTCCTCGTCCACGCCGTCAATGGCCATGCGCGCCCCGAGCTGGGCCACCAAGTCGGCGTGCTCGGTGCCCGCGGGCAGGCTGCCTTTGGTGGTGTGCTGCAGCTCGTCCAAGGTGACCTGGCCGTTGCCGGAGGTGTCGGCTTGGGCGAAGGTTCCGCTGGCCGCCATCTCCACCTGCTCCGCGGTGGGGTTCTCGCTCAAAGCCGGCGCGATGACATCGACCACGGAGCGCTCAAACTCCTGGAACTCCTCCCAGTCCACCATGCCGTCTTGGGCCAGATCCAAGCGCTCCATCAGAGCGTCGGTGACCCCGTCCAGCTTTGCGCCGCGGAACCACTCGCCCTCCGCGAGCTGTAGCCCATTGTCCAGGAATTCCTTGAGTTGTTCCCGGTTGAAGGCCATGTCCTGGGTGTCTGTGCGCGCCTCTCGCACCTTGAGGATGCGGTTGAAGGTGCGCCCCATGGGACCAGTGGGCTTTCGTTTCTTCTCGGGCATGGCGATTCCGGGCGGTGCAGCGACACCATACTGCGAAAACTCAGGACAAGTCGATGCTTAGGCGCGGCCCAGCCAAGACTGCACCATCTCTTGCAGCAGCTGGGCCCCTCGGGCGTTCAGGTGGATCCCGTCGGCGGTCATGCGCCATCCCCGCTCATGGGCCAGATCCTCGGGCGTGCGCCCCAACATGCTCTGGGCCAAGGCCAGACGAAGGGCAGCCACCCGACCTGGATCGACGCGGGTCTCGGACCCCACGACCGCGGAGCCCAAGTGGTCGAGCATGCGCACGTGTAGGGACAAGACGTCCAGGCCGTGGCTGCTGGCGCTGGACTCGATGACCTCGACTGCGGAGAGCAAGGCATCGTAGAGGGGGCCCGTGGCACGCTCGCCCATGAGCGGGGGAGTCACCCAGGCCGCTTGGATCCCACTGCTCCCCAGAGCCCTACAAATGGCTGCACAGCCCTTCTCCAGACGCTGGCGCGCTTGGGCATCTCCAGCAGCCATGGCCAAGACCTCCCGGCTTCCCGCCACGATCAGCAGACGCTCAGGACGCTGATCCAGCTGCTCGTTGAGGCCCTCCAGCAGGTCCTCACACTCGGCAAAGCTGCTGCCGTAGTTGAGCAGCACGATGCGGGACTGGGCCTGGTTGAACCCCGCGATCCAATCGGTGCCCACAGCGCCGCGGGCCACGCCGTCTCCCAACACCGGCACCGAGGCGCGCGAGGAGGGCGGCGGAAGCAAGGCCGGAGAGGAGAGCTGCCACCAGCCGCGGGCCAAGACCCAGGCCGCTCCGACCGCCAACATCAGCAGGGCAAGCGGCACTCAGCCCACCCCCAAGCCAACCCAGAGAAGCTCCCGAATGACCTGGCCCAAGGTCACCGCCAAGACGGCCCCCAGCCCCACACCCATAAAGCCATCGACCCAAGACGATGCCTCGCTCGAGGGCAAGACCCGGTCCGCGAGAATGGGGGCCAGAATGACCCCGCCCAGCAGGCCGCCCAGGTGTCCCAGGTTGTCGATGCGCGGCACGAAGAGCCCGATGGCCAAGTTCAGGACAATCCACGGCACCAGCCCACGCCCAAAGATGCGTCGCAGGCCAGCGGGCAGCTGGTTCTTGGCCTTGAAGCCAAAGACCGCGCCGGCACCCAGGAGCCCAAAGACCCCGCCGCTTGCGCCTACGCTCAGCTCCACACCGCCGGCCTGAGAGAGCAGGGACCCGGCCAAACCGGCGACCACAAAGATCACGCTCATACGGAGCCCGCCCCAGACCGCCTCGCACAGGCGCCCCAAGCCGAAGAGGGCCACGCCGTTGAGCAAGATGTGCAGCCCATCAGCGTGCAGGAAGACGCAGGACATCAGGCGCCAGAGCTCACCGCCGGCCACCATGCCGTGTTCCCGGCCACCGAAGAGCAGCAGGGTGGGTGTGGAGCGGGCGTCCACAATCACCCCAAGTAGGCTCGTTTGCCCGAGCAGGTAGTCGCTGATTCCTGTGGCCAAGTGCATGAGCACACAGGCGGCGACCAGAGCGGTGGTCGCAGGGGGCAGCTTGCGAAAGTTCTGCTCGAAGCTGGAGCCTACCCAAGCTTGAATCAGCTCATCTTCGAGCACCAGGGCGTCAAAGCTCGGCATGACTTGGGACACTTAGCGCTCCACCCGAATCAGCTGGCCCGATGCCAGCGGGCCCCGTGACCACGCGAAGGGACGCGGTCCGAGGGTCTCCGCGTGGTAGCCGACCCCCTGCTCCAGGTCCACCAAGCGCAGCCCAGCTCCCCCGACCTCTCCTGCCCAGAGCAGCTCGCCCTGAGGCTGCATGCCGGGGCTGGCGTGCAGCGGAGTCGCCATCAGCGTGCCTGGAGGAAGCGGAGCAGGGCTGTGGTAGGTCCAACCGCTCTCCCGCATCACGTAGCGGAAGGTCCACTCACCGGTGAACACCCCCTTCTCCGGCGAGGCCAATACGATGCGCTCCGCCAGCTCCGCCCAGGCCTGGGCATGCTGCCTTTCGGCGTTCACCATCGCCAGCCCCAACAGCGCCCAAGGCAGGGCCACGAGCCCCCCGAAAGCCTGAAGGCGCTCCGGCAGCCAACGCTCCAAGTGTTGGGCACCGAGCAGAGCCAGCGGCACCGTGGCCGGCAACAGGTAGCGCCCCCCCACATAGTTGTGGCCAAAGATGACCGCGCCCACGCAGAGCAAGGCCCACAGACCCAAGATGCGGCTGTGGGAGTCCTTCAAGGCCAGAGCAGCCATGGCCAACAGCGCGCCACCCCACCCGGCCAAGAGCGCCGTGAGCAGCACGCCGCCGTCCATCTCCAAGCCCAACACGCTCAGACCTGCGGGAAGCGCCGCCACCCCCGCCGCAGCCGGACTGCCTGCGCCCGGCGTGAGGGTGAGCCCCAAGCGCACCAGAGTGCCGATGGCCCGCTCCATCAGTGGGCCGCGGCCGATCTCGCCGGCGTGCTCGAGCACATGGAGCAGGTGCATGTGTCCGGTGGAGGCATAGAGGAAGGCTTGGCTGCCAGCGAAGAGCAGCGCAAAGGGCCACGCGGCGCGCAGGAGCAGCCGAGGCTCCCGAATCGCCAAGGGAATCCACAGGCCCCAGATCACCAAGGCCGGGTATTTGACGAAGCAAGCGGCCGCCAAGAGCGCGCCAGCAAGCTCGGGTTTGCGGGCGCTCCACAACGCGACCGCAGCCGTGGAGAGCGCGAGCACCGGCAGGTCCACCATCAAGCTGAGCTGCAGCCCCAGGAGCACCACCGGGGAGCAGAGCCAGAGCACTGCGCCCACGGCAGGCCGATCCAGATGCAGCTCGCAGAGCCGGCCCACCGCCCACCCCAAGAGCAGCGCCCAAGGGCCAGCGCTCACCAGACGCAGGGCAAAGCCATCGCCGAGCAGGGGCTGCCACAGCGAGAGCCAGAGCCAATGCAGAGGCGGGTGGGCGAAGAGGCTGGTGTCTCCCGCTGCATCGTTGCCCCAGGGTTGCCAAGCGCGCCACCACCCGTAGGGCTGCCCCCGATGAGAGGCCACCTGGCTGGCCATGTCCAGGTAGGACTCCTCGTCCAGCATTGGCAGCGCCCCGACCGCAAAGACAGCCAGCAGCAGCAGGCAGAGCAGCGGGAGCCAGCGAGAGGGCTTCATGCCTGCATCCTACAGGCGTAGACTGGTGGCCATCACTGGAGTCCCCATGCTGACCCTCCTGCTGCTCGCCCTGGCCTGCCAAAAGTCCGATGACGGCGCTGGCGACAGCGACCCCGTAGCGGACTGCAGCCCGCGCGATGAGATCTGCGATGAGAAGGACAACGACTGCGATGGCGTGGTCGATGAAGAGGCGCCCGAGGCCCAGGACTTCTACTGGGACAAGGACATGGACGGCTTCGGGACCGGCGAGCTCCAGAGCGCCTGCTTCCCTCCAGAGGACAGCGCAGCGACCAACGACGACTGCGATGACACCAACGCCGAGGTCTACCCGGGCAAGCGACCGGAGCTCTGCAATGGCCTGGACGACGACTGCGACGGCGAGATCGACCCTCCGACCGCTCAAGGAGCTGAGCCCTACTACACCGACGCCGACGGCGATGGCTACGGGGTTGGCGCGGTGGACGTCGCCTGTGAGCTGCCAGAGGGAACGGCCGGACAAGACGGAGACTGCGATGACACCCGGGCCGATGTGTACCCGGGCAACGTCGAGACTTGGTACGACGGCGTAGACGGGGACTGCCTGCGGGACAACGACTACGATGCCGACGCCGACGGCGCCGACAGCATGGACTACGGGGGCACCGACTGCATGGAGGAGGACCCCTCCATCACCGAGTGCCGTCCAGCGGCGACCTGCACCCACCCCACCGCCGCCATGCTCGACCTGGGACACCTCAACGTGAGCACCGACCTGGCCTTTGACGCGGACTGTAGCGCTCTGGTCACCGGCTTGAGAGGCGGCGTTGACTATGCCTTTTGGATGGATGGCACAGGCACCAGCACCACGGTCACGGGCTACAGCGAGTACGACATGCAGGCGGTGGCGCTCTCCCCGCTCAACGGGGACGCCGTGGTCTCCCACAACAACGGCGGCTCCACCGGCCTGGGCACCTTGACCGCAGGCGAGGTCAGCATCAGCGCCTACGTCGGCGGCAAGCTCTCCTACGGCAACCTCTGGCGAGACTCCACCTTCAACCGCAACCCCAGCCAGCTGGCCTGGGACAGCAGCGGCTGCATCTGGGCACCAGGGCTACAAAACGACGGCAACCTGAGCTGCGTGAGCGACACCACGGGCAGCGTGAGCAACGTGCTGGTCGGCCTGGAGCACATCGAGGCGGTGGCTCTGGACAACAGCGAGCAGCTCTACATCGGCGTGGAGAAGGAGGTGCTCTTGGTCGACGCCGCCGCAGGCACCACCACACTGGTCCACACGGCCGCGGACGATGTGCTGAGCTTGGCCTTCGACCCCTGGCTGGGGGACATGTACGTGAGCACCAACGCCAAGCAAATCGAGAAGGTGCCCGCCGACGGCTCCGCCTCCAGCGTGTGGCAGAGCACTGTCAGTCCCGCTCGAATCGCCACCAGCCCCGATGGCTGGCTCATTGCCTTGGAGCCCGAGGACCAGGCTTTTGAAGAGTGGCAGCTTCCCCAGTATTAGGGCGCCAATCAGGGCCCCATGTTGACCCCTTTGCGGATTGCACTGGCCTGCAACACCTAGGTCAGCAACGTTTTGAGGAGTGGGTTCTGCCCGCGTATTAAACTGGCGGGCCACCCCGGAGCGCCCGTGCTGACCCTCGCCCTACTCGCCCTTGCCTGCCGAAACTCTGACAAGGTCATCGAGGAGACCGGCGATTCTGGATCCAGCTGCGTGCCGGCCGAAGAGACCTGCGATGGCCTGGACAACGACTGCGACGAGATCGTAGACGAAGACGCCATCGACATGGTCACCTACTACTGGGACAACGACCAGGACACCTACGGGGCGGGAGAGCCAGAGCAGGCCTGTACTGCGCCGCTGCACAGCTCCGAGACCAACGATGACTGCGACGACGACGAGGGTCAGATGCACCCTGGCCGCACCGAGGTCTGCGATGGCTTGGACAACGACTGCGACGGCGAGGTGGACCCGGTGACCTCGCAGGGCACACAGATCCACTACAGCGACAACGACGGCGATGGCTACGGCACCGGGGAGGGTGATCCAGCCTGTGATCCGCCTCCCGATACCTCCACCGAGTCCGGCGACTGCGACGATGACGAGGCCTCGACCTACCCTGGCGCCACGGACACCTGGTACGACGGCGTGGACAGCGACTGCGCCGGGGACAGCGACTACGACGCGGACGTGGACGGCGCCGACAGCAGCGACTGGGGCGGCAGCGACTGCCTGGACGATGACCCCAGCGTCACCGAGTGCCGGCCGGCCGCGGACTGCACCCATCCAAGCGCCGCGCTGCTCCAGGCCGGCCAGCTGAACATCAGCAGCGACTTGGCCTTTGATCTGGACTGCTCAGGCTGGGTCAGCGGCATCCGCTCGGGCACCGACTACACCTACTGGATGGATGGGGCGGGCAACAGCACGACCATCGTCGGCTACAGCAACTTCAACCAGCAAGCTGTGGCCATCTCTCCGGTCAATGGCGATGCGGTCATCTCCCACAACGACAACAGCCGCATGGGCCTGGGCTACGTCACCGCAGGCACCACCACCATCAGCGACTGGCTGCGCGGCACCCTGAGCAACGGCACCCTCTGGCCGACCAGCTACTTCAACCGCACCCCAAGCCAGCTCTCCTGGGACAGCAGCGGCTGCATCTGGGCCCCTGGCTTTGTGGCCGACGGCACCTTGAGCTGCGTCGACGAGACCGCAGCGACCACCACCGACGTGATCACCGGCTTGGCCCACATCGAGGCGGTGGCCCTGGACAACAGCGAGCAGGTCTACATCAGCGTGGGCGACCAGGTCTTGCTGGTCGACACCACCGCTGGGACCACCACCCTGGTTCACACCGCCTCCGCAGACGTGCTCTCGCTGGCCTTCGATCCCTGGAACGGCGATTTGTACGTCAGCACCACCGCGCCAGAGATCGAGCAGGTCCCAGCCGATGGCTCGGCGCCCTCCGTCTGGCAGACCCCCGCCAGTCAGGCCCGCATCGCCATCAGTCCCGACGGCTGGCTCGTGGCTCTGAGCCCAGAGACCGGGACCTTTGAGGAGTGGGAGCTCCCAGCGTACTGAGCAGCCGGTCTAAGCTCGGGGCTCACGAATGGAGCCCCATGAAATTCCGTATCCCTGTCCTGTCCTGTCTCGCCGCATTGGCCCTGGCCTGTGGAGGCGGCGAGGTCTCCGAGGACGGAATGGATCCAGTGGCGGACTCCAAGACTGCTGCAGTGGCGCTCTGCGCCTGCATGGAAGAGGGCCGCCCCAGGCTGGACGAGGCCGTGGCCGAGGCACTGCCTGAGGAGAAGGAGCTGATGAAGACCTACGTCTGGGGCATGACCTTCACCAAGTGTCAGATCACCACCCGCACCGGCGAGTCCGATGTCGCCCACCCGGCATTCGCAGAGGCCCTGATGGCCACCTGCCCCGAGTTCAAGCCACAGCTCGACGCCACGGTCGGCGGCAGCGAGATGGGCGGTGCGCTGGCACCTTTCGAAGGCGGGCAGTAGCCCTACACCGCGACAGCAAACTCACGAAGCACGTTGTTCAAGCTGGTCTTCCTATCGGTCGACTCCTTGCGCTTTCCGATGATCAAGGCGCAAGGCACCCCGTAGTCTCCGGCTGGGAAGGACTTGATGCGCGTTCCAGGGATGACCACGGAGCGGGCGGGCACGCGGCCCTTGACGATGACCTCTTCGGGGCCGGTCACGTCGATGATCTGCGTCGACGAGGTCAGCGTGACCCCTGCACCCAAGACCGCCTCCTCCTCGACCACGACGCCCTCCACCACGATGGAGCGGCTGCCGATGAAGGCGCCGTCTTCGATGATGACGGGACGTGCGCCAAGGGGCTCCAGCACACCGCCGATGCCCACGCCACCGGAGAGGTGCACGCTGCGGCCGATCTGCGCGCAGCTGCCCACCGTGGCCCAGGTGTCCACCATGGTGCCTGCGCCCACATAGGCGCCGATGTTCACGTAGCCAGGCATGCAGACCACGCCGCGCTCCAGGTGCGCGCCATAGCGAACGGCCCCCGGAGGCACCAAGCGCACCCCCTGCTCCGCCAGGCCGGTCTTGAGGGGCACCTTGTCGTGGAACTCGAAGGGAGCCAGCTCCATGGTCTCCATCTTGGAGTAGCGGAACCAGAGCAGCACGGCCTGCTTGAGCCACTGGTGCACCACCCACTCGCCGTCGATCTTCTCGGCGACGCGGGCGTGGCCCTTGTCCAGGAGCTCAACGGCCTCGCGCGTGGCCTCCCAGCCTGCTTGGGGGTCCAGATCGCCAGCAAAGGCGGCGGTGATGCGTTGCTGCAGGTCCATGGGGGGCTCCAAAGTTTGGCCCCTGCCTAACCCACAGCGCGCGCTCCCGCTCCGTCCCCTCAGGCCTTCCAGGGGGCCTGTTGGTGTACACCGCGCCAGACCTCGATCGCGCGCGCACAGTTGGCGAGCTCGGGCACCATAGCAATCCGCACAAAGCCCTCGCCTGCGCCATCCAGACCAAAGTAGGTCCCTGGAGAGACCACGATTCCGGCCTCCATCAGGTGGTCCGCGTAGGTGTGCTCATCCACCCCATCGGGGGTGCGGATCCAGAAGTAGAAGGTGGCCTCGCTGGCGGCGGTCTTCAAGCCCACTTCTTCGAAGAAGCTGCGGAACAGCTCCTTCTTCGCGCGAAGCGTCTCCCGGCGGCGCTCAGGGTGCTCATCGTCCTGCCAAGCGACGGTGGCCCCGGCGTTGATGGTGTCTTGTGGCACCACACCTGGGTTGACCCGGAAGCTGCGAAAGACCTGGATCCACTCCGGATCACCGGCGACAAAGCCCGAGCGGTAGCCGGTCATTCCGGAGCGCTTGGAGAGGCTGTGCACCGCGATGACGCCCTCGGTCGCGACCTCCAAGATGGAGGGGGGCGGCTCCAGATCGTAGACATCCATGTAGCACTCGTCGCTGGCCAACAGGATGTCGTGCTCGCGGCAGGTCTCCCAGGTTCGACGGAGATCCTCGCGGTTCAGCACCGCGCCGGAGGGGTTGTGCGGCGAGTTGATCCAGACCAAGCGGGTCTGGGCCAAGAGCTCTTTGGGCAGCTCCCAGATGCGCTGCTTGTAGTCGCCGGTCAGCACCTGGGGGTAGGGCGTCCCACCGGCGAAGAGCGTTCCCCGCTGGTAGGGCGGGTAGCCTGGGTCGGGGAAGATGACGGTGCGGTCACTGGCTTGGCGATCGATGACCACCAGGGGCAAGTGGAAGCACACCTCTTTGGACCCCGAGGTGGGCAGGATCTGCGTGGCGGGATCCAGCGCACAGCCAAAGCGCCGCTGGCAGTACCCAGCGATGGATTCCCGCAACTCCAGTGAGCCAGCGACCGTCGGGTACTGGCTGATCAGCGGGATGGCGTTGTGGATCGCCTCGGTGATGAAGGCCGGCGTCGGCTCGATGGGGTCGCCGGTTCCAAAGTCGAAGAGCTCAATACCTCGCGCGCGCACGGCCGCCTTCTTCTTGTCCAAGGCGACGGTGGGGTAGGTGCTCAGCTGGTTCAACACGGGGTTGATGCGCACATGGCCTCCAATGGGAAGCGTAGCGCATAAGACGCCAAGCTTTGCAGAGCCGCCTCGCAAGCTCCACCCAGGGACAGGGCTCCGCGCACCTGCCAGGCCCCTTTTTGGAGTAGTCTGCCCGCTGTGAGTACCGAGACGCAGCAACAGAGCGCACCCAAGGAAGGCCTAGGCCTTGGCACCTTTTTGGGGGTCTACACCCCGACGGTGCTGACCATTCTTGGTGTCATCCTCTACCTACGCATGGGCTGGGTGGTCGGAAACGCTGGAGTGATGGGCGCAATCGCCATCGTGCTCATCGCGCACGCCATCACCATCACCACCGCGTTGAGCATGTCGGCGCTCTCCAGCAACATGCGCGTAGGCGTTGGTGGGGCCTACTACATCATCAGCCGAAGCATGGGCCTGGAGCTCGGCGGCGCCTTGGGCATCCCGCTCTACCTGTCCCAAGCCCTGAGCGTGACGCTCTACGCCTTCGGCCTGAGCGAAGCCTTCTACTTTGCCTTCGACATCGCAGTCGAACCCTGGGTGGTGCAGGCCACCGCCGCCGGCATCATCATCGCGGTGACCGGGCTGGCCGCGCGCAGCACCGTGCTGGCCCTCAAGGCGCAACTCCCGATCATGGTGTTCATCGCCATCTCTCTGGTGGCGCTCTGGGTGGGCGTGGCCCCAAGCGGGCTCGCCTCGCAGGTCCCTGCCTGGGGCCCCGATGAGCAGGTGGACTTCTTCGGTGTCTTCGCGGTCTTCTTTCCAGCCGTCACCGGTGTCCTGGCAGGCGTGGGCCTCTCCGGCGACCTGAAGGACCCGGGAACCAGCATTCCGCGGGGGGTCCTCGCCGCGGTGGCCACCGGCTTTGTGGTCTACATCTCCGTTCCCTTCGTGATTGGCGCGGCCGCAGACGTAGAGACCCTGCAGACGGACAGCCTGCTCTGGACCAAGGTGGCCTTCGCCGGGTCCATCGCCATCCTGCCAGGCCTCTTTGGCGCGGTCTTCTCCAGCGCAATCGGCAGCATCTTGGGCGCCCCGCGCACCTTGCAGGCCCTGGCCCAAGACGGCCTGATGCCCAAGCGCCTGGGTCAGCTGGACGAGAAGACCGGAGAGCCCATGCTGGCCCTCTACCTCTCGGGCGCGGTCGCCTTGGGCGCGGTGCTCTTGGGCGATCTGAACGCCGTGGCCGAAGTGGTCTCGATGTTCTTCCTGACGGTCTACGGCACCCTGAACTTGGCCGCTGGCGCAGAGGCCTGGGTGCGCGACCCCAGCTACCGTCCCCGCATCCGGGTGCCTTGGTGGGTCAGCCTGCTGGGGGCCGTCGGCTGCTTCCTGGTCATGGGCCTGATCAACCCCATCGCCTTCGTCGTTGCGATGATCATCGAGTTCGGTCTGTGGTGGCTCATCGCCCGCCGAAGCATGAAAGCCACCTGGGGTGACCTGCGCAGCGGCTTGTGGATGTCCATGGCGCGCTTTGCGATGATCAAGCTGCGCACTGCCCAGATCGAAGCCCGCAACTGGCGCCCGCACCTCTTGGTCTTCTCCGCCGACCTTCAGGCCGACGTGGGCGTGGTGAACATGGCGGCCCACTTCGGCCAGGACCACGGCATCGTCAGCGTCTCCACTCTGATTTTGGGGGACTTGGATGAGCGGGAGCACGCCGACCGGCTCCTGGTTCGCAACAAGGAAATCCTGGAAAAAGCTGGGGTTCTTGCCTTTCCCGAGGTCCACGTGGTGCGGGAGCTGGAGCAGGCCCTGCTTACGGCCGCCCAGGCCAACGGCTTTGCGGGCATGAACAGCAACACGGTGGTCTTTCGGTGGCCGCGCAAGACCGAGCGTCTGCCGCGCATGGCCCGCTGGGTGCGCCACCTGGACGGGCTGCACAAGTCCACCTTGATCATGCGCCCCATTCCGGGCTCCCGCACCCAAGGCCGCGGCGAGGTCCTGGTGTGGTGGGCTGGAAAGGAGTCCAACGGCGACCTGATGCTGCTCTTGGCCCACCTCTTGGTCATGTCCAAGGCTTGGCGGGGCGCGCGCATCACCCTGGTCTCGGTGGTCAGTAGCCCAGAAGAAGGCGCCAGCCTGAACGAGCGGGTCTCCAGCTCCCTGACCGGCTCAAACATCGCCACCTCCCTGGAGACCATCCAGAGAGCCGAGGGCCAGAGCACTGTGGAGCTCATCCAAGAGCGCAGCGCGCACGCCGACCTAGTGTTCTTGGGCATGCCCCTGGCACAGCCTGGCCAGGAAGAGGTCGTGGCCGAGCGCCTGCTCGCGCTGGTCGACGGCATGCCCAGCGTGATCCTTGTCCGCAACTCCGGACCTTTCCGTGGCCGCCTGGTCTGACCAGAGGCGCGCCGCTCTGAGATAGGGTGGAGGCATGTTCACTGCCTTGCTCGCTCTGACCGCCTGCCGCTTCTACCAAGACGACGGCGACACCGCGCCGCCGCCCCCCTTGCCCTACGGCGCCTGCAATCCGGAGATCTGGATTCCCAGCGGGGTGCTGGTGGACAGCCCAATACCCGCGGACCCCCACAAGGCCGAGTTCGGCGCTGAGCCCGAGCCTTGGCACGTGCGCTACCAGTGGCCCTCCATGGACCCCAGCCGCTCCGCCGCCTTTCTCTGGCGCACCGACGTGGACACCCTGGCGAGCCAGATCCGCATCGCACCGACCAGTGATTGGCCCGGCGGCGCCAAGACCTTCGATGGCGCCAGCTTCCTCTTTGGCACCGGCAGCGTTGGCGAGGGTGACCAACGCATCCATGAGCTGCGCCTCTGCGAGAGCTTGGAGCCCGGCACCGCCTACACCTACCAGGTCGGCGGCGAGGGCCATTGGAGCCGGGAGATCCCCTTCACCACGCCGGGCGCCCCGGGCAGCTTCGATACCTTCCGGGTGGCTTTTGCCGGAGACTCCCGCGGCGCCTACGACACTTGGCGCGAGCTGATCACCGCGATGGAGACCCACGAGCCCGACTTCTACGTCTTCAGCGGCGACATGGTCGAGCTGGGGATCAACCAGGATGAGTGGGATGCCTGGTTCGCCGCCGGCGATGCTGTCTTCGGCTCCAAGGCCATGGTGCCTGCCCACGGCAACCACGAGTTCTTGGCCCAGTCCTACTTTGCCCAGTTCGCCCTGCCCGGAAACGAGGAGTGGTTCGCCACCCAGTACGGCGGGCTGATGATGCTCACCCTGAACGACACCGTGCGGGACAGCGATGAGATCGCCACGGTTCAGGCCGAGTTCATCGACCAGACCCTGGCTGCACATCCAGCCCGCTGGCGCTTGGCCCAGCACCACCAGGCGGCCTACTCCAGCTCCGGCACCCACGGCTCAAAGGCCTCGGTCAGGGAGTCCTGGGTTCCGCTCTTTGACAAGCACCACGTGAACCTGGTCATGGCCGGCCACAACCACGTCTATGAACGCAGCCTGCCCATCCGGCAGGACAGCGAGTCCCCAGAGGGAACCACCTACTTGGTCAGCGGGGGAGCCGGCGCGCCGCTCTACACCAGCCAAGACGAACAGTGGTTCAACGTGGTCTTCAACCCCATCCACCACTACGTCATCGCCGACTTTTCGGCCGACCAGGTCGATGTGGTCGTGCGGGATCTGGACGGCAACGTCATCGACAGCTTCACGCTGCGCTAGGTGCTGGATCTCTGTCGGCCCCCTACGACCCACAGGCAAGCCTGTGGGCTTTCGCCGAAACTGCGGCCTGCGGCCTGGTGTGCCGGGCCAGACCGAAAAACCTGATCTAGATCAGGGCCACCCATGCTTGAGAAGCCCGGCACCCAGGTGGGGCCTCGTTTTTGCCATGATGCGCCCATGAGCATGGACCACCTGGACCGAATGCGGCCAGCCTTTGAGCGCCGCATTCAACTTGACCCTGAAGGTGTGCGGGACCTACTGGCCTCGCGCGTGGACAGCGGTGCCTGCGGTGTGGGCGTGCGCATCGCACGCAAGCATGTGGATCTGGCCGTCGCGGAGAGCAACCGCAAGGTCTACTCCCCTGTCCTCTCCCTAGAGCTCGAGGCAGACGGGGAAGGAACCCGCCTCTACGGCAACTTCGCTCCTGCTCCCGCGCTCTGGACCTTCTTCCTCTTCCTCTACGCCTTCCTGACCTTCGTGGCCGTGGTGTCCCTGGTCGGGGGCGGCGCCCAGTGGATCCTTCAGCACCCCCCATGGGGGCTCGTGGGCCTGCCTGCATCCGCAGTCCTGGCCGGAGGGGTGTACCTGGCCTCTCAGGTCGGACAGAGCATGGGCGAGCGACAGATGCACTGCCTGAGCGACTTCGTGGACGGCGCCTTGGCCGGCATCCCCTCGTTGACCTAGCTGAGCGAGGCCACGAAGACCCCCAAGCCGCCGGTGACCACGCCGCAGATCCACGCGCTTGCCAAGAGCGGCAGCGCCACACGAGGGCCGTGCTGGGGAGCAGCCAGAGCCACGGCGACCCCCGAGAGAGTCAGGCACAAGCAGGCGAAGGCCAAGTGCTCCTTGCTCTCAAAGGCCAGGGCAACGCTCAGGTTCTCGGCGACCAGCACTGGCTTGATCTGCTCTCGGTAGTGCGGGTAGAGCAGCCAGCCCGCCACGCTGGGCAAGGCGATGAGAAAGGCGGCCAGCGCCGCACTCCAGCGTCCCCCCTTCCCCAAGACACGACCGCGCGCCAGGGCAATGACGGGGTGCAGCAGCACGGCCAGTCCCAGGACCGCTGTGTGCCCGTGCAGGCGCTCCAGCAGGGCAAAGAGCTGTGGACTCATGGCACAGCCAGCATGGTGAGCAAGGTGAGCAGGCAGAGGGCCGGAACCCAAATGGGCGCGGCGTGAAGCAAACGGCCACGCCACGCCTCAGGCAGGCCCAAGGAGAGCGCGGCGAGCACCAGCCCATGCAGCAAGGCGACAGCCATGCGCCAGTAGTAGGGGATGTGGGCCTGAGCGAGCACGGTGCCGATGGGGGGCTCAGATCCGGCGTCTATCAGGCGCTGGACGACGTAGGAGGCGGTGGCTCCGCTGCCCAAGAGCGCGATGGCTGCCACCCAAGGAGTACCAACTCTCCCCTTCACGGGCGATCGCCCTGACGCACGCGAGGACACTGGGGGTCCGCGGCCAAGGCATCCCCGGCCAAGTGCGCCGAAACCACCCGGCAGCCTCCACGACAGATGTGCTGGATCTCACAGCTGGCGCAGGGCTCCGGAGGTGCTGCGGCACGCTCACGCCAAGCCGTCAAGGTCGGACTGCTCTGCCAGCCCTGAGCAGGCGTGGTGACCTCGGGGGCGGCAAAGCTACAAGGGCTCCAGCGACCGTGGGCATCGCGCGCATAGAGCGAGTGACCGGCCGGACAACCTGCGACGCCCAACAGCTCCATGGCCTGTACCGAGAGTCCGGCGTTGACGAGAAAGGGCATCAGGGCGCAGTCCAACCGCATGCTCAGGCCCGTTTGAGCCTCCAAGGCCACCAAGCGCGGCCAGATCTCATCGAGGTGCTCAGGCTCTGGGGCGAGCGTCTCCCAAGACGCCGTGCCACGTCCAGTGGGCTTAAAGCGAAGCCACTGCCACTCCTGGGCACCCGCATCCGCGATGGCCCGACCGAGCGCCTCCATCGCCCCCGGCGTCTCCATCAGCGGACGCGAGAGCACCGTGTTCACCCCCACACGAATGCCCGCCGCCCGCAGCAAGCGGATCGCCTTGAGTCCCCGCTCGCTGCCGTCCCAGCCTCGGGCGGCCTTGTAGGTCTCCCCCAGGCCGTCCAAGCTGACGTTCACTTGGCCCATCACCGCGCCCAGGCGCTCGGCCAAGCCGGCGTCCAAACCAAAGCCGCTGGTGGTCAAGTTCGGCGTTAGCCCTAAACTCTTGGCGTACTCGGCCAGCTCTGGGACGTCCTGACGCAGCAGGACCTCGCCGCCACCAAAGGCCACCTCAAAGACCCCCATCTGAGCCAAGTCTTCCAGCTGCCCGCGCAGCTCCTGCAGGGCCGGCTCCTTGCCCTCCTTCTCAGGGCCTGCGTTCAGATAGCAGCCCGTACACGCCGCGGGACAACGCTCGGTCAGGTTCAGGTGCACCTCGGTCGGAGCAGACAGCCCCCCCTCCGGCGCCGCTCCCGCTGGCAACACTTGGGCTCCAGCCCCCTTGGCCAGGAGCACCTCCTCCGGGCTCAAAGAGAGCAGCGCCGCCTGCCCTTGGTGCTCAAGCGACAACAGCCCATCGCCCTCACGCAGCTTTGGGGGGTCTGGATCCTCTCCCTCCGGACGCCTCTTCCAGCGCAGGTAGGCATCCGCCCACACCGAGAGCACAACACTGGCTCCCGCCAACGAGGCCAGAGCGATGCCGACCACGCTCCCACTGCTGCTGCAGTTCGGCGCCCGGCCACGCCGCACGGAGCGCACGCCACTGTGGGTTTCCTCTTCCTTCACAGCCCCACCCAGTGAAGAAGCTCGGCCCATCTGAGCACCAAGAAGGTCGAGCCCATTGCGCCCAAGCCCGAGAGCAGACCCCAGAGCACCCTCTTGAGTCCGCGCAGTTGAGCCGCCGGTCCGGCAGCGAGCAAGAACACCAAGGCGCCCGCAGGGAGAAGGGCCCACAGGCGCGGCGAGAGCTGCCCATAGAGCTGCACCAGCCCCACCCCGGGCACACAGAGCGCCGTCCAGACTCCAAGGCCCAGGAGCTGAGGGCGCTTGGCCCAAGTGGTCTTGCCCAGCGGCCAGGTCAGGACCGTCAACAAGGCCAGAGCGCCCCAGCTCACCGCCCCCAGGCGGCGGCGCTGCACATCCAACGCCGCGTACACCGCCGACTGGTGCGCGCCGCCCTCCAGCCAAGCCTGGGTCTGGGAAACCAAGGCCGCGTTCTCGCTCTCCAAGAGCCCCTCCACAGCCTGCGGCGGCAGGGCACCGCGCCGCGCCTGCTCAAGACTCTGATAGCCCTCCAGACTGCCCTCCTCAGAGAGCAGATCCAGGGTCTTCAAGCGCGCCGCACACACCTCGGCTTGAGGGGCCTGGGGATGCGCATCGAGCAACTGCAGACAGATCGACTGCTCTTGAGCCGGCCAACCCTCTCGCTCCGCTGTGCGGGCCTGAGCGAGCAGTTCTTGGGGCCCGGCAAGCGCCAGGGTCGCGGCCAACAGGTACACCGGCACTCCTTGAAGTCCCAGCCTACTCCGTTGACTGCCCTAAGGAACCAATGAGGCCCGGATCTCCCGCAGCACGCCGCTGTCTCGGTCGTTCAAATCCCGGTAGCGGCTTGGGGGCATGCCCATCACGCGCCGGAAGGTACGGGAGAAGTGGGCCGCATCTGCAAAGCCACACAGGAATGCGACCTCGTTCAAGGAGCGGCCGCCGCGGATGAGCTGGGTTGCGTAGTGCACCCGGATGGCGCGAACCAAGCCGGGAAAGTCCAGATCCGCAGTAGAGAGTCGCCGCTGGAGGGTGCGACGGGAGAGGCGCAGGGTCTCACCTACGTCGTCCAAAGCCCAGCTTCTCGCAGGGTCAGCTGCGATGAGTGCCGTCGCACGGCGCACGGCCCCCGTGGGATCCGAGCCCCCCTGCCTGGGCACGTCGACGGGGTTGGGCTTGCGGGCCTGGAAGCGCTCCCAGTGGATCTCAAAGCGCTCAGCGTTGTGCTGGGCCACCGCAGATCGGCTGCCCTGGGCGCCGTAGAGACGCACACCGTCTGCGCTGAAGCTCAGCCCCTGACAGCCCATTCGACTGGCCAGAGCCAGCAGGCTGCCGGCGATGAACAGAGACAAGCCCGAGCCAGAGGCCTCAGTCTCCGAGTCATTCACCGTCCAAGACAGCGTGTTCGCGTCGGTATTGGAGTCAAAGTCTGTGACCAGCTCGCCCATGGCGTAGCGTTCCAAACGCTGCCACTTGGCCGCCAACTGCTTTGGATCGGTGCTGCGAGTAGCGACCGAATGAATGGCCATCGAGCCAGCCCGATCCATGCCGAGATCAATGGCCCGGATGATGGCCGGAGCCCCACCCATTGGCAGAGCCCGTTTCAAGAGAACAGCGAGGCTCTCATCCAGTCTGCCGCTCCCGCTTCGCAGCGCGAGAGGATGGATGAGCGAAGGGTTCTGGGCGTGCAGTCCAAGGGCGAGTGCCCGCACCAGGGGACCGAAGGTCCAATCTGGGCCGGTCATAGTTTGTTTTCTCCACCCACACTGGCCATGCAGGGATGGCTTCTCGCAATGCGATTTATGGAACGGTGATTCCTGAGAAATGGGCCCGCAACTTTCTGGAGGTCATAGGACAGGCTGTACAGGGTTTGCTCGCAGCAACCCGCAGCCAAGCGCATCCCCTCCGGCACACAGACCAGTCCCCGTCAATCGCCTTCCAGACTGGATTTAGAGCCTTCTTCGCCTCGCGCGCGTGCACCACAGCGCGCCCTCTGACTCAAGAATATAGGCTGGTGAGCGCTTTGAAGACTCGTGCCACTGGACTACGTAGTCATACGAGTTCTTGGACGTTCACGCCACACGGAAAAATTCAGCAGAAGCTGGGCCAGCCCAGTCTTTAGAGGGATTCCATGGCCCCTGCGAGACGGAAGGCGCTGCGCTCGTCCCAGAGTCTTGAGAGCACCTGTGCCCCAACGGGAAGCCCCTGTACCCGCCCGATGGGCACGGAGATGGACGGCACACCGGCCAAGCTGGAGAGCACCGTAAAGGCGTCAGAGGTCCCACCGTCCTGCTGACCGACTGCAAGAGGAAGCCCAGGTGTGGTCGGCATCACGATGGCATCGACCTGGCCCAAGAGCTGAAAGAGCGCCAGCTTGAGGAAGGCCCGCAGCCGCCTGGAAGGCTCCACCAGATCCGCTGAGTGCTCAGCCAGGTAGCTGCCCAGGAGCAGGCGCTCCTTGACTCCAGGACCAAAGCCCGTCGAGCGCGCCTGAGCCAAGGCCTGATGGAATCCTTCGCCCTGGGCCTTGAGCCCAAAGCGCATGCCGTCGATCCGAGCCAAGTTCGAGATGGCCTCGACGGCGGCGAGCACCCGATAGCAGGGCAAGGCGAGCTCAAGCTCGGGCAAGGAGAGCACTTTTACCGTGGCACCTTGGCTCTGAAGCCCCTCTACGGTGGCTTGTGTCGCCTCCCAAACAGAGGCATCGGCCATCGCCTGGGCTTGCTTCAGCACGCCGATCTTCATGCCCTCGACGCCGCTCGAGGCCGCCTTGAGCAACACGGGCAAGTCCCGCTCGGCTGCGCTGGCGTCCTGAGAGTCGGGACCGGAGAGAATCTCCATGGCCAAGGCCGCATCGGCAACGCTCTGACTGAGCACGCCAACCCGGTCAAAGGAGCTGGCATGGGCCATCACGCCGCTGCGACTCACCCGACCCCAGGTGCCTACCGCTCCAACCACGCCACACCACGCTGCGGGCTGCCGAACGGATCCACCACTGTCTGTCCCCAAAGCGAGGGGAACGACCCCAGCAGCGACCAGGGCTGCTGAGCCTGAGCTGGAACCACCAGGCACATGCCCAGGCGCGAGCGGGTTGCCCGTCGCACCATGCACGCTGTGCTGCCCGGTGGTGCCGATGGCCAGCTCGTCCATGTTGGCCCCGCAGAGCAAGACCGCTCCAGCGTTCTGCAACAGGTAGGCGGCGCGTGCTGTGGCCGGCGCCTTGTAGCCCTGCAAAGAAGCGCTCGCGCAGTCCATGGGCATGCCTTCGACGGCGATGTTGGCCTTGATGGCGACAGGCACCCCAGCCAAGGGGCCGGCGTCCTTTTGCATGCCGCAGAGGCGATCGAGCGCGTCCGCCTGGATCAGGGCGGCGTCCGGCACACACCAAGCCGTAGCCTTGAGGCCCGAGGCCGCCTCCAAGCGGGCGAGGGCCGCCTCGCTCAGACTGCGCGCGCTCTGGCTTTGACTTTGAACCTGGGCGGCCAGCTCAGTGAGACTCACGCGTCCTCCCGAGTGGGCGGCCAGCTGGGAAGCTGGAGTTCCTTGCCGTCGGAGACCCGTTCGATGCGCGTCGGCCGGATCTCGCGGGCGACTTTGCGCTTCTCGGCATGGGGAACGCCCGGGAGCCGCACCTGGTCGCCCTGACGGGCCAAGCCTTTGAGCACCGGAGCGCTGGGCACGGGCATGGCGACATCACGTCGCAGCGGCATGGCTGGGGACTCGGAGATGTGCTCGGGCAGCTCCAGTCCGCCCAAGGCCTTGGCATAGCCAGCCAAGGCGTCGACCTGGACTTGAAGCGCAGACTCCAGCTGCGGCTCAACCTGAAGGCCAGCCCGCTCCGAGATGCGCTTAAAGTCCAGATCCACTCAGTCGTCCTTGCTGAGGCCGAAGAAGGCCGCAAGGTTCTCCAAGCCGTGGCTCTCTTCACCGGCGAGCTGCTCCAGCTCGCCAGGATCGAGCAGAACAGCGCCACAGTCGCCGCAAACGTCGACTTCCACGCCCTTGAAGAGCTTGGGGGCCATCGGTCCGCCACACTTTCCGCAGTGCATGAAGTGGCGCTCCTTGCGCTCCTCTGCGGCCTGAGCCGCGTGCTCAACGTTCAAGCGCTTGCGCAGCGCGGCCTTCTTCTCCGCATCCAAGCGGGCGAAGTACTCTTCTTCTTCGGGGTTGTTGCGATGGGGCATGGCGTACACCTTCTAAGAACAAGTTGCGTCTAAACTGGACAATAGGGAAGTCGCCTCTTGCTGGATCTCCCGGTTCCCCGGGGCCAGCTTCAAGGCCTTGCAGTAGTGGCGGATGGCGGTAGCGTCATCCCCCTGTCGATGAGCGGCATAACCCAAGCCGAAGTGCGCGTCGGCGTCCCCGGGTTTGGCTGCGACCGCTTCGACAAAGACCAGACGCGCTTGGTTGTAGTCCCCGGACTGCACCGCGCTCCAACCCTTGTCCGTGTTCACGGGCGCTTTTCGCTCTGCGGGAGCAGAGGTGCTCGCGCGGCGCTCTTTGTCTCGGGCCTTGTCACGGGCAGCCTTGTCGGCGGCAGCCTTGTCGGCGGCAGCCTTGTCGGCGGCAGCTTTGTCGGCAGCAGCCTTGTCGGCGGTCGCTTGCTCGGCTGCGGCCTTGTCGGCCAGAGCCATGCCCGCACCAATCTTTTCAGCAGCAGCCTTGTCGGCAGCCTCTGGGTCCAGTGGAAGCTCTCCCTGCTCCCCTGTGGGATCCGGGGTCGTGCCCGCTTCACCCTCGGGTCCATCTTGCACGGTCGCCAGCGGCTGGGGGCCGGGCTCCGGAGGAAGCCGGGTGACCCAATACACGGCCCCAATGAGCAAGAGCACCAAGACCACACCGATGCGCAGTCCCCAGCGCATACGGCGCTCGCCGCGCTCCTCTTCCCACGCCAACACATCCGGACCGGCTGGCTCCGGCTCCATCTTGACGGTGGACTCGGGGTCCGGAATCTTCAGAGGTTCGAGCTCAGCCTCGAAGAAGGCCTGCTCATCGAAACCCCTGCCGGGTCCAATCGCCACCGGAAGCGGTGCAATGGGCGGCAGTTCCGGTGTCGGCGAGGCCATCTTCCCTTGGGTCACCTCGTCATCCGTGCCCACCATGCCGATCAAGCCCGGCTCGTCAGGCAGTGGCGCCTCTTCGGTCGCCTCCACTTCTGGCACCGTCACCATCGCTGGCTGAGAGGCATCGTTCCGGATGGCCGAGCGCAGAGCGAAGGGAAGCGGCGCTACATCGCTGTCTGGGTCACCGACGAGCTCGTCGTAGCCCAAGGTAGGCCCATCCGGAGAGACATCCGGCAGAGTGTCCAGCCCCACCAGGGGCTCGATGGGCGTATCGCTGGGGAATTCCGAAGGCGCCGAGCTCAAGTCCGACTCCTCCTCTTCCTCTTCTTCCTCGTCGGGCATCTCCAAAGAAGACTCATCGGGGTCTTCTAGCTCACGGTCTGACCAGGCATTGCCCAAGGCAGCGCCATCGGGCACCGGGGGGCCAACGCTATGGGCAGAGACTCCCGCCTGCTCGAGCTGGTCCAGGCGCTCGACCATCTGGAAGAAGATCTCCAGATCGGGGTGCTGGCCAACAGGCTCCCAACCGGCGCCGCCGGTGGAGATCAAGTCGTCTCTTAGCACGCGCCGTTCCACGATCCAGCGCTGCACCGTGGCAGCGTTGCGCACATGGTAGACCTTGCCTTCCTGCTTGATCAGAGCGCCTTCGCCCTCGACCAGGTCAGGCTCGTTGGCCACTTGGGCCATCTCTTCCTGGAAGCGTCGCACCACAGGATCGGCCGGGGGCTCAAAGGGCAGCGCCCCTGTGACCGAGCCGGCGTCCGCGCCAAAAGGCACCGGGCCAGAGACGCTGGGCATCTCCGAGGGCGGGTCCTCTCCATCTTCCAGCTTCAGATTGTCAGCGCCCAAGAGGGTGCCGCACTCAGTGCAGCGGAATTGGACGCGGGCACGTTGACGACCTCCGCCCGGAGGCCGAAGTTCAAACTCAGTCGTGCAACTGGGACAGGACAGCCGCAAGGCGCCTAGCCCCCCTGCATTAGAGATTCAATCGCAGCGGCGTCACGGGGCGAGGTCGCCAAGTAGGCCTGGTAGTGCGCGTTGGCGCCAAAGACATCGCCCTGCTTTCTTGCGATGTGTCCCAAGTACTTCTCGATGCGCGCATCGCGGCTGCCCAGGCTCTTGGCCTGGTTGAGCTGCACCCGCGCGCCGTCGGTCTTTCCGGTCTCAAAGAGCGCGATGCCGTAGTTGACGTGGGCGCTCATGTCGCGACCATTGGACTGGGTCGCCGAGCTACACGAGGCAACGGCTGAGCTCCAATCACCACGGCCGGCGGCGGCCTTGCAGAGGGCGCCATGGTCCACCGCGATGGTGTCCCCGCCTTGCTGCGGCAGCTTGTCGGGCACCACGGGACGCAGGCCGGGACCTGGACCCCGTGGACCGACTGGCACCAGCTTGTCCGGATCCTCACGCTGAGCATCCTCGGCCTTGGAGCGCTCCAGATCTCGGCGCAGCTCCTCGTCCAGCTTCTCCAGCTCCGATGCCGCGTTCTGTCTTGCCTTGTCCAGCTCCGCGCTGTTCTCTGGACCCTGGTTTGGCAGAATCACAGGAGTTTCGGGCTGAGTGAGGTACCACCAAGCTCCCAGCCCAATGACGGCGAGAACCAGCACGGCCGCCAGGACAGGCAAGGCCTTGGACCTGGGGGCCTCCTCGGGAGCAGGAGCACGCTTTGCAGCAGGTCGCCGACGCTTCTCTTCCTTGAGCTGGGCGAAGGGATCTACAAATGGGCGGGCACCGTTGCTGGACGGAGCGGCCTCTGCTTGAGCGGCCTCTGCGGCTGCTGCCGCCAAGGTTTGAGCAGCCAAGTTGGAGCCCAGTCCGCCGCCCACGCGCATGATTCGCGTGGGATCTTCTTCTTGGAATGCATGGTCGTGGGATGGTGGAGCCGCAGCTGGCGTAGCGGGCTTTTCCTCCGGCTCAGAGGCCCCGGCTTCGGCGCGCTCGTAGACCTCTACGAAGTAGGCGTCTAGATCCGGGATGTCGCCGATGGGCACCCAAGTTGAGCCGTCGTGGGAGATCACGTCCTCGGGAGTGACCCGTCCATCGGCGATGTACTTGCGCAGCGTCTTGATGTCGGAGAAGTCGTAGACCAATCCAATCTTGACCCGTACCTTCCACGAGCCGATTCCCACCTTGCGGAAGTCCAGATCACTGGCCCGCCGACGACTCTTCTTGGCCGCGGGAGCCGGCGCAGGGACCGAAGGAGACGCTGCAGGCAGGGCCGCATCGCTCTGCTCCTGGAAGCCCGTTGGGGTCAATGTGGTGGAGCCAGGTTCTCCCTGACTCGGATAGACAACGAAGACGTGCTTGCACCTGGGGCACGTGATTCGGGCTCCGCGGGCCGAGACCCGAGAGCTGTCCAGCTTGTACCTTGCCGCGCATTCGGGGCAGGTCACGATCATGCGTGTTGCGTCACCACTAACCATAGGCTTCAGGCTACCACCGCATGCGCAGCCTTAGAAGTACGGGGGCTCACTCCACGATCTCCAAGCTGGCGTAGCGGGCAAACAAAGTCTTGCGCTTGTGCTGTCCAAACTCCACCGTCAGCTTGGGATTCTTAGCGTCTCCAGTCCGGTTTCGAATCACTCCCTCGCCGTAGTCTCCGTGAAGGATCCGCGTTCCAACCTGAAGGTCTTCTAGGCTCCGGACCTCGCGCGTGATGCGGGTCTCATCGGAGTGGGCCGCTCTTTTGGCCTGGGGCTTGGGCGCGCTCGGGCGACTCCGAGCGCCGCCGTGCTTGGCCAAGAAGGCCTGTGTGCGAGCGAGCTGATCGGCCGCGTTGCGCACGGGGCGCTTTCGCGCCCGCCCGGTTCCACCCTGCAGCAGCTCGGGTGGAACGTCTCCCAGGAAGCGAGAAGGGCTGCAGCGTTCGATGCCACGTCCGTAGACAATGCGCGTCAAGCTGCGCGAGATCACCAACTCGTCCATGGCGCGCGTGAAGGCCACGTAGACCAAGCGGCGCTCTTCTTCTACCTGCTCTTCGGTGAAGTCCTCCCGCAGCAGCGGGAAGCCACCCTCGTTCATTCCAACCACGTAGACCACCGGGTACTCCAGCCCCTTGCTCAGGTGGCAGGTCATTAGAGTCACTTGCCCGCCGTCTTGGGGCAGCTCCTCGGCTTGACCGGACAGAGTGGCGCGATCCAAGAAGCGCTGGAGACGGGAGAGCGGGCTGTTGTCCAAGACCACCGGGTTGCCCTCCTCGTCGTAGGACTGATCCAGCTCCTCGTCTTGGTCCACGTCTTCAGCGAGGGCTCGGATGTTCTGCAGACGGCCCCTGGCCTCGTCCGTGTCCTCGGCCTCCAGCATGGTCCAGTAGCCGGACTCCTTGGCCAGGTAGATCACGACCTCGCCCGCGGTGTGGTCCCTCAGGTGCTCACTGGCGCCATCGATCAGCGAGACGAAGGACTTGTAGCCCTTGCCGGCACGTCCCCCCATCCCGGACAGCTCCCGGGTGGCTTGGAACAAGGTGATGCCCTTGTTGACCTGATGCGCTCTCAAGGTCTGCACGGCCTTGTCTCCGAGTCCGCGTCGAGGCACGTTGAGCACCCGCAGCAGGCCCATCTCATCGGATGGGTTGGCGATAAGCTTGAGGTATCCGAGCATGTCGCGCACTTCGCGGCGTTGGTAGAACTTGCGCGCGCCTACCAAAACGTGGGGGATGCGCATGCGCTGGAAGATCTGCTCAAAGGGCCGAGAGCGCGCGTTGGTGCGGTAGATGATGGCGATCTCTTCCGCTTTACGCCCCTCCCTCATCTTGGCCTGGATGTCCTGGGCGACCCGGTCCGCCTCGGACTGCTCATCTCGCCCAACGATGATGCGCAGAATGGAGCCGTCCCCCTTGTCCGTCCACAGCGTCTTGTCCTTTCGCTGACTGTTGCGCTTGACCACCGTCATGGCCGCCTGAAGGATGCGGGAGGTGGAGCGATAGTTCTGCTCCAACTTGACGACCGTGGCCCCAGGAAAGTCCTTCTCGAAGTTCAGGATGTTGGTGATATCCGCCCCGCGGAAGGCGTAGATGCTCTGGTCGTCATCGCCCACCACCGCCAGGTTGCCGCTGGGGCCACCGGAGAGCAGCTTGATCAGCTCGTACTGGGAGCGGTTGGTGTCCTGGTACTCATCGACCATCAAGTAGCGCAGGCGGCGCTGCCACTTCTCCAGCACCTGCGGGTTGGCCCGCCAGACCTTGACCACGTTGTTGATCAGGTCGTTGAAGTCCATGGCGTTGGCGCCCTTCATGCGCTGCTCGTACAGCCGCCAGACCTTGATCTTCACCGCATCGGTGCGTCCCTCCGACTCTAGATCGTCAGGCTCCAGGAGCTTGTTCTTGGCATCGTCCATCATCCGACGAATGGCCTTGGGGGGCACGCGCTTGGGATCGAGGTTCAGATCCTTCCCGATCTGCTTGAGCAGCCGCATCTGATCATCGTCGTCGTAGATGACGAAGTTGCCGGTGTAGCCAAGGTGCACCGCATCGGTTCGCAGGATGCGCACGCAGGAGGAGTGAAAGGTGGACACCCAAACCCGACGCGCCTGATCTCCGATGAGCTCCGCCACGCGCTCCTTCATCTCCGAGGCCGCCTTGTTGGTGAAGGTGACCGCAAAGATCTGAGAGGGGTAGACCCCTTGCTGCAGCATGTGGGCGATGCGCCGGGTCAACACCCGGGTCTTGCCCGAGCCCGCTCCAGCGAGGATCAACAAAGGCCCGCGTAGGGTCTCCACCGCCTGGCGTTGGGGTGGATTGAGGCCTTGGAGATGCAGAGGTTCGGACATGGCGCGGGCTTATCTGGCTGGAGTGCACGGGGCACAAGCCCCAGCCGAAGACCCTAAGGCCAAGGGCGACCAGAATCTGTCCGCGGGCTCACCCACCCACACCTTCAGGACCGACGGCTGCCCAGCACCCCCCCGATGCCCACCACACCAAATCCCAAGGCCAAGAAGAGCTGAAGGGGCACCGCCCCCCAGAATCCGGCCTGCAGCGCCCAGAGAACCCCACACAGTTGCCATCCGCAGAGCAGCAACTCAGCCCAAGGCAGGCGAACAAAAGCGCGGTAGCTGCCTTGGTCCGAGCCACGCTTTGGGGTACGCACGAAGGGTGATTTGTGGCCCACGATGGCCTCGATGACGGCGCGGGTTTGGGCCACGCTCATGCCAACGCCCAGGGCCATGGCGACGGGGATCCTGCCCCAGCCGGCGTGATCCCCTGCTCTACGCACCGCGACGCCATAGAAACACCAGACAGAGACGGTGGTCGCAAACAAGGCCAGTGCGTCCATGCCCTGCACCAGCTCCGCTTGGGCGCCGCTCCGGAAGGGGGCCAAGGGGCTGACGAGCGCCAGACAGAGCACCAAGGGGTAGGCCAAGTTGGCCAAGAGGTGAAGACAGGCCTCCAGCTTGACGCGAATGGGGAGCTGCGCGCGCAGGATGGAGCCTAGGAGCTTCCTGGCGCACTGGATGGAACCCTTGGCCCAGCGGTGTTGCTGGGACTGAAAGGCCTGCAGGGTGTGGGGAAGCTCCGCCGGCACGGCCTGCTCGGCCCGGTACACGAAGCGCCATCCACGGGCCTGAGCCCGGTAGCTCAAGTCCAAATCCTCGGTCAGAGTGTCGTGCTGCCAGCCACCGGCGTCCTGAATGCAGGCCTTGCGCCAGACCCCTGCCGTGCCGTTGAAGTTGAACCAACAACCGGAGCGAAAGCGTGCTTCATGCTCAATCACGAAGTGCCCATCTAAGAGAACTCCTTGAGCCCGGGTCAACCAACTCTCCTCCAGGTTGGCGTGTCCCCAGCGGGCCTGGACCATGCCCACGCCGGGATCCCGAAGGCTGGGAACCAAAGCGCGCAGGATGCCAGCCTGAGGCACAAAATCGGCGTCAAAGACGGCGATGAGCTCCCCGCTCGCCCAGGCCATCCCTTCCTCCAAAGCCCCGGCCTTGAAGCCCTCGCGGTGGGCCCGGTGGGCCAGCACGATGTCCACCCCTTGAGCGGCCAAGTCCTCGACGACCGCCTGAGCGAGCTCGGTGGTGTCGTCCGTGGAATCGTCCAGAACTTGTATCTGCAACTCTGGCCAATCCAGCGCTGCAGCGGCACGAATCACCCGCTCGGCTACATGGCGCTCGTTGAAGAGCGGCAGTTGTACCGTGATCGCTGGACACCAAGCCTCCTCCTCTGGCGCTGGCAAGGCGCGCGGCTTCAGGCGCAGACGCCAGAGCAGAAGGAGACGGTGCAAGCCAAAGAGGGAGAGCGCCGCCAGCAGCATGGCGTGCACCCAGAAGAGCAAGGTCATGCAACCTGCCCCCTACTTGAGGCATCCTGGGTCCCATGTTTTTCTTTCTGCTCTCCTGTACCCCCATTCAGAGCCGCTCCTGCCCCCAGGAGGCCGACTGCACGCCCATTGCCCAGGACTCGGTGCAGGACACCGAACCGGGAGACACCCAAGACAGCGGGGCGTGGAGCTGGCCCGAAGGCGACGTGGCCATCCTGATGGGCAAAGGACGGAGCTTTAGCAGCATCCAGGCCGCCATCACCGAGGCCACCGATGGTGACGTGGTGCTGGTCCGAGCCGGTACCCACACCGAGCGCATCGACTTTCACGGCAAGGGCATTCACGTCGTCAGCGAATCCGGTCCTTGGGAGACTGTGTTGGATGGAACAGACCTGGGCGGCTCGGTCGTGGAGATTCGGGCCATGGAGCCTGACACGGCCATTCTGGAGGGCTTCACCATCATTGGAGGGACCGGCACCGAGGGGCACGGGGGTGGCATATTCATTGAGAACGCAGACCCCATCATCCAGCACAACATCATCGTCGGGAACGAGGCCAACATCTCCGGCGGTGTCTACATGCGGCATGGAGAGGCGACGGTCCGCAACAACATCATCACAGGCAACCGCGGCATTCAAGGCGGTGGCGGCGTGGTCTGCACCAACTGTAGGGGACAGGTGCTCTACAACACCTTCGTGGAGAATGAGTCCCCCAACGGCGCGCTGGGTGAGTGGTTCTTTGAGTCCGAGGGCGACATCATCGGCAACATCATCGTGGCCACGGACAAGGACGCCTTCTTGATTCGCTTCATGGAGCCCCTGGGCTACACCTTCGACTGTAGCGAGAATCTGATCTGGCCAGAGGTCGACTGGGTCGCGGAGAACGCGCCTTCGGGCTTCCCGGACTGTGCCAACACCCTCTACGCCGACCCCATGTTCGTGGACAGCGAGCGCTATGAGTTGGCCCCGGGCAGCCCCGCCGTAGACAGCGGACCTGCGGCCGACCTGGACGCCGACGGCAGCCCGGCAGATCGGGGTGCGTACGGCGGGCCATTTGGAGACTGGACATCGCCCTTCAGCGTTGATGGCTGATCCCCAGGGACAGCATGTCCCCCAGCGAGGCTGAGCGGGCCGCGTAGATGCGCTGCACCCCCAGCTCCACGTGTGTGTGGCTGTCTACGGAGACCGCCACGCCTGCGCCCACCTGATGCCACTGGCGGGTGACGGCGTCTGAGCCTGGGTTGACCAAGCCGGAGAGCTCGAGCTGAACCCATCCCAGAGGCTTGTCCCTAAAGATAGGTGCATAACCAACTTGGCCTCGGTAGGGCAGGCCGTTTTGGTAGTCGAAAGGCACTGTATTGCCCGGCGTTGTCCAGCCACTTCTGTAGCGAAAGCCACCCTCAGCCACCCCCCAGAGATAGCCGGGGCCCACCTTGGCGCTGTGGCCCACATTGGCCTGAAGATCCAAGTCTACGTTGGAGTCCCCCATCGCCGGGTAGAGCGCCGGGCGGTCGCCGTCGGCATAGAGCGGCACCCGGGCCTGAACGAAGAGGGATACAGGAATCTCCACTGGAAGCTGCCAGTCCACACCCAAAAGGGCGTCCCCGCCTCCGCGCTGTCGGTACTGCCAGCCGCTCTCCAGGTCTTCGTTGGCCGCCCAGAGGTAGGGCAGGTTGGCGTGGAGCATCAGCCCCGGCGCCAGGCCCACCTCGGCATAGAGTACCGCGCTCCAAGAACTGTAGGCCAGCCCCTCGGCGTCCTGCACTTGGGGATCGACGTACTCCCCAGCTACAAAGCGGTTTCCGGAGACCTTGACGTAGTGCTGGCCAGCGTCTTTGACCCAGGGTCCGGCGGCGGCGGTGGCGAGCAAACAGAGGAGCATGGCGGAGAGGATGCCAGAGAGGCGCAGCGGTTGCGCCTTCGCTCAGCCATCCTCGAGGAAGAGGGAGCGCACAGCTGGGTGTTTGGGCCGCTCGCCGCCGGTTCTTACTTGATAAGCCTCCCGGCGCACCGGGTTGTGGAAGTAGCGCAGGTGGACCAGGCTGCCGTGCACCTCGGAGAGCTCCAGCCCAACAATGTGAAAACCGGCCTTGAGCTTGGCGATCAAGATGGGGTTGTTCCCAGCCAGGTGCCGGGAGGTCAGAGCCTGAAATCCCATCTCCTCGCTTAGAGCCAGCACCCGCTGCAGCATGGCCTGGTACAGACCCTTGCGGCGGTGCGTCTCCACCACACAGGAGTTGGCCATGTAGAAGGAGGTGGAGTCCATGCTGAGCTGCCAACCAAAGGACCAGCCCACCATCTCACCCTCATCAAAGACGCCCAGGGTCAGACGCTGGCGACTTGCTACAGACTGCTGCAGCTCCTTGACCCGCGCACTGGCCGGCGTGCTCATGTAGGGCCGCCAATCCAGGATGGGGTAGACCCCCTCAAAGTGGGCCCGAACCTTCTCGGAGTGCGCGGCGTCCACGCGATCCAAGAGACAGATCTGAAGCCCGCCGTCCAAGGGCCAAGAGGCCAGGACCTGTGCACCCTCAGCGGTCAAAACGCTTGCCAGCCAACTGTGCGTTGCGGCGGTGGATGCCCTCTGCACGACCCGACAGGTTCTTCTGGCGACCGCGGCCTACGGCCAAGTCCCCTTCCGGAACATCGCCTGTAATGGTGCTTCCTGCCCCCACGATGGTGTCCGCACCAACTGTGACTGGCGCGACCAGAGAGGAGTTTGACCCCACGAAAGCGCGGGCTCCAATCTGTGTCTTGTGCTTGCCCCATCCATCGTAGTTGCAGGTGATGGTGCCCGCGCCGATGTTGGCGCCAGCGCCCACCTCGCAGTCGCCCAGGTAGCTCAGGTGACTGGCCTTGGCGCCGTCTCCGAGCACAGCCTTCTTGGTCTCCACGAAGTTGCCGACCTTGACCTCGGCACCCAAGACGCTGCCCGCACGCAGGTGGGCCATGGGACCCACGGCAGCACGGGGTCCAACCACGGCAGACTCCAACACGGAGCTGGCCTTGATTTGGGCATCTGGGCCAACCAAGCTGTCTTGAATGCTGACGTGGGGTCCGATGCTCGCGCGGTCTCCAATGACGGTCTTGCCACGAAGGATGACCCCGGGCTCCAGGAGCACCTCGGCCCCAAGAACGACCTGCGCATCGATGTAGGTCGTGCTCGGATCCCGCATGTGCACGCCCTTCATCATCCAGGCGTGGTTGATGCGGGCGCGCAGGTCCGCTTCAGCTTGGGCCAAGGTGGCCTTGTCGTTGATGCCCACCAGCTCCTCGGGGGCCTGGTGGATGACCGCGCGCAAACGTCCAGCGCGGGACGCCGCCTCGATGGCGTCCGTCAGGTAAATCTCACCCTTGGGCGGCGAGGGCTTGAGCTGGGGCAGCACTTCTTTGACCAGCCACTGGGCGTCGAAGGCGTAGATGCCCGCGTTGACCTCGTCGACGGCCAGCTGCTCCGGGGTGGCTCCGGCGGCTTCGACGATGCGGAGCACGGTTCCATTGGCGTCGCGGATGATCCGGCCATAGCGACCCGGCTCTGGGGTCTTAAAGGTCAGCAGCGTGCACAGAGCATCGCCGTGTCCTTCCAGAAGTCCGCGCAGAGTCTCTGCCGTGATCAGGGGCGCATCCCCAGGCAGAACGACCACCACCGAGGCGTCGGCGAGCAGCGCCTGGGCGCATTGGACGGCGTGCCCGGTTCCATTCTGCTCCGCTTGGAGCGCATAGCCATGGTCCGGGCCCAGGACCTGCTTGACCTGTTCTGCTTGGTGCCCGACCACCACGGCGGTGCGCAGTCCCGCGTCCTGACAGGCCTGCAGCGTCCAGGCGGCGAGGGGCCGGCCACAGAGAGGGTGAAGGACCTTGGAGAGGGAAGAGCGCATGCGCGTTCCCTTGCCAGCGGCGAGGACCAGAGCGGTGGGGGTCATGGGTGGGCTCCTTGGATGTAGGCCGCCTAACCCGCGCGATGTCCGCGCACCCCCAATGCCGTCAGGCCCCTGAAGTGCGCTCCATCGTCAGCGTCCAGTCGCTGGGCGCGCCGTCCCAGCCTCCCACCTTGAGGAAGAAGTTCGTGCCCGCCTGCAGGTTCAGGCCGAAGGTCTCCGGCTGGCTGAAGGTGTCCGACCAGCCGAGCATTACGTCGTTCTCTGTGAAGAGGTACACGTCGTAGTCCGAGCCGCCGTTGTCCCAGGTCAGGGTCACGGTCACGTTTCCGTCGGTGGGGACCGCGAACTTGACCCAGTCCGAGTCACCGGTGTGGTCGCTGCCGTTGTTCGAGGCCGCGTAGATGTCACCATGAATGGTCACGGGCAGGGTCACCATGCCCAGGCCGTGCGCATCGGACTTCTTATCGCCGGACTCGTTGATGTAGTAGACCTCCGTGTCGTGGCGCACAATGTCCTCGACCACCTGGGACTTGTTCCCAGCGGCGTCGGTCACGGAGAGCAGCGCCACCAGGTCGGTGTCCGGCGTGACCGTGGCGGCGTCCCAGTAGATGGAGACCGTGTTGTTGGAGATGCTCATCTCCGGGGAGGGCCAGACGTAGACCTCGTTGCGCGGCGGCACCTTGATCTCGACGCTTCCGCCGTCCAAGTCATCGTCCGTGTCTTTGACCTGGAAGGCAAAGCGCAGGCGACCCTCCTCCTCCGTCACCTTGAACACGCTAACTTCGGGCGCCGACCCATCTCCTGGGTTGGTGTCCGCGGTGTCGTCCACCACGGCGGTATCACTGCTCGTATCGGCCGTGTCGGTGTTCGTGTCGTCTGGCTCAGCCATCTCAGTGAGCCCCGGGGAGCCACACGCCAGCAGGGTCAAGATGTGAAGGGTGCTCAACATGACGCCAGTGTAGCCCGCCCATGCGCGGGGCGGTAGACTCCCTGAAAGGCACAAGGGAGAGCACATGTCTGACCGATTGAAAGGAAAGGTAGTCTGCATCACAGGCGCATCACGTGGCCTGGGCAAGGCGCTGGCCGAAGCCTTCGATGCCGAGGGCGCTCGCTTGGTGCTTGGCGCTCGAACCGCCCCTGAGCTCGACGAGGTCGCCGCGAGCTGCCAAGACGCCATCGCCGTACAGACCGATGTGCGGGACCCCCGCGAGGTACAGGCGCTGATCGACGCTGCAGTGGGCGAGTACGGCCAGCTGGACGTGATGATCAACAACGCCGGCTTGGCGGTGTACGGCCCAGCGGGCAGCTACACCCCCGACGACATCGACCGCATCATCGACACCAACGTCAAGGGTGTGATCCACGGCAGCCAGTGCGCCTACCAGGTCATGAAGCCCCAGCGCAGCGGCCGCATCTTCAACATCAGCTCCACCGCCGGCAAGATGCACCTGCCCAACGAGAGCGTGTACAACGCCTCCAAGTGGGCCGTCACAGGCTTTACGGGCACCCTGGCGATGGAGGCGCGGGCTTACAACGTCCAGGTCTCCAACATCTGCCCCGGCGGGATCGCCACCCCCTTCTGGAAGAGCCAGGAGTTCCTGCCTTTCCCCGACAAGTACGACCCCGAGCGCGACTTTATGCAGCCGGAGAAGGTCGCCCGCGTGGTGGTAGAGTTGGCCTGCACCCCCGCAGAGCTGGTCGCCAGCGAGATCGTGCTCCAGCCCATGCTCTTCTGATGTTGGGGCCTCTCCCATGTCCCTGAGTGTGCAGCAGTCCTATGGGGATGTGCTCGACCGCATCACGATCCTGGAGATCAAGGTCGCGCGGATTCCCAACGCCGACAAGCGTGCCCATGCGGCCAAGGAGCTGGAGGTCTTGGAGCACTCCTGGGCCGCGGCGAGACTGCCTCCGGAGCTCCCGGAGCGGGCTCTGCTGACCCAGGTGAACATACAGCTCTGGGAAGTCGAGGACAGACTGCGCGAGCGCGAAGCCGCACAGGACTTCGGTCCGGAATTTGTATCAGAAGCCCGCAGTGTGTATCAAATCAACGATCGGCGCGCCGCCCTAAAGCGCAGTGTAAACCTGACTCTTGGCAGTGACCTGGTCGAGGTCAAGTCCTACCACGGCGACCGGTGAAGCGCTGGGTCCTGGGCGGCTTGGGCGCATTGGCGCTGCTCTGCACAGGCTTGGCCGTGGTGGTCTGGCCCCTGATGCAGGAGCTGCCCGAGCTGGAGCAGTACCCCATCCGTGGACTGGACCTCTCGCACCACCAGGGCGAGATTGACTGGTACGCCTTGGGCGGCCACGCCACACACCAGTTTGTGTGGATCAAAGCGACCGAAGGGGGGGACTGGGTAGACAGCCGCTTCGCTGAGAACTGGGAAGGGGTGCGCACGACAGAGATGGTGCCCGGCGCCTACCACTTCTTCACCTTCTGTACGCCAGCAGCTGAGCAGCTGGAGAACTTTCTGGGTCAGTTACCAGCGCCAGACGGGCCTCGTTTGCCGTCCGTTGTGGACGTGGAGGTCGAGGGAAACTGTAGCGAGAGGCCCACGCCAGAGGTGCTGGTGGCGGAGCTCAGGCTCTTCTCCCAAGGCGTGGAAGATGCGACCGGTCAGAGGCCCATGGTCTACACCACACACAAACTGGCCACCCAGGATCTGCGTCCCTTGTTTGAGGAAGACGGTCATTCCCTATGGGTCCGCAGCATCCACAAGGTGCCCACCGACGACTGGGTGATCTGGCAGTACCAAGCGCGAGGCCAGGTCGAGGGCATTGAAGGTTGGGTGGACGAGAACGCCTTCGCCGGAAGCGCACAGGAGTTCGAGGACTGGGTCGGATCGAGCCCCACCAAGCCAGTGCCCTAGCTCGAGGGCGTCTCCTTCTCCTCCTTGGTCCCACCCGAGAGGAAGTAAGAGAGCACGCTGACCATGAGCGCCCCGAGCACGGCCCACCAGAAAGAAGCCACAGAGAATCCGGGCACCATCCAGCTGGCGAGGGCGAAGGCCAAGCCGTTGACCACAAACAGGAAGAGACCAAGGGTGAGCACGCTGATCGGAAAGGCGACAACGTTCATCACCGGCCGAACCCAGGATGAGTGAGCGCCGCATGGTCTCTCCTGGTGTGTCCCGCAGGGGAACTGTTCTAGCTGTAAACACCACGATGGGGACCACCAGATGCGAAGGGGCAAGGCCACCGTTGTAGACTCCCCCATGCTCTCCCTTCTCCTCCTGCTCGCCCAAGCCACCCCCGATGCCGGGACCGTTCACCTGGTCGCCGCCGACCCCTTCGGCCGCCCCGTGCCCGAGGCGCAGTGGACTCTGGAGGGAGACGTGCCCCTGGCCACCGGCGACTCCGAAGTGCAGCTCGCCCCTGGTCACTACCGCATGGCCGTCACGGCCCCTGGCTACTTCGGTCACACCGTGGAGTTTGACGTGATCTCCGGCAAGGACGTCGAAGTGCAAGCGCAGCTCGACGCCAGCTTGGTCACCTTGACGGACAAGGCCATCGTCATCCACGAGAAGGTCTACTTCGAGACGGGCAAGGCGGTGATCAAGGTCGAGTCCCACGAGCTGCTGCGGCAGGTGGCCCGTGTGATGCTCGAGCACCCGGAGATTCAAAAGGTCTCAATCGAGGGACACGCCGATGAGCGAGGCGCGGAGGCCTACAACTTGCAGCTCTCCGACCAACGGGCAGCTGCGGTTCGCGCCTTCCTGGTCGCCCAAGGAGTCTCGGCCATGCGCCTGGACTCCCAGGGCTTTGGCGAGAGCAAGCCCATCCTGGCCGAGCCCACCGAGGAGGCCTGGGAGAAGAACCGGCGTGTGGAGTTCGTGATCACGAAGCGGGCGGATCTGGAGCGCTGAACGCCTGGGATAGCTGCCTTGCCCGGTTGACTTGCCAAGCCAGCGGTGTAGATGAGGTCCTAGACGGACGTCACCCCTCCTTGAGCACCCCATCCCCAAAGAGTCACTGGCCCAAGCTGATTGCTGTGCTGGTCCTGGTCGCCATCACGGTGACCATCTTTGCCACGGGTGCCTACGAGCGCATCGACCCCGTGGCCATACAGGGCACCCTGCAAGACGCGGGTCTTTGGGGCGGGCTGCTCTTCATCTTGGCCTTTGCCGTGCTGCAACCCCTGCACATCTCGGCCCATGTGTTCATCATCGCGGCCACCCTGGTTTGGGGTCCTGGGGAGGCCATCCTCTACGCCTGGACCGGCTCGATGGCGGCGGCGGCCGTCTGCTACGCATTCGGCAACTGGGTCGGCGAGGACTGGATGGCCGAGCGCCTACCCGACCGCTTCGCCCTTCGAATGAACAAAATCCAAGCGCACAGCTTCAAGGCCACCCTTGGGGTCAAGCTGCTCTTCTTCACGACGCCCACCCTTCAGATGGCTTTCGGAGCCTTCAAGGTGGACTTTCGCAAGTGCATGGCCGCCACCGCAATCGCGCACGCCATCTACATCATCCCTGAGGTGCTGCTGGGCGACCAGATCGCCGCGTGGGCGAGCAGCGTCTGGGGCGGTTGAGGGGCTCAGGCTACTGAAGCTCGTAGCTGACGCTCAGGCCGCCCTCTTCGAGCACCAGCATCTCCCCATCAAAGCCCAAGACCTGTGCCGTGCTCGGGCTGCGCCCATCGGTCTCCGGATTGAAGGAGAGCTCAAAGTCGTTCAAGACATAGCTGCCTTCTTCCACGGTCTCCGGATCTGCATCCAGGGGCGCCTCGATGCGCTGGTAGCCGTGGGCCCACCCGTCCTGCTCGTACTGGGAGAAGGTGATGCTCCGTCCGATCTCCGTCCCTGGCGCCAGCCAGCGCCCATAGACATCCTCGGCCGAGAGCTGCTCAGGGAGACCGGGACCACAGGCGATGAGCAGGAACAACATTGGGGGACTCCGCGTAGCCGGGTATAACGCCGCACTGGAGAGATGATGATCGCCCTTCTTGTGCTGATGGCCTGCGACACCGACCCCGTGACCTACCCCGACAAGGTGGCTGGCACACCCATGGCCGGCGCGGCCGAGGGCTTGATCGAGGTCCCGGTGGGCGCCCCGATGGGCGGATTCTCCAGCCGCTGCAAGATCCTGGGCTCCAGCTCCAAGCAGGACAAGCGAAAGAGCCAGTACGCGCTGGCCTTTGACCGCTCCACTGGCATCATCACTCCGCCCATGGCCAAGGTGCTCTGGCTGGACACCGAAGACGACCACCTGGTGCTGGTCAAGTTCGACGCCATCTACGCCTTCGACGGCCTGGTGCAGCGTTTGGAGCAGGAGCTGGGGGACGCCACGGGCCTGGATCTGGACGGCAAGGTGGTGCTCACCGCCTCTCACAGCCACCACATGCCCGGCAACTTCAGCGACGACATCCACTTTTACTTGGGCGGGGACAAGTTCAACCGAGAGATCTTCGAGCGCTACGTCAAGGACATCTCCTCGGTGGCGATGGAGGCCTACGACACCCGCGAGCCAGCAGCCCTGGGCATGAGCTGGAACGAGGGCTGGGACCCCGACGACGTGGTCTACCGGGACCGCCGCGGCGACAACGACGAGCTGATGCCTTGGGCGGACTGGGAGCCTGGCAAGTTCAAGGACCCCTACGGCAACATCCTGCGCGTCGACTCCGCCGAAGATGGCAGCCCCATCGCGATGCTGGTGACCTTTGGCATCCACGGAACCATCGGCGACAGCGACACAAGCATGTGGAGCCGCGACTCCACCGGTGGTCTGGAGCAGGTCCTGGAAGAGCAATTCGATGAGCCCGTCGTGGTGATGCACCTTCAGGGAAGCGGTGGGGATGCGAGCCCTGCTGGCACCGACCACCCTCTGGCGCGCAACGAGAGCATCGGCGAGCTGGCAGCACCACTGCTCATGCCCCGCTACGAGGCCACTCCGACCTCGGGCGCGGCCATCACCACCGAGACGGCCAGCCGACACATTCCGGAGGGACCCGGGGAGATTCGTGTCACGCGGGACGGCACCGTCGACTGGCAATACCTGCCCTACGGCAACCGGCAGGCCGACGGCGAGCTCTACAACGCCGACGGCACTCTGGAGTCCAGCTTCGATGAGTGGAACTTCCCCAACGGCGCGGCCTTCTGCGGCAGCGAGGATCCCCTCATTCAGGTGGAGACCCAGTCCGACACCTTCCCCTACAGCTCCTGCATGTCGGTGGAGCTGCTCAAGGGTCTGATCGCCAACGTCTTCGAGATGGACATCGACACCTTCCCGCTGCCCATCACCAGCACGATGGAGGCCGGCGTCACGACCTCGCTCTGGGAAGACATTCCCCAAGTTCTGCCCGACGGAACGACCGAGGAGCGCCCGCTGCTCATCGGCTTTGTGCCGGCTGAACCCACCGCCATGTACGGCGAGCAGTGGCGCCGACGCTCCGAGGCTGAGCTGGGCATCCCGCTCCCCCTCTTGGTTGGCTACGCCCAGGACCACGAGGGCTACTTCCTGATCCCCGAGGACTGGATCATCGGCGGCTACGAGCCCAACATCAACGTCTGGGGCCCTCTGCAGGCCGAGCACGTGATGGAAGGGATGCTCACCATGACCGAGAACGTGGTGGACACCCCAAAGCGTGAAGCGCAGGACCCCATCGGCAGCTTCGCCCCCACCCAGTACGAGGACAAGCCTCTGCCGGAGCTGGCGCCGGACCTGACCCCCGATGCGGGCAGCTGGATCACCGAGGCGCCCGAGTACATGTGGCTGCCCGATGGCTTTGAGACCTTGGAGCTGGATGTGCCCGAGACCTGCCCGCGGGTGGGCTGCGTGGTGCAGATCGCGTGGAATGGCGGAGACCCCGGCGCGGACAGCCCGATGATCACCCTGGAGCGGGACAACGGCGGGACATGGGAGCCGGTGACCAGCCACAGCGGACGCACGATCAGCTCGAACATGACCGACATCCTGACGGCCTACACCCCCGACCCCCTCTACCCAGCCGATGCTCTGCAGAAGCACCAGTGGTGGGCCGCATGGCAGGCCGTCGGCCATGTGCATGACCGCCACGGACTGCCGGAAGGCAGCTACCGCTTGGCCGTGGACGGCAACCACTACGCCGGGGGCGATGCCACCTGGCCGTGGACGGGAACGCCCTACCGCTTGGAGTCGGCGCCCTTCGAGGTGGTGGCCACGGAGCTGCTCCTCAGCTTGGATGGCGACATCTTGAGCGCCAGCGTGGCCTCGCCGGCGGAGGGATGGCGCTTGGTGTCCCTGCAGGGTGATTCACATGGCTTGAGTCGGATCGCTGGTGCGGTGACCCTGATCTGGGACACCGAAAACGGAGAGGTCGAAGAGCAAGTCGATCTGGCTCTGGGCGGACTCGAGGTCAGCGTACCGACGACGGCCACCGCGCTGACGGTGATCGATGCCTTTGGCAACCAGGGCAGCCTGTCCTTCCGCTGAGCGCGCTGTAAGTCAGAGAAAGCGCTTTTCAGGATCCCCGGACAGGTTTGGGCGCCTAGGCTGGTTAGCCAACTGGCTGAACCGAGCTGAGTCTGGAGCGCCGTGAAGAAGTTCATCGCCATCGCAGGAAACATTGGGGCTGGCAAGACCTCGTTGACCCAATTCCTGACCGCTCGCTACGGCTTCGATCCGGTCTACGAGCCCTACATGGACAACCCCTACCTGGATGACTTCTACAAAGACATGCGGGCCTGGGCCTTCCACAGCCAGGTGTACTTCCTGACCCACAAGTTCCGTCTGCACCTGGATCTGAACGACCAGGACGGGACCATGGTCATGGACCGCACGATCTACGAGGATGCGGAGATCTTCGCGACCAACCTGGCCCGGGGTCGCTTCATGAAGAAGCGGGACTTCCAGACCTACATGGAGCTCTACGAGACCATGAAGCGGGCGCTGCAGCCCCCAGACCTGCTGATCTACCTGCGCTGCGATGTGCGCACGGTTCGCCAACGCATCAAGCAGCGGGGAAGGGCCAGCGAGCAGGCGATTCCGGCCAGCTACATCAAGCGCCTGGACGGCTTGTACGAGAACTGGATCGAGAGCTACAAGGCCAGCCCCGTGCTGGTCTGGAACAGCGGGGACAAGGACTACCTCTCGGATCTTGGCTACAACATCGAGTTCCGCAAGGCTGTGGAGAAGTTCCTGTAGGCCACACTTGCCTGCCCTTCGAGTAGCCGGCGGGAACCCCTAGCTTCCCTTCAGTGTCCTTGCCTGTGGACGATTCTTAGAGAGCCTTGACCGTCTGGTGGTTGACAGCGACCCCCTAAAGCCCCTACTTTCCCCCGCTCCATCGGCACCGGTGGGCTGGTACAGGCATCCTTGTGCCAATCGGAGGTCCGCGCATGCGCGTCGTTTGTGATAACTGTGGTGCTACCTACAAGATCCCCGAGCACAAGCTCAGCCGGGAGGTCAACAAGGCGACCTGCCGCAAGTGTGGGCACACCATCATCATCCGGCGCCCCGGTGTAGGCGGACCCACAGTGGCCTCGCAGCCACCCGCGGTGCGCAACGATGGCGACTCCACGCAGATCTCCTCAGAGGCGGACCTGCGGGCCCGTGCCCTGGCTGGCTCCGCGCCAGTCCAAGAAGAGTACGTGCCGCCGACCGTGGTCAAGAGCCCCGCACCGGCCCACGGCGATCAGACCATGCCCAGGGCAGATGTTCGCCCCCCAACGCCTCAGCGTCAGGCGGCGCCTCCGCGGGTGGCACCACGTCCTCCCAGCCAGGCTCCGGCCATGGCGGCCGCGCCCGCCCCTGTTGTGGGTGTCCCCCTGGCACAGCCCAAGGCACACGATCCGAGCGGTGACCTGATCCTGGTCATGGCCGGTTGCTTTGCTGCCATCGTTGGCGTGGGCCTGATGGCGGCCAACCTGGGCGTCGAGGCCACGATTATCGGTCTGGCCGTGGCCCTCGTGGCCAGCGTGACCAACCTCTTGGTCCTCATCACCAGCGATCGCGGCCGCAAGCCGGCCAAGCCGGTCCTGGCCATGTTCCTGGGCATCCTCCTGGCGGGGTTGTGCGTGGGCGGCGTGGTCTTCGGGGGACTGCTTCAGCCTGCAGAGACCGAGCCTGCACTGGCCAGTGCGAACACCGAGCCTGAAAAGCCGGCCTTCCCCATGGTCGAGCCTCCGGAGAACCCAGAGGTGGACCCCGACGCGGTCGAAGACCCCGAGACGGATCCAGAGCCTGCGGTCGCAAACGTGGATCCCGAGCCCAAGGTTGAGCCCAAGACCGAGCCCAAGACCGAGCCCAAGGTTGAGCCTGAGCCCAAGACCGAGCCCAAGACCGAGCCCCGCGTGACCACGCCCCGGGTTGAGCCCAAGGTCTCTCCAAAGGTGGAGCCCAAGAGCACCAACACCAAAAGCAGCGCCAACGTGGGCGTTCCCGTCACCGTGCTCGACACCATGCTCAAGTCCAACAAGGGCGTGAAGACCTGCTTTGGCAAGTACCGCCAAGAGACCGGTTCCCTGCCCAGTGGCCGCATCACCGTACGCATCACCGTGCAGCCCACAGGCAAGGCCACCAGCGCGAAGATCGCCGGCGGCGCCTACGCCAACAGCAGCCTGGACACCTGTCTGGGCGGCGCCATCCGGGCCATCCAGTTCCCCCCGTGGGACGGCTCGGAGCCCGCGACCTACAACTACCCCTTCATCCTGTGATGCTCCTCCTGCTGGCATGCGCTCCGGCGCCGATGCAGGAGATCCGGGACGACTTCGAGCGCAGCCAAGAGCAGCGCTTCGTGGACTGCGGAACCGCGGTGCTCCCTGAGTGCCCCGAGGAGACTCCGCCGGAGGCGATCCAGTGTCTGCTGGACAACGTGGCGGCTGGGGAGGCGGTGACGGTCTTGCTGCAGACTCCTGAGCGCGAAGCTGCAGGCTACTGGCTGGCGCGGGGTGGAGATTTTCCCTTCGTTCAGCTGTTTCGAACGCCCGAGCGCGCCTGGCGGAACGACTGCACCGCAATCCAAGAGTGGGCGGCGATCCCCTTTAATGGCTGCTTCGATCTGGCCGTAGCGCTGCCCTGTGAGGGCGTGAACCTCTAAGGCGTCTCCCAGCTGTCGCTTGACCTTTGGCCCTGACCGGGTGATTTGGCGCGACCTCGGAGTAGACATGTCCAGCTTGCGCAACATCGCCATCATCGCCCACGTCGACCACGGCAAAACCACCCTCGTGGACGGAATGCTCGGTCAGGCCGGCACCTTCGCCGCCCACGAGGAGACCGTCGACCGCGTGATGGACTCCATGGACCTGGAGCGTGAGCGCGGCATCACCATCATGTCCAAGAACACGGCCATCCACTACAAGGGCGTGAAGATCAACATCGTCGACACCCCCGGCCATGCCGACTTTGGTGGCGAGGTTGAGCGGATCATGAAGATGGTGGACTCCGCTCTGCTCCTGGTGGACGCCAGCGAGGGCCCCCTGCCCCAGACCCGCTTTGTGCTGCGCAAGGCCCTGGACGCCAACCTGAAGATTCTGGTCTGCATCAACAAGATCGACCGCCCCGATGCCCGCATCGACGAAGTCATCAACGAGGTCTACGACCTGTTCATCGACCTGGGCGCCGAAGACGACCAGATCGAGTTCCCCATCGTGTTCGCCTGCGCCCGCGATGGCTACTGCGGCCTGGAGCAGGACGTGACCGAGGGCACCCTGCAGCCCTTGTTGGACCTGATCCTCTCCGATGTGCCCGACGGCGCCGGAGACTCCGAGGCCACTCCACAGATGCTGGTCCTCTCCCTGGACTACGACAACTACGTGGGCCGCTTGGCCATTGGCCGCATCCACGGCGGCTCCATCAAGAAGCGCCAAGAGCTGCTCCTCATCGGCGAGGAGGGGAACAAGAAGGTCCGCATCAACCAGCTCTACACCTACCGCGGCCTCTCGCGCGTTGAGGTGGACGAGGTCTTTGCTGGCGACATCTGCGCGCTGGCCGGCATCTCCGAGCTGGAGATCGGCGACACCTTGACCTCGGTCGAGGACCCCAAGCCCCTGCCCCGCACCAAGGTGGACGAGCCCACCATCTCCATGACCTTCTCCGCCAACGACGGCCCCTTCTCGGGCCTGGAAGGCAAGAAGGTGACCGGCCGCCAGATCCGCGAGCGCCTGGAGAAGGAGCTGCTGCACAACGTGGCCCTGCGCATGGTGCCCGCCGAGGACCGCGAGGCCTACAAGGTCTTTGGCCGCGGCGAGCTCCAGCTGGCCATCCTCATCGAGCAGATGCGCCGCGAGGGCTTTGAGATGGTCGTCTCCAAGCCCGAGGTGGCCTTCCGAGAGGACGCCGACGGGAACATCACCGAGCCCTACGAGCTGGCCCAGCTGGACTTCCCCGAGGAGTTCATGGGCGTGGTGTCCGAGCAGATGAACCTCCGCCGCGGTCGCATGACCGAGATGAAGATGGCCGGATCCGGCCGCGTCCGGGTGGAGTACCGCATCCCTGCACGCGGTCTCATCGGCCTGCGCGGTGACTACCTGAGCCACACCCGAGGCCAGGGCATCCTCAACACCCTCTTCGACGGCTGGGACGAGCACGCGGGCTACATCCCCGTTCGCAAGAACGGCAGCATCGTCAACGACCGCAAGGGCGATACCACCGCCTACGCCCTGTACAACCTGCAGCCCCGCGGCAAGCTCTTCTTGGGCGTGCAGGTCAAGGTCTACGAGGGCATGATCATCGGCCAGAACAGCCGTGAGAACGACATCAACGTCAACGGCACCAAGCCCAAGCAGCTCAACAACATCCGCTCTGCCGGTGCTGACGAGAAGCTCATCTTGGCCCCGCCCATCCAGTTCTCCCTGGAGCAGGCCCTGGAGTACATCGCCGACGACGAGTTGGTCGAGGTCACCCCAAAGAACATCCGTCTGCGCAAGAAGATTCTGGCGACCAACATGCGCAGCGTGGTTCGCGGCGAGCGCAAGAAGAAGTGAGTCCCCTTAGACGCTGAGTCTATGGGGCCTGCTCTCAGGCGCTGGGCCTTAGCCAGCGCTGCAGACAGGCATTGAGCGCGTCAGGCTGGATGGGCTTGCCCAAGTGGTCATCCATTCCTGCCTGAAGGCTGCGCACCCGGTCGCCTGGCATGTTGTTCGCTGTCAGCGCGATGATGGGCGTGCGCACCCCAATCTTCCGCAAGCGCTCGGTGGCTTGGTAGCCGTCCATGCCTGGCATCTGGCAGTCCATCAGGACCAGATCCACATTGGACCCTTCCCAAGCGTCCAGGCAAGCTTGGCCGTCCGCCGCGAGGGTGACCTGCACGCCCAGGCACTCCAGCAGCCGCGAGACGACGACCTGGTTTACGACGTTGTCTTCGGCGACCAGGATGCGCACCCCGCTCAGGTCCAGAGTCTCCAAGGGGAGCTGGTCGGCCACGCTGGGCGCCTCGGCCTCGCGAATGGGGAGCTCAAGGGTGAACACGGAGCCTTGTCCGGGGGTGGAGGACACCCGCAGCTCCCCGTCCATCGCCAAGGCCAAGGAACGCGAGATGGCCAAGCCCAAGCCGGTGCCGCCGTAGTTGCGGGTGACGCTGGAGTCCGCCTGACGGAAGGCTTGGAAGATGCGTTTCTGGGCCTCGGCGTCCATGCCAACCCCCGTGTCCTGAACCCGAAGGTGCAGGCGCTCGCCCTCTCGCCCGAGCTGAACGCTGATGTGGCCCGCCTTGGTGAACTTCAAGGCGTTCGAGACCAGGTTGTTGAGGACCTGTTGTAGGCGCACTGGATCTCCGTAGATCCACTCCGGCACGCCGGCTCCAAGCTCCACCCCAAGCTCCAGCCCCTTGTCCGCGGCCAGCTTCTTCCAGTTCTCCGCCACCCCGTTGGCCAAGTTCGGCACCGAGAGCGCGATGCTCTCCAGATCCACCCGGCCAGCGTCGATCTTGCTGTAGTCCAGCACATCATCCAGCAGGGTGCGCAGCATCTTGCCGGAGCTCTTCACCGTCTCGGCAAGCTCCCGCTGCTCCTCGTCCAAGGAGGTGTCCAAGAGGACCTCGGTGATGCCAAGGACGCCGTTGAGCGGCGTGCGGATCTCATGGGATATGGTGGCCAAAAAGCCGGTACGGGCTGCGACCGCATCTCTGGCTTCTTCCTCGGCTCTTTGCCGGACGGCGACCTCCTGGTGCAGGGTCTGGTTTGTGGCCTCCAGTGTCTCGTTCACCTCGCGCCAGCTCCTGCCACGCACCCACAATCCCATCGCGATGGTGGTCACGAGCAGAAGCAGGCTGATCACGTCCAAGAAGCTGGCCGCCTGAGCATTCAAGCTGCTCTCAGGGACCCACCCCATGCCCTCGAGGACCCAGATCCCTGAGATGCCAAAGCCCGCGAATATGGCCCACCAGTGCCGCTCGGCAATGGGCAGATAGAAGATGGCACTCATCGGAATGATGACGATCCAACCTGCGCCTGCGCGACTGACGCCGCCCAGCATCGCGATGCTGTAGAGCAATCCGATGCTCAGCGAGGTCATCATCAGCCGACCAGAGAGAATGGGTCTGCCCCGACGGGAGAGCAGCAACGCGGAGCCGACCGCGAGCCCGAGCGTGCAGGAGATGACCATCGCCGAGAAGTACTCCCCCAGAACGGCCAGGATGGGAATCCACACGATTGTCAGCAGGGCAACCATCACGGCGCCCAGCTGCTGGGTGCGCGCCAGCCGACGCATCTCTGGCGCCAGCTCCACGAGCGGAGCGTCAATCCAGCCACGAAAGCGCTCTCTGGGCCCGATGTTCTGTTTAGCGTTCACAAGTTCCTCTTACGGCGAGGCTGGCGGCAGCTAAAGTCAATCGATGTCCGGATCTACGATGGTGGCAGGCTGGCCCAGGAGAAGCGCGTCGCCGAAGAAGCTCAACAGGGCCTCCAACCCTTGCTCGCTGTCGTGCAGGTGGCTGTGGTCAGCGTCTTCCCACTGACCGTTGCGGAACACCTGGTCGTACTGAACGAATCCCAAGCTTGCCCCTTCCGGTCCATTGCCAGCGACCGAGCCCGCGCTGAACTGCACGCCGCTGACCGCAAAGTGCTCTTGGCCCACCCCAGGGGCCTGGAAGCCTTGGGCGATCAACGCGTTGGTGGAGTTGGGCACGATCTGATCGTCCAACACAGCCCCCAAGTAGATGTCCGGCGGATCGCCATCATCGACTCGCTCCCTCTGCACCCGCTCAGCCCAGATCGCCGGGTCCCCAGGGTCCATCAAAGTCTGCAGCAGCGGGAAGGCACGATCCACTTCACCTTCCTGGATGCCTGGCGGCGCCATCAGCTCGATCAGAGGTGCGAACTCGGGACCATCCTGGATGATCTGTGTGACCCGCGCGCCCCCCACCGCAAGCCACCCCGCCTGAATCTCAGGAGCCAGAGCCAGCAGCTCTGGTCCCATGATCGCGCCCAAGCTGACCCCGGCGTAGCCCAAACGCGCGCCGTCCAGCTCGCTCACCCCATCGCCGTCCAAGTCCACGGGTTGCTGCAACGCCAGGACCAGGTGCAGCTTGTCCCAGGCCGACTGCCTGAAGTTGTCCCGCAGGACCAAGCCCGCCAGCCCAGGAGGAGAGAGCTGCAAGGCAAAGATCATCAGGGGCTCTAGGAGGGCCAGTGGCGGTTCCGTGCGAGCGGGATGGACCCCGTGCTCCACCGAGTCAATGGCGACCACGGCCACACCGGAGTTCGCTACCGCGGGCTGAATGGCACCGCACTGCTCCCGTCCCCCCCCCAATCCATGGCCGCAGATGACCACCGGGAAAGGCCCTTCTCCCTGTGGAATCCACATACTCACCGGCAAGGTGTACGCACTGCGCGCCTGAATCTGCCCGGGTGGAACGACCCCGTCCACCCGGTAGTCCCAGGCCTCCAAGCTGGCCTGACAGAGCTGCCCCCAGTCTTCTGGCTGGCAGCTGATCTCCTGAAGCTCAGCGCCTCGAGAGCGAATGTCCTGGGCAATGGCCACGGACTGATCATGGGCCGACTGGGTGGTGAAGAGCGTCACAGCACCCACCTCCTCCAGGGGCACACCGACTTGGGCAAGGGCGTTCTGAAGGCGCAAGCCATGCTCCGTCTCGGGCACTTCTCGGGCGAGGGGGTCGAGCAGATCGGAGAGCACGGGCCCAGGTGCCACACACTCGGAGCGCTCTGGCGGATTCCGCACCACAACCAAGACCTCCGCAGCCGAGGGCAGCGCGCGCGTGGGATGCAGCATCAAGGTGCGCCCCCCGTCGGTCGTGCTCAAGGCGACGGGCCAGCTCTCGGGGCTATCCCCGAGCACCCAGAGCTGGATGTCCAAGTCCTCGATGGGCGGGAGCTCTCCGTCAAAGCCCAAGAAGATCCCGGCGCTTAGGCCAAAGCCGTCCAGAGTGCTCAGGTCGCTGAGCCAGCTCTGGTAGTTCTCGGGAAATGCCGCGACCGCGGCCGTGTCCTGTGGGGTCATGGCCACACGTCGGCCCGTCGCCGTGTCCGGGTCCACCACGCTGTAGTGGTCGTCCGGAAAGGTGCTCAGCTGCACATCTGGCGCGTAGTCATATGCCAACTCGCTGCCACAGAAGGACAGAGGCTCAGGGGCGCAGGCGAGAAGGAAGATCAGCACCTGCCCAGTGTACTTCCTTGCAGCGAAGTCGCTTCAGATCAACGCCTCCGCTTCACCCCATACCCGGCATGGGCGGCCCAGGAAGAGCGACCAGAGTGCGCATTCCGAAGGGACCCGGCTGGGCCGACATAGAGCCCCCCATTCCCTCCACGCGCTCTTTGAGCCGCCTGAAGGAGCGCACGAGGGGGTCCTCGCACCAGGCCCCGGGATCGGCCAGCGCCACTTGGACCTCGTCACTGAGGCGACCGCAGCGGTCTTCGACGACCAGCCATGTGCCGCTTCGTCCAGGGGAGAGCATCACGTGGGCTGCCCCAGCGCCTCCGGCTTGGTCCACGTGCTCCAGGATGTCTGCCAGCAGGGTCTGCAGCAGGTCGGTGAGCACATCTGCGCTGCCGTGTACTCGGCTGTCTCGCACATCGATGATCAGCGGGATGCCTTTTCGCCGGAACTCCACCATCGCCTTCTTGACCTCCCGTAGGGCGATCTCGGCGGCGTTGATGACCGTCTTGGGGCTCGGCCCGCGCACCGGTGGCGCGTGCTCGCTGAGCAAGACCCCGATGACCTCGCCGCCGGAGACAACCGCCAGAGGTCGCTTGGAAGGAAGCCTCGAGAAGGGCGTCTCGGCTTCGACTACGGGAACGTCCTGACCTCCTGGCAACAGATCCAACATGGTGTTGGGGTCGGCCCGGAGGAGCTGCGCGCTTCGAAACAAGCGCACCGTCTCTGAGCTGCTGCCACGAATGGCGATGTGACAGCCCACACCGGAGAGAGAGGGGAGAATCTCTTGAACACTCTGTGCACCCCAGGCTGACACCACGGGGCCGAGTTCCAAGTCCGCGATGTTGATTGCAAGTGCTTCCACGTCTCCGTGTACGGATCTGTCGGTGCAAGCCACAAGGGGGGATGGTGAGATAGGCTCTTGAACAACGCCTTGGAGCTGCCATGTCCCTCTGGAAGACCCTGAAAAACCACGCCGGAGCCCAGTTCCTAGACGTGATCCAGTGGCTGGACGATGCCGGAGACACCTTGGTGTACCGCTTCCCGATCTTCAATCAGGCGATCCAAGACGGTGGCAAGCTAGTGGTCCGGCCAGGCCAAGCCGCTGTGTTCGTCAACGAGGGCCAGCTCTCGGAGAGCTTCGGGCCCGGCACCTTTGAGCTGAGCACCCGCACCAAGGCGATCTCCAGCTTCTTTGAGTCCATCGCCTACAAGCTCAACTACCCCTACAAGGGCGATGTGTACTTCGTCTCCACCACGCGCCAGACGGCACAGAAGTGGGGCACGCCGGCGCCTTTCTTGTTTGAGGATCCCCAGTACGGCGGCATCGAGATCCGGGCCTTTGGCACCTTTGAGTACCGGGTCACCGATCCAGCGCGTTTCTTGACCGAGGTCGTTGGAACCAAGGGCCTGTTCACCAACGCGGAGATCAACGGCCAACTCAAGGCGCAGCTCATCGACGCCTTCCGGGCCAACCTCAAGCGCTTGGCGGCCGAGAAGGGCATCAACGTCAACCACCTGGACACGCACTTCTACGAGCTCAAGGGCGCCTTCTTGGAAGGCATGAACCCCGGCTTTGTCGAGAAGTACGGCCTGACCCTGACGGACTTCTCCATCGGCGGTCTGAACTTGCCCGATGACCTGCGCGCCATCCTGAACAAGCGCCGCGAGATGGACATGTTGGGGGACCCCGAGCGCTTCGCGCGCTTCCAGGCCGCCAACGCCATGCGCGATGCGGCCCAGAACCCGGGCATGGCCGGCAGCATGATGGGCGCCGGAGTGGGCATGGGCATGGGCCAAATGATGGGCGCTCAGATGGGCGCAGCGCCCCAGCAGCACGCGCCACCGCCGCCTCCGCCCTCCAATCTGTTGCACTACAACGGACCCAGCGGTCAGGCCCAACTCAGCCCGCAGCAGATCGCGGAGCGGGTCACCCAAGACCGCAGCGCGAGCCACCAAGTCTGGGCCGCAGGATGGCCCGCTTGGAAGAGCTGGGACCAAGTGCCCCAAATCGCCTCCCTGCTGCCTCCTCCTGCGCCACCGGCCCCCAGCGCCAGCACCTTCCACTACGCCGGTCCAAATGGTGTGAGAGGCCAGCACAGCGCCGCGGAGATCCAAGCGATGCTCGCCGCTGACCCCAGCGCACGCCACATGGTGTGGAAGGAAGGCATGGCCGGCTGGGTCCAGGCCAAGACGGTGCCAGAGCTGCAGAGCGCTGCGCCCCCACCCCTGCCCCCACCACTGCCCGAGCCCTGAGCTGTGAGCACCCGGGCCAGCATCAGCCAGCGCCGAATCTGGAACAGCGTTGTTCTGGGCAGCGCACTGCTGCTGGTGCTCTTCGCAGCTTTTGTGGTTCTGGCTGTCTTCGGCTCAGCCAAACAAAACGACCGACTCCGTGAGCACATGGCGTGGGGCCACGCCCTGCACCTTGAGCTCGCCTCCCTTCAGCGCGCCCAGGACCAAGAGACCCGCGACCGACTTGTGTTGCTCAGCACCACCATCGAGGCGGGCTCTGACTCCAGCGAAGTGCGCGCTGCAGCCCGCAGCCTACGCAACGCGGCCGAGGCCTCTGGGAGCACCTCGGCCAGCCAGGCTGCGATGGAGCGTGCAAGCGCCGAGCTGGACCACGCCCTGGACCAACGGGCCGCCAGCCTGACGGGCACCCTCAATCGCCGGGGCAACGCGCTCCAGGCGATCAGCATCTCCAGTGTCGCGATGGCCATGGCCCTGGTCGGCCTCCTGCTCATCCTGCGCAGGCGCATCCTAGCCGCCGAGGCCATCGGGGTGCGCTTGGAGAGCGCCCTGGAGCAGGTGCGCGCCGTGCGCGACGTGGAGAAGGCCGCCAACCACACCAAGGCGGAGTTTCTGGCGACTGTGAGCCACGAGATCCGAACCCCACTGACCGCCATCCTGGGCAGCGCCGAGCTCCTGGACGCCCAGGCACTCTCCCAAGCGCAGGCGGAGCGGGTCGGTGTGATTCGAGCTGGCGGAGAGACGCTGCTGAATCTGATCGACGCTGTGTTGGACCTCTCAAAGATCGAGTCCAGCGCTGTGGAGCTGCATCCCCGACCCTACGCCCCCATGGCCCTCCTTGAAGAGACCTTGCTGCTCTTCGCCCAGAGCGCCGCGGACAAAGGACTGGAGCTCAGCATGTGGGCCAGCCCAGAGCTGCCCACGCACCTTCAAGGCGACCCAGACCGCACCCGACAGGTGGCGGTGAACCTGATGGGCAACGCCATCAAGTTCACCCAGAAGGGCGAGGTCCACCTGCGCGCGGAGTGGACGGCGGAGGGTCTGTGCATCGAGGTGCACGACACCGGTCCCGGCATCGACGCCAAAGACCACGAGCGCATCATGGAGAGCTTCACCCAGCTCGAGGGCAGTCGGCACGCCGACTACGGCGGGGTGGGCCTGGGGCTCACCATCAGCCTGCGCATCCTGCGGGCGATGGGCGGCTACCTGGAGCTTGAGAGTTCGGTGGGCCAGGGCAGCATTTTCCGAGCCCACATGCCCCACACTGCCCTAGAGCCCCCGACCTGCTTTCCGGTTCCCAGTCCAGTCGTGGTCGCCGGGCAGAGCGCCAGTGCGGCCCGCGTCGCCCAGCAGCTCCGCTCCTGGGGAGCGAGCACCCAAGTTGTGTCCTCCTTGGAGGAGGTGGACCTTCGGCACGCCGCCGCGCTCTTTGTGGAGCCGGAGTTGATCGATGCATCCCTGATTCCCCCAATGATTCACTGCGTGGCGCTGCAGAGCCTGGACGACGAGTCGCAGCCACTCTGTGAGAGCACCCTGTCCTCTCCCGTTCGGCCGCGCTCCCTCTGGCGGTCCCTGACCCAGGATGACGAGCCCTCCATTCCCGAGTCACAAACGCCGGTCCTCGTGCGGGTGCTGGTGGTGGACGACCACAGCGGGAACCGCAAGGTGATCCGAGACATGCTGGAGAGCCTCGGGGCCACCGTGTGCTTGGCCAGCGGTGCGGAAGAGGCCTTGGCGCTGCTGCCCGAGCTCAAGGTTCACTTGGTGTTGATGGACATCGACATGCCCGTGATGACCGGACTGGAGGCCACCAAGCGCTTGCGGGAGAGAGGCTTTGAGAGCGCCATCATCGGTCTGAGCGGACACGCCACCTCAGCGGCACGCACGGCCGCCATCGAGGCGGGCATGGATGACTACGTGACCAAGCCTGTGCGCTTGGCCAAGCTTCGCCAGGTCCTGGACCAGGTCGCTCCGATCTAGGCTCTATTTGAAGGGCTGCGGCAAGCTGCAGTGCTCGTGCTGGCCGTGACCCACATGGTCCATGCGGGCAGGCGGCACACCCAGCGGCAGCGGCGCGATGGCCCCAGGGGAGCGAAGGCGCTGGTCACTCAGGGCAATGTCCTGCACCCCGGCGGCGGCGGCCCTGGCCAGCAGCAGGTAGAGCTCGGTGTCCACGTTGCTCAGGCTGTCACAGGCCTGGTGGTAGCAGGCGTCGTAGGGCTGCCCGCTCTGGCCGCCAAAGTCCTGCGCCTCATCCCCGCTCTTGGTGTTGTTGGCGCCCGAGAAGAGCCCACCGGTAGGGATGCCGTAGGCGACGAAGCCATAGCTGTCGGAGGGCACACCCAGAGCCACAGGTCGGTGCTCGCTCTCCCCAAGGGCCTCGAGCAGCACCCCTTCCAGGACATCGGAGCCCGAGGGCACCCCTTGAGGATGGTCCCACTGTGAGGGCGCCGCCGAGCCGTCACCGTCGTAGAGGAAGGCCACCCCATTGGGACTGGCCAGCATGTCGTAGTTCATCGCAGCGTCCACCCCGCCCAGCTCACCGGAGGCGGCCGCCTCTTCAAGCCAAGCGAAGGAGCCGACCAGGCCCAGCTCCTCAGCCCCCCAGAAGCTGAACTGCACCTGGTGCTCCAAGCTCAAGTCCAGAGCCGCCAGCTGTATGGCCATCTCCAGGATGGCGGCGGTTCCAGAGCCGTTGTCGTTGATGCCAGGACCGGCGGAGACCGAGTCCATGTGGGCGCCGACGATCAAGCGCAGGTTGGGGTCCCCGCCGGCGGTACGCGCGATCAGGTTCACATCGGTGAACTCGCTGACGTCCAGCTCAACATCGACCTTGGCCCGGGTCACTTGGCTAAGGGCTTCGCCTTGTTCATAGGACAGCCCCAAGACCGGGATCGAGGCTGTAAAGCCCAAGCTGCCCGCGAAAGGCGCTCTCCGGCCCGCCTGGCCTTCGTTGAAGAGGAAGACCGCAGAGGCGCCCGCGTTCTGGGCATTTGCCACCTTCTCTCCGAAGGTGCAGCTCCCCCGCTGAATGAGCGCGATGCTACCCGCACCAAAGTCAGCAAAGTCGCTGGCCTCGCAGCCGCTGGTGCTGCTGTTCTCAGCGCCTGGCGGAATGACGATGTCCACCGCCTCCACCTTGCCACTGACGGAGCCGGAGCCGCTCTCAGAGAACACCAGGTAGTCGTCGCCATAGGCCGGCGTCTCACTGCCGTAGCTCAGGGAGACCGCGGTGATCTCGGAGCTGGTGGAGGTGAAGGGGACCCGCTCCACGACGTAGCCAGCGTCTTCGAGTTGACCGGCGACATAGTCGGCGGATTCCGAGTAGCCCGGGGAGTAAGCCGAGCGGTTTCCACGGTTGGCGTCCGCGATGGCCTGGAGCGCCTCCAGGTGCCCCAGCAGCCCCTCTTCGGTGATGGCCTGGGCCAGCGCCGGCAGGGGGTCCCCGGTGTCCACAGAGCCTGTGTCCGTGTCCTGAGGGTCGCCGGAGTCCGAGTCCACGACAGAGTCGCTGACGACAGCGTCCAAGGAGACAGAGCCAGTGGGTGTACACGCCAACCAGAACAAGAACATCGTGACCTCGATTGGGCAAATCTTGCCATGAGGTCCATGGGGTTCTGTGTGGCCTGCGTCAGATCACGACTACCAAGTGGTGCCCTCCGGCCCTCCATAGGCCCCCATGTCCGAGCGGCTGCCGTCCGCATCCAGGATGTTGGGGTCACCGGCATCGAGCAAGGAGCCACCGCTGAGCTGCAAATCCCAGTCCCAGACATCTCCGCTCAAGTCGGTGTAGCTGGGGTCCACCTCGTAGGTGGTGATGGCCGGCGTCCAGGTACCCGAGAGGTAGAGAACGTCGCTCCCGCCCGTGTTGTCGGACAGGTTCAGGTAGTCCAAGTCGGCCGTCGCCGAGGAGGAGGAGCTGTAGAAAAAGTCGGCGCGTCCGGCCGTGGTCGCCACAAAGTGGTTGTCCACCGCGTTGACGTTTCGCACCGTCAAGTTGGTGCTGGTGCTCAAGTAGAACCACGGGGTGTAGGCGGTGCTGTAGGAGCTCAAGTTGTTGTCGACAAAGTCGGCATTATTCAGGATCATACTGGATCCATACAGGTACAACCCACCGTATAGATTGGCGGAGGTGTTGGTGTTGGACACCTCGTTTCCAGCCACGATGAGGTTGTTCACCAACATCACGGTCGGCCCGATGGTGGAGGATGCGCCCGAGCCTCGCAGCACCCATCCGTAGGTGGAGCCATCGGCGATGATCTCGTTGCCCAGCATCGCCAGGTGGGTGCCCGTGAAGTTCGTGTAGCTCCGGCTGTAGAGGAACTGCGCGTGAATGGCGTTGTCGGCCTGCAAGAGGTTGTCGGAGACCTCCCAGTGGTCGGCATTCACCACCGCGCCGCTGCCTCGAGAGGACCAGCCGTACAGGGCCCCGCTGGCATGCATGATGTTCCCCGAGAGCAGAAAACCATCCATCTCCGTCTCGCAGGCGTTGGTCTGGTAGCCCTGCCAGTGGATGTCGTAGTCCTCAACGGTCTCGATGAGGTTGTCCAGCACTTGGGTGTCGTGGATCTGCAAGCTGCCGGTGTCATCGCACTGGAACAGGCCGTAGACGCTGCGGTCATGGCTCAGCTCCACGCCGCTGACCTCAACCCCAGAGAACGCCGCCGAGCCGCCGTTCTGGACGTAGACGGCCAAGCCATCGCAGCTCAGCCCTGAGATGCAGTCCAGGCCTGTCAAGGTGCTGCCTTCGAGCAAGAAGCTCCCGCCGTCGACGTAGATCCCCGCGCCCCAGGCCGCTTGGCCCCCCTGAACACGCATCTCACCCAACACCGCATCCGAGGTCCCTGTGACCGTCACGACCGAGGTGGTGTAGCCACCATCGAGCACGACCTCCTCGTCCAGCCAGCCCCGCAGGGTCACATCTCGGGTCCAGTCCAAGTTCTCGTAGTAGGTGCCTGCGCTCACGCAGGCCCCTTCCCCTTCCGGCAAGCCGTCCAGGGCGGCCTGGAGCGTGTCAAAGTCGCCCGGCACTGCGTAGGCGTAGTCCACAACACCATCGCAGTCGTTGTCCAGCAGATCGCAGGTCTCGCTGGCCCCCGGGTTCATGGTCGGCTCGGAGTCATCGCAGTCATCGGGCAGGGCCGCGTAGCCCTCGGGCGCCACACACCCACGCACTTCGCTTCCGGTCACGCCGTAGCCGTCCCCATCGACGTCCAGCACCCAGTCCACCGCATCGACCGCGTCAGGCTCGTCGATCTGACCATCGCAGTCGTTGTCCACCAGGTCGCAGAGCTCGTCCCTTCCAGGGTTGACCTGATCGTTGTCGTCATCGCAGTCATCGGCCCCCGGGCCGTAGCCATCGGGCTGCTCACAGGACTGGGTTGTGTAGGCCGTCTGCCCGTAGCCATCCCCGTCAAAGTCCGCGTACCAGAAGGTCTCTGGGTTTATCGCCGGGTCTGAGTCGTTGCAGTCATCGGGGTTGTCAGAGACCCCTTCGTAGGGACCACAGCTCAGGGTCTCTTGGGCGGGATCCCCGTAGCCGTCCAGATCCGAGTCGATCCAGTGGGCGCTGGCCGTGCTGGAGTCCACCGAGTCGTCGTCGCCGTCCAGGAGACCATCGCAGTCGTTGTCCACGCCGTCACAGACCTCGTCTGCGCCTGGATGGGCCAGGGGCTCCAGATCATCACAGTCCCCGCCCTCGGAGACGAATCCCAAGGGGGCAGAGCACGCCACCTGACTCAGATCGTCGCTGCCGAAGCCGTCTCGGTCCCCGTCCAAGAAGTAGGTCACGCCATCGACGGCCGCGTTGTCCACAAAGCCATCGCAGTCGTTGTCCAGGCCATCGCAGATCTCCTCAGCGCCAACATGCACGCCAGCCTGGGACTCATCGCAGTCCTCAGCGCCTCTGAATCCGTCGCCATCCGAATCGCCACAACCCATCACCAGGGCCAAAGTCAGAGCAAGCATTACTCGCCTCCATCCCCTCCAGAAAGCCACCATCCGGCGCCGTTAGCAAGCCACCCCTGTAGACTGACGGCCCCATCGGAGTCCCCATGCGCCGCCACATCCTGGCCTGCAGCCTGCTCACCCTCGCCTCCTTGGCCGCTCTGGCAGCGGACTCTCCAGAGGTGGACGCGGTGCTCGCACCCGAGACCCAGTTCACGGCCTCGGTCACTCAGGGCACTTGGATGGACCTGGATGTGTCCCCCAACGGCGAACTCATCGTGTTCTCGCTCTTGGGCAACCTGTACACCCTGCCCATCGCCGGCGGCCAAGCCACCGCCCTCACCTCCGGAGACAAGGGCTGGTACCAACATCCCCGCTTCAGCCCCGACGGCGCCCGGATCGCCTACACCTCGGACATCGGCGGCGGCGACAACCTCTGGGTGATGGACGCCGACGGCAGCAACCCCCGGCAGATCTCCACCGAAGACTTCCGCTTGGTCGCCCAACCTGACTGGACCCCAGATGGTCGCTTTGTCTATGGCCGCAAGCACTTCACCGGGGGCCGCTCTCTGGGGACCGGTGAGATCTGGGCCTGGCGCGCAGACGGAACGGCCGGCGCTGGCATCCAGTGGACCGAGCGTGGACACCTGGAGGCCGACGTCAACGAACCCCACGTCGACCCAGCCGGAGAGTGGCTCTACACCGTGGAGCGCGGCCCATTCAACTACAACGCCAACCCCTACCAGGGCATCTACGGCATCCAACGCACCCACATGCAGACCGGCGAGCAAGAGTCGGTGGCCGGCGGCTACGGCGGCGCCATTCGTCCCCAAGTCAGCCCCGATGGCCTGCGCCTGGGCTACCTGCGCCGCCACCGAGACGGCCTGCGGGATGAGTTGGTGGTTCGTGACCTGATCAGCGGCGCTGAGACGGTGTGGTGGGATGGCGCCGACCGCGACCAGCAAGAGACCTGGGCCAACTTTGGCACCTACCCCACCTGGTCCTGGACCCCAGAGGGTCAGGCGGTGCTCTTTGCACAGGGTGGGCTGTGGAAGGTCGCCGCAGACAGCGCCGAGAGAATCGAATTCCAGGCGGAGATCTCACGCACTCTGTCCACGCCGCACCGCACGGAGAGACAGGCCTCGCCCGAGGCCTTTGAGTCCAAGCTCATCCGCTGGCCGCGCCTGAACGCGCAGAGACAAGCCGTGTTCTCCGCCGTGGGCCAGATCCACCTTCAAGAACCCGACGGCAAGCTGCGAGCCCTCTCGAACCCGAGCGAGCTGGCCTACGCCCCCAGCTTCTCCCAAGACGGAAAGCAGGTGGTCTACGTGACCTGGGACGACCACTTGGGCGGCGCCTTGGTGCGCCAAGACATCGACGGGGAGCCCCAGGTCCTCAACCAGGAGCTGGGCCTGTACATGTCCCCCAGCTTCTCCCCGGACGGCACCCAGGTGGTCTTCCTGCAGGACGAGGGCCAGAGCTTGCGCGGGCGCCCCGGCAACGTCGGCAGCTTCCGGGTCCGCGTCATGGACTTGAGCAGTGGCGCTGTGAGAGACGCCGGCACGGTCTCCAACTTGGGCAGCGGCGTTCGCACACCCAAGCCCCAGATCCGAGGCGGGCGCATCTGGGTCACCGACCGGGTCGACGGCCAGATCGCCCTGGTGCACACCAACCTGGACGGCCTGGACCGCGTAATCGTCGCCACCGGCGAGAGCGTGGCTGAGATCGCCTTGAGTCCAGACGGCCAGTGGATCGCCTGGAAGGACCGCCACCAGGCCTATGTCGCGCCCATGCCCGCCCTGGCCGGACGCGCCCTGAACTTGGACAACCCAGGGGTGCCCAAGCGCCGTCTGAGCAGCGATCTGGGGGAGTTCCTCTCTTGGCAGGGACAGCAGCTCAGCTACGCGGCGGGCAACACAATGTGGACGGTCGACATGAGCCAAGGCCTGCCTGATGAGCAGGTCACGCCCGAGGTGAAGCCCAAAAAGAAGAATCCTTTCCCTGCGGCATTGCCCCAGAACATCGGCACTGAGCGCGCTCTGACCCTGAACGTGACCCGCCCCCAGCACGAGGCCACCTTGGCCCTGACCGGCGCGCAGCTCATTCCTGTGGACCGGGACCCCATCCCAAATGGCGTGATTCTGATCCGCGGTGAGCGCATTGTGGCCATCGGCGCCGCCGGAGAGGTGGAGATTCCAGAGGGGACGACCACCATGGACCTGAGCGGCCACAGCATCTACCCCGGGTTGGTGGACGTGCACGCTCACATGGGCTTTGGCTGGGCCGAGGTCAGTCCGGAGACCGTGCCCGCCTACACCGCCAACCTGGCCTACGGCGTGACCACCACCCACGACCCCAGCGCCAACTCCCACTTCGTGTTCTCTCAACATGAGCTGGTCGAGGCTGGCCGCATTGTGGGCCCCCGCATCCTGAGCACCGGCGGCATCCTCTATGGCGCGGACTCCGATGAGAAGGCCATCATCGAGAGCTTGGACGACGCACGCCTGCACCTCTCCCGCATGGCCCGCTACGGCGCCTTCTCGGTCAAGAGCTACAACCAACCTCGCCGCGACCAGCGCCGCTGGGTGCTCAAGGCCGCCGCCGAACGCGACATGCTGGTCATGCCCGAGGGCGGCAGCACCTTGGCCCACAACCTGACCATGATCCTGGACGGCCACAGCGGCATTGAGCACGCTCTGCCCGTCGAGCAGCTCGCTGAAGATGTCATCGGACTCTGGGGAGCAGCCACCGAGGTCTTCTACACCCCGACGCTGCTGGTCGGCTACGGAGGTTTGATGGGAGAGAACAGCTTCTACCAGCGTTTTGACATCTGGAAGGAGCCCCTCCTGGACACCTGGACCCCCCCTGGCGAGCTCGAGGCCAAGGGAAAGCGCCGCAGCTACATGGCCCCCGAGGAAGACTGGCAACACGTGCGCCTGGCGGCCACCGCCAAGGAGCTCGCGGCGGCCGGGGTGCGGGTCAACCTAGGCGGCCACGGCCAGCTCCAAGGCTTGGGTCCACACTGGGAGATGTGGGGCCTGGTGGACGGCGGTTGGTCCAACGCCGATGCTCTGCACGCGGCGACCCAGAACGGCGCCGACTACCTGGGCATGGGCGGCGAGATCGGCTCCCTCACCCCCGGCAAGCTGGCCGAGATGGTCGTGGTCGCCGGCGACCCCCTCGCGGACATTCAGGACAGCGACAACGTGGTCTACGTGCTGCGCAGCGGCACCCTCTATGCCTCGGACACCCTGTTGGCTGCCTGGCCGGCGTCCGAGTCAGAGAACCAGCCGGAGGTGACCCGCTGGTGGACCCAAGACGGCCCACAGCTGCCCTTCACTGAGTTTGGGTGTGGCCACAGCCACTAGTCGTCCAGGACCAGCTCCAAGCTCTCCAGGAGCTGCTTCTGAAAGAAGGGCTTGGCCAAGAAAGAGGTGTGTGGCTGCTGGCTGATTCTGGAGGCGGCCTGGGTCGGCTCAAAGCCGCTCATCAGCAGCACCGGCTGATTTGGGTCGATCTTGCGCAGCTCTGTGACCAGCTCGCCGCCGCTCATCTCCGGCATGTTCATGTCCACCAGTGCCACCGAGATCTGTCCGGGGTTGGCCTGGAAACGAACCAAGGCCTCGGCCCCAGAGTTGGCCTCCCACACCTGCCAGCCCAAGCGGCGCAGCATGCGGCTGGTGACCCGCAGAACCAAGGGTTGGTCGTCGACCACCAAGATGCGCTTGTTCTGGTAGTTGGCCTGTTTGCGGATGGGCTTGGGTTCAGTGACCTCCTCGCCGAGGCCATGCAGAAGGGGCAGACCCACTCTGAACACCGTGCCCACACCAGGGGTGGACATCACCTGAATAAAGCCTCGATGACCCTGAACAATTCCCAGCGCGGCCGCCAAACCCAGGCCGTGACCACCTCGTCGAGTGGTGAAGAAGGGCTCGAAGATCCGAGTGACTTTGGCGGCCTCCATGCCCACGCCACGGTCTTCGACCTGAAGCACGGCGTGGGGGCCAGGCTCCGCCTCCTCTGAGGTCCAGCCGCGGGAGAGCTCCTCCATGGAGAGCTCCTGAACCAGAGTGCGGATGTCGATGCGCCCCTGGCCGTCCATGGCCTGGGCCCCGTTGAGCACCAGGTTCATCACCACCTGCTGCAGCTGCGTGCGGTCGGCTTTGACGCGCAGCGCCTCGGAGTCCAAATCCAACTCCACCTTTACCTTGGAGCCCACCATCGCACCCAAGAGCTGCACCATGTCCTGAAGTACCTGGTTCAGATCCAGGGGCTCCACGACAAACTGCCCACGACCCGAGAAAGCCAAGAGCTGCTGGGTCAGGGCCTTGGCCTGTGTGATGGCTTCTTTCACCAGCTCCAGGGACTCATTGGCCAGGTGATCCGGCTCCAGATCCTCTTGCGCGACCGTGACGCCGGTGAGCATCGCCATCAGCAGGTTGTTGTAGTCGTGGGAGACCCCACCCGCCAAAACGGAGAGACTCTCCATGCGCGCCAGACGCGCCAAGTTGGCGTTGAGTTTGGCCTTGACGTGGAGGCCCTGAACTTCAGAGGTCACGTCCCGAAGCGTACCCACGATGTTTCGGGGCCGGCCGTCTTCCTCCCTGCGCGTGCACTGCCCGGCCACGTCGACCCAGCGCCAGAGTCCTTTGCCATCGCGGAAACGAAAACGTCCTTGGAAGGCCACCTCCTGCCCATTCATGTGACGCCGAAACGCCTCCCGAACTTCGGGCATGTCCTCTGGGTGGACCAAGTCTGACACGCCCTTGTGATCCGTCGGCACACCGAGAGGCGCGTAGCCAAGGATGCTTGCGAGCGCGCTGTTGCTGAGCACCCGCCTTCGTCGCATGTCCAGATCCCAGAGGCCCAGCCCGGCGTTCTGCATGGCCACCTGCAGACGCTGTTCGCTGCGCATCAGGGCCCTGTGGGCGTCCTCCTGCTCGGTGACATCGTCCAACACCAGGAGCGCCCCTTCTCCCAAGCGCCGTGCTTTCAGGTCCAAGCGCCGTCGTGTACCCCCTGGCCAACGCGAGCCAACCCGCATTGAATGAGGAATTTCCAAGGTTTTCAGGCGCTCCAGCGGCTGCTCTTCGACGGCCAGCGGATGGCCATCCTTGCCCAGAATTCCAAACTCAGCCTCGCAGTAGTGCCGGCCCAACAGCTCAGGAACGGCGCGCCCAAGCGCCTCCTCCGCTGCCGTGTTCGCCTGCAGAATCAACCCTTGACCATCAACAACGAGCACCGCCGAAGACATCAACTCCAGCAGCACTCCTTCCAGAGACTCATCCATCACTGCAATCCCATTCACCGGAGTATATATTCTCGGCCGACTGCGGACGGACGAAATGCTGACTTTGATCTTGGGGATGACCAGTTTGACCTCGTGCACGCCAGAGGCCGAAAACCGGCCGCGTGCAGAGTCCCCTGACGGTTTCGGAGACGAGCGCTCCGCGCGCTTGATTTCCCCCGAACAAGGCCAGAGCCTCTACAGCCCCATCTCGGTCCGCTTCTCCACAGGCGAGGACATCGAGAGCCTGCGCCTTTTGGTTGATGGACAGCCGGTCTCCGAGACCGTCTCCGTGGACGTGAGCAGGCTCAGAGTTGAGCTGGAGCCCGGTCGCCAGGAGCTGGTCCTGGAGGCCTACGCAAGCGACGGCACCTTGCTCAACAGCGACAGCGTCTCTATCAAGATCCTGGAGGAGGAGATCCAGAGCTGGGTGAGCATCACCTCTCCCCTAGACGGCGCACAGGTCGCAAACCCAGTCACCTTCGTGGTCGACGCCTCAAGCGATGCCGAGAGCGTGACCCTGAGCGCGGACGATTGGCCTCTGGGGGATGTGGCCCCGGGCGAGGTCCTGACCTACCGCTTCAACGGCACCGACACCGTCCGCCAGATCCGAGCGGACGCCTTCGACGCCCAAGGCGAGCTGCTCTCCAGCGAGACCATCGCCATCACCCCGCTCTCGGGCAGCGACGGCGGCCCAACGGCCTTCTCTGAGCGCGTGGCCGCGACCATCTCCGGCTACCCCCAAGACGGGACCTACATCTACTACTGGCCCAAAGGGGGCTCCTGGTCCGGCTCCACTCAAGACCTCTACTACCAGAGCGAGCGGGTGGCCGACGACGGCGGCTACAGCGCCTGCTACTGCTCGGGCATTACCTGGGAGTGGTTCCTGAAGACCTGGCAACAGATCGCTTTGGACAAGAGCCTGGACGCCGATGCATTGGCCGATGTCGACAACAGCGAGATCTGGACCATGCGCCGAGACTGGTACGTGCGAGAGCTGGACGGGGACGGCCCCGGCTTGGCGCTGAAGGACCGCGGTCTGGGCGACTCGGTGGGCGACTGGGACCAGGTCGTGCGCGGTGACTTTGTGCAGTTCTGGCGCACCAGCGGCAGCGGTCACACCGCGGTGTTCTGGGGGTGGGAGACCGACGAATCGGGCAACCGTACCGGCATCCAGTACGCCTCCTGCCAGGGCGCCAGCGATGGCCTGGGCATCAACAGCGAGTACTTCAGCGGCAGCAGCGGGTCCATCGACCCCACCCTGGTCTACTTCGGTCGCGCATGGATGCCGGAAGACTGGAAATAGAGTCGGAACAACTCGCTCTTTCCCAAAGAGCTAGTCCAACTCCAGCTCGGCCAAGTCCAGCTCTGGAAGGGGCCGCAGCTCGTCCAAGAGCGCGTCTGCCTGATCCCAGCCAATGTCCGGCAGCACCACCTGGGAGCCAGCCACCCGAACGGCCAGTCGTCCGATTCCGTGGAAGCGCATCAAGGGGCCTTGGGCCAAGTGCACAGACTGCAGCTTGTCCCGGCTCATGACCCAGGTGCGACGGCGCCAAAAGCCACGCCGGGACAGCACGACATCCGGCGTCACGAGCCAGCCTTGGGCGCGCCAGTCCAAAACCCGGGTCAGCCAGACCACAGGCAAGACGCCCAGCGCCAAGAGCGCAAACCATCCCGGCAGCAACCACGCCGCCAGGGCGGTGAGGCCGAGCCCCTGCAAGGTGCCCGCGACCATCATGCGGTACAGCGCCCGTGGATGGGCCGGGTTCAAGGTGACCGCCCAGGGGTTCACGTCCAGACCCGGAAGCGCCACCTGCGCCAGCGCCGGCAGCTCCTCGCGGTCGACCATCGGCACCACCAGCTCCGCTGCGGAGACGCCCTCCTGCACTGAGCCCAGTCCTGCGGTCTCCACGTTCAGGGTGCCAAAGCCCATGGCCCGTCGCAGCACGGGCTCGTCCACCAGAATCATCTGGACTTTGCCCAGAGGCACGCGCATGCGCTTGGTGGTGAACAGCCCTTCTTTGGAGGAGAGGGCCACTTGGCGGGGATCTTGGTCCGGCTCCCGCCGAAGGGTGTAGCGGAAGTGTCGAATCACACTCAGAGAGGCCGATCCAAGCCAGGAGACCACCAGCGTGAGCAGCAGGCCGCCAAAGGCCGCCACCGGGCTCAGGTTCTCCAAGGTGGAGGCCGTCTCCTCGGGCGAGATGAGCGGCATCACCTCCAAGCCGACCGCAAGTACGACAGCGACCAGACCAGCGCTGGCTTTGGAGAGGCCAAAGGCCAGCAGCTCACCCACCCCAAGGACCAGAATGGGCGGCGCTTGCTCCGCGTCCGCTGCCTCCTCCCGCGGTGCTCTTCCTCGCGCCGCTTCCAGAGCAAGAATGAGCTCCTTGGCATCCTGCACAGAGAGCGCCGAGAGCAGCCCCTCCGTGCGGGCATCTCCCGCTGTCTCCAGCCGCACTTCCACCAGCCCGGTCAGGTTGTGGAAGATGTTCCGCACCTCACCGACGTTCTGGATGCGCGCCGGGTCAATGATGCGCGCTTGCCGGTTGAGAAGGCCTTGCTTGATCTCCAGCTTGCCGCCCTTCACGCGGTAGCGAAGGGTCAGGTAGTGAACCAAGGTGGAGCCAAAGCCCGAGAGCAGGAAGAGGCCCACCCAGGCAAAGTCCGCGATGGCGAAATCTCCTGCTCCGGTGCCGCCGACGATCACCAGGAGCAGCAGGGGCCACATCCCAATCAGGGTCTTCCAGGTGCGCGGAAGGAGGTTCACGACCAGGCTGGCCGGGTGCAGTCCGCGCCAAGCCACCTCTTCGGGCTCATCGAGCTCCAGGCTCTCCAGGGCCTCGGTCAGCTCTGGCTCATCAAGCTCCAGCTCCTCCTCCGCCTTGGGGCGCAGTACCTGGCTAAAGCCCGTGGGAGGTGCCAAATCACCGATCGCATGGCTCTCCTCCAGCGCGATCTCCTCGTAGAACTCCGTGTCGTCGTCGTCCTCGTCTTCCTCCCCCATGCGCGCCTGCTTCTCCCGCTCCAGATCGGCGGCGACCTGACGGGCGAGCGCTTCCCACTCCTCTTCGGGCTTAGACCCCATCGTCTCCCCCACGCCGGGCGAGCTCATCGCGAATCGCCTCAGCCTGGTCGCTGGCCAAGCCCGGGATGGAACCATCCGCCGACATGCCTGCTGCGGTGTAGACCGCTACAGAGGACAGGCCAAAGAGCCGTTCGATGGGCCCCTGGCGAGTGTCCACGTGCTGGATGCGGTTGTGGGGAATGCTGCTCTTTCGGCGAACGAGCACCCCACGTTCCACCAAGAGGTCATGCTCTCGCACACTGTAGTTGAAGTGCTGGTAGCGAAGAGCCGGCCAGAGCAAGGCCATGAGGGCCGCGAGCCCCAGCACAGTGACGCCGACCACCGCTGCAGCGCTCTGTCCCCCGACCGAGGTCAGACCATAGGCGGCCGCACCGGAGACAGGAAGCCAGAACAGCAGAACCCGCAGCATGGACTGGGCACGCCAGAGCCACTTGACGCGGGGATCCAAAGAGGTCGGGGTGTCGGGGAGCTTCACCCTGCAGACCTAACCCCCTAGACGCCCGTGGCCATCACCACAGGTGCCACCCAAGCCCACAAACACCCAATCAGCGGCTCTCTATCCCGTAGCTGGCAGCAGACTCGCCAGCCAGCAGCCCGGTCCAGTGCACCGCACTGATGCTTCCCGCAAAGCCCCGTCCAATGTCCGGCGTTCCCAGCATGCCCACCACCTCTCCGGCGGCGTACAGGCCTGGAACGGGCGCAGGCGAGCCGTCTAGCACGCGGCCCTCAAGGTCGATCCGTGCGCCGCCAAAGCTCTTGGCCGCAGCCGCGCGCACCTCCACCACGACGATGGACCCGCTGAAGGGCCGCAGCAGGAAGACGTCCTTGCCAAACTCCTCGTCGACACCCGTCTCCGTGGCCGCGGAGTAGCGCTCGAACTCCTCGACCAGCACCGCTTCGGGCAGATCCAGCCCATCGGCGACCGCCTGAATGTCCGCGTAGATCTGCACCGCGCCCATGGCCTCGAGCTCGGCAGGATCCAGACGCTCTCGCGGCTGATCGCTGTTGTAGCCCGGGACCAGCACGTCCATGTGCGCCCAATCCTCCTCCGGAAGCAACACCCAGATCCGCCTCTCTTCAGCAGCCACGAGCAGGGAGTCCATGCGCAAGCCCCACAGGCTGTCCTCGTTGGTCAGGCGCTCGCCGCTGGCGTCGACGGCCATCCCCATGGGCAACATGGGGACCAGCAACGCCTCTCCATCAAAGCCCGGACGTGGGTCGGCCATGGCATGCACATACACACCGATGCTGCCCAGGTTCTGGGCGTCGGCGTCCGCAGAGGCCAGCAGCTCCAGGCCCGCCCCCGAAGAGAGGGGGTGGCTCTCATACAGCAGCGCCACGTCCTCCAGCTCTGGCCGATAGGACTTCACCAAGTCCAGGTTTCGCGCAAAGCCGCCTGTGGCCACCACTGTGGCGCCCGCCCTCACCCAGCCCGAGCTGCCGCTTCGCTCATCGATAAAGCGCACCCCCACCACAGCCCCCTCGTCCAGGACCACATCCACGGCCCGGTGCTGGGTCCAGACCGACTCCGAGAGATCGAGTGCCAAGCTCTCCGCTGGACTCCCGCTTCCCACCCGCACCCCATGCAAGCGCGGGGTCATGCCCGCATCCTTGTCACCTCGGGGGCCGGTGATCTCCGCGCCAAGGGACAAAAACCAAGCCTCCAGGCCGGGCAGGCCCGCGATGAAGGCCTGCACCATGGGGTCCTGGGCATCACCTCCCTCGGTAAAGTCCGGCCACTCTTGAGCCACACGCTCCAGGGAGTCGACCAAGCCCGCATCGCGCTGGGCCTGGGTGTCTGCGAGAAGGAAGTTGTCGGCGTAGCCAGCCGTGGGTCCCACGGTGTCCGCCAACTCCAGGATCAGCACGCGGGCTCCCGCCTCACGAGCCGCCCAAGCTGCGCTCAAGCCAGCCGGTCCGCTGCCTACGATGAGGACGTCCACCACCGCGCTGGGTGCCTGAACGCTGGGGTCGGCGAGCTCCGTTGCGCATCCAGAACACCCAATGCCCAGCACCAACAACCACATGCACCGCTCCTCAGTGGGCCAACCTTGCCTCAGACACGCATCCTTGTACACCAAGCCGCACCGGCCAACGGCTGCCCGAGCTCCACAAGCAAGGGGTTAGACGACATGAATGACCCCAGTCCTTCTCAGCTTTCTGGCCTCTGGGTGTTCCCAGAGCAGCCCCCAACAGCGGGAGGTGCAGCCGCGCTCGCAGCCCGCTCCAGTCAAGGAGGTCTACCAAGGCTTCGAGGAGTCGAGCCTGGTCCAGGCCTGGACGGACACCATCGACAACGGGGACATAGGTGCCTTGGTTCCCTACATGGGCTTCGAAGCAAGAGCTCAGGTTGCATCTGGATTTACTGACGAGAGGCTGGTCCAGTACATCCTCAGCAAGCGCCCGGAGGGACGGGCGCTGTCCAACAAGCCCATTGGCTCCGTGGGACCCCTGACACGGGTGGGCCAAGTCGACGAGGGCGAGCGCCGACACGTGGTCTTTGAGTCTGCCCTTGGGGAGGCCGTCGTCATCTCCATCAAGCGCGAGTCCGGCGGCTGGTCGCTCTTGGCTCCGTCCTACTTCGAGCAGAGCGGACTGAATCACGCCGAGGGCAAGCCCAAGCCACACTTATCGGAAGAGCTGACCTTGGCCTGGAAAACCTTCCAAGCCGCGGACTGGGCGCGCAGCCACGGAGATCCAAGCGGACTACTGACCAGACTGCACCCCGATGGACTCCAGGAACAAGCGAGCAACTTCTGCGGGACTGAGCCCCTGTCCAAAGGCACCGATCCCAACGCTGCTGCCATGATCCTGCAGACCCGGGCGTTCTTGGCGTCTCCTCCGCCAGGCTTGGAGGGGGTCTGCGATCTGGGCCATGCGGAGACCATCGCTGTGGTGTGGACCTACGGCATGACCCAGACGATGAGCCAACTGACCGTGGAATTGGAGCAAGTACCCCTCGGCGGGGTCCCTTTCGACGGCGGCATGTTGCTCCTCCACAGGTCCTGGCTCGCCGATCAGCACCCCAGCTTCCCCTCCTATGCGCCGCTTCAGTGGACCCTGATGAAGCAGGACGAAGGCGTCTGGAAGTTGCTCGCCGACGGGCGCACCGAGTCGGTGCGTTCCTTGGGGGGACAGGTGGCGCTGGCGTCGGCGCTGCCCATCATCCAGTCTGAAGAGTCCCCGTCGTGCGCCGGCAGCCAAGTGCGACTGCAACTGCAGAATCAGACCCAGGGCCAGAGCAGTTTCAGCGACTTTGCCTGTGCCGACGACATCCTGGGCGCCCGCTACCAGGCCTCGACGCACACGGGATTTCTCATCCTGAACGAGACCGCCTCGGCCACGCTCTCCAACGCGACCGCAGCGGTCGACCAGAGCGACCCCACAAGCCCCAAGGTGTACATCTTCGGCGAGCTCGGCGGACAACGCCTCCCCCGCGTTGAGGTGTTCGAGCCCCTCTCCATCACCGTCATGTCCATGTCGCTCCCGCAGACACTCTCACCGGCAGACGCCGAGAAGCTGCTGGATGAGCTGGGCTCGGGCCACCAAGCACCTTGAGCCTGCCCGCGAACGTTCCATAGAACGCTCCGAAGCCAAATCCGCGCTTAGCGGAAACAGCATTTCAAGAACTTAAAGCTGGCACGCATGGTGCACACAGTCTCGGTGAGGGACCGCACAGGCGTCCTCGGGTGTTTTGGATTCCAAATGATCCGACCACTGGGCTGGTCCAGTGGAGCCTTCCTGTCTCACACACACGCGCCCTTGAGCATCTGTGCGGTCCCCTTTTTAGAAGTAGAATGGTCCTCCATTAAGGATCGACCCCATGCTGCTTCTGCTGCTCGCCTGCCTGGATCCCATGCCAGCTGTGGAGTTGTGTCTGGAGGCCCCCGGTCTGCACAGCGACCCCAGCAGCGTAGATGCATGGACCCCGTTCCTGGATCCTGCTGAGCTGGCCTTGCTGACGGCGACCGAGCCCACCCAGGGAAGCCTCGTCTTGGGCCCCGAAGGCATCGATCAGCTCTTCCTCTCCAGCCAGTGCACCGTCCTCTCGCACCAGCGCAGCGGAGAGATCATTCTGGAGCGCGAGCGCACCCGCCTGAACGCCCAAGGCAAGCAGGTCGGCCGCGTCACTGAGACCCTGAATTGGACCCTGGTGGATGGCCGCGTACACATCCAGGCGGCCCAAGCCATCGCCAAGCGAGAGCAGGCGATGAAGGAGGAGGATCCAGAGTTGGCCGCTGAGAGTTGGGTGGCCGTCACTCGAATTCTGCCCGACCCCACCCTGGACGTAGATCTGGCCCTCGCCGAGGCCAGAGCGCTGGCCAACACCGCCCGCCTACAGACCACCAACACCTTTCACAACCGCCAAGGCGAGGTGGTACACGCCGAGCTGGTCAACGGCAGCGCACACAACCTCGAGAGCGCGGTCATCCTGGTCCGCTTGGTGGACCCAGGCGCCAAGCCCACCACACGCATGGCGCCCCCGGGTGTTCGCATACTCCCGACCCCCGCGCCCACCGAGACCCTACGCGTGGAGCTGGGCCCAGTGGACGCTGGCGCACGCCTGCCCTACACCTTCACCTTGCCCCCCAACTCCGGCAGCTTCCGGCTGTCCACAGACCAGGTGACCCTGCGGTGATCCTCCTCCTGCTCGGCTGCTCTCTACAGCTCGCCCCAGAACTCAAAGCCGTTCGCGCCTGCGACGCCATGCCCGGTCTCTCCCTGGACAGCGCCGGCTTGGCGATGACCAAAGGAATCATCGTCGACGACGAGCGCGCGCTGTGGGCAGACAACATCGCCCAGGGCCCAGGCTTTGAGCGCATCGGCTACAGCGGCTACGGCGTGATCCGGGCAAACCTCTCCTGCAAGCTGGTCTCTCTGGAGGGTGGAAAGGCCGTCTTGGAGCGCCAGGAGCCAGACATCGATCAGCTCCCCATCTGGGAGCCCACCTCGGTCTGGGATCTGCCCACCCGCAGCGTGAGCCTGACCTACACCCTGGAAGAGACGCCCGAGGGACTACGTGTTCGCACCGGATTGGCCCAAGCGATGGAAGCGGCCGAGCAGGCGCGCGCCTTGCACCAAGCTGGCGATGCCCAGGGCGCCATCTCGGCTTGGGAGAGCTTGGCCAAGACCTATCCCGACCCCATGATTCGCTTCGAGATCGAAGAGGTCCAGCGACTGGTCAAGCTCGAAGAGAGCGACGAAGTGCTGATGGGACCGGAGGGCGAGACCCGCCTCTCCGTGTTGGCAGGTCCGGTCACGCTCTTGGTGCGCACCCCCCAGGACTGCCCCGACTGCGCCGCGATGATGCGCACCTTCGAGGCGGTGCAGGCCGACAATCCCTCTCTGCGCGTCATCCTGCTCACCGAGCAGCCCGACAGGATCGGCGAGCGGGTGCGCTACAGCATGGTGCAAGACCCGGTCGATCCCGACCCCCTACCCATCCTGACCCTGCTCAACGCCAGCTACTCCGAGACCTGGCGTTGGACCGGCTTTGAGGCCACCGACAGCCTGGACTTGCAGGCCAGCCTCAACGCCGGGATCCAGAACGCTCTGCCCTAGAGATTCGGCCCCAATGCTTGGACCCTAAAGCGGCGCCCCTGGCGAGGGGGGAGCCTGTGCATCGAAGCGCACGTCGATCTCCAGGAAGCTCTGCTGACTGCGACTCAGCTCGATCTGCTCCAAGGCCGGAGACCAGAGCAGGGTGCCTGCGGCGTCGGCGTCCTGACCCCAGTCCATGTTCAACATCGGGTCCTTCGCGCACGCTCCACCAGGCTGCTGGACGCGCACACGGGCAGCCGTCGCCAGCAGGCACACCCGGCTCTCGATCAGGCTCTGATCCAGGTTCCAGCGGTGCATTCGCTCGATGCGCGACATCAGTCCGTTGGCCACCATGCCCTGAAGCTCCGCGCGAACCCCGCCGTCGGGATCCGGCAACATCTGCGTGCCCGCCTGATCCAACAAGTCCCGGTTTGCGCTGTACTCGGTGCCCATCTCGCTCACCAACAAGGACCAAGTCGGAAAGTGCTGGTCCTCCAGGTAGGCGCTGACCACTGGGCCAGCGACCTTGGGCATCTCCCAGGCCTCTGGGTCCCAAGCTGGACCGCCAGGGGCGACCATCAGGGGCGCCTCCTTGAGGATCTTGGCCTTGGGCTTGGAGGCCGCCCAGATCGACGCGGTGGTGATCAAGAAGTCCACGCGCACGGTGTCCGACAAGTCGACGGGGGTGGCGTGCTCGGCCTCCAGTCCTTCCGCCACCCGAAGGGCCAACTCCGGGCTCAGAGCGGGGTCTTGAACCACGCGGTGCAGCATCTGCAGCGCCAGATCCTGAATGCCGATGGCCACACGCAGATCCGAGCCATTGCTGCCCCGGGCCAGGTCCCGTCCGAAGCGCAGAACCACCAAGGCGCGCTCCGCCAGAATGGCCGGATCCTCGCGTCCACCCTGCAGCCAGCCGTCGATCAGAGCGATCCGGGCCAAGACCAGGAACTCCCCGGAGCGGCGGCCGCTGTCCCCTTCGATGCGCCACTCCGAGTAGGGCCCCAATGGGGAGCTGCCGACTGCGCGCTGGCTGCCGCTGATCAGATAGGGCACCGCCGCCTGGCAGCGCTGAACCAGAGCACACCCCTGCTCCTGCATGGAGGCAAAGAGGGGGTCTTCAGGAGAGGCACCCAAGCTCACGCAGCTCTCGGCCAGGGGCGTGCGACGGGGTCGAATCTTCTGATTGGGTCGAATGGACCGCATCGCCGAGGTCACCTGACGTGTGCCCACGTCCCGCTCTTTGCCCACGCCAAAGCCGTCCACCGGAATGCAGGCGTCCCAGGCGGCCTGGTAGTCCGCAGCGGAGCTGCCGGGGGTGCCTTGGCCGTGCTGCACCTGCACCTCCCGAGCCACCTTGGCTTGGTCTCGGTACCAGCTCTCTTGCTTGCGCTTGTTGCCAAAGTCGGCGTCTGCGGCCAAGAAAAACACCAGGGGGGTCAGCATCATCCGCTCCGCGGGAAGGGGCTTCCCATAAGGTGACACGCCCGCAGGCCCCGGGCATCCCTTTTCAGTACTCCAGGGCCCCAACATCTGGGGTGCCGTCTCGGCTCTTGCCCTCGGCATCTTGCTCCACGCTGTGGGCTGCGTCCCCAGAATCAATGGCTTGAGATCCCGCCGCCAGGTGCAGGTCCATCGCAAGTGCATCCACGAACCAAGCCGCGGGGGCCTCCTGCAGGTTGGCGCTGAGCTGGATCTCGCCGGCGCCCCGGTCCCGCACGTTGTGAGAGACCAAGTTGTTGGCGATGACCCCGGAGCTCAGGGGCCAGCGGTACTCGATAGAGGAGTAGGGCGCCTGGGTGGAGTAGACGGTGTTGTGCACCACGGTGGCCTCGCAGGCGGACTCCAGTGCAATCCCAGCGTCAAAGCCCGAGCTGCTGGAGAAGAGGGCAGCGCTGTCGGCGTAGACCAGGTTGTTCACCGCCACCTCCCCGTAGGACTGGGCGATCTCACCGCCACAGGGCGCATCCTCATAGCGACGGCCCACGTCATCGGAGCCCAAACCAAAGCCGATGCCTCGGGCGTTGTTCACCAGCACATTGCGGAAGACCTGGGTGTCTCGGCCTCCCCGCCAGAAGTGGACCCCGTGCTCGGAGAGGCCACTCTCACACCAGAACCCTTCGATGTGGTTGTCGCGGATCTCCCAGCCCTGGGCCTGATGGGCGTCCACGCCGCCGGTGTAGCAGTTGTTCCGAACCTGGGCCCGACCGGTGTCCGTGAGCTCCAGATGAGAGCACGCGATGGAGCCGGAGTCCGCAAAGAAGCTGCCCTCTCCCCCGGTGTTGATCTTGATGGCCTGCTCGGCACCGTCGATGACGCGCACCCGGTAGATCTGCACCCCTTCGATGCTGCGCCCGCTCCCAGGCGTCACATGAATGGGGTGGTAATAGAAGCGCTGAAGGGTCAGATCGCTGACCACCACATTGCTGGCCTGGATGGAGAGTCCAAAGCCCGCGAGCCACTGCCCGTCGATGACCACGTCCTCGGCCCGACCCGTCGCGCCCTGGATACGAACGCCGTCTTGGCTCAAACGAATGTAGCTCTCGGCATCCAGGGTGTAGGTGCCCGCCGCGAGCACCGCCGTGGCCCCTGCCGGCAGCCCCTCTAGGACCGCCTCCAGATCCTCATCCGGGCCCACTTGCACCACATCCCCCGTCGGCTCCGCCAGCGGGGCACACCAACCCTCGGGGCCCACCGGCCCCTCTCCGGTGTCCGCCGTGTCCGCTGTGTCTGCCGTGTCCGTGGCGCTGTCCCGCCCCTCGGAGTCTGCGGGCGTGTCCGTGTCTTGGGCGCCGCTGCATGCCAGGCCCAACAGAGAGAGGATCAATGTGTTCATACTGCAGAGACTACAGAGGATCGCACCCCCCGTGCACCTGACACACTTTCACGCCTCTCAGCTCGCCGAATTGGAAGCGGCTCTGCGCGCAGGCGAGGACTGTGTGTTGGCCACCGACAAGCTGCCCAGCCACATCCGCAGCTCTCAGCTCCTGCCCTGCTTTGATGCAGTCGAGGTGCGCTCCCACAGCTTGAGGGACTCGCTGAGCGCCCAGCTGCCAGCCCCGGGCCGCCCCGCTTGCGAGGGTCCGGCGGTGACCGCGCTGATTCCCACCCACCGCCAAACCCCCATCGGACTGGCTGCACTGCGAGACCAGGATCTACCTGTTGAGACCCTTGTCCTCAGCAACGGCACCGTGCAGGTAGACGGCGACCGGGTGCTCAAGGTGCCTTGGCTGGGCCACGGTCCCACCCGCCAGAGAGCGCTGGACTTTGTGGACACGGAGTACGTGCTCTTCACTGTGGACGATGCCCTGCCCCGAGGACGCGGCGCCGTGCGCGCCTTGGTCGATGCTCTGGAGGAGGGCGGCTACGAGGGCGTCTTTGGCCGTCAGATCCCCTGGCCCACCGCCGACGCGGTGACCCGAACCCGCTTGGCCCAGTGGACCCCCGCCGGAGACGGACACTGGCCGGCCGCCCAGACCGACCACGTCTGGGCCCTGTACCGCACAAAGACCCTCCGGGAGCATCCCCTCCCCGCCGTGCCCATCGGCGAGGACATGGCCTGGTCCAAGGGCCGCCGCGTCGGCTACGTGCCCGGCTCCTTGGTCATGCACAGCCACAAGCGAAACCCAAAGGCCCTGTTCCAGCGCACCCGGGATCTACACCTGCAGCATCAACTCAGCGGCGATGCTGCCACCGTGCCCACTCTTGGCGCTCTGATCAAGGCTCTGCCAGGGGTGCTGGGCCCCACGGTGCGCAGCGGTCCAAAGGAGCTGCCCAACCAGCTCGCCGAGCTCTGGGGACAGTGGCGGGCCAGCAAGATCAAGAAGGGCTGACGCAGCACCAAGACCGATAGACTGTCTCCATGCTCTTCCTCCTCCTTGCCTGCACGCCCGATCTTCCAACTCTCGAGCAAGCCAACGGCCAGCTCAGCATCTCCGGCGAGACCCAGGTCGCCAGCGGAGAAGTCCCACTCTCCCAGCAGGGCCTGAAGGAAGTGGAGGCTCTGGGTGCGCTGCGCGTGGGCCAAGTCTGGACCTACAAGACACGCCCGGGCGAGGAGGCCTCGCGGCTGACGGTCCTGCGCTTGGAGCAGCACCCCGTGCAAGGTGGCTACGTGCACATCAGCCTGGACGGCCTGCACATTCCCAACCCGGCCGACCCGGAGAAGAAGGAGATGGAAGGAGCGGGCCACCTGCCCTTCAGCCAGAGCGCCGTGGAGAGCAGCGTGATCGCCGTGGAGTCCACCGGCGCGGAGATCTCCGCGGAGAGCATGGAGGGCTACCAGACCTGGCGCGCTGCCTTTGACGCAGGGCAAGCCGGGGTGTTCAGCAGCGATGTGGCCTCGGGCGTGGACGCCATGCAAGCGATGATGGCGCCGCGCTGAAGTCCCCATGAGCAGCAACCCCTACCAGAACCCCGGCGTCACCGCGCTCCCTCCGGAGAGCCCTGAGCGCACCATTGAGCGCAGCCTGAGCGGCGGCTTCTTGGCTTTGGTGGCCCACGAAATTCTGCTCAGCTTCATCGTCGGTGCTGTGGCCTTCATGGGACCGGAGCTCCTCGACGGTGTCGACATCAGCAGCATCGAGGTGCCCCTGGGGCTCTACAAAGTAGGCACCGGCTTCTTGCTGCTCCGCTACTACGGGCGCGCCCTTGGTGGCGCCCACCACACGCTCCTGCTGGGCACGGGCGCCGCCTATGTGCTGCTCCTGCTCGCGGGTCTGGCGGGCTTGATACCCGAGTCCTTGGCGGCCGCTCTGACCTACGTAGACGTGGCCTTCCGTCTCTTGTTCATGGCTGTGGTCGTGCTGCTCTCCACCCGCCACCTGAACCAGATCTGGACGTGGGTCGCCACCCTGGGCTTCGCGGCCCAAGCCGGGATGCAGGTCTACGTGCCAGGGCTCACCCAGCGACAGCTCGAAGCCGGCATGGGGGCCGACCAGACCGAGGCTTTGACCCAAGCAGCCCTGGGCATCGCCTTGGTGCAGCTCACCTCATCTGTGCTGATCTGGGCCAGCGCCGGCCGACTGGCCCTGTTGCGAAGGTGGCCCGTCAAAGGCCGAGACCTGAGCGCGTAAGGCGGCCATCCACTGCACCGCCGCCTCAGTGCCCTCGTCGGGGGAGAAGGGTGCCTGACGTTTGTGGTTGGTGACCGTGTAGGGGCCCTCGATGATCTCGTAGAGCAGAGCTCTCTCGCTCAAACACACCACCGTGTGCCACGTTCCAGGAGGAATCTCCACTCCGCGAAGGGGGCCTTCAGGGGAGATGTGGGCCACCTCGATCAGAGCCCCCGCATCGTCAAAGCGGCACACCGCACAGTGGCCTTCCAGCGCCAGAAAGACCTCGACCTTGTCTGGGTCCACGTGTCGGTGCACGGGCACGTAGGTGTCGCGGCGCAGGGCGTTGAGCATGCGCTGAACCAGGTCGCTGTGGGCGTGGTAGCGCACGATGGCCCGGTCCCTTGGACTCTTGGCGGCCAGCTCGTGGGCGCGCTCAACCTGCTCGGTGCCGACCGGGCGCAGCACATCGGGGGGGAAGCTCAGCTGCATGGTGACGTAGACTCCTGCCCCAGGAGTGTGCCATGCCCAAGATCGCCATGCCCAGGATCGGGGTCTTGACCAGCGGCGGCGACGCCCCCGGCATGAACACAGCCCTGTACGCCTTCACCAAGCTCGCAGCCCGCCGCGGGGTGCAGACCGTCGGCTTTGTAGGCGGCTACGAAGGGCTGATGGCCAACCGCCGGCAGATCCTGACTCCCCGCGACGTGGACACCATCTCCAACCTGGGCGGCACCATCTTGGGCTCGGCGCGCTCCGAGCGCTTCCGCACCGTGGAAGGCCGCGCCCAAGCGGCGGCAAACCTGGCGGACCTGGATGCCCTGGTCGTCATTGGCGGAAACGGATCCCTGGCCGGCGCCAGGCGCCTGGGCGAGGAGTCTGGTGTGTGCGTGGTGGGGATTCCCGCCAGCATCGACAACGACATCGCCTGTACCAGCAACGCCATTGGAGTAGACACCGCGCTGAACACCATCGTCGGCGCCTGCGATCGCATCTCAGATACCGCACGGGCCCACCGCAGGGTCTTCGTCGTCGAGGTCATGGGACGCCACTGCGGCTACTTGGCCATGGCCAGCAGCGTGGCCTCGGGGGCGGACGCCTGCCTATACCGAGAGAGCGGCAAGACGGACGCGGAGCGGGTGGCCGAGCTCAAGGAGATCATCTCCAAGGGCCTGGATCCCACCCGGGGCAAGCAGCGCATCCTGATCATCAAGGCCGAGGGCGTGCGCATGGGCACCCAAGAGCTCTGCGAGACCCTGCAGAGCTACGTGGATCAGGAGCTGCCGGGGGTCAGCGTGCGCGCGACTGTGCTGGGTCACCTGGTGCGCGGCGGACAACCCTCCTACCAAGACCGCGCCCTGGCGGGCCGTCTGGCATTCCAAGCCCTGGAGTTGGCCATGGCGGGCACCGGTGGCGTGATGCTGGGCTGGCAACCCTGGGACACCCAAGGCGGCACCCCAACCCCCGACGCGGCCGTGTGGCACTACCCCCTCTCCCTGGTCGAGTCCCGCACCGAGTCCCTCTTGGACGGCAGCCACCCCACCACCAAACGCAGGGTGCAGATGATGGAGAACATCGCCGGGGTCTTGGCCGTATGAAGTGTGTGCCACCCGCCTCGCCGAGCCTGGTCCTGGTCTGCGGCATGCACAGAAAGCCGGGCGCCCAGAACCCCAGCTGCGGCCCCTTGGGCAGCGAGGACTTGAGACGTTTTCTGAAGCAGGAACTCAAGGACCGTGGGCTGTGGCGCAGTCAGATTCGCGTGGCCACGGTGGACTGCCTGGGCGTCTGCTCGGGCGAGGGCGTGAGCCTTCAGTTCCCGGGAGATGAGCGGGTGTGGATCGTCGATGCCAAGGGGGAGAAGGAGCAGGTCTTGGAGCGGGTGCTCTCCCTACTGCAGCCGGAGTAGCTGCCCGCGATCGCCGATGGCGTCATCCCAGCGCGCCCCCAGCTCTCGAAGCTCACCCGCCTGCGAGGTCAGAGTGAGCGTGCCAGCGTGCGGGGTCAGATCGGGCCCTGTCGTGGGCTCAAAGGACCAGGTCCCAGTCTCGCCTGCATCCCAGGCGTAGCGGCCGTCTTGCTGAAGCTCCAGACCCTGCCCACCCCCTGCATAGCGCTCGCCCAGCTCCACGGGCCCCGACCAGTCCGGAACTCGGTAGATCCGCGCCACTCCGCCGATGAACACCAAGCCGGGGGACGCCACGAGCAGCGGCAAGCCAAAGGCCAGCGCCCCTACCCAGCGCCGGGTCACCACGGACCAGACCAAGCCAACCGCAGCCACAAGGGCGACCACCACACACAGCAGCAGGAGCGCGGCAGCCAGGTAGAGGGTCTCAAACAAGGGGACTCCGAGAAGTGAGAACAGACGCAAGCACACCCAATCCATTCACCCCACAGCAACTTTTCCCGGCCAGTGGCGTCACTCCTGCAACCGAGGTCACCATGTTCCTGCTCCTGCTCGCCTGCGCCGAGCCCGCCCAAGACGCCATCGCAGGTGACTTCACGCTCCCCAACCACCTGGGGGAAGACGTCTCCCTCTCGGACTTCCAGGGGGACGTGATTCTGCTGGACCTGTCCGCCTTTTGGTGAGGAACGTGTAGGGATCTGGCTCCAGATACCGAGACTTTCTACAGCGAAAACAAAGACCTGGGCCTGACGGTCATCACCGCGCTGCGCGCAGACTCCCCCGAGGAGAACGCCCAGTGGGTGGACGAGCTCGGCCTGAGCTTCCCGGTCCTCTACGACGCCGACGAGATCGCATGGGACGCCTGGCGCACCGGCGTAGGTCGCCCCCAGTACATCGTCATCGATCAGAACCTGGAGCGCGTTGGCGAAGGCCAAGGGCGTGACGGCCACGAGGAGATGGAGGCGCTGGCCCTGGACACGCTCTAAGGAGCTGCCCCTAGCCGCGCGTCACCTCAACTGCGGCTACACTCTTGGGCCACCGGAGATCGAGCACATGGGCCACTGGTCCTTTGACCAGCCAAACCGGCGCTTCAACAGCCCGGATGGGTCAGCACAGCTTAGTCCCAAGGAAGCCCAAGTGTTCGCCTACCTGCTGGCCAGGGCAGGCAGCTTGGTGCCCAAGGAGGAGCTGGCGGAGGCGCTCTGGGGGATGGCGCCTGGGGTTCGCTCTGAGACGGTCCCCGTCACTCTGAGAAACCTGCGCCGGAAGCTGACTCCTCACTGCCGCATCGAGAACGTGCGCAGCGCCGGCTACCGGATCCCCATCGAGAACACCTTGGGGGCTCTGCCAAGCTTCGCTCGGCCCTATTTTCCGCGACTTGAAGACGAGCGCCGACTTCAGGCCCTCTTGGACGGCGGCTGGCGGGTGGTGACCCTCTCTGGGCCTGGAGGAAGTGGAAAGACACGCTTGGCCCTTCGGCTGGCGCGCGAACACGTTGGCGCTCGGGTTTATGTGTCGTTGGCCGGGGTACAGGATGCCGACGCAGCGATACGCGCCTTGCTCCTGGCGACCAACACCTTCGAGGGCGGTCTAGTCGGTGTCGCGCAGGCCCTCAAGGGCCACCGGCTGCTCATCATCCTGGACGAGGCCGAGGGCGTGCTTCCCACCGTGGCGCGCATCATCGATGGCCTGCCCGACCACCACTTCTTGATCACCAGTCGCCGGGACCTGGGCCGCCCAGACGAGGCGGTCTACCCGCTTGGAGGGCTCTCCAAAGAGCAGGGCCGTGCCTTTGCCTCCACCTGCTTGGCGGCCAGCCGATGGGAAGAAGACCTGACCCCAGACCTTCTGGATCGCTTCTTAGCGCTGGTCGAAGGCTCACCACTGGCCATAGAGGTCGCCACCGGGCGCCCCTTCGGCGTGACCTCGTTGATGGAGGCCCTGGAGGCAGGGGTGCTCCGCGAGGCGCCCGCCCTGGAGCACGCCATCCAGCGCAGCGTCAGCGCCCTGACACCCGAGCTCCTCCAAACCCTAATCAAGCTGGCTGCAACCCGGGACGGCGTACCGGCGCGCAGCCTGGAGAGCTGGCTTGGACCGACTGGACGGGCGGCCAGCATCGAGCTGGCGCGGCACTCCTTGCTGCTCCCACAGGACCAAGGCTGGCGATGCTCAACGCCACTGCGCAGCTTCCTTGCGCAGCACTACCCCAAGCAGACCGACGCTGCGAAGAAGGGCTACCAAGTGTGGCTGACAGACCGCTTTCTGGATGCGGCCGACAAGGTGATGTTGCGCCCCGCGACCGTGCTGCAGGAGATGCGCCGGTACCTGGAGGACCTGCTGGAGATCATGGAGAGTGCGCCGGAGAGCGAGCTCCCACACCTGCTCTGGACCATGCTTCTCTTCTCCTACCTGAGCGGGCCATTCCAGTTCTACGCTGCGGCCTGGCGCATCGCTCAGCGGCGTGTTCCGGGCGCACCAGAGCTGGTATTGCTCGGGGGCTTCATCGGTCACAACGCGACAGAACAACAGATCTCCCAGGCGCTGAAAGAGGTCACGGAGGCATTCGCGGTGCGCGCCCTGTTCTTGCATTGCCACGCTTGGCTGCCTGGTGCGTTTCAACCTGCCAAGCACGTGCCGAAGCAAACCCAAGCGGCCCATCTGGAGCCTTTGCGGCAGCTCGTGCTGGTTCGTGAGGCAGCGGACCCCGTGGCCAGCGCGACCGCGCTGCAGCAAGAATTCCCCAAGCACAGGCTCCTGGTCGACCTCCTCGGTCTCTTCATCGCCCAGGCCCAACAGCGTCGCGGCGAGCACCTGGCTGCAGAGGCCCTGCTGCGAGACTTGATGGACGCCTTCCAAGATGGCGGACTGGTCGGGTTGGCTCTCACAGCGCGACAGGCCCTGGCGGCGAGCCTGGGGGCCAACGGGGACACGGAGGGGGCAATCGCTGCCTACCGCGCGGTGGGGCAGAGCACTATCAAGGCCGGTCTGAGCGGGTGGGCGGTGAGTCGCGCGGGTCTCTGGCTGCTGCTGTTGGGCGACGAGGCGGGCGCCAAGCCTTTCCTGGACGTGGGTGCGGCCGATCGAAACCCAGCGCTGCGCTTGCTCTTCCAAGACCTGCTCTGCATTTACCAGCTACGCCTTGGCGGGGCTAGTACACAGCTTCCGGTACGGCGGGCGCTCCAAGGCATGAAGATGGTCGACGGGACCTCACTTGCGGAGCTTGTGTTCCGAGCTTGGAAGCTGGAGCACTGCCTGAGCGAGGGGGACCAAGAAGGTGCAGAGACCCTGCTGAATCTCCCTCAGACAACACCGTCCCTGGCCCTGCGCTTCTGGATCACCCAAGTTCGGAATCGACCGCGCTTCGGTTAGCCAGAAAACTGAGCTTTGCCCAGTATTCTGGGTATTTCGATAAGCTTTCGGTTCAGATCGCGCTGTCTGCCGTATCAACGGCGAACCATGGAGACAGCATGACCCAACGATCCCTTCTTGTCTTGGCCGCCCTACTGGTGGGCTGTGACAAGGCCGTCGAAGAAGACCCCACCGCAGACTGCATCGTCATCGACACAGCGGAGCTCAGCACAGGAGGCACCCTGACAGCCGGTTGCTACCTGCTGAACGAAGACTTGGACATTGACGGGGATGTGGTCCTTGAAGATGGGGTGGAAGTCTTCGTGGCGGCTGGAATGTGGATCGAGGTGCGCACAAGCGGCAGCCTGGACGTCCAGGGCAACGAAGTCGGCGTGGTCCTCCAGGGACAAAGCGACGACGTGGACTCCTGGTTCGGCCTCTTCGTCGACGGCGAGATGACCTTCAACAAGCTTACGGTCATCGGTGGCGGCGACACCTCCTACGGGGGCGTGCATGCAGGCGTGCACCTGACGGGCGGCAGCATCACAGGCACGGACCTGTGGATTGAGCAGAGCACCGAGTACGGCTTCTACGCGCACAGTGCGACCGCACCCGTGGTCATCGAGGGCTTGGCCATCTATGGCGCGGCGACCCCGGCCTTGCTCGGACTTCAGCAAGGAACCGGACTCAGCGGCGCGCTGGAGATGGACGGGGGCGTGGTGCTTCTGGAAGATGGGGACCTTGCGAGCGATGGCGTCCTCCCGGCGCTGGACTTTGCATCCTTCCGCTACGACTGGAACATCGATGCCGCGCTGACCCTCTCCCCGGGCCTGACCCTCACCATGCACGAGGACTCGAGGTTTGATGTAGACGAGACCGGCCAGCTGCTCTCCATGGGCACCGAGACCGAAGGGGTGGTCATTCAAGGCGCGCAAGCCCTGCCAGGCTTCTGGAAGGGTCTGACCATTCGCAACGGCGGCGCCATCGTCAGCGAGCTGTACTACACCAAAATCTCCGACGCTGGGGACCGAGATGGCACCCCCGACTACAGCTACGGTGCCCTTGAGTTGGACGAAGGCGAGGCCATCCTCTCCGGCGTGACACTCAGCGGAAACGCAGGCTTTGCACTGTCTATTGAATCCGAAGTGTCTGGCGGTATTGTTGTAGAGAACTGTGTCTTCACGGACAACGAGCGCAGCATCGTGACCAGTGCGCCGGCCGCAGGGGTCTTCGATGACACCAACGTCTTTAGTGGGAACGACGAGACGATGATCGTGGTCGCCGAGCGCTACCCCTACGTCAAGACAGAGTCCACGTGGTCGGTCACCAACGTGCCCTACTTCGTACGCGAAGACCTGGACATCGAAGACTCCCTTGGGATCATGCCCGGTGCTCGACTGATCTTCGAGGAGCACGCAGGCCTGGACATCTTCGGAACGGGACTGTTGACCGTCGGCGATACCGCTGGGGACCCCGTTGTAATGGAGGGCAGCCGGAATCAGGTGGCTCTCTGGAAGGGCATTCGCTTCAACAACAACAGCGACAGCAACCTGCTGGCAAACGTCACCTTCAAGGATGCAGGCTCGGGCTGGAACAGCGCAGGCCGCAGCGAATCGACCCTGTACCTGGAAGACTCCAATCTGAGCCTAGACTCGGTCACCGTGCTGGACTCTGGCCTTCACGACCTCTGGGCCGACGGGGAGTCCACCGTGAGCTGCACAAACGTGACCATGACGATGGACGGATCCGACGAGGCGAGCATCTGCGAGCCATAGGACGCGGCATCAGGAGCTGAACCTCCAAGCTCCAGGCTCCGTAGCGCTACTGCGGGGCCTGTTGTTGGTCCTGGGTGCGACGGGCCCGGATCTCCACGACGATCTGGCCCCGCTCTTCCTGACTCATCTTGGAGATGGAGGGGAAGAGCCACTCCTCCTCCAGGTGGATGTGCGCAAGCAGCAGGGTCCAATAGGGCTCGAACACTGCGCGCCGCTCGGCGAGAGAGAGGCCAGTGATCTGACTCAGAGCCTCAAGCACACCCGGGGTCTGAGAATCCAACATCCCGTGCTGCTCCCTGAGCTGCCTGGCGACCTCGAGCTGAGGCGCGCTCAGATGCCCCTGCAGTCTGGGCAGGAGCGAGCTGTCCTCGTCCTGGGCGTGCAGGTGTAGCGCTTCCCCGAAGTAGCGATGGCAGGACTGGGCGGTCGCTTCGATGCGCGGGTCGCCTGGCTCCACCTCACACAGAGCCTGAAGCCCACCACAGTAGCGCCGGATGCGCGCATGGCAGGCCATCAGAAGCTCAAAGGGGGTCTCAGTCATCCTCGGGAATCATCTCGGCGAACTCCCAAGTGCCCGAGACGTGCAGGTCGGTGCCCCAGATCTCGAAGGGGATGGCGCTGAAGCTCATGGTCCAGCCATCGTAGTCGGCCGCCATGTCCAGAGGCACGCTCTCAAAGTCGCCGTCGTCCTCTTCCAGCTGGTAGAGCTGGGCGGCGGTCTCTCCGAGCACCACGCCGCGGTAGTCCGGGTCAGGCACGTTCAGGTTGCCCTCGCATGGCTCCTTGTCCTGGGTGGCGACGTAGAAGTAGTCGCAGAGGGGGCAGACCTCTGTCATGGCCTGGAGCATGTCCTCGTCCGTGACAGGCTCACCGGTCTCGATGGTGGTGTCGGTGCAGTCCCAGGTGTCAATGAGGCTGTCCAGCTCCCAGGTCAACTCCGAGGTGTAACGGGAGTTGTCGGGGACGGGATCCGGATCCGGCTCTTCGGTGTCCGCGGGCTCGGTGTCGTCTACGGCGACAGAGCCGCCACTGCAGGCAAAGAGGGTCAGCAGGATAGCGGTCATTGGGTCTCCATGTCGGCCACCAAACTAACCGACATCAGCGTGGGTCGGGCGCAGGCTCTGTCAAGAACTGCGGCGAGTCAGGAACGCCCAGGGATGCGGCTCCAGTCTACAAAGCCGCGGCCTTTGGTGTCCGGCTGGCACTTGGGACAGAAGAATGCGTCGTGCCCATGGACCCCGGCCGCGCGAATGGCGGTCCCGCAGCTTGGACAGGGCTGTCCTCTGCGGTTGCGCACCTTCACATGGTCGCGCAGCTTCTGGTCCAAAGGCGGCTTTCTACGCCGAATGATCGTACGGGAGGTCTTCAGGACCGAGACGATGGCGTCGTGCAGGTTGGCGATCTGGTCCAGAGAGAGCTCCGTGACGCGCACCTTGGGGTGGATGCCGGCGGCGAAGAGGACCTCGTCGGCGTAGGCATTGCCCATGCTGTCCAGCTTGGTCTTGTCCATCAAGAAGACCTTGACCTGGCGACGGTCTTTCTTGGTGATCTGAGTCAGCTTCTCTAGGGTGAAGGCCTTGCCCAGCACGTCCACGCCGATCTTGGCAAAGCCTGGGATCTCCTTGAGCTGCTCTCTGGGCACTAGATACACTTTCCCCATCTGCACGTCGTCTCGATAGCGCAGATTCATCTCACCAAAGCCCAAGACAAAGGCCACATCTTTTCGCTTGCGCGCCTTGGGTTCGACATGGTCAAAGCGCCCTGCCAGCATCGGTGAGATCACCAGATCCACCGGCCCGCTGAGCTGAAAATGCACGAAGTGCGCCCGACGCTTGATGCCCTGGATGGTGCTCCCGACCAGCAGCTCGGAGACCTCGCCGAGCACCATCTGCCGCATGACCACCGGGTTGTGTACGGAGGCGGCTTGGATGAGCTGACCCTTGAGCAAGCGCTGCAAGACGGGCACGACATACTCAAGGTCGGGACGCTCAGGCATGGGACTCCAGCTCCGGGGCCCAAGGGTACCTCTGCGGGCCACTCGCGATAGAGTTCGGCCATGAGCAACTTTGAGAATGCCCTGTCCGAAGGTCGAGACCTGGTCGCCGCTGCCCGTCGCGGAGAGCTGGACACCGTACGCGCCCGTGAAGTGGAGATCCAGGATCTGGAGGAGCTGCTGAACTTGGGCAGCTCCGTCCTGCTGATCGGCTCCGATGGCGTGGGAAAGACCAGCGTGATCCAGGGTCTGGCACAGAAGTGGCGGGACGGTGAGCGCCCCATCATCGAGCTCTCGACCACCTCCTTTATGGCCGGCACCAAGTACTTGGGAGAGTGGCAGTCCAAGGTCACCGCTGTCGCGGAGCAAGCCCAAGCGGCCGGCGCTGTGATCTACATCCCCGATGTGTGGAACCTGCCCAAGACGGGCCGCACGGACAAGAACGACAACAACCTGCTCGATGCCCTCAAGCCGGCCCTCTCCAGCAGGCGCGTACAGCTGCTGGCCGAGGTGAGCCCCGAGACTCTGCGCAGCATGGAGCGCACCCCAGGTTTTGTGGCGCTCTTCAAGAAGATGAGCCTCTCCCCAATGACCGCAGACTCTGTGCGGCGCTGCGTGGAGGAGTCCGCCCAGAACGCTGCGCTGGAGATCGAGCCCCACGCGATGGAGACCCTGCTCTCCCTCTCCGGGCGCTTCTCGGCCCGCGCGCAGCCCGGTCCTGCCCTGGCCGTGCTCGCCCATCTGGTTCGCCGCGTACAGGAAGACCCCACACAGACCCTTCCCCTGGGCGCGCGACAGGTCGAGGCGGGCTTCTCCGACCTATCGGGCCTGCCCATGTTCGTGGTCTCCCGCACCGAGACCCGACCAGCCAAAGAGATCCGTGGGTGGTTCCAGGAGCGCATCGTCGGCCAGCAGGCCGCCATCGAGGCCGTCCTGGAGTGCATCGCGCTCTTCAAGGCCGGACTGCAGGACCCCGACAAGCCCATCGGCACTTTCCTGTTCGTGGGCCCCACCGGCGTGGGCAAGACCGAGCTCGCACGCACCCTGGCCCGCTTCCTCTTTGGCAGCGAGAGCCGTCTGCTGCGCTTCGATCTCTCCGAGTTCAAGGACTACCACTCCTTCGAGCGCCTGATCGGCAGCCCCCGGAACCCCAGCCAGCCGGCCGCCTTGGTGGATCCCATTCGGGCCCAGCCCTTCCAGGTCGTGCTCTTCGACGAGCTGGAGAAGGCCCACTCCAACATCTGGGACCTGCTCCTGGGCCTGCTGGACGAGGGCCGCATCACGCCGGCCAACGGCCAGACCGTGGACTGCAGGAACACCATCGTCATCGCGACCTCCAACGTGGGCGCACAGGACAGCCAGCGCACGGCGGTGGGCTTTGGTGGCGGCGCCAGCGAGTCGGAGCAACGCCGGGCGGTAGAGAAGGCCCTGGAGCAACACTTCCGGCCGGAGTTCCTCAACCGCTTTGGGCACCTCGCCGTGTTCCACGCCCTGACCACCGAGCAGGTCACCCAAGTGGCCAAGTGGGAGATCAAGCGTGTCATTGACCGAGAGGGCATCGCAGCCCGCAACTTGATCGTAGAGGTCGAGGATGCGGCCTTGGCCTTGGTCGTAGAGAAGGGCTTTGACCCCCGCTACGGAGCCCGCGGTCTCAAGCGCGAGATCCAGCGACGCGTGGTGCTGCCTCTGGCCATGACCCTGATGGAGAAGCACATCGAGCCCGGCTCCATCCTGCGGGTCGTGGCCCGGGACAACCGCCTGCAGGTGCGGGTGGTGGAGACCGGCCAGTCCAAGGCCCAGCGCCGCAAGCGCGACCCCATCAAACTGCCCGATGGAAGCACCCTGAACCTGACCCAGGTGCAGGCCCGCGCCAAGGACTTGGAGGCACGCCTACAGGCCCTGAGCGCAGCCATCGACGAGGACACCCTCTTCGATCAGCAACAGTCCCTGGAGCACGAGCGCGGACAGACCAGCTTCTGGGCCGACCCCGAACGGGCCGCGACCGTGATGCGAGACCTGGAGCAGCTCAGCCTGACCCTGGATCGCACCGAGCGCCTGCGCATGACCCTGGAGGAGCTCCAGGCCGCCGCCGCCCAAGCGCCCACAGACATCAAGAAGCCCAAGCTGGAGCGCCTGATACAAAAACTGCTCCGCCTGGAAGACCGCACCTTGAACGCCGAGCGGCAGCTGGTGCGCATGGGCCGGGCCGGATTCTGGGATGCTCTGGTACACATCGAGCCCGTTGGAAAGGGGGGCGAGCAGGCCAGGAACATGCTCTCGGCCACCTACCAGGAGTGGGCCGCTGCTCGGAAGTTCAAGGTTCAGGTGCTGATGGACCCTGTCTCCCCAAGCGAGGCCACCCTGTTGGCGATTCAAGGCAACTGGGCCCACGGACTGCTGGCCCGCGAGGCCGGCCTGCACCGCCTCAAGGTCGACAAGGACTCCGAGATGGTCCGGGTTCGTATCGCCCCCTGGACCGATGCCCGCGCCGAGCCCCGCTTTGGCCCCCACAAGGCGCTCAAGGGCCAAGTCGGACAGTCCGGCGCCACCCTGCGCTCCCGCTTGGAGCTGCAGGAAGGCCTGGTGCTACAGAACGGACGCACCCTGGCGGACAACCGCGAGCTGGCCGGTGAGCTCATCGCCAGCTGGGCGGGCGCACCCGAGCCCCTGGACGAGGTGGTGCGGCGCTACTGCTTGGAGCCTCGCAGCGTGAAAGACCACGCCACTGGGCTGAACACCCAGCGCAAAGATGCCCTGGGTGGCAAGCGCTTCCATGAGCTGCTGTGCAAGCGGGTGGATCTGTTGTGAGTGGCGCTCAGGTCAGAGTCGGCGCGACCAGCCGGCCGTGCTTGAGCATCTGGTGAACGCACATGGTGGCTCCCGGTGCTTCCGCAGTCTACGGCAGGGCGCCTGGCGGGGCCAGAGGAGGCACCGCGCAAGCAGGATCAGGCGCGCTTAGGCCACCTTGAGCTGCTCCCCGACCTTCTCCAAGATGTCCCTGCAGGCCTCGGCCTGAACCTTCAGCGCATCGGAGATCCGCTGGGTGAGCACCCGTGCTGCCCGAATCTGTGGCTCGGAGTCCACCTCGCCCGACGGCCGCAGATCATCCATGGGAATGGGCGCGCCAAAGGCGATGCCGATGGGGTGTGCCTCGGGCTCAAACCAGTTCCAGAGGAACTCCTGCCACAGATCGTTTGTGAGACCTGTGAGGAAGAGCGGGACCACCTGAGCGTCCGGTGCGTCCAGGGCGACCCGGGCCGCGCCGGGCTTGCACTTGTGCACGGAGAAGGGGTCCGAGTCGGGGTAGCGGCGCCCTTCGGGGTGCATGCCGACCACTGCACCGCGCTCTTGCAGCTCGTAGCTGCAGCGCGAGAGGGCGTAGCGGTTCCACGGTGCGGCCGAGCGCTGCCGCTTGATGGGCGGGAACATGGCCATGGCGCTCATCACCGAGTTGACGGTCCAGCCCACGGGCGAGTCGTAAAAGAACTCGCTGCGCACTGGAAAGAGCACGTGGCGCTGGAGCGGCGTCCAGTTGAAGAGCACGCAGGAGACCGTGAAGAAGTCATAGAAGCTGCGGTGGTTGGCCACGAGCAAGATGCCGCGCTTGGGATCCAAGGCGTGCAGGTTGTCCAATCCGGCCACATGCAGGCGACGCTTGCAGGTCAGCCAGGTCACGCCAACCATGACGGTCGAGTTCCAGCTCACGGCGGCCCAGCGGGCGTGCCGGTGGACCCGGTCGGCCAGCTTAAAGCCCCAGCGCTCAGCTGGGGCCAGGCGCTCCAGCTGCGCGTCGGTGGGGTCTAGGGGATCTGGCGCGTTCATAGGGCCACACTGTAGCCCAGCACACCGGGCGGTGTGCTGCCCTCAGAGCTTCAGACCGCTCCCAGCGCTCATTCCGCCCAGATTGGTGACCTGGAAGCCCTGCTTTGACCAGTCTTGCGCCACCTTGGCGCTGCGCATGCCAGAGGCACAGAAGACGACGACGGGCACCGACTTGTCCAAACCCTTGGGTGGGCTGCCCATGGGCACGTTCTTGGCGCCCTTGAGGCTGCCCCCCGCAAACTCGCTGGGGCTGCGCACATCCACCAGCACCGCACCGGCGTCGATGAGGGCCTGTACGTCCGCCGCCGGAGCGGCCTTCACGAAGAGCTTCCGGACGATGAACACGATCACGAGCCCCACTAGGGCACCGATGACGAGAGACTCCATGACTGACCTCCTTGTGCAAGGGACCTATCCTGCTTCCCAGGGGCCGGGGGCCCCCCTGAGACAGGCTGACGCAGGGAGCGAGCCTGCCTGAGCCACGGCGCTCAAGGGGCCCGATCAGGCCAAGGTGGCCTCGATGGCGGTGCGGATCTCAGGGGTGAGCTTGGGAATCACATCCAGGGCCGCCAGGTTCTCATGCACCTGGGAGACCCGGCTCGCTCCTGTGATCACCGTCGAGACGTGGGCGTGGCCCGCTGCCCAAGCCAAGGCCAACTGAGCGCGGGTGCAGCCCAGGTCATCCGAGATGCTCTTGAGGGCCTTGACCTTCTCCACGCGCCCTTCGAGCAGGACCAGCTCCTGGAGCCACTCGACCTGTCCCAAGCGGGAGTCCGTGGGGATGCCCTCGTCGTACTTGCCGGTCAGCAAGCCGCTGGAGAGGGGGCTCCAGATGGTGGTGCCCAAGCCCCGCTCCTGCACCAGCTTGGCCAAGCCCTTCTCCACGTTGTCGCGGTGAAAGAGGTTGTACTGGGGCTGCTCCATGGTGGGCGGCTCCAGGTTGTACTTGTCGGCCAGCTCAAAGGCGGTGGTGAGCTGCTCGGGGGTCCACTCACTGGTGCCCCAGTACAGAACTTTGCCCTGCTGAATCAGGGTGTGCATGGCCCGCACAGTCTCCAGAATGGGGGTGTCTGGATCGGGGCGATGGCAGAAGTACAGATCCAGGTAGTCGGTCTGCAGGCGCTTGAGGGCAGCATGACAGGCCTCGGTGACGTGCTTGCGGTTCAGGCCCACGTCGTTGGGACCCTCGCCCCCCCAGAAGACCTTGGAGCTGATGACCAGATCGCTGCGCTTCAGATCCTTGAGCACCTCGCCGACGACGACCTCGGCTTGGCCGCCTGCGTAGGCCTCGGCGTTGTCGAAGAAGTTGACGCCGGCTTCGAAGGCAGCGAGCAGACACTTCTTGGAGGTGTCCATGTCTTGCTGGCCGCCAAAGGTCACCCAGCTCCCGATGGAGAAGGTGGACAGCTTCAGGCCGCTGCCGCCAAGGCGCTTGTAGGTCATCTCAGGCATGGGAACTCCGTGGTCGTTTCCCCAGTGGTCTAAGACGCTCGCGGAAGTGCGTCAGGGAGTGGTCACGCCACCCAGGTCCAAGACGAACTGCTGCACCACGAAGCTCTTGATGCGTCCCCGGGGGTCCTGGGGGTCGGGCATCTTCTCTTTGCGGAAGAGCTGGATCAGGCTGCCGGGGACGTCTTGGGCGCCCACGGCGTAGACCACCGCGGCGTGGCGTGACTCTCCGGGGCCATAGGCATCGCCAAAGGGCGTGGCGAGGCCCTTCTCCGTCCGGTAGATGTCCCCGTTGTAAGGCCCGGCAAAGGCCCGGTTTCCGCCCCCGTCGATGAGCCGCGCGACGAAGTCCGCCTTGGACTTGACCGGCGCGGTGTTGGTGACCTGCAGGTGCACCGCGATCAGGTTGCCACCGGCGGTCTTCACCGCCGCCCGTTCGTCCATGTTCTTGATGGCGGGCAGGCTGTCTTGGCCCGTCCAGTTCTCGGCGCTGAGCACCTGCACCTGGAAGTCCCCGATGGTGGCTGTGCTGCCCACGGCGATGCTGGCGCACTCGGTGCCGTTCTCGACCACCATGTACTCGCACATCGCCTGGGCCTGGGTGCTGCCGCCGCTCAGACCGCCGCCGCCGCAGGCCAGAGCCAGAGCACCAAAACCAACCAACAACCACTTCTTGTACATGTGCATCCCCTACCTGAGTGTGCCAGCAGTCTAACGCACCCGAACATCCTCAAAGCGCACCAAGGTGTGTCCGTCCGCGCTGATGCGGCGCGTGGAGAGCAGCAGCGGACCGAAGCGCTTGTACCCCACCCAAGAGAAGCGGTCGTGGCGCCCGCCCTCCAGCTCGAACTCCCAGTCCTGAACGCGGCCGCGGCGGTCCACGCTCATCCAGTACTGGTCCCCGGAGCTCAGGCCCACTCCTTGGTCAAAGCGCAGACTCAGGCGGCCCGTCTCATCCAGGCTGCTCTCCACGCCGGCGTCCTGGACCTTGCAGGCAGCGAGCAACCAGTAGCTGTCGTTGATCCAGTGTTGATAGGCGGCGATGGCCAGCTCTTGGGGCGCGGTGGAGGCGATGTAGGGGTAGAGCTGGGTGAGCTCGACCTGCTGTCCCTCCCAGGAGACGATGGCGCGGCTCTCTCTTGGGAACCACTGGTGGCTGCGCTGGATCACGCGCTCGCCATCTACCCAGACCTCGAAGGTGAAGGCGATCTCCGCGACGGCGTAGGGGTTGCCGCAGGTCGTGCCCACCTGTGCCGCCAGGGTCTGGGCAGCCTGAAGGGAGGACGCGGTGGCCTCTGTGGCGGAAGGAGCACCAGAGGCGAGCAGCAAGAGCCAAAGCACGGAGACCGATAGTAACCCCTGAGTGGACAGATCAATCCCCCAGAACATTTTCCACGCCCGCATCTGGAACAAGTAGAATGCCGGCATGCTGCTGACACGTCGACACCTGCTGGGACTGGGCGCGGGGGCGCTGGCCTTCCCAACACGGGCTCTGGCCACACCCAGTGCCTCCACCCGACGCTTTGTGTTCATCCACTGCGTGGGGGGCTGGGATGCACCCTTCGTCTTCGCCCCTGAGCTGCTCGGCAAGGTGGACCACGAGGCTGAAGCGACCGCATCCGAGGCGATGGGCCTGCCCTTTGTGGACCATCCAGATCGCGACACGGTCCGGGCCTTCTTCGGCAAATACGGCGATCGCTGCGCCATCATCAACGGCATGTCGGTGCCCAGCATCACCCATGAGCGTTGCCGGAGAATCGCGCTGACCGGCCATGGGGACGGGGCCTACGACGACTGGCCCAGCATCCTGGCGGCCAACGCCGTAGACCGTCCACTCCTGCCACACTTGGTCATGGCAGGCTCCGCGTTCAACGCCCAGTATGGCGACCAGGTCGTTCGGGTTGGAGACAACGGTCAGCTCCCAAAACTTCTCTCGGGTGAGGTCCTCTCAGAGCGAGACCAGGGTGTGATTACCCCCTCGAGCGAGGCCATTGAAGATGCCTACCTGGCCCAGCGCCTGGGCACTCTGGCCGAGCAGGCCGGCACCCCGGCCGAGGCCGACTTCTACACCCGCTACAGCACTGCCCTGGAGGCCCAAGCGCGCCTGCAGGCACTGGGTGGGGACCTAAACTTGGACCCCAACAGCGGCGGCTGTGAGCGAGACATCGGCGCGGACGCCGCCACCATCTTTGACTGCTTTGAGCGCGGCCTGACCCGCTGCGGCATGATCGCCTACGAGGGCTGGTGCGCCGAGGGCTGGGACAACCACCAGCAGATCGACCGTCAAAGCCTGCACTTCGGAGAGTTCTTTGCCTACCTGAACCGCATCATGGCGGATCTGGACGGGCGCACGGCCTTTGAAGGGGGGCCCCTGCGGGACCAGGTCACCTTCGTGGTCTTCTCGGAGATGGGCCGGGCGCCGACCTTGAACCTCTACGGCGGCAAGGATCACTGGACAACGGCCTCGGCGATGCTGATCGGCGCCGGAATTCGCGGCGGAAACCGCTACGGGGCGCTCGATGACCAGGCACGTGGAGACAAGGTCGACCTGTCCACCGGCCAAGCCAGCAGCTCGGGGGTGAGCTTCAGCGCCAAGAACCTGGGCGCCACACTCCTGGCCCTCGGGGACGTGGACCCGGAACGCTACATCCAAGAGCCGCCGATGACGGCCGTGATGGAGGGCTTTTGATCTGGGCCCTGCTGCTCTCCTGCGCTTCGGGTCCACAGGATTCAGACAGCGCCCTCCGGGACACCGCCGACTGCCCAACGGACCCCACCCTGAGCTGGCAGAGCTGGGGCCACGGCTTCTTCCTGACCTACTGCAACAGCTGCCACGCCGCCGAGAGCCAAACCCGCCATGGGGCACCTCCTGGTGTGGACTTCGACAGCCCTGAGCTGGTGCGAGACCAGATCTCTCGCGTACGGGTCCGGGTGCTGGAGCAAGGGGACATGCCCCTTGGCGGTGGCGTGAGTGAAGACGACCTGCTCCTGCTCGAGCGCTACCTCTGCGCGCTGGAGGGCTCATGATTTGGGTCTTGCTGGCCTGCACGGCCCCTCAAGACACCCAGCCCGTGGCCGACACCGGCAGCCCGCTGCCCGGCTCCGAGCGCCCCGTGACCGAGCCGGAGTGGGACCTGCCGACCTTGGAGTCCGAGCTGAACTGGCTGCTCTCTCAGGGCTTTCCGACCTCCCAAGCCGCCATGGAGCAGTACCTGGAGGTGATGAGCCACGGAGACTCGGTCTGCCCCGGCAACGAGGAGTACATCGATGCCACCAACCTGCGCGGCTGCACTGCGGACTCCGGCTACTTCTACTCCGGGGTGAGCACCTACGAGCGACAGTCCTTCACCGAAGAGGGCGGCAACCAGATCTCCTTTGAGGGCAGCACCGGCGACTACCTGTTCCGGAACCCCGACGGACTGGAGATGGAGGGCGGCGGACACCAGACCTTGGCGATCGTGGTCAATCCACAGGGCGAGGTAAACAACGTCTTCTCCGAGCACTCCGGCAGCTTTATCTGGCAGGCCCACGATGGCGTCTACAAGGAGCAAGTGAGCGGCTCCCTTCAGGTGGTGGCCGTCGAGGTCGGCGACTTCAAGCAGCTGCACATGCAGGGCGCGATCTCCTACTTGGGCCACGCGCTCTTCTTCGAGACGGACCTCTGGGAGGAGTGCGGCTGGCGCAGCGACGCTGGGGTTGTGGAGGTGCGGGACCCTTCGGGTGGCTGGTTCACCCTGGGACCGCAGAGCTGCCAGAGCGACTGCATGACCGCCACTTTCGCTGGAGAAGTCCAGGGCGAAGTCTGCGTGGACCTGAGCCTCATCGCCCAGGCCTACGGCAGAGAACTGGATTTGCTCCCATGATCTGGCTTCTTCTGGCATGCACGGGCGAACCGGAGCTGACCCCAGATCCGGCGCTCCTTCCCTCCCTGGAGGCGCCGCGACTGCTGCGCAGGGCCAGCCTGGATCTGAGGGGCAAGCTGCCCAGCGCCGACGAGCTGAACCGGGTGGCCAACGACCCTGGGGCCTACCAAGAGATCGCCACATCCTACCTTCAGGATCCCGCGGTCGAGGACCGCATGGTCGAGCTGCTCAACGAGAAGTGGTGGACCCGTCTGGACGTCTTCGAAGTCAACCACATGGACTACGGCTTGCCGGACCAGGACGAGCACGACTTCAACCGCAGCGTGGGAGAAGAGCCCCTGCGTTTGATGGCCCACGTGATCGCCGAAGATCTGCCCTGGAGCACCGTGGTGACCTCGGACTGGACCATGGCCAACCCCATGCTGGCCGAGCTCTGGGGCCTGGAGCGCGAGGAAGGGGAGGGCTGGCAGAAGGCGCGCTACTCCGACGGACGCCCACCTGTGGGTGTGCTGGCAACGAACGGATTGTGGTGGCGCTACACGACCACCGCCTCGAACATGAACCGCTCTCGGGCTGCAGCGATCAGTCGCCTGCTGGTGTGCGCGGACTACCTGGGTCGGCCCATCTCTTTCGCCGAGGGGGAGACCGTGGTGGAGGTAGAGGAAGCGGTTCGAAACGACCCCTACTGCCTGGCTTGTCACGCGACCATCGACCCTCTGGCGGCCAACCTCTTCGGCTTCTGGTGGCTCAGCCAGTACTCGCGGGTGGAGCAGGAGGTCTACCACCCGGAGCGGGAGGCCCTGGCCGAGCAGTTCCTGGAGGTCAGCCCCTCCTACTTCGGCACCCCGATCGAAGGGCTCGGAGAGCTGGGCTGGGCCATGAGCGAGGACCCGCGCTTCTACAGCTGCGCGGTTGAGAGCACCGCTGAGCTGCTCTGGCGGCGCCCGGTGGACCTGGCCGACCGGGACGAGCTGGAGGCCATGCGCACAGCCTTTGTGGCCCAAGGCGGACACATGCAGCCCCTGATGGTGGAGCTGCTCACCTCCCAGTCCTACCGGAACCCGCCGGACCCCGAGAGCTTGGACGCGGTGCCCCTGCGCATGCTCTCTCCCTCCCAGCTGGACAGCACGCTTGTACAGATCGGCTCCTTCCGGTGGGAGCAGGACGGCTTTGACCAGCTCCACAACGACATCGAGGGCTACCGGGTCTTGGCGGGGGGCGTGGACGGCTACGCGGTGACCAGTCCCCAGACCAAGCCCGGCCTGCCGTGGTCCGCGGTGGTCAAGCGCTCGGCCCAAGTGGCGGCCGCCAAGATGGTTGAGCAAGGGACCCGAGGAGAAGGCCTGCTGGCAAATGCCCCCCTGGAAGAGGGGAGCGCGAGCGCGGACTTTGAGCCGGCCGTCCAGGCCCTGTTCTGGCGCCTGACGGCGATTGAGCTTGAGGCAGAGGAGCTGGCCGAGTTGGCCTCGCTCTGGGACTCTGTGGCCGAGGAGTCGGGCGCGGTGGCCGCGTGGGAGGTCCTGGTGACCGTCTTCCTGCGAGACCCGCGCTTTTTGACCTACTAGCCCTTCGAACTACTGCCCTTCGAACTACGGCCGCTCGGACTACTGCCGCTCGGACTACTGCCGCTCGAACTGGAAGACGCCGCTGTACTGCACGTCGTAGCCGCTCACGCTGGTCTCCCCTTCCAGCTCACCGGAGAGGGCGCCGTTGTAGAACTCCCCATCCCAGCGGTCCTGGAAGAGCCCGCCCACGTCGATCTGTCCCCGGGCGCTGTCGCTGTCGATGAAGCGGCCCTGAAGGGTGGCCTCCTGCTCGCCCAGCACACCGGCGAGGGTGCCCGAGAAGCTGCAGTAGATCTCGCCCTTGATCTGCGGGCTGCCGTCCTCGTCGACGACCACGCGACCGGAACCCGCGCAGGTGTCCGTGATTCCAAAATCGGTGATCACCACGTCCAACTGAAAGTCGCCGCTGTAGGTGCCATTCCAGCCATCCTCCGGGCACTCCTCCAGGATCTGCGGGTCGGAGTCGTCGCAGTCGTCCAGGTTGTTCACAGTACCCGGCTGGCGATCGCAGCTGTAGACCGGCACATCGGGGTCGCCGAGACCGTCACCGTCGTCGTCGACGTAGAAGGTGTTGTAGGTCTCCGGGTTCACCCCGGGATCCTCATCATCCGCTAAGCCGTTGCAGTCCTGGTCCCGATCGTTGCCATCGCAGCTCTCGACCTTGCTGGGGTTGATGCCTGGACGCTCGTCATCGCAGTCCCCACCCTGGGCGACGAAGCCTTCAGGCGCCTGGCAGAAGCGCGCGCCTTGGCCTGCGCCGTAGCCGTCCTTGTCCGCGTCTTCGTAGAAGCGCTCGGCGTCGACGGGGTTGTCGTCGATGCTGCCGCTGCAGTTGTTGTCCAGACCATCGCAGAGCTCGTCGGCGCCTGGGTTGATCTCGGGATCGGCGTCATCACAGTCTTCGTCAATGCCAAAACCATCCCCGTCTTCATCGATGAGAACGCCTCCGGTGTCGACGGCGTCTCCAATGACAACGGTGCCAGAACAAGCGAGGAGCAACAAGAGCATGACGTGGCCTTCCTCAGAGGCGCTCAGGATGACTCCACTCTCGGTGCTTGGCAAGTCCAGGATCTACGTGCTCATCCGAGGTCAGTGCCCCGCCTCAGCGCGTGACCTCAAAGCCGCCGCTGTAGCTGACCTTGAATCCCTCATAGGTCGTGGAGCCAGAGAGCTCACCGGTCAGAGTGTTGCCGGCAAAGGCGCCTTCCCAAGAGTCGGTGATCAAGCCGATGAGCTCCAAGTCCCCCAGGGCCGTGTCCTCGGAGTCGAAGCCGCCGGTGATGTTGGCGTCCCAATCGGCGCCGATCAGGGTGGAGATCATGCCCGAGAAGGAGCACTCCACCACGCCGGTGATCTGGGTCTTGTTGCCCTCGACCACCTCGATCTCAGCGGTACCCGAGCAGGTGTCGCTGACCCCCAGATCGGCGACCGAGACGACCATCTCAAAGCTGCCGGAGTAGCTGCCGTCCCAACCGGCACACTGCTCGCCCACCTTGGGATCGGCGTCATCGCAGTCCAAGGCGTTGTCCACCTGTCCTGGACCGGCATCACAGCTCAGGCTCACCGCGCTGGGATCGCCCCACCCGTCGCTGTCGGTGTCGCTGTAGAACTCCGAGAAGCCTGCGCTGTCCACGCTCTCATCGGCGTCATCGGCCAAGCCATCGCAGTCTTGATCCACGTCCAAGTCATCGCAGATCTCTTGGGCGTCGGGGTTCACGCTGGGGTCTGCATCGTCACAGTCGCCGTCGCGCTCCGCGGAGCTGGCGGGCGCCGTGCAGGCCAAGACCGGCTCGCCGCTGCCCCAAGAGTCCAGGTCTTGATCGGCCCAAAAGGGGCTGGCGTCTGCCGCTTGGACGTCCACGGTGCCGTCGCAGTCGTTGTCCAGGCCATCACAGACCTCGACCGCGTCAGGGTTCACATCGGCGTTGTTGTCGTCACAGTCCAGATCAGCGGGGTGGCCGTCCTGATCCATGTCGATCAATTCAACCCCTGAATCGGCCGTGTCGGAGACAGCGGTGTCGATGGGGTCGCTGGTGCACGCTAGGAGCAAAAGGAACATGAGTCCTCCAAGCCGCGCAACATGACCGTGCAGAGCGGTCTTGGCAAGATAGAGCCCGAAATGATGCACCTGCTACTCCACAGCGCGCTCTGGATATTCTTGTCCGCCGTCAGTCTCTCTGGCTGGGGAACCCCGGTTCCAGGCCTGCTCCTGGCGACTCTGCTCGCGCCGGGCCTCAGCGTGTGGTCCTCCAAGCGTTGGGCGTCCTGGGGGGCGGCTTGGATCCTTCCGGTCCTGGGCCTCTCCCTGTTCTACGGCACCGTGCTCCTGGTCCCACAGGTCTTGCCTCTGCCCCCCGTCGAGGACGCCACGGTCGCTGGCGCGCTCGCCGCCGAGACCAGCCTGGCCCTGGACACCCTGGCCGCCGGCATCGCGGTCTCCGGCCTGCTCGCCCCACCGGTAGAGGCCTGGGTGCAGAGCCGGGTGGTCGGGGACAAAGACGGCTTCTTGGAGTGGGTGCGCGGAAGCTACTTGGCCATTGGCGCCGCCTTGGGCTCGGTGCTCTTGCTCTGGAATCTGCCCTTGGATCAGCTCCAAGCCTGGTCGGGCACCTTGAGTCCAGCGAAAGTGGGCGCTGTGGCGGTCGGTGGACTGGTGGGTGGAATTCGTGGCGCTTGGCACACGCGAATGCTGCGGGACCTGCCCCCAAAGGGATAGGGTGCATCCATGCTCTTGACCCTACTTCTCGCCTGCCAAGACTACGACGTGGCCGTGCTCGATCGCACGGACGCCTTCACCCAGGACCCCGCTGACAAAGTGGACATCCTGCTCGTGGTGGACAACTCCGCGTCGATGATGCCGTACCAGAACAAGCTATCGCAGCACTTCTCGGCGTTTATCCAGTACTTTGTCGAAGCGAACACCGACTACCACATCGGCGTGACCAGCACGACTCTGGGCGAGCCCCTGCCCCCTGGCACCTACGACTGCACCGTGCCCCAGTTCTGGCCCGTTCCCGAGGATGGTGAGCTGGCTGGCCCACTTATCATCGCGCCGGGCACCCCCAACGCGGAGCTTCGCTTTGAGCAGCTTGTCCAGTTGGGGACCTGCGGATCGGGCGCCGAGGCCGGAATGGCGGGCGCCCTGGCAGCCTTGACCGAGCGCGTCGAAGACGGCAGCAACGCCGGCTTTCTCCGGGACGACGCCCCTCTGAGCATCATCTTTGTCTCCGACGAGCAAGACAGCTCGCTGCTAAGCCCCATCGGCTACGCCCAGCAGTTTCAGGATCTGAAGCGCAAGGTGGGCCGGGACTCCTTCGTGGCCAGCGCCCTGGTCAGCACGACCGAGGCCGCCATTGGCTGCGATGACCCCAACTTCCCTCCCAATGTGGGCAGCCGCTACATGGAGCTGGCCGAGCTCACCGGCGGCGTGATCGGCGACATCTGCAGCTCGGACTTTGAGCCCATCGTGCAGCAGCTCGGGCTGGCCGCCAGCAGCCTGGAGAACACCTTCTACCTGAGCCAGGACCCCAACGCGGGCACCCTGGAGGTGCGCATCGACGAGGAGGAGCCAATCCCCTGCGATGCTGGCATCTGGTACTACGACCGCGTCCCAGGCGCAGACGGCGATGAGCAGCCTGCCATCGTGTTTTACGACGAGACCCTCCCTCCCCCCAGCGCAACGATCTCCGTGTACTACGAGTACGGCGGCGGCGCGGTCGAGGACTTCTGCCCATGATTGCGATGCTGTTGACCCTCTTTACGCTCTTGATGGGCTGCGAGGGAACCCCCGAGTGCGTGGCCAACACCGACTGTGGACAGGGCGAGGCCTGCATCTCCGAGGAGTGTACGGCTGTGGAGTGCATGACCAGCGCGGTGTGCACCCTGGGCCAGTACTGCGAACTAGAGACCTACACCTGTCAGCTGGGCTGCGGCACCGACCGGGACTGCTGGGCAGGCCAGAGCTGCGTGCTCGGCGAGTGCCAGGTTCCGGAGTGCACCGATACCCAGCGGGACTGCTCGGTTGGAGAGATCTGCCAGAACGGCGGCTGCAATGACGACGGAGGCTCCTGCGAGCGCTGCTCGGCGGGCTCTTGCCCAGCGGGCTTTGAGTGCTGGGGCGGTGCCTACTGCCTGAAGGCCTGCGTGACCCAGTCCGACTGTCCGGCGGCCTTCACCTGTGTCGAGGATGCCGGCTACTGCTACAACGACTGCTCTTGGCTCAAGACGCAGGGTTACCCCTGAGGGCAGCCACCCTTGGGAGCCCTGACGATGTCTGAGTCGCCGTCACCCACCGAGCGCTTTGAGCGCGAGCTGCGGGACTGCTGGTCCCGGAGCGACGCCCTCTTTGACCGCGTGTCCCCTGCCGATTTGCTGGATCGGCCCATCCAGCTTCGGCACCCCATTCTCTTCTATGTGGGCCACCTGCCGGCCTTTGTGTGGAATCAGGTGGGCGCTGGTGCCTTGGGACTGGGCCCGCTGGACGCGGAGCTGGACTGCCTCTTTGAGCGTGGAATCGATCCCCACGATGCCTGCGCCGCCGAGGATGCCTCCATTCAGAGCTGGCCGGAGCTGGAGGCGGTTCACGCCTACCGGGACCGGGTACGCGCACGCATCCTGGAGCTCATTCCACAGGTCTTGGCCACCCCCGGAGAGCTCTGCGAGAAGGGCCGGGTGCTGCACCTCTGCCTGGAGCATGAGCGCCTGCACCACGAGACCCTGCTGTACATGTTTCAGGAGCAGCCCGGGCTCAGGTCCTTGGGCGAGCAGCCGGACGTGGGGGCCGGCGTGGCCTCGAGCGTGGTGGAGATTCCTGGGGGTGAGAGCCGAATCGGCGCCCGTTGGGAGGACCAGGACTTTGGGTGGGACAACGAGTTTGGCCTCCACATCCAAGAGATTCCGGCCTTCAGCCTGGACTCCCACCCCGTTCGGGTCAGTGACTTCGCTGAGTTCGTGGACTCCGGCGCGTGGATGAAGGACCGCTACTGGGACGCTCAGGATCTGGACTGGCGTCCGGAGCACCCCGGCTCCTGGGTGCGCGGGCCCCAGGGCTGGGAGATCAAGTGGATCTTTGGCCGAGTGCCCATCGCCCAAGCGGGCGGCTGGCCAGCACAGGTCTCTTACGCGGCGGCTACGGCCTACGCGCGCTGGAAGGGTGCCAGTTTGCCCAGCGAGGCCCAACTGAACCGGGCCGCCTACAGCACCCCTTCGGGTCGTTGGCGTTCTTACCCCTGGGGAGAGCAGCCCCTGAGCCCCAAGCATGGTCGCCTGGACTTTGAGCGCTGGAGCCCCGCCCCGGTGGGCAGCCACCCCGCAGGAGCCAGCGCGTGGGGCATACACGAGCTCGTAGGCAACGGTTGGGAGTGGACCAGCTCACGCTTTGGTCCCCTGCCGGGCTTTAGGGCCTGGGCGAGCACCTACCCGGGCTACAGCGCCGACTTCTTCGACGACTGGCATCAGGTGGTCTTTGGCGGCTCTTGGGCCACCCACCCCAGCTTGGTCCGGCGCAGCTTCCGCAACTGGTACCAGCGGCGCTACCCCTTCGTCTTCAGCAGCTTCCGGCTGGTCCGCTAGGCCGATCCCCCTTCCCCAGAGCACAACACCCCAGCCACAAGGGCCGGGGTGCAGTGTCGGGTCGGATTCGACTCAGTACGCGTCCTGGCGGTACTGGGTCTCCTCTTCTTCGGGCTCGGTACGGATGGTGGGGGTACCGATGACGGGAGGAGCAATCTCCTCGCTCAGCTTGGCGTAGCAAGTGCCGCAGACAGCGAGCTCGCGAACGATCTCCCAGCCGTGAGACTCGGTGTTCTGGAAGCGACCCTTGGTCTTACGCTTCTTGCGTCCCTTGGGGGCCTGGGTCTGCTCGTAGCTGCGCGGGCGGGTGTCAACGACAATGCGGTTGACCTTGGAGCCGGCGGCGACAAGAACATCGCAGTTCTGGCAGCGGTACATTCATTCTCCTTGATTCGGGCCGGGAGCGGGGGAAGTGTCCCTGATTGGCCCATGCAGTTCTCAACGACCGCCCCTCTAAAGCGGCAAGGCCGCATCATCAACAAATCACGCCCGCATCAACACCAAGCGGGTGATCTCTTGGGCCGCTCCGAGGCGAATTGGAGGGCCCCAATAGGTGGTGCCGCGGTTCACGTAGAGCCAGGCTTTCTCCACCTTGTGCAGGCCAGCCACGAAGGGCTGAGCCAGGTGAATGAGAAGGGTGAAGGGGAAGAACTGCCCGGCATGGGTGTGACCCGAGAGCACCAGATCCCAACCCGCCAAGGCAGCGTCGTAGATGGACGGCGGCTGGTGGGCCAAGAGCAATCGAAGGGCCGCATGTGCCGGTGCACCTTCTATGGCCGCAAAGGGGTCCGATCGGTGTGATGCGATGTGCGTCTCGGCTTTTAGGTCGGCCACGCCACCGACAACAAGGGTGTGGCCCTTGTGCGTAATGGTGGTGTGCTCGTCCACCAAAACGGTCATTCCCAGGGCGCTGGCGAGGTGCGAACACCAGGCCTCGGCCCCGGAGTAGTACTCGTGGTTGCCCGTAGAGAAGAAGGTCCCGTGTAGGGAGCGAAGCCCTGCCAGAGGCGCCACGTGCTCCTTGAGGCCCTCCACGCTTCCGTCCACCAAATCGCCGGTCACCGCGATCAGGTCGGCGTCCAGACCGTTGATCGTGCCCACGATCTCCTCAATGCGCGCCCGCCGTACGGTTGGACCGACATGAACGTCCGAGATCTGCACGATCGAGAAGCCCTCCAGCTCCTGGGGCAAGTCGTCGATGAGCACGGTGACCTCCTCCACCTTGGCGGCGGAGCGGGCCTTGGCAAAGCCCACGATGCCCACGCTCGCGGCGCTGCCAATCACACCCAGATTGAGGGCATTCTGGAGCAGCCGACGGCGATCGGGGTCCTCTGGCATGACGGGGACCGCCTTGTCGAGCAAGCTGCCCAGCGCCCAGAGGATGTCCTTGAAGAGGAACATGAAGAAGAAGGCGCCGAAGACCCCAATGGCCAGGTAGCCCAGGACCAGAAAGGGCTGGGCCCAGGGCTCATCTCGCAGGGGCATGGTGCCCATGCCCAAGCAAAAGCTCAGGGTCAAACCGGCCATTACGCTGATGCGCTGCCAGCGTGGGAGCTGGGCGCCGCGGATCATGCGCACACCCAGGTAAACATGGGCGCCGAGCACCATGGAGAGGAAGACGACGAAGAAAGCGATCATGGTGCCCGGTGTAAGCACCACGATGGGGATGCGTGCACCCTGGATCGATCTACGGCGTCAACTCCCGGCAAGGGCCTCCCAAGCCGGACGCACCACGCGGGCCAGGCCCTCGGCCAATGCCGCGCGAACCGCGTCCCGGTCCAACAAGCCGTGGCTGGGAACCGAGAGCCCAAGTGAGGTCTCCGGAAAGGCGCTGGGCTCGGGAACGCGCATGTTCTCGAAGATCGGCGCCAGAGCATCCAAGACCTCCTGCCCGCCCTGGTCCACACACCAGCGAAGGGTGGCCCAGGCCAGCTCCGCGTGGGCCGACTCCTCGGCGATGATGCGTGTCAGGGCAGCGCGCACCGCGGGATCGGTGGCGCTGCGCAGCTGGGCGGCGGCCTGAATGGCAGCCAAGGTCTCGTTGATGGCCCCATCCCGGGCGCTCTCGATGGCCAACTGCACCAGATCGGTGGTGGGCTGGACCTGGATCTTCAGGGGCCCTGGGGAGAGGGGCTGCCCGGCGTAGGCGCTGGCCAGAGTGAAGCAGAGCTGGGCATGGGCCAGCTCGTCGTTGGCCGCGGACTGGGCCCCCATCAGCAGCTGGGGTGGAGCGCCAAGAGCGAGCAAGGACAGGCTGAGGTGGTTGAAGCTGGCCACGCTGGCCAGCTCGGTTCGGGCGGCATCCAGCCAGTGGTCGGCCAGTGCGGTGCGTTGACCTCGGTTCAGGGACACGGTCATGGGGTGTGGTCCGGAGAGCCAGGGCGAGGGCACGGGCCGAACGCTGGGCAGCGCCAAGGTCCCCTCCTCCTCCACGACCGGACGTCCCACGACGCAGCCCTGACCACGGATGGTCTTTCGGTGCGCGGTGTCGTAGCAGCAGGAGTCGTAGTCCACGGCGCCGGGACCGGTGTCCCCCCAGTACCAGACGGGGTCCTCTCTGCGCTCGGTGAACTCCTGGGCCCACATGTGGGAGCCACCGCCGCACATCGGTCCGGTGGGGAAGACGGTGTCGTTCATCTCCTCGACCGTTGGACACTCCTCACTCTCCTCGATGTCCATGCAGTAGGTGTCGCCGGAGACTTGGCCCTCGTCGTTGCAGCCTGCGGACAAGCCGCCAAGAAGAAGAAGAAGGTGTGCGGAAAGCAGGCGTTGGGAGTTGCTCATGGTCGGTCTCCACAGAGAGTTATCCACAGCTGTGAACAACACTGTTGACAGGTCAAACCCCGTGCTCATGCACTGGGCCAGGGATGCTTTCGACGGTGCGATGTCATCCCTGTGCAACCTCTTTAGCAGCTTCCGTGCCACCGTTTCTTTTCAATAGCTTAGGGCCGCAAACCAGAGCAGATCACGACACCACTGTCTCGGCTGAACATGCCCACAGGCCCAGGTCTTGATACCGTCGCCTATGCCCGCTCGCGCCTTTCTGTTGGCCGCAGGCTTTGGCACCCGCCTTCGCCCGCTCACCCTGCACCGTCCCAAGCCCTTGGTCCCCGTCTGCGGGGTGCCGATGTTGGACTACGCTCTGGCCCTAGCCCGACTGCACGGCGCTGAAGAGGTGGTGGTCAACGCGCACTACCTGCCCGAGCAGGTTCAAGCCTGGGCTGCTCTCCAGCATCAGCCCGTGGTCGTGAACGTCGAGTCTCCAGAGATCCTGGGCACCGGCGGCGGTCTCAAGGCCGTACAGGACCAGCTCGATGAGCGCTTTGTGGTCGTCAACGGCGACATCCTCTGTGATGTGGACTTGGGCGCTCTCCTGACCGATCTGGACGATGCGGACGCAGTGATGGCCCTGCGCACCTTGGCTCCTGAAGAGCGCTACGGCAGCGTCGCCACAGACGAGGACAAGGTGGTCGTCGATCTGGTGGGCCTGGCGAGCGCCGAGCCCAGCGGAGAGGTGGACTCCAGCCGCCACTTCACCGGTGTGCATGCCCTGCGCCGAGACGCCTTGGACCGGGTGCCAGAAGGCTTCGCCTGCATCATTCGCTCCGCGTACTGCGAGATGGTCCCCGACAAGCGTGTACGGGGCATTTCTCACGATGGAACTTGGTTCGACGTGGGCACCCCCCAGGCCTACCTCCTGGCCAACCTCATGGCGGTGCGCGGCGAGCTGCCTCTGCCCCTGGATCCCCACACCCAGGCCTATCTCTGGGTGGGCGCCGGCAGCACAATAGAGCGCGACGGCGCCCAACTCATCGGCCCACTCTGGCTGGGCCAGGACGTGACTCTGGGGGCCGGCTCTGTGATCGGACCGGATGTGGTCTTGGGCGACGGCGCGGTGATCGGCGTGGGGGTCACACTCCAACGGAGCGTGGTCTGGGACGGGGCCGAGGTGGCCGCAGGGGCAAAGCTGAGTGACGCGATCGTTTACGATGGCGGAACTCTCGAGCTTGGACTGTAGGGCGTGGCCAAAGACCGCTTGACCATCGGCGTGGTTTGCTCCCGGGGAATCGGCCCGGACCGCGGCGGACGTGCGCGCAACGAAGACAACTATTTGGTCTGCCGCGACGGAGAAGCCCGCTACCGCAACCAGGACCGAGAGGCCGTCGAAGCGATGGCCACCTTCGGCAGCCTGATCTGTGTCGCGGACGGCATGGGTGGGCACGAGGACGGCGACTTGGCCAGCAGCGCAGCAGTGCGCGCGATGGCCCGCCTCTTCAAGCGCGGAGTTCCCGAAGATCCCGAGCTGCACCTGCACCGCTTCGTGCTGGACGCGCACCGACGCCTGCACCGCAAGGTCTCCGAGCGCGGACCCGTGCGCATGGGCACCACCCTGACGAGCCTCTGGATGCTCGAAGGCCAAGCCTTCTGGACCCATGTTGGCGACAGCCGCCTGTACCACTGGCGCCGGGGCGATCTGAAGCGCATCACCCAGGACCACACCCGGGCCAACTTCGCCGTGCGAGATGGCCGCCGCCCCGACAGCGACGGCGCATTTCTGGCACAGAACTTCGTGTACGGCAGCCGAGGCTTCGGCAACGACAAGGGCATCCGGGTCGACGCGGGCACGGACACCGGCGTGTTGGAGCTGGAAGTGGGCGACCGCCTGATGCTCTGCAGCGATGGCTTGAGCGGCATCGTGCCGGACCACCGCATCGGCGACCTGCTCTCTGAGGTGCCCGAGCCACAGCCCGCCGCCACAGCCCTGATGGAGCGCGCCTTGGCCGCAGGGTCAGACGACAACGTGACCGTGATCGTCGCGCGGGTCGACGAGCTCTTCCCCCGTCAGCGCGCCACGCTGGACGATGAGACCTTCAGCATGGAGATCTTGGACGCGAGCGTGGACGACGACACCCTGGTTCCAATGGACTGAAAGGGGTCGTGGGCTTGTCAGGCCTAGAGCACCTCTGGATAGTGGCTCAAGCCAAAGGCGTTCCCGTCCGGATCCTCGCCGTAGAGCGTGAATCCGGTCTCCCCCGTTGGGCCCGCACCGCAAGCCTTCAAGCGCGCAGCCCAGTGCGCACGACGCTCCGGCGCGATGGCCAGACTGAGCATGTGCCAGCCACCCTGGCCCCGCTGACCTCGCTCGATCATCAGGATGACCCCGTCCAGGTCCAACCAGACTGAGCGCAGGCCCTGATCGTCGTGGTGCCGAGCCGTCTCTTCGACCTCCAAGAGACGCTGATAGAAGTGCGCAATGGGGCCAACTTCGGGGGTCAAAAGGGCAATGTGATGAACGCGCATGGGCTCCTCGGGCTCCCAGTTGTGTCGCCGGGGGCCAGCGTCCGGTAGAGTTTGACCCAAGCGAGGCCAGACTTGAAGGAAGTCTCCATCCCGATCCCCGCGCGGATCGGCCCATACAAGGTGCTCCGGCCCCTGGCTCAGGGCGGCATGGCCGCCGTCTTTGAGGTCCAAGATCCGACCACCAAGGAGCACGTCGCCCTAAAGCTTCTGACCCACCGTGGCCTGGCAATGCCCCGCTTTGCCCGAGAATTTCGCGCACTGACGCGCCTGGACCACCCCAACATTGTGCGGGTGTACCGCTATGGCTCCCACGAAGGCTCTCCCTTCCTGACCATGGAGCTGCTCGATGGCCAACCGGTGCAGGCCTACGCCAAGTCCGTGGGACGCCCTGGACGGCCTCGCCGAACACGCGAAGTGCTGCGCATCACCGCCCTGGTGGCCGATGCGCTCTCCTACCTACACGCCCGCGGCATCGTGCACCGCGACCTGAAGTCCGCCAACGTGCTGGTGCTGCGCGACGGTCGCCTCAAGGTCCTGGACTTCGGCACCGCCCACATCGCCACGGCAGGAGAGGTCATCACCCGGGCCGGCGAGTTCGTCGGCACCTTCGCCTACGCCAGCCCTGAGCAGATCACCGGCGGCGCCGTAGATGCCCGCTCGGACCTGTATTCCTTGGGCGCCCTGCTCTATCGCCTGTGTACCGGCCGCAGGGTCTTCGAGGCAGATACGCCCCACGGACTGGCCCGCAAGCACATCGACGAGGTGCCCCGGCCCCCTCGGGAGCTGGTCTCGGCGCTGCCGCAGCCGGTGGAAGACCTCATCCTACGCATGCTGGCCAAGGACCCGGCAGACCGCCCCCAGAGCGCATCGGAGGTCGCCAACCTCATCCGCGGCCGCGCCCGCAGACCCGAGGACAGCGGGGCCCTGACCCTGAACACCCCCAAGCTCCTGGGCCGCGAAGAAGACATCGCGCGCGCACGAACCTGGATGGACAACGCCGCCCCAGGCCAGGCCATGTTGGTGGTCGGTGCGCGGGGTGCAGGCCGCCAACGCGCCCTCAACGCCATCGTCGCAGAGGCCCGCAGCCGAAGCTGGCGCGTCTTTGACGGGGCTTTCACGGGCCAGCCTGGATTGGGTGCTCTGGGCGAGCAGGTGGAGTCCGCTTGGACCACCCTGCCACCCCAAGACCGCACCCGGCTGGGCGACGCGGGCCACTGGCTGGAGCAGGCCAGCGAGAACCCCTTGAGCGAAGAGGAGGACCTCTCCAAGGTCGACGACGCGCTCTTCGCCATCTTGAACGCCCGTCAGAAGCGCGACGCCGCCCCCTTGGTCCTGGCCCTCAGCAACCTGCACCGGGCGCCACCCGTGGCCCTGCGAGCGCTCTCCACCTTGCGCGCGCGCCTCCGGGAAGACAAGGTCAACGTCTTGGTCCTGGGGAGCAGCACGGACCTCTCCGACACCCCTGGCGGCACTGTACGTACCCGCTTTCCAAGCGCTCACCGCCTGATCCTGGGTCCCTTGGATGCCAATCAAGTTGGCCAGATGGTGCAGCAGATGTTGGGCGGAGCAGTGCCCCCACCGCAGCTCACCCAGACCATCCACCAGGCCACCGGCGGACTCCCCGGCTTTGTCGAAGAGGTGGTCCGGGCCCTGGTTGAGCAAGGAAGTCTGAAGCCCTTCCACACCGGCGGGACCCTCACGTGGGTGGACACCTCGGACGGCGAGATTGCCATTCCCCGCTCCGCCCGCGAGGCCATCACCTTCCGCCTGGACGGTCTGGGTCGAGAAGAGGCCCGCGTGCTGGAGACCCTGGCCATCGCCGGTGGCCGCACGGACATCACGGCGCTGGCCTTTGCCCTGGACCTGGATCCCACGGACCTCCAAGCCACCGTCGACGAGCTGACCGTTCAGCACATCCTGCGCAGCGGCGAGGAGAACGGCACCGAGACCTGGAGCTTCCAGCTCTCCATGACCCGAGAGTTGGTCCTAGAGCGGGTGCGCCCAAGCCGACGCAACCTGCTGCGCCGACGCCTGGCCAAGATCATGGTCAACGCCCCCGCCAGCGCACACAAGATCGCGCTGCTGGCTGCCGCAGGCCAGGCCGACCAGGCCCTCGCGGACACCCTGCGGTGGGCCAGCCCTTTGATCGAGCGCGGCCGCGCCCGCGAGACGCTGCCCGTGCTGGAGCAAGTTGCGGGGGTTGTCGACCAAGCCCAGCAGACCGGCTTGGCCGATCTGGCGCGCTTCTGGCTGCTCTACGGCCGCGCCGTTCGCCTGCTGCATCCCATGGACCAGCGGGTGGAGAAGTGCTTCCGAAAGGCCACTGACCTGACCCTGGATCCGGAGATCACCGCCGCGGTGGACCTCTATGCCTCCAAGTCCCTGATAGAGCGCGGTCAGCTCGAACCCGGTCGGGCGCGCTTGCTGCACGCCCACAACACTCTGGCTGGCACCAACAGCCCCTTGCTGCAGGCCCGCGTGGCCCGCGACCTGGGCAGCCTGCAGTGGTTCCGCGGCCGCTTCGATGAGGCGGAGAACTGGTTCGAGGCCGCCTTGAGCGCTGCCCGCCAAGTTGGTGAGAAAGAAGAGCTCGCGAGCAGCCTTGTTGCCCGGGCTGTCGCTGACTTGGGCGCCGGCAAGCTGCACAAGGCCGAGAGTCAGCTCCGGGAAGCCATCCACCTCTACGAGGCCAGCGGCGACCGCTACGGCCTGTGGCATGCCCTTGGAAACCTCAGCGAGATCCTGCGCCACCGCTGCGCTTTCTCCGAAGCCATTGGCCTGCTGGAGCCCGAGCTGAAGGGCGCCCATGCCTCTGGGGACACCGAGCGCTTCGCCTTCCTCAGCGTGAACTTGGCCGAGGTCGAGGTCGAGCTCCTACGTCTGGGCCGTGCCCGAGAGCGTTTGGCGCTGGTAGACGGCATGCTCATCGAAGGGCGACACCTGCACCTACAGGCCGGCGTGACCAGCGTACGGGCCCGCATCGCCATGGCCTCGAACGAGCCAGGACAGGCTGAGCGCATCCTGGAGCCGATGGTGCGTCTGTGCGAGAGCTCCGGTGTGCGCGTGCTCACCCCCCTGCTTCAAGCCCAGCTCGGCGAAGCCTTGGTGCTCACTGGCGATTTGGCTGGCGGCCGAACCTTGCTCGATGCGGCCATCGCCGACCTCTCTCAAGAGCGCAACATCCCCTTGCTCGCCGAGGCCTGCGCCGCACGCGCCAGAGCCCGCATCGAGACCCCCGAGAAGTGCTTTGCCCCCGTGGCCCAGTGGCTGGAGACCCAACCGGCTCTGCTCATGCAGGTCACCAGGAAGGTCGCCAGCGCCGAGCAACTGGGTCGAATTGACCCCGAGCTGGCCCGGCCACTGTGGGCCGAAGTGCGCGAGTCGCTGCGCCGCATCCGTCGCACTCTGGCCCCCGCCGACCGCGAGGCCATGCGGGTTCACACCTGGACCGTTGCGGTCGAGCGGGCGCTGAGCCAGAACGTCTAGCGCTGGGAGACCTGAACAGGGCTCAGTTCTTGCCCACGTCCATCTCGACGGCCAGCAGCACAGCTCTGGCCTCGCGGCGCTCGAACTGCAGATCCAGGGTGTTCTTGCCGACACAGCGTGCGAGCTCCGGATCGTTGGAGGCGATCTCTTTGATCTGCCGAACCTTGCCGTTGCCTTCGAGCACCAGCTTGACCTGAATGCGCCCGGAGCCCTTGCAGCCAGCGACCATGCGCGGCTCCTGGGCCATCAGGCTGGCCCGCAGCTCCAGCGCTTCAGGAGAATCCGACTGCAGCACTGGGGGTGGCGGGAACATGTCCCACACAAAGCCAGGGATGTTGGAGGGGCTCTCCCACCACGCCGCCAGGGGCAAACCACCGCCACAGAGGCCGATGAGCAGCAGCACCAGGAGCACCATGGGGGCTCGAGAGGCCTTCTCTGGCTTGGGCACCTCTTCGGTGTTGGCCGGCGCAGGAGACGTGGGCTCAGCCTCCGGGGGGGGCTCCAGCTCCGTCAGTCCGGAGGCACCGGCGTCCACCTCCCTGGGGTGCTTGGCGGTGCCGGCGTCGCCGTCTTGGGAGAGGATGCCCTCGAAGGTGTCCCCGCTCAAGTTGGTGGGCACCTCTTCCATGCCGTTGGGCAGATCGGGGATGGCGGTCTTGCTGGACGGAACCAAGCGCTCGGGCGCCTGCACAGGACGTCCCGCCAGCAGATCCGAGAGCATCGCTGCGGCCTCGTCGATGGAGACGCGGTCCTTGGGCTCAAAGGCCATCGTGGCCCGCAGGAAGGTGTTGAAGCCATCCAACATGGGCCCATGGTCCCCCTCCAGCAGAGGAGGCACACGCTCCAGCAAGCCTTCGAGCATCTTCTCCAGGTTGCCCATGTCGATCTCAGCCAACACAGGCCGAAGGGTCAGGCAAAAGAGAAGCACAGCGCCCACCGAGTAGACATCGGCAGCGGGGGTCAGGGGCTGGCCTTGGAACTGCTCGGGCGCCGCAAACTGTGGCGTGCCAACAAAGGCGCCGACCCGGGTCAGGTTCGTCCCAACACCACCATGAACCTTGGCAATGCCAAAGTCCGTGAGCTTGAGGTGAGGAATCTCGCCCTTGGCCGGCACGTGGGTGATCAGGATGTTCTCGGGCTTGAGATCCCGGTGAATCACCCCTTGGCCATGGGCACGGGAGAGCGCCTCGCAGAGGTTCACGCCAATGGCGGTCACCTCGTTCAAGGGCATGGCCCCGGCGCGGCGCAGGTGATCCAGCAGAGAGCCGCCCTGCTCAAAGCGCGTCACCAGGTAGGGGCTGTGCCCGGCCCGCTGCACAAAGCCACGAATGTCGACGATGTGGGGGTGGTTGAGCTGCAGCAGGATCTGCGCTTCGGTCGCCAAGCGCTGCAGATAGGCGCCCTGATCCCGCTGGGCGTAGAGCACCTTGATCGCCAGCCTATCGCCGGTGACGGAGTCCTCTCCGTCGAGTTCCTGGGCCAAGTAGGTGACCCCGGCGCCCCCGATGGCCACGCGCTTGTGCACCAAGTAGTGCCGGTCCAGGATGTCGCCCTTGGCCAAGAGCGTGCCCCAGCCTTGGTCCGGACGGTTGCGCTGACAAGCCAAGTTCGGACAAGACTCGCCGTCCCCCTCGAAGGTTGTCAGGCAGCGGCTGCAGTAGCGGGTTCTATCCTTCACCAAAGGATTCTAAGGCGGCAGCCTGTAGAGGGCTTGCGCTCCGGCTATGGTCTGACCCATGTTTTGGCTGCTCATCCCCCTGGCTTGCGGCTCAGCAAGCCCTGAGAGACCCACCACAAGCACACTCTCGCCCGACCGGCACGAGGTGCGAGCCGTGGTGGCGCCACCAAAGAACCCGTCCCAAGTGCCCACTTCCGAGCTGGCCCACGGCGCCCGTGCCCACTGCCCCAAGGTGCTCTGGGCTGATTTTGCACCCGATCAGGCGAGCTTTGGCACCCTGACCCTGAAGAGCGATCTCCCCTTCAAAGAGCTGCAGGTCGCCCTGCCCGAAGGCAAGAGCGCATCCGCAAAGGGCCGGCCCAGCCAGAACCCAGAGGCACCAGAAGGCGCTCAAGAGTTTGCCATCGCGTGCCGTGACTGCACTTTGATGCTGGTGTTCGAGCACCAGGGCACGCCGCTGACCTGCGAGGGTCCAGGGATGAGCCTGACCTTGGCCGCTGGAGCCCTGACCCCTTGGCTGGAGAACTGAGTGTTCCTGTCCCTTGTAAAAGAGCGTGACCCCAGCGAGGCCAGAGTCGCTCTGACTCCAGAGGGCGTTCGCGGCCTGGTGGAAGCAGGCCACGAGGTGGTTGTCGAGACCGAAGCCGGCCAACGCGCAGGCTTTCCCGACTCCGACTACCGGGCCGCCGGTGCCCAGATCGCCTTCTCCGACTTTGAGGCCGTGCGCGCCTGCGATGTGTTGGTCAAGGTGCAAGCCCCCACCGATGAAGAGCTGGAGCTGATCACCCCAGACTCCACCTTGGTCTCCTTCCTGCACTTGGCGGCCAGGAAGCAAGGACTGCTGGAGCGCTTGATCGGCTCTGGGTCCACAGCCGTGGCCTTGGAGCTCATCGAGAAGCAGGGCCGACGGCCGGTCATGGACCCCATCTCGGCCATGGGCGGCCGCATCGCGATGAACCTGGTGCAGCACCACCTGACCCGCGCCGGCGGCGGTCTCGGCCGCCTCATCGCAGGCAGTCCCGGCGTCCCCCCCGTGCGCGTACTGGTGCTCGGCGGCGGCGTGGCCGGCCTGGCGGCTGCCCAAGCGGCCCAAGCCCAAGGTGCCCAAGTCGCCATCGTCGAGCTGGACGCCACCCGCTTGATGGTGCTCCATGAGCAGCTGCGCGGCGTGGTCACCGTGGGCGCCAGCGCCTCGAACCTGAGCCACTACCTGCAGTGGGCCGATGTGGTGGTCTGCGCCGTGGGCCGCCGCGGCCTGCCCGCCCCAAAGATCTTGACCACCGCGCGGATGCGCTCGATGCGCTCCGGCAGCTTGCTGGTCGACCTGAGCATCGATGAGGGGGGATGCGCCGAGACCAGTCGTCCCAGTGCGTCCGTCTACGAGGCCGAAGGCGTGCGCCACCTCTGCGTGCCCAACCTGGCCAGCCTGGTCGCGCAGACCGCCAGCGAGGCCCTGAGCATTGGCACCATGCCGCTCCTGCTGGCTTTGGGCCGCGGCATGCGGCGCGCCATCGAGAAACGCCCGGAGCTGTTGGCGGCCACCCAGGTCTTCGAGGGCACCCTCTGTTGTCCGATGGTCGCCAAGATGCAGGGCGGCACGGCGGAGGATCTGCACGGGCTGCTGGGTTGAGCCTGCTTCTCCTATCGCTGGGAGCATTCGGGTGCTCGGCACGGGCCCAGAGCTACGACACCAAGGCGGAGGGCGAGCGCTACCTGATCAAGGGAAGCTTGCTGGACATGTTGAATCTGGGCGAGAACACCCGGACGCTGATCCACTGGCCCGGCCAGCAGGAGAGCCCGGACCTGTACTGGCCCGGAGGGCGCCTGACCTTTCGAGTCGACTCCCAGCCCCGTGGCTGGCGCTTTGCCTCAGCTTGCACCCTGCCCGAGACCACGTGGCAGCCCCGCACCTTTGACGCCTACTACGCCACCGAGCTGGACTACTACTCCCAGCGAAAGGTGCTCTTTGAGCGAAACGAGGGGCTGTGCACCCTGCCGAAGGACCCTCAGTTCGGCGGGCCTTTCGTCGGCCCCTGCCCGGAGCCCACCGAGTCCTCTCCGTGGACGGCTCGTCTGCTGATCACGGCCACTTGTGAGCAGGGAGAGCAGGAGAGCTTCCGCGTCTCCGACATCCTAAAGGCCGGCGGCCGATGGCAAGAGCCCGCCCCCTTGTAGACTGGCGTCCTCCAGAATCAGGACTTCCCCATGCTGCTGCTCCTCCTTGCCTGTCACAAGCCCTCCCCCAGCCCAGACGTGGTGGCCTCGGTGGCGGAACCCGCTGTTGAAGAGGCCGCGCAAAAGCCTGCTCTGCCCGCGCTCGGCAAGCCCCCTGGGGAACTCCCTGCTTTCCCCTCCGAGACCCGCGGCCCCGCCATGTGCGCAGACGGCCGAGGCGCCTTTGAGTTCTGGATTGGCGAATACCCCGGACCCGTCATCGACGTGGGCCCGCCCGTGACCCTGCGCGGCAAGACCCACCCCTGTGCCTTGGACGCCATCGCCGCCTGCACCGTGCCCACCGGGCTCTACCACCCATGGGTCCCGGAGACCGAGGTGATGTTCGCCACCGTGCAGCCCATCCTGCGCTACCAGGTCAAGGCCGATCAGACCTACGCCGGCGCCCCGCTCAAGGTGGGCGCGGACCTGAAGGTCATCAGCTACCTCTCCGAGGGCTTCTGCTTGGTTCAAGTGGGCGAGGGCGAGATCTTCGACGCCGAGTGCCCCGCCGAGAGCGAGACCTTGGTCTTGTTGCCGGAGACTCGGCCTTCCAATCAGCTGATTCAGGTCAGCTGTACCGAAGGTTCCAAGGTGTGGATCGAAGATACGGCCCTGATGTCAGCCGAGGGCGTGGTCCAAGGCGAGATGATTGGGTACGGGGAAGTTGGCCCAGCGAAGAGGGACGCGGTGAAGTGATGAGCTTCCTCCACCTGCTGGCCTGCCTTCGTCCCGCAGTCGAGGCCACGCCGCCGCAGACAGAGACCCTTGAAGCGGAGATCGAGACGCCCGCCGAAGCTCCGCCGGAGACGGTCGCTGAAGCACCGGCCGAGGCTACGCCCCCCCGCACACCCCCGGAGCTCTACGACTCCGTTCTCTGCCCCGGCGGACACCACGCCGTGGGCGGTTGGGTGGCAGGCATTGGCCAACCCAGCATCGTGCTCGCAGAGACACTGACAGTGCCCATGCGCACGGACTTCTGCGCACCCATAGCGGACGCCGAGTGCACCCTGGCACCCCAGAGCTTTACTCCGGGCGGCTACACCGGGATGGAGGGGCTGGTCACGCTGGTAGAGGTCCCTGCTGGGCGCGTGAACATCCACTGGGTAGGCGAAGGCGGCTGCTTGCTCTGGCAGGACGGGCACGCGGTACTCAACATCGATGACTGCCCCCAGAATCCAGACGAGGTCTCCTTTGAGTCGGATGTGGCTTTGCTACCCGCCACTTGTACTGATGGTCGCCAGGGTTGGTTCAGTGACAACGATCTCTTGGATGCTGGGGCCACGCAAGCGGAGTAGAGCTTGGCACCGAAGGCCCAAGCGGCACCGTCCTGGAGACCCTGGACTGCGGCAAGGGTGTCTTGGCCCTCAACAGCTGGGAGAACAAGAAGGCGCAGCCCGACCTGTCTTGGCCCGGTGGCGCCCTGCCCACCATCGAGCTCTGCGCCATGCGCAGCTTGCTCACCTGCAGGGTCCAGGCCGCCGAGTTCAAGCCCTCCCAAGCCGAGCTGGGCTTCGCGACGCGCATCGAAGGCTACGAGGAGCATCCGGTCTGGCTCAAGGTTGGCGAGGGCACCTGCGCCCTGCCCACCGGCAAGTCACATCGGGCCCAAATCGGGCCCTGCCCAGCAGGCGAGCTGGACCTGCCCAAGCAGGACGCGGCGCTTCAGGTGCAGCGCGCCAATGGTGAGGTCGCATGGGCCAAGCTGGAGGACTTTCTGGCAGCTGGTGGCACTCAGCTATGAGGCTTGCATTTCCGGGTTCGAAGGGCACACCGCCCGGCTCACAGCCGCCCCCCTCGTCCCGGTCACCTGAAAGCAAAATGAAATCGGCAATGTGCGTGACTGATGCGTGGTAGCGGTGGTGCGAATCCCCATGCCATCGCGCCACAGGAACACGTGAAACGTCTCACATTCGGTCTCTCTACACTCCTCGGACTCACCTTCTTCCTCACCTCGTGCTCTGGCAAAGACACGCCGAGCACCGATACGGAGACAGAGGCCGACGCAGACACCGACGCCGACGCTGATTCTGATGCCGACTCCGACGCCGACGCGGATTCAGACACCGACTCTGACGCGGACACAGACACAGGTCCTGCCCCAGACCTGCCCCTGCAGAGCAATGTGTGCGTGCCCAACTTGGTCGACCAGTTCAACGATCTGAAGCACCATGGCGAGGTGCTGGCATTTCACATGGGGGTGGCGGATGTCAGTGACACCAGCACGCCCTCAGACAACTTCGATCCGAACAACACCTCCCTTAGCGCCAGTCACTGGCAAGGGGTGACCCGCTACAACGCGCCGGACGGAACACCGATTTTGTTCGCGACCTGGAACGGAAACCGCAGCGCCTCCGTCGACGACGACATGTACCGGGGCCGACTAGCAACGGCGACGATGGGGAGCCGCGACACGGACGGGCTTCGTCTGCGATCCAACCGCCTATCGAAGGACGCCGACACAGACGCCACCCCCCCGAGCAGCGCGGACAGCATCACGCACGTCGAGACCTACCAGGACTTCTTGCATCCCGGAGGCCCACAAGCAGTCGGTGACCTGCTCGCGGTGGCCTTCGACCAGCCCGTCGACCTGGACGAGGACGGCGTTCCCGACAACGCCGTCGGCAGTGACAGCACGCTGGATGCCTCTGACATGGCAGCTGGCCGATTCATCATCTACGACGTTCGGGATCCCGACAGCCCTATCGCATTGTATCAGCACGACTTCGACCATCCGGCTGGCGACATTGGCATGACCCGGCTTGACGACGGTCGGCACCTGGTGGTGGTGGGGGGCTTCGACGACAACCACAGCCTGGACTTCTTCGTCTCCGATGGGACCGATGTGGGCGCTGGGACGAGCTTCTCCCAGTTCGACTTGTGGAGCGAGATTGACCTGGATGGAAACAGCGCCCCGGAGAACACGCTCAGCTCCGAGAACGGCATGGACAAGGAATGGCCCAACGACGGAACTCTGAGCGCCGGCTACCAAGCCCTCACTCTCTTGCGAGACTGCAGCGAGTCCACTCCCTACTTGCTCGCTGGCCACAACAGCAGCAGTCTCAATACGGGAGGGGACCACATTGAGCTCTACCGAGTCGAGTTGGACAGCTCTGATGTGGAATTGGTGAAGGTCGCCACCAAGCAATTGGCCTGCAACTGGACCGGGGCGGGCACTCCCTGCAACTTCAACGCGGCCTCCGGGGCATACGTCGACCCCACTGGGGACCTGATCGTTTACGCGACAGAACACGACAACGATGGGCCGACGACCACCAAAACCGGCTCCGTAAAGGTGGTGGAGTACCGCCACCGCGACACCACACACACCGGCAGCTGCCCGGAGCCCTGGTTCGAGCTGTACTCAAAGACGGACTACGCCGGCCGAAGCATCATGTACGACTGGGCAGACAGAGACTTGCAGAACTGGGGCGACCTGAACGACAACCACGACAGCTTTGGTGACACGGCGCAGTCCCTTCGCTGGTGTGCGTCAGACAACTGCCAACTCGTTCTGACGGACGATACGGACAGTAGCGAGGGCGTCTGGGCGAGTACAGGGGACGAGAGCGTTCAAGTGATCCCCGACTTGGGCAAGGAGACTTTCAAAGACAACGGCACATCCATGGGCAAAAGGATCTCTCGCGCCACCTTTGTCTGCGAATAGCTAGATCTAGGGTCGCGTTTGCCTACCCTTGCTGGGTAGACCAACGCGACCCTGTGACGGTGCCAGCCCTATTCGCGACGCCGCCACAACAGCAGCACACCGACCCACGCCAGCCCGCTCGGAACCCCACCCCCGCAGCCCCCGCAGCCTGGGTCGTCCAAATCCGTGTCTCCCGTATCGCCGGTATCTCCGGTGTCTACCGCCTCACAGTCGGCCACCGCATCGGGCGTGCCCACGCACACGAGCACCTTGATGGAGGCGTCTGCGTAGGCATCGTAGGCCCCCCAGACCCAGTAGCCTCCGGCTGGAAACTCCCCGAGTGACTGGGTCTCGCCGCGCCAGCTCATCACAGCGTCCTGCACGGGGCCATCTTCCAAGCCCCCGTCCACGGGATGCAGCGCAAAGGCCAACTCGGGCGTAGGGACCTCGATGGCAAAGGCCAGCTCCCCGCCCGGGTGATCCAAGCGCCAATAGGTCGTAGCCAGGGGCTGGAAGCGCTGGTCATCACGAACGCTCTCTCCCTCACCCTCCGGCTCGACGGGGCCCACGCGCTTGGCGTACGCGTAGCTCTCGGCCACCCCATGGCGGTCCTCGGTCGCCAGGTTCCACTCAGAGAACTTGCGCCAGGCCGGACCCAGCTCCACGCCGTAGTCCTCCATCACTTGGGTCATCGCTGGAACCACGTCCACGGGATCCGCGCTGTCCCGCTCCAGAGCGCTGAGCAGGTCGATGACCCAGACCTCGTCTCCGGTCTCCGTGCCCAAGAAGTCCAGCCAGATCCCCGTGCCATAGGCCCAGGAGGTCGCCGGCCCACCGGGTGCCTTGAAGATCGGCCGCTGGGTGTCCTCCAAGTAGCCATCGCACAGGCGCATGTAGTCGTTGGAGCCGGCATCCCAGCGCCGCTCCGCCCAGGTGGCGGAACCCTCGGAGAGCCACACGGGCAGCTCGGCCTCGTACGCAGCCTGGATTCCGTGAAAGAGCTCGTGGGGAACCACGGTCTCTAGCCCCAGGGTCACGCTGCTGTAGCCGGATCCGGAGAAGTCATTCTCCACCAGCATGTGGCCTGCGCAGACCCGTGGAACCTCCAGGCAAGCATCCACGTTGAAGCTTCCATCTGATCCACCACCAAAATCCACCAGGTAGAAGTCAAAGGCCGGCGAGCCGCCCAGCACTTCCAAGCCAAAGTCGGACTCGGGCAGAGGCGGTCTAAAGCCCAGCTCCTCGAAGAGGGCCAGGGACTCCGCCGCGATGCGACCCGTGTCCTCGACGATGTCCGGAATCCCGGAGCCGTCACTGTCCCGGTCTGCAGCATGGTTGGGCCCCGACTCGGAGTAATGAACACGAACCCGCCCAGAGGGCTCATCGTAGTGCACCACCACATCGCTGCTCTCGTAGGACCACAGCCCTCCGGCGGTGGGACGCTCGGCCAAGGCCAGAGAAGAGAGCAGTAGAGGCAGAATCACGGACTACTCCAGGACCTGCCAGCGCAGGACGTAGTTGCCAGACTCTCTGTCCGTTGTGGCGCCCGAGCTGTTGCACTCCTCTTGGCCGGTCAAGTAGTAGGACTCGACCACCAGCTTGAGCACGTGACCGTCGTCCAGCTGCACCAAGAAGGGGGTGCCGGTGGTCTTCACGCAGCTCTCGTAGGACCACCAGGGGCTCATCGCGACCTGGGGGGAGTCAGGCAGGCCCGAGCTCTCGTTGGTCACCTCGCACGACGCCGTCATGAAGGCGTCCTGGTACCAGGTGGGCTCGCCCACTTCGCTCAGGCTGGCGTAGTCGCCTTCGATCTTGGGAGAGACGCTCACGCAGCTGGGACCGGAGGCGCCCGAGTTGATGCGCACCTTGTAGCGGTGGAAGGCCATGTGCCACTCCATCGACTCTAAGGCCTCCTCGTCATCGATCTCCACCTTCTCGGCACCGTCCACACCAAAGCGCACGTAGATCCAAGGGTTCTGAGCAGCCGAGGAGTATCCGCCAGCGGTGCCGTCGACAGCGGTCAGGAAGTCATCCCCATCGGTGCTGGTGGACACCAGTCCCTCGGCGACCTCGTCGTGCAGGCCCAAGTTCAGGATCAGCTCATCGAGGCACTCCACCTCCGCCGGCTCGGTGCATACGGCTTCTGGGCCAGTGCTCTGGGTGTCGGAGTCCCCAGACGTGTCATCCTTGGTGCAGCCCAAGGTGGATAGGGCCAGCGCGAACCAGTACAGAGAGAAAGATGCCATTGCTGCTCCTGATCGCCAGCGCTCTCGCCGCCCCGCTCTCCCTGGATGACCGGCCCACTCGGGCTGGTTGGGATGCGCAGGGCCAGCTCATGCTGGACGTAGCTGGCGCTAGACTAACCACTCAGGATGCGGCTGTGGTGGTGCTCTTCGCTGGAGCTGATCTCCCACAGAGCTTGGTCGGGACCGCGCAGCACCTGGGGGGCCCTTCCTGGCGGGTTCCCGTGAGCGCCGACGGAGACGCCCTCTCCCTGGCCCATGAGCTCTCCCAGCTTCCCGAGATCGCCTCGGCCTTTCCCGACGTGGTCTTGCCCCGTCAGGCGAGCGCGGTGGATTTCGATGATCCCGTCTACCCAGATCAGTGGTACCTGGAGACCATCGGCGCCCAGGCCTTCTTTGAACGCTCCTTGGGCACGCCCGAGGTCAGAGTGGCGGTGATCGACTCCGCTGTGGACATTGGCCACGCGGATCTGGAGGGAGCCGCAATGGCGCCCTACGATGCCTTCGACGACGACGATGACCCCAGCCCCAATCCAGGCGAGTACTGCCAGAGCGGAAACGGGATCTGCGATGACCACGGCACGGCGGTGGCCGGCATCATCTTGGCCCGGGGCAACAACGCCACGGACATGGTGGGCATCTGTCCCGAATGCACCCTGATTCCAATCAAGATGCTGGGCGAGGGCAACGGCACGCTCTCCCGCGACATCGCCGCCTTTGAGCACGCCATCGCCCAAGACGCGGCGGTGATCAACAACTCCTGGGGCTACACCGAGTCCATCCCAGTGCCCGAGCCCCTGGCCATGGTCATTAAGCGGGCGGCCACTGAGACCCGTGGCGGCCTGGGCTCCCTGGTGGTCTTTGCTGCGGGCAACGATGACCGAGAGATCGTCGACGATGAGCTGCAGGCCCTGGATTTCGTGCTCTGCGTGAGCGCATCGGACCTCTACGGCTTCCCGACCAACTACACGAACTTCGGCAACACCGTGGACCTGGCGGCGCCCAGCGCGACGCTGACCTTGAAGGCCGGCGGCGGCACCTTTGGCACCTTCGGCGGGACCTCGGCTGCGGCGCCCGTCGTGAGCGGTGTGGCCGGGTGGATCCTCTCCGAGTACCCGGAGCTGAGCGCCGAAGAGCTACGCATGCTCTTTATCGAGAGCGCCCGTCCTTCCTCTCAAGTCACCCACGATGCAGAGACCGGGCACCACCCGATCTACGGCTATGGCGAGCTCAAGTCGGAGGAGCTTCTGGCTGCCTTGGATCCCCAGGCTCCCCAAGACACCGGCTCGGTAGAAGGGGGCGGCGGCTGCGGGGGCTGTGGCGGCGGAATCCCACCCAGCAGCTTGGGTCTGCTCGGGTTGCTCTTGCTTCGCAGGAGACGCTCTTGAGCCCTGGAATCGAGCTCGGCCCTTTCCTGCTGGACAAGAAAGTCAGCGGGGGGGCCAACGGCGATGTCTGGAACGGCACGCACCCAGACACGGGTCTGCCCGTGGCGGTCAAGGTGCTCAAAGCGGAGCTGGCCCTCAAAGAGCGCGCAGCGATGGGCTTTAGAAACGAAGTGCGCGCCATGGCGGCTCTGCACCATCCCCACATCGCCAGCATCTTTGACCAGGGCACCATCGGTCTGGACGAAGAGCTGGCCTCGAAGGGCCAACTGGCTGCAGGGTGTCCCTACTTGGTCATGGAGTGGGCCAGCGGAGGAACCCTCGCAGAGAAGCGGGTTCCCCTCAACTACGCCGAGCTGCTCTCCCACATTGTGCCGCTGCTGCAGGCCCTGGGTCACGCCCACGCCCGAGGCGTGATTCACCGGGATCTCAAGCCGGCCAACGTGCTCTTCTGCGATGACCGCGACCTGCGCCCGGGCCTGAAGCTGGCCGACTTTGGCCTGGCCGTGAGCATTCACCCCGAGCGGGACATCAAGCGCCTGCTGGGCACCCCCCACTACATGGCGCCCGAGCAGTGGCGGGCCCACACCCGGCGCCAAGGGCCTTGGACCGACCTCTACGCGATGGGCTGCTTGGCCTACCGCATCGTCACCGGCCACGGCCCACACCTGGCCAAGACCATCAAGGAGATGCGCCGGGCCCACCTCGAGGCCCCAGTGCCGCTGCTGGAGGCACCTTTCCCGATGGAGAAGGGCTTTCAGGCGTGGTTGAACACCCTGCTGGCCAAGCGCCCTGAAGAGCGCTTTCAGACCGCGGCACAGGCCCTAGCCGAGCTGCCCGGACACCGCTTGGAGAAGGCCCCCCTCTTCGAGGACGACAGCCCCCAGCTGCAATCGGCAGGCTTGGGACTCTACGGCCTGCGCGCCATCCCTCTCGTGGACCGGGAACCCCAACGGGTTCAGCTCTGGAGCAGCCTGCAGGCCTCCCGCACCCAGGGCATCCAGGTCGTCATCCTCAACGGACCGGCAGGCTGCGGCAAGAGTCGACTGGCGGAGTGGTTGTGCGTGGCGGCCGGCGCCACAGGACGCGCTGGCGTGCTGCAAGCCTTCCACGGGCCGACCGCAGACGAGGGCATGGGAATGGGCCCGATGGTCGCCCGCGCCATCCAAGCCCTAGGCATCGAAGAGGACCGCGAGGCTCTGAAGGCACGGGCCGTTGAGTGGTTGCTGGGACATGAAGTGCAAGACCCCTTCGAGGTCGAAGCCCTGGCCGCTGTGGTCGCCAGAGGGCGGGCCCGAGCGCAGGGTCGCGTGCGCCTGCACACCCAGCAGGAGCGCATCGGGGTCATCACCCGGGTCATCCGCAGGCGCTGCGCCAAGCGCCCTCAGCTGATCTGGTTGGACGATGTGCAGTGGGCCCCCCAGGCCCTCGAGCTGCTCACCCGCTTGGCGCTCAGTGAGCCCGATCTGCCCGTGATGGTCGTCGCTACCGTGCAAGAAGAGGCCATGGCCAGCCGGCCTGAGAGCGCCGCAGTCTTGGCTCGATTGGAGGACGCTCTGCCCGCCCGGGTGCTCACCCTTCAGGTGGACCCCCTGGAACCGGAGCACGGGCTGACCCTGGCCCGTCGCCTGCTGGGGATGGAGCCCGATCTCGCCCGCGAGGTCGCCGAGCTCAGCGAGGGCAACCCCCTCTTCGCCGTCCAACTCGTCGCCGAGTGGGTGGACGAGGAACTACTGGAGCCCACGGAGAACGGCTACCGACTCCTCCCTCAAGGCCGAGACCAGCTGCCAGCCAACCTGGCGGAGATCTGGGAGCAGCGCTTGCGAAGCCTGCTCGCCCTACGCCCAGAGGACGACCGCCGCGCTCTGGAGATCGCCGCTGTGCTGGGCCACGCCGTGGATCCCACCCTCTGGCTGGCGGCCTGTGAGCGCGCCTGGGCCATCCCCAGCCCAGGGCTGGCCGATGCGCTGATCTCCGCACGCCTGGCACGGGCCGGTGAGCGCGGTCCGGAGGAGGGCTGGCGCTTTGTTCACGCCATGCTGCGGGACACGCTGCTCAAAGACGCGCGGGCCTCTGGGCGCCTGCAGTCCCACGCCCGTCTCAGCGCCGAAGCCCTGCGCCAGCTCGATGGAGAGCCCGAGCGGGTGGCCCGGCTCCTGGAGCTTGGTGGATTGGCTGGAGCGGCTGCCACCGAGCTGCAACACGCGGTCACAGCCGCCCTGGGTCGGGGGGCACTGGGCGAGGCCGAGAGCCTGCTCATCCGCCTGCAGGTCGTCTTGGATCCTTTAGAGACCGAGGGCAAGAAGCGGCGCCAAGTCGAAGCTTGGCTGGCCCAAGCCGAGCTGGGCTTGCTGCGGGATCAGCCCATAGAAGCGCCCCTGCGCAAGGCCCTGGAGAGCGCCTTGGAGCTGGGACTGCGTGAGCGGCAGGTGCGTGCCCTGACTCTGCTCGGACAGGCCCGCCTCAACAAGGGCGAGCGCCTCTCTGCCCGCAAGGCGCTGATCCAAGCGGCGCGCCTGAAGGGCGACCCCAAAGGCCCGGTGCGCGCTCAACTGGAAGAGGTCAGCGCCCGCCTGCTCATGATGGACAAGCAGTACTCCTCTGCCGCACGCCGCTACCGGGTGGCGCGCAAGCTGCGCTCTCGCCTCAACCAGCCCGTTCAGGCCAGTCGCCTGGGGCTAAAGGTGGCCGAAGCCCAGCTCGCAGACAGCCAGGTCGAGACCGCGCGCGAGACCCTAAAGGAGAGCATCCAACAGCTCGAGGACCAGGGTCGTCTGGCAGACGCCGCCAAGGGCCACTCCCAACTAGGCGACCTGGAGCGGCGGGCTGGAAACCTGACCTTGGCCGGTCTGCACTACCGCAAGGGTCTGAGTCGTCTGGAAGTGGCTGGAGATGGGGATGAGGCCCTGCGCAGGTACTTGGTGGAGCTGGCCCCAGCATGATGCTGCTCTTGGCCTGCCTTCCCACGCTCCCTGTCGATCCTGTGGAGCCTGTCGAGACCGCCATCGACAGCCCAACAGCCACCCAGGACACGCAGGACACGGCCGAAGAGTGGCCGGTCTGGAGCGACGATGCCTGCTTCTCGCTGCCCCCGAACCCCGGCTACGCGGAAACGGTCGCGATCTGGACCGCGCAGGACGAACTCGCCCAGCCCACCCCAGGCCAGCTGGTGGTCGTCGGCAGCTCCAGCATCCGACGTTGGGAGAGCGCCCAGAGCGGCCTGTCCGCCTACGGGGTCATCCAGCGCGGCTTTGGTGGCGCCCAGATGTGGGAGGTGGCACACCACGCCGAGAACTTGGTCCTCCGACACAAGCCGGCGGCAGTCTTGGTCTACGCGGGCACCAACGACATCGCGGCCGGCAAGTCTCCGGACCAGGTGCTGGCCTACACCCGCTGCTTGGCCCAGAGAGTGTGGGCCCAGGAGCAGATCCCCATCTTCTGGGTGAGCATCACGCCCAACCCGGCGCGGTGGCACAGTTGGATTGCGGCCAGTTCTGCCAACAGCCTTGTTCAGCGTCTCTCCAGGGAACACCCCGGACTGCACTACATCGACACAGCCGGTCCCTTCTTGAAGACCGGTGAGCCGCCCCATGTTGACCTCTTTGACGCCGACATGCTGCACCTGAGCCCCGAGGGCTACCAGCTCTGGGACGCGGCCATCCAGTCGGGATTGGAACAGGTGCTCTCCCCCCGCAGCCTGCCGGACAACCCCCAGCACCCGGCGTCCGGCACCTTCATTCGGGTCGACCTGGGCCCCAGCAACCCAGAGGACGGCGACCGGGCAGACGTGGACGACTTCGGCATCCAGTGGAACGCCTGGCACCCCGCCGAAGGGAACGAGCAGATCCTGGCCGGGGAGCACTTGGACGGGCTTGTCAGCACCCAGGGCCTGCCAACAGGCATGGGCGTGGTCATCGCCGGGGGCTTTCGCAGCAACGGCAAGCTCAATGGCGGACTGACCGAGCCCGACGGCGCTCTGCTGGGCACCTTGGCCGTGCCTCAAGCCACCGGGGACTACTTCTACATCGACACACTGGACAACCCTGGGGCCATCAGCTGGCAGGGCCTGGATCCCGAGCAGCGCTACACCCTGCGGCTCTTCGCCTCACGAGAGAGCGAGGAGGCGCGCGTGACCCGATACAGCGTGGGGGAGCAGAGCCAAAGCCTACAGACCACCGGCACAGGGGCCGGCCAGGACAGCACTGGCAACAACGACACGGTGGTGGTCTTCAGCGAGCTGGCACCCGATGCGTGGGGGGCCTTGCACTTGGACGTGGAGATCGAGAGCGGGCGCTACGCCTACCTGTCCTTGATGGAGCTGGAGATTCAGTAGGCGGGCCTGCGGCACCGCGATCCAGCAATCGCCCGGTCCTCCACAGAGCTGGCCAGCGCTGGGGTCTACCCGATTCCTTACCGTGATGTCCCAAGCCCTACGCGCACTCAGATGCGGGCGCTATCTCCGAGGAACAACCCGGAGAGAGAATGATGCTCGTGACTTTGTGGACCACAGTGGCCATGGCTGGACTGGGCGAGATGACCACCTCGGATGGCACCCCCATGACCATCCCCGTCATGACGATGGTCGCTGGCGGCGTGAGCCTCCTGATCTCGAAGAGCCAAGCCGAAAAGCAGTCCTCCAAGCTTGGTATGGCCCCAGATGGGGTCGGCGTCAAGGCCCTTAGCTGGGTCATCCGCGGCGGAGGACTGGGGCTGATCGGCTACGGTCTGTTTCAGGTCCTGGCATAGACCCGTTCCGGTGGAACCCAGGGCAGGAATCGACGGCCGACGGCTACAACACCCGTCCGTGCTGCTGCCCAACATAGGCACCGCCGACCGTCAGGCATCCGTACGAAGTAAGAGCCGCGTCATTCAAAGCAGGGGAGCAGATTTCCCGATAGCGTCCCTCATGAACCCGCTCCCCACCCAAGTGCAGCTCACAGGCTGCACGGTCGACCTTCTCTCCGGGCGGGTCCAGGGCCTCGAGAGCGTAGACGCCCTGAGCGCCAAAGAGCTGGCCTGTTTCAACTACCTGGCCGAGCGCGCCGGCCAAGCCGTCTCCCGGGACGAGCTGCTGGAGAAGGTCTGGCACTACGATGCCCAAGTCATCAGTCGCACCGTCGACGCCACGGTGCGCCGCCTTCGCAAGAAGCTGGAGGTCAAGCCCTCCGATCCGGTACACCTCCTCACCGTACACGGCGCCGGCTATCGCCTGGAGGGGATCAAGCCCGTACTTCCGCGTGCCACCACTACGCCCGCGCCTGCACTGCTGGGCCGAGAGGAGCTGCTGGCTACTCTGCGCGCAAGCAAGGCCAGGTTGCTCACATTGACCGGCCCACCAGGCGTCGGCAAGAGCCAGCTCGCCCGGGCTCTGGCCCATCACCATCAAGGCACCCTGCTCTGGGCGGATCTCTCGCAGGCCGGCGCAGACTTGGACGCGACGCTCTCGGCGGCCTTTGGACTGCGCGCGTCCCTCACGCAGGCCTGGTCCGTGCTGCCCAAGCCCTTGGTGGTGCTCGACAACGCCCAAGCCCATGTGGGCCAGCTCGCCGAGCTGCTGCTGGAGTGGGCAGAGCAAGCCCCCCAACTCCGCGTGGTCTGCACCTCCAGGCTGGCCTTGGACCTGCCCCACGAACACCTGCACCCCGTCCCCGGCCTGACCAGCTCCCAGGCCTGCACCCTGCTGGGCGGAACCGGAGCGGAGTACGCGGATCTGGCCGAGGCCTTGGACCACAACCCACTGGCCCTCTCTCTGGCCAAAGAGCCCTGTCTCTTGATGGGCCCCCGGGCTGTGCTCGCGCGCCTCAACGCCCAAGGGGACGCCTTTGGCGCTGGGCAGCGCAGTCTGGACAGCGCGGTGGATGCCTCCTGGCAGCTCTTGAATCCTCAAGAGCAACGCGTGCTGACAATGGCCTCGTTTGCGCCAGCCGGCATGACCCTGGAGGCCCTGGAACACTGGGCGGGTCCCGAGACCCTCTCCGCGGTCCAAGGCTTGCTCCGTCACGCACTGGTCCAGATTGAGAGCAGCAACACCGCCCGACGCTTGAAGGTCCCCTTTCCCATCGCGCCCTTTGCCCTGCGCGTGGGCCCGCCTCAGGACCCGCAGGACTTCCAGGAACACATGGCAGCCTGGGCCAGCAAACAGCTTCAGGACTGGCATGGCCCAATGGGGGAAGAGGCTCGGGCCACACTGTTAGCGGACGCACCGAACCTGCTTCACGCAGCCCAGATAGCCGGCCCCAAGCAGCAGCTCTGCCTAGCCCGCTGGGCCGCCGCCGTGCAGAGCACCCTGGCACCGGTGACTCTGTTGCGCATCCTGCACAAGTCCCTGGCCGGGCGCCCGCCCGAACATGGCGAGCTGGCTTTGGAGATCAGTCGACTTCAGCGCACTCTGGGTGAGTTTGAGACGGCCCGGCAGACTGCGGAGCAAGGCCTGACACTGGATCCAGACCCCTTCACAAGGCTCTGCCTGCTCGACGCCTTGGCCTATGCCTTGAGCGACCTGGACCAAGAAGCCGCGGCCGCAGAGATGGACGCCCGGGCTGAGGCCTTGGACCTGCCGCCCAATCGGCGTCTGTCCTGGAGCATCAACCGAGCCAACCGTCTGCGCAGGTCGGCCGCGCCAAAGGCGGTCACCGCCCTGGAAGCCGCCTGGGCCCAAGCCAATCGACAAGGCGCGCTGCGCTTAGCGGCGCTTGCCGCCAGCCACCTCTCCGCCATGTACACCTGGACGGGCAATCTGGATGGCGCCGATGCCTTGCTGACCCAGGCCATTGAGCTCTGCTTGCCTGCCGGTGAGTGGGAGGGCCGCGGGATCCTGCTGCAGCAAGGGGCCAGCCTGGCCTTGGGCCGAGACCGACTGCAGCAAGCCAATGAACTGCTCGCCCAAGCCGACACCACATGGCGGGCACTGGGCCGCCCCGACAAGCTGAACATCCTGCATATCAACCGGGCACGAATCCAGTTTCTACAAGGCGATTCAAGTGCTGCCATTGCTTCCCTGAGCACCAGCATCGTGAACGCCACCGCCCTGGCCAGACCAGAGCGGGGCCGAACGGCCCGGGTCTACCGGGGCATGATCAAAGGCTACGAGGGCCAGCACCGCGCCAGCCTGGACGACATGGAAGGGCTGGATATGAGCGGGAGCCCGGTGCTGCGCACCCTGCGACACGCCATCCGGCTGCTCACCTTGTTGAGGCTGGACGAGACGGACGCGGCCAAGGCAGAGCGTGCTTTGGCACCCGAGACACAGATGGCCTCCCTCAAGGCCTACCAAGCCCTCGCCCACGCGGGCATGGACCTGCTCTTGGGAGACCCCTCTGCCAGTGAGCGCATTCAGGCCGAACGAGAGGCCCATCCCCCCAGCATGGAGTTCAAGGTGCTCTGGCATCACCTGGACTGGGCGCTGTCACAGATGTAACAAGGCCCGCAGATGGGGCTGGGCACGGGTATGAACGTCGTTCACACGGAGTTCAACAATGCGCAAGAGCCTTCAAGTCTCTTTGGTGGTCTCAGCCCTCCTCTCCATCGCCTGCGGCGGCTCCGCGGCCACGGATCAGGGGACAACCGAGACAGGCAGCGACAGCACCACCGAGGACGGCCCCATCCAGGTCGACTCCACAATCTGCCAGGACTACCTGGACTGCTTGGCGGCCACCGAGCCCAACAGCCTGGCCCAGAAGGAGGCCGAATATGGCCTGCTTGGCAGCTGCTGGCAGAACGGCGAGGTGGAGCGCTGCGAGCTGGTCTGTGGCAATGAGCACGATGAACTCTTCGACGAGAACCCCCACGAGCCGGCCTGCGGCGACGTGGAGCTCTGTCCCAAGAGCGGCCGCTGGGATGCCGTCTTTGAGGCTACCGAATCCGGCTGCTACTTCAGGGAACAAGAGCTGGACATGACCTGCGTCGACGAGGGCAACAGCTGGTACTTTGACTTGGACAGCAGAGACGACGGACAGCGCCTGTGGACCTGCGATGGCGTGGGCACCACCGGCGAGTACACCTGCAAGTCCAGCGCGCTCGAAGCCACCGCGAAGGGCACCTTCAGTGGGCTGTACGAAGAAGGAGTCGGGACCTACACCTTCGAGAAGGACGATCCGGACTGCTACGGCACCGGACCACTTACACTGGTTCGGGACTTCTGAGACCCCCAGCATCCAGCACCACACACCGCCCGCAAAAGGATCGCCATGAGCACCCCCGTCACCATCGACACCGACAAGACCAAGAAGGCCCGCATCTCCATGGGGGTGATGGGCAGCATCGGCGTAGCGCTGCTCGGCGCAGGCTTTGCCTTTGACTGGCAGTTCGTGGGCATGTTCTGGTCCGGGGTCTTGGCCCTCGGCTCCCTGGGCGGCCTGGCCATGACCTTCAAGAAGGGCGGCTTTGCCATGGCCGACTGCCCCTCTTGTGGAGCGCCCATGCAGCTGGGTGAGTTCGGCGACACCTTCCTGCACCGCTGCGGCAAGTGCCAGAGCTACAGCCACGGCAAAGACAGCATGGAGCTGGTCGGCGATGACCACGTCGCCGAGACCGCGGCCTTCATCAGCCCCATGAACCCCGAGACCCTGCGCTGGCCACGGAACGAGCTGGACCACCTGGCCTGTCCCATCTGCGATGCCAAAGCCGAGCTCGTCGAGATCGAGTTGGCCGATGTCTCTGCCGGAGCCGCCCTGGGTGTGGGCGGCAAGGTCACGACCTACAAGTACAAGGTGCCCCAGTGCCCCGAACACGACGACGGCATCGCATTGGAGAAGGAGTGGGAGGCCGAGGATCAGCCCCTGGTCATGGCCTTTAGGTCCCGGGCCTATCAGCTGCGCTACGACGAGCTGAACAGCTAGTCCCCTGTCGAGGCCACCTCGCCCGGGTTCAGATCCCCCCAGAAGGGCGAAAGTTCCGGCTCCTCCACCTCTTCAATCTGGCCGTGCCCGAGCACCTGATACAGCTCCACCTTGCCGTCGTTGAACTCATCACAGAGCGCAAAGGCCTGCATGCTTCCTTGGGCATCGGGCTGCACCATGTAGCGACAGAGCATGCGCGGCGGGGGCTCTTTGCTGCCCGTACCGCGGCGATCCGGTGTCCAACCGAAGGGCGCCCACGCCTGAGTACAGGCCTGCGACCAAGGCTGGCCGCCTGGCTGCAAGGGCCCAGCGGGACAGAGCGGCAACGCCAGAGCGGAGCCCTCGGAGTTGATGAGCTGCTCTTCTCTTGCGAGCTGGAGGTTGGTCAGCACACCCATGGCCTCGTTCCGGGCAGGGGTCTCAGCCAGCCGCATGCGGGTCAGCGCCTTCAAGCCTACGATGACCGCTTTGGCCGTCTCTTGATCCAAGTCCCGCTGGCTGCCTTCGCTCAGCTCGGGGCTGTTCAGAGGCCCGTTGAGTTCCGGTGTAGCTGAAGGCGACGGTGTACGACTGGCATCGATCCACACCCCCAATCCACCTCCTATGCCCGCCACGATCAAGGCCAGGGGTAGGAAGCGCCAGAGGGGGTGGCGCTCTCCGGTCACGGGCTTTCCTGTGGGTCCAGCGTCGGCCCGGCGGCCTCCAGCTGAGCCACCAAGCCCTCCAAGCGCTCCAGGTCCTTGTTCAGGCCAGCCAGCTCACTGCGGGCCGGCGCCAGGTAGCCCGGTCGGCCGTCGCCTTGGGCCTTGGCGCACCACGCCTCCAAGCCCCGGGCGTGCTCGATGGCCCGCAGCGTCTTGGCGCGGGCTTGGGTCTGGGCGGGGGTGATGGCGCCGAGGAGGAGGGTGGCCAGGAGGTGGAGCATGGGGAGAGTGTAGCGCTGTCTCCTTCAAAGAGCAGTCACTTCGGCGGCGCTGGGGAATCCAGCGCCGCCGAAGTCGTCGTTTCCGAAGCAGACCACCGTATCCTCCAGCGTGATGCCGCAGACCGTGCGATCACGGCGGCTGACATCGACGTCGACGAGAAGAGGCAGCCCCTCAGGAACGTCGGGCGCTAAGTTGCCCCAACACCTGACTGTGCCAGAGGATTCAAGGGCGCAGAACGTTCCCTCTCCGCCACCCAAGCGGACGAATTCTCCATCAGGTGAATCATGGACTTTCTCATAGTTTCCCCCCCAGCACTCCAATTCTCCAGAGGAACGAATCGCACAACAGTCCGCAACAGAACATGCGAGTTCCTCCCAGTCCCTCCCTGTAGGAGGAGCTTCCGAGAGTTGTCCCCAACAACTCAACTCCCGACCAAAATCGATCGCGCACGAAAAATAGGAACCACTAGAGACTTCAGACGCTCGTAAACCCCCAGGGGGATTCCCTTCACCAAAGATGTCATGACCAAAACACTCGACTTCCCCCGATTCGGCCCAGGCACAACCTCGCCCACCACCATCATTCATCGACAGACGAAAAGGAATGACCTCCAAGTCAACGTAGTCGAACGAGTCTCCGGAACACTGCATCTCCGTCTCTCGAATCCCACATTGAACGGCGAAAGTTGCATCGATATCCGACCACCCCACTCCATCAAGGCTAGAGTACACATCACCAATGCAATAGACAAAACCCAAATTGGACATCGCGCATATACTGCGCGCCGAAATCGAAAGCTCTACCCACCGGTGTTGACCTATCTCAGCACCACTATCGGCCGCTCCTGACCCAACGTCCACACATCCCAAGCTGAGCAATGGCCAAAACACGGTCAAGTCCTCTAGTTAGTCCCACAACTATACCCAGAGGAGCCGCGATCGGAGGGGCCTCCCAACGGATAAACGGGGGAGAAGTCTACGAACGGATCAACAACGGCTAAGTCGACATCCCAGAGCTTGACCTCTATCCATGTGTCTACCTGCTTCAAGACCACTGTCACCGGAAGGCCCGACCTCGCAAATTCCACATAAGCTTCGGGAACTGTAGCCACACCGGGCAACGGAGGAACGACAAACTTCATCCACTCCGTCACAGCGGCAGGTCGAACTTCGGCGAACCCATCTTCCCAAGGGTCGATTGGGAGCCATTCGCCGCCAACAAAGCCAGATCTACACTGAGACAGAACATCCGTCATAACAACAAGACTCGGTGCGATGGATACCACGGGGTTCGGTTCGACGGAGTCGGATGCAAGATACTGACTGCCATCGAAAAAAAATCGCCTATGCCCACGCGTCAATGAATCAAGCTGCCAGTCTCCCTCTTGATTAGCACGTAGTATGTAGTCACCTAAGTCCTCGCGGGGAGAGTAAGCTCGAACAGACACCGAAAAGCGCAAACTCTCACCTTGAGCACAAGCTTGAACCAATGATGCTTGGGGCCCAGGAACCTGCGCAGTAACATCGCCTACAAGTTCGCCAACTCCAGCAAGCGTTAAGACACAAACAAGAACCGCAGAGACTCCGAACACGAAACGCTTCATCAGAAAACCCACCCGTCACAATTGTAGTCAATTGAGCCAACCGAGGGTGATTCCCCAGCAGCTTTCTGGAACGGGAAAACAAGTGCATTCCCATAGTCACAGTCATTAGCGTAAGGCTGACCATCTATATCGCGATCATCAACACACTCGGACGCAGTTGAACCTGCTTCACACAACAAGAAGTATATCACAGATGTCGTAGTCTGGCGAAAGTCTGCATTACCTACAGATGAAGACGGTCGCAGATTCCCTAAACGGAACAACCCGACCATCGGAGTCTCGGTGCTGGATGTGGGCACAGACGTCAGCACATGATCCACGTAAACCTCCTTGACTTCCGAAGCCTGCGTATAGTCCAGCACGTCAAAAGTGCCATTGGCTACACACTCCGAGAAGGGCCTCACTGCCATATCGTCCGCGGACCCACATCCCAACCCATAAGGAACATTCGTATAGGGCATCCATAAAGGATCCATGGAAACTTGGACCTGCTCGACCCTCAAGGTCCACCCCCCACTGCCGTCCTCTGCCTTCTCTGTGAAACCCAAAAGCGGAAGCCCAAATGTGCTCCGCGCAATCCACTCGTCATAGAAGCTCAATCTTGGCGTAGGCAGCGAAGGATCACTTGGCAACAACGAATCGAATCCTGCTTTCAGCCCCGCACTGTCCAAGACGCCACCGTACCCTGCGTTTGTCACAAAGCTCTCCAGCATCTGCCAGAACGACGACGAACCAATTCCTCGTGCATGCGACAACCAAAGTGCCTGACTCAGAACGAAAGAGCCAATGGTGTAACCATCTTCCTGCTTGTACTTGCTTAGTGCATCCATTCTATCAAAGGACAACAGATCAGTATAGAGACTCTCAAACCCCTCTTGCAGTTTCTCCGACGACGAGCCGTCGGGGTATATGTCGACCTCGACCAGGGTCGCCAACCCCTCCTGAATCCAAATGGTATCGCCATCGAATCTCAAGGACTCATGGAAATACCAATGCGCCATTTCATGAACAAGTGTCGACTTGTACTCCACCTCAGGAAGGTCAATCTCACCATCGCCGTCTATGGGAAGCACAACAATACTGGTCCCCCCCCCGATGTGCACGCCGGAGTATCGCTCGTCTCCAGTTGCCTCCAAAAACAAGACATTGTGTGTCATCGTGGGTGCAGGGCCTAACCGAACACTGATCTGAGCCAGGTCATGTCCGAACCCACCCACAGCACTGCTGGACAGGTAGGAGCTCAGTGCGGTCTTACTGAGTCCCGCAAAGGTGTTGATCCCGTGGGCTGAACGTGTGATCTCTTCTTG